>NZ_MVKV01000003.1:0-478969 GCF_002009645.1 Gordonia sp. IITR100 | reverse complement strand
TCAATAATCACAAGGCAGACAGGCACTTTCGCGTATCACACGCCGAACACCAGCAACATCAGTGAAATATCCAGGCTCAGGGAGCAGTGGGCTGGTACTTGCGCTACTCGCACCCCCGGGAGCGGTGGAGCGGCTCGCTCCTCGGGTGTGAGGAACCGTCAGATCTTGCGGTGCCGCAGGTTGATCGGGAGGCCGTCGGCCGGGGTCGGGCCGGTACCGTAGGTCAGCTCCGGCCGGTAACCGGCCGGGACGTCCCACTCGAAACGCAGCAGCATCTGGTGCAGGATCGACTTCACTTCCATGCCACCGAAATACAGGCCGATGCACTTGTGTGCGCCGCCGCCGAAGGGTGCCCACGCGAAGCGGTGGACCTTGTCCTCGCGGCGTTCGGCGGAGAAGCGCTCGGGATCGAAGTGGGTCGGGTTGGGCCACCATTCCTTGCGGAGCATCGTCGCCCACGGATGGATGGCGAGCAGCGTGCCCTTCGGGATGTAGTGGCCACAGACCTCGGTGTCCTCGATCGCCATGCGGAAGAGCATCCCGACCGGGGCGTTGAGGCGCAGCGTCTCCTTGAAGGCCAGCTCCATGCTGGGGAGCTTGTCGACGTCGTCGTAGTCGATCGTCGGCTTGTCGAGGGCCAGGGACTCCTCGCGCAGACGCTGCTGCCACTCGGGGTGCTTGCCGAGGAAGTAGGTCATCATCGACAGCGCGATGGTGCTGGTGTCGTGCGCGGCCATCATCACGAAGATCATGTGGTTGACGATGTCCTCGTCGGAGAACGTCTCACCCTCGTCGCTCTCGGCATTACAGAGAACGCTGAAGAGATCGTCGGCGTCGTTGCCGCGACGCAGCGGGATCTCGGAGCGGAAGTACTCCTGCAGCGCCTCGCGGCCGCGGAGTCCCTGCGCCCAGGTCCAGTTGCCGACGTCCTTGCGCACGATCGCCTGGCCGCCACGCACGGCTGCCTCGAAGGCGTGCTCGAGGCGGTGCGCCTCGGACTCGCTGACGTGAGCGCCCATGAACACCTCGGTCGCCAGCGACAGCGTGAGGTCCTTGGTGCGGGAGTACATCTTGAAGCCGTTGCCGACCTCCCAGTTGGCGAGGGTCTTCTCGATGTGCGGGGTCATGATGTCGAGGTAGCCGGTCAGGCGCGGCCGGCTGAACGCCTGCTGCATGATCCGGCGGTGCTGCATGTGCTCGTCGAAATCCATCAGCATGACGCCCCGGCGGAAGAACGGGCCGATCATCGGTTCCCAGCCGAGCTCGCTGGAGAACGCCTTCTTTCGGTTCATCCAGACGGCTTCGATTGCATCCGGACCGACGAGTGTGACCATGTTCATGCCCAGCGCGCCCGACCACGAGACCTGGCCGTAGCGCTCGAAGCGCTCCATCGCCGTCTTCAGCGGGTCGACCAGTGCTTCGAGAGTGTTGCCGAGGTACGGAATCCCCGGATCGCCCATCACCGGCTTGAGGTCCGACCCGGCGGGTGGCTCGGCCAGCGGGCGTTCCGAGCTCGGGTACATGCTGCTCGCCTTCGCCAGCACGCTCTGGATCTGCTTTTTCCGACTCGTCATGAACCTGCCACTCCCCGTTGTTCCGATGTGCGTTACATCACTATGCACCATTGGAACGGATTTTAGCGTCTGTTTCAAGGGGAGTGTGCAGACGGGGTGTTCATGCGAGTTGTGCGAGCGTGTCGGCCGACCGTCGGGAGGTCAGCACCCGGGGCCCCGAGACCCCCAGCGCGACCAGCACCGCCAGACCCCAGAGCAGGTACGACGACCCGACGAGATGCTGCCACCAGACCCAGGACAACTCGGCGTCGTACCGCTGCGGGATTCGCTGATGCGGCGCGACGGCGAAGATGACGAGCCCGGAACCGACGAGCCACCACCAGATCGCCGACGCCGCGGGCGTGGTCGCGAGGAAGGTCAGCAGGATCAGCAGCGGGACCACCCAGACCCAACTGTGGTCCCACGCGACCGGCGAGCAGTACAGCGCGGCGAACGCGACTGTCATCAGTGCCGCGACATCGTGCGGACTGGACGGCTGTGGACCTGCCGGTCCAACCGACAGCAGACGCCACGCGACCCAGGCGATGAACAGGCCGACGATCAGCGAGACGAGGAACCACGCGACGTCGGACTCGATGCCGAGCCTGCCGAGCTCACCCTTGATCGACTGGTTGTTCGCGAAGTGCGGACTCCCGATGCGGTCGGTGTCGAAGAGGGTCGATGTCCAGTAGGTGCGCGAGTCGTTCGGTGTCAGGAGATGGCCGAGACCGGCGTAGGCGACCGCTGACGCCGCGGCCATGCCGAGCGCGCGCCAGTCACGGCGGACGAAGAAGAACAGCAGGAACACCGCGGGGGTGAGCTTGATCGAGATGGCGAGTCCGACGAGCAGCCCGTTCCACCACTTGCCGCGGCCCAGCAGTACGTCGACGACGACGAGCGTCATCAGCACGATGTTGATCTGTCCGAAGTTGAGGGTGTCGCGGACGGGTTCGAGCCAGAGGCCGACCGTCGCGGCGGCCGTTGCGAGCCACCACAACTGGTGAGCAGGCCGCTCGACGAGGCAGGACAGGACGATGCGGCACACCACCAGCAGGCAGCCGATGGAGATCGCGGTGAACAGGGCCTGACCGAGGCCGAGTGGGACGACCGTGAAGATCGAGAACAGCGCTGCGGCAAGCGGTGGATACGTGAACGGGAGGTACGAGCCTTCCGCGAGTCGGGGCAGGATGCCGTACAGGTCGCCGCCGTCGAGCAGGACCTGTCCGCCCATGCGGTAGACGTCGAAATCGATGCGATACGGGGCCGGCGGTTGGTTCGGCAGCACGACGATGGCGACCGCCGAACTGATGAGGAAGACGGCGAGTGTCGCCCACCGGGCCCGGGCTGATCCCAGGTATCGATCCAGCGCACGTCGCGGGTTTACAACAGCAGTCACGAGCCCTCACTTCCGAGCGGGATCGTATCGCGGAGGGCGTGCGATTCAGGGTGGCCGGGCCGTGGCCGTGTAGTCGGGCGGTGCGGGTCGCACGTGGATTCGTCGGTCGTCGACAGTCGAAGGGTGGTCGAGCATTCTCCGGTGGGGTCGGTCGATGGGACCGTGGCGAGTCGAAGTGCGGGCGTCGCCGGGATCGGGTGAAGGGCGGGTCAGGCAGCTCCGGGTTTGCGTCGATCTGCCGGCATGATGTCGACCACGCCGTCGTCCGGATAGCCGTCGAGCATGATCGTCGCGACCGCGCCGAGTGCGCGGTCCCAGGCCAGCGTCATGGCCGGGGTCCAGGACTCGCCGCCGATCTCGCTCATCGCGGCGATCATGCATTCCGCGACCGCGGTGTACATCGGTCGGGTGACGCCGAGACCGGCGTGTCGCCGCCCCAACGCGTGCAGAGTCGTCGTCAGCCACTCGGCGTCGTCGAGATGCTCCACGACCGAGGCGACGGCGCTGCGCAACATCTCGGCCTGGGCCCTGGTGTCGCGGCCGAACATGGCGCGAACGGTCGGATAGCGGTCGAACAGGATCTCGTAGAAGCGAACGGTGAGGCCCGAGTCGGGAAGGTCGACGAGTGCCAGGCTGCGTTCGAGCAGTTGTTTGTCCATGCACGGACCTTGGTCCACCGGCATTGCGACTGGGCACGCTGCGGGGAAGGCCGAGGTAACAGTGGTCTCACAGCGAACCGCAGCCGGTGTGAGGTTCGGGATTGTTCGGGCGTTTGGTCCGTCTTCAGAGGTTCTCAGCTGTCCCAGTCGACCGTGCGGGCCATGTTCAGCAACCGGCGTCGACGCGTCTCCCCCGTCGCACCCACCCACGCGATGAGACCGTAGACGTGTGCGCGGAAGTCCGGGTGTTCGTCGTGATTCTGCGACGACGCCCCGTGCCGGCTCGCATTCTGGAGCAGGGCCCGAAGATTGTCGTAGTCGGATCTGGCAACCTGCGGACGGTCGTTGACGACGAGACCGGCGAGCTGTTGGCGCTGATGGCTGTGCATGATCCGGACCTTCTCCGGGTGGACGGTGAATCGCTCGTCTTCGACGATGCGGAGCACGGTCCACAGCGCGCGGTCGGCGTTCATCGCGTCGCCCGAGATCGCGAGGTCGTCGCCGTAACGGGTGTAGCGGAGGCCGTGACGGCGGGCGTACCCGTCGAGCCGCCGATCGAGCCGCCGCATCACGAGGTTCGCCAGATGCGGCGAGGTCGGCGCACCTTGCGGCAGATGCCGTTCCCGGAGAAGGGCTGCGTGCGTGTGATCGATACCGCGGAGTTCGTCCACAGGCGTTGCCGTGGTACACAATTCGGCGAGCAGGCGGGCTATGTGCGGCGGGTAGCCGGCTTGCCGGAACACTGCTCGGACGCGCGGTACGGTGATCGTCTCGAAGCAATGACGGAGGTCGACGCGCAGCACCACGGGACGGTCCGTGTGCGGCCACGCGAAAGCAGCCGGTGACGACCCGGGTACGAAACCGCGCGCCGCGGGATGGGCCGGAATGCGCTCAATCAACCGTCGCAGCAGGCGCCGTTGCGTCTCGCGCATACGGGGTTTCGGAGCTTCGATGACCCGGACACCGTCCCGCTTCTCACGCCGCCAGATTCGGTAGTGACGCAACGGCGGGCGCGCCGTTCGTAGCCATTGGCCGCGGTCGGCGAACCATTCGAGCTCGGGCACGGTGAAGTCGAGCCAGTGCGCGAACTGCTCGACATCGTAGAGATCGGGCAGAGCGTCGGACACCGTTCCCGCAGAACGTGGTTCGTGCACGATGACGGGTTGAGCGGCGACGTGTGCCGGGTGGGTCCACGGCGCGAGGGCCTGGATCATCACGGTCGCGGGATGTCGCGGTTCGTGAGGCGAGAGTTCGATGATGCGGGCGGCGACTTCGGAGGTGACCTCAGCGGGCAGGACCGCTCTCACTGCCGCCAGGATCTCCGGCCACGTCCAGGCGGTATACGTGCGCGAGAAGGCCGCAGCGACTTCCGCTGCCTCATGCGGTTGCAGGAACGGTTCGGTCACGGCGCCGTGTCGCGTCGTGGGCTGTCGTGGTGATGAACGACGGATGGGGTGACCAGAACTGTGCAGCGGCGCCGTGTGGCACGTGCAGCGTGCGCGCCGGCGTCGGACGCGGGGACCAGCTGTGAAGTGCACCCAGGGGTTACCCCTGAGACGGATCGCGACGATCCACTCTCACCTTGCCCGTCGTTCATCAACCGACATGGTGCCACGGCGGTGAGACAGCCGAGGCGAGGACGCAGATCTGCGCGGGTTCACCGACGTCGCTCGCACTGAGGTCGAGGTCTGGTAGACCCGGTGTCTGTGGGTAGCTATGAGATTCGGCCGGTGGTTGCAGGCGACATCGATCAGATCTCGAGCCTGCACACCGCCATCTGGAAGGCCACGTATGCGGGAATGGTGGCTCAGGACCGGCTCGATGCGCTCACTCCTGCGGAGTCGGCCTCACGCTGGCGACAGACTGTCGGAGACCTCGCAGGCCATGCTGGGCGCGGCATCCGCATCCGGTGCGCGACCTCACTCGACACGCAGGAGATGGTCGGTTTTGCAGCAAGCGGCCCGGCTCGCGACCACGACGCTCCCGCACCGACCGAATTGTGGTCTCTGAATGTCGTTCTCCGCTATCACGGCACCGGTGTGGCGATGGACTTGATGACCTCAGTGCTCGGCGGAACGGATATCCCGGCCTACCTCTGGGTTGCACGCGACAACGCGCGGGCAGTGGCCTTCTATCGCAAACACGGATTCGAACTCGACGGGGCCACACGTCACGACTCCGGCTGGGATTGTCACGAAGTACGCATGAACAACGCACAGTGATGACCGCCCGACCAACAGCCACCTACTGGCGCACCTGAACCCCGGTACTGCTCGCGCGATCCTGCTCGCTTGTTGACCGACAGACTGCAACTCGACCGGTAGACCTCGATCGAAGTCCATAGGTCGAGTTGAAGTCTGTCGGTCGCGGGGGCTGGTTGCTGGACCCTTCGAGGCTCGTCGACCTCGACGCGCTCCTTCGTCGCTTGCTCGGCCCGGCGGCTTGCGCTCCTCGCACCTCAGGGAGCGGAAGAAGGCTCGTCACTTAGGGTTTGGGAGCCTCGGTCGCTGGACCCTTCGTGGCTCGTCGCTATCGCTCCTCGCACCTCAGGGAGCGGCGGGGCGCTCCTTCGGATAGGGAGCGGTGGGGGCGCTCCTTCGGATAGGGAGCGGGAGCGAAGCTCTCGCTCGCGCCGGCTGCGCCCTCGGGTCAGGCACCGACGTACTCGGCGAGGTGCTCGCCGGTGAGCGTGGACCGGTCGGCGACGATGTCGGCGGGCGTGCCCTCGAAGACGATCCGGCCGCCGTCGTGGCCGGCGCCCGGGCCGAGGTCGATGATCCAGTCGGCGTGGGCCATCACGGCCTGATGGTGCTCGATGACGATCACCGACTTTCCGGAGTCGACGAGACGGTCGAGCAGCCCGAGGAGCTGTTCCACGTCGGCGAGGTGGAGGCCCGTGGTGGGCTCGTCGAGGATGTAGACGTCGCCCTTCTCCCCCATGTGACTGGCCAACTTCAGGCGCTGGCGTTCGCCGCCGGACAGGGTGGTCAGCGGCTGACCGACCTTGATGTAACCGAGCCCGACGTCGACCATCCGGTGCAGGATCTTGTGCGCTGCCGGGAGTTTCGCGTCGCCGTCGGCGAAGAAGGCCTCCGCCTGGGCGACCGACATCTCGAGGACTTCGCTGATATTTCTGCCGCCGAAGGTGTAGTCGAGCACCTCGGCCTGGAATCGCTTGCCCTCGCACACCTCGCAGGGCGCGGCGACGCCGGCCATCATCGCGAGGTCGGAGTAGACGACACCCGCACCGTTGCAGTTGGGGCAGGCACCCTCCGAGTTCGCGCTGAACAAGGCGGGTTTCACGCCGTTGGCCTTGGCGAACGCCTTGCGGATCGGCTCGAGCAGACCGGTGTAGGTCGCCGGATTGGAACGCCGCGACCCCTTGATGGCGCTCTGGTCGATGGAGACGACCCCGTCCTTCTTGGCGACCGTCGAGTTGATCAACGAACTCTTGCCCGAGCCCGCGACGCCGGTGAGCACGACCAGCACACCGAGCGGGATGTCGACGTCGACATCGCGCAGATTGTTGGCGTCGGCCCCGCGGACCTCGAGATGACCACTGGGCGTGCGGACCTCGTCCTTGACGGCGGCGCGGTCCTCCAGGTGGCGCCCGGTGAGCGTGTCCGCGGCCCGCAGTTCGTCGACGGTGCCTTCGAACACGATCGTGCCGCCGTCGGTGCCCGCTCCCGGGCCGATGTCGACGACGCGGTCGGCGATCGCGATCACCTCCGGCTTGTGCTCGACCACCAGCACCGTGTTGCCCTTGTCCCGCAATGCGCGCAGCAGATCGTTCATCCGGGTGATGTCGTGCGGGTGCAGACCGATCGACGGCTCGTCGAACACATAGGTCACGTCGGTCAGCGACGAACCCAGGTGACGGATCAGCTTGGTGCGCTGCGCCTCTCCGCCGGACAGCGTGCCGGCCGGGCGTTCCAGGGACAGGTAGCCGAGTCCGATGTCGACGAACGCGTTGAGGTGGTCCCGCAGCGCGGCGATCAGCGGGGCCGCGGACGGATCGTCGAGTTCGGCGACCCACTGGGCGAGATCGCTGATCTGCATCGCGCACGCGTCGGCGATGCTGATGCCCTTGATCTTCGACGAGCGGGTCTCGGCGGTGAGGCGGGTGCCCTCACAGTCCGGGCACTTCGCGAAGGTGATCGCGCGATCGACGAAGGCGCGGATGTGCGGCTGCATCGCCTCACGGTCCTTGCTCAACATCGACTTCTGGATCTTCGGGATCAGACCCTCGTAGGTGATGTTGATGCCCTCGACCTTGATCTTGGTGGGCTCTTTGTAGAGCAGGTCGTTGAGTTGCTTCTTGGTGTACTTGGCAATTGGCTTGTCGGGGTCGAAGAAGCCGCAGCCGCGGTAGATCCGGCCGTACCAGCCGTCCATTGAGTAGCCGGGGATCGTCAGCGCGCCCTCGTTGAGCGACTTCGACGAGTCGTACAGCGCGGTGAGGTCGAAGTCGGAGACGTCGCCGCGGCCCTCGCATCGTGGGCACATCCCGCCGGTGATGGAGAAGCTCCGACGCTCCTTGACCTTCTGCCCGCCCTTCTCGATGGTCACCGCACCCGCCCCGCTGATCGAGGCGACGTTGAACGAGAAGGCCTGAGGCGAACCGATATGCGGAGTTCCCAAGCGACTGAACAGAATACGCAGCATCGCGTTCGCGTCGGTGGCCGTGCCGACGGTCGACCGGACGTTGGCACCCATCCGCTCCTGGTCGACGATGATCGCCGTCGTCAGACCCTCCAGGATGTCGACGTCCGGACGAGCCATCGACGGCATGAAGCCCTGGACAAACGCGCTGTACGTTTCGTTGATGAGGCGCTGGGATTCCGCGGCGATGGTGCTGAAGACCAGTGAGCTCTTCCCGGAACCCGACACCCCGGTGAAGACCGTCAGCCGACGCTTCGGCAGATCGACGCTGACGTCCTTGAGGTTGTTCTCCCGGGCGCCGTGGACGCGGATGATGTCGTGCGTGTCGGCGGGGTGAATGCCGTCGGCCCGCACAGCGTCGACCTTCCGTGCGGGACGGGTGGCGGTTCGGCTCATCGTCTCTCCATCAATGTGGCGACCGCGGGCGGGCGGTCGTCGGCGTTCGGGGTGCTCGTGTCATTCCGGAGGTCCGTTGCCACGAGGTCGGTGCGCGGACTCCCGGTCGATCTAACCAGGGTGGCGGGCGCCGGCGCGGGGTGTTGTCGGTCTACGACCGCGCCGAGTGCTTCCGGGGGCGGGTATCGACCGGGTCCGCACATCTCTCAGCCGGCCTGGTCGATACGGATGAGGTTGCCCGCCGGGTCACGAACGGCGGCGTCGCGCACGCCATACGGCTGATCCATCGGCTCCTGCACGATGTCGACGCCGCTGGACTGCAATTTGTCGAACAGCCCGTCGAGGTCGTCGGTCGCCAGCGTCAGCGCGCCGTAACTCCCCTTGGCGATCAACTCGAGGATCGTCTGGCGTTCCTCCTCGGAGATACCCGGATCGGCAGCCGGCGGATGCAGGACGATCGACGTGCCCGGCTGTCCGGGCGGGCCGACGGTCAGCCACCGCATGCCCTCGTAGCCGACATCCTTGCGGAGTTCGAAACCGAGGAGGTCGCGGTAGAAGCCCAGGGCGGCGTCGCCATCGGTATGTGGGAGGAAGGTGTACTGGATCGTGATGTTCATGGGATCAGGCTAGGCAGTCTCACCCGCGCTGTGCTTCTCGATTCCTGATCGGTCTCGTGATGTTCTTCGCCAGGCACGCCGGTATCCCGTCCGTCGCGTCGGCCGACTGTTCGCGATAGACCGTCGGCGGGACCCCGACGAGTTCGGTGAACCGGGTGCTGAAGGTGCCCAACGACGAGCAGCCCACCTCGAAGCAGACCTCGGTGACGGTCAGGTCGCCGCGCCGCAGCAGCGTCATCGCCCGTTCGATGCGGCGAGTCATCAAGTACGAGTAAGGCGATTCGCCGTAGGTCTGGCGAAACTTGCGGCTCAGGTGACCGGCCGACATGTTCACCCCGCGCGCGAGCGCCTCGACGTCGAGCGGCTGCGCGTACTCGCGGTCGATCCGGTCGCGGACCTGACGCAGCAGGGTCAGATCGCGCAGGCGCTGATCGGAATCGGTTCGCGGCACGGATTGATCGTAGTGCGCTCAGACCTCGAGCACCGCCGAGATGTCCGCACCGAGGGCGTCGAGACGGCGTGCGGCCTCGTCCCGCGGTACGGCGCCGCCCGGGCAGTCGAGGACGACTTCGAGATAGCACTTCAGCTTCGGCTCGGTGCCGGAGGGACGCACGACGACGCGGTCGTCGGCGGCGGTCCGCACCATGACGCCATCGGTCGGCGGCAGGTCAGCGGATCCATGTGCCAGGTCGCGGTTCTCCACCACCGGCGAGCCGGCCAGTCGTTCGATCGGTGAGGAACGCAGGCGCTGCATCATCTCGCCGATCAGCGCGGTGTCCTCGACGCGGATCGTCAACGGTGCGGTGGCATGCAGGCCGTGGCGACGGGCGAGCCGGTCGAGCTCGTCGGTCAGCGTGCGGCCATCCCTCCCGAGTTCCTCGACGAGGGAGATGACCCGGACCATCGCACCGATGCCGTCCTTGTCGCGGACGGTGTCGGGGTCAGTGCAGTAGCCGATCGCCTCCTCGTAACCGAAACGCAGGCCGGAAGTCCGGGCGATCCACTTGAATCCGGTGAGCGTCGCCGCGAACCGTAGCCCGTGGTCCGCGGCGATCCGGCCGAGCAGCCGGCTCGACACGATCGAACACGCCAGGGTGTCACCGGGGCGCGTCGCATCCCGTGCCGCCTGCTCCCCCAGCAGCGCGCCGATCTCGTCGCCGGTCAGCTGTCGCCATTGCCCATCGGGACCGACCGTCGCCACCGAGCAGCGGTCGGCGTCGGGGTCGAGGGCGATCACGACGTCCGCGTCGACGTCGCGTGCGAGATCGAGTGCGAGGTCGAGGGCACCGGGCTCCTCCGGGTTCGGGAACGGCACCGTCGGGAAGTCCGGATCGGGAGCGGACTGCGCCGCCACCACGTGGACGTCGCCGATTCCCGCGGCCCGCAACACGTCTCGGGCGACCGCACCCCCGACCCCGTGCATCGGCGTCAGTACGACGCGCACCGGCGACGGACCGCCGACGGGTCGTAGCCGCGCGGTGCGCTCGACATAGGTACGGACCGTCTCGTCATCGAGGTGGATGACTGCCGCGGAGTCCCGGGGCACCTCGTCGGCGGGCGGCGCCTGCGCGATCCGGTCCGCGATGTCGGCGTCGGCCGGCGAGATGATCTGCACTCCCCTGCCCGCATCGTCGGTGACACGCCCGCCGAGATACACCTTGTAACCGTTGTCGGCCGGTGGGTTGTGCGAGGCGGTGATCATCACCCCGGCGTCGCAGTCGAGCGCACGCGTCGCATGAGCGGTGACCGGCGTCGGCAACCGGGGTGGCAGCGCGAACACCGTGAGCCCTTGCGCCGCAAGCACTTCGGTTGCCGCATCGAAGAACTCGGCCGATCCGTGCCGGGCGTCGCACCCGACCACGACGCGCGCGTCGGGACCGACCGTGTCGAGCAGATACCGCGCGACACCGGCCGTGGCGCGGGTGACCACGGCGACGTTCATCCGTGACTCGCCCGCACCGACCTCGCCGCGCAGGCCGGCGGTGCCGAAGGTCAGCGGTCCGTGGAAGCGGGCCGCGAGATCGTCGGCGGCGGCGACGTCACCGGTCACGGCCGCGTCGATCAGATCGGTCAGCACGGCTCGGGTCGACGGGTCCGGATCGTGGTCCCGCCAGTGCCGCGCGGTCGCGAACAGGTCGGCCCGGGTCACCGGATGCGGCGACCCGGCTCGACGCGGTCTCCCAATGCCACCCGGGCACCGCGCAGGATCTGCGTATCCATCCCGACCAACGTGATCTTCTCGGTCGGGACCGGGCGTGTCCGCGGGTGCCCGCCGATCACCGCGTTCGGGCCGACGCGCACCCGTTCGTCGAGGACAGACCATGCGACCGACGCGCCGGCGCCGATGACAACGTCACCGAAGATCACCGAATCGGCCACGACCGCACCCTTTTCGACGACCACCCCCGGTCCGAGAACGCTGCGTCGGACCGTTCCGTGCACGTGGGCGCCGCTGCTGACGAGACTGTCCTCGACGACCGCCCCGGTCTCGATACGCGCGGCCGGGCGCTGCGGCTGGTTGGTGAGGATCGGCCGGTCGGCGCGGAAGACGTCGAGGGACCCGGAGATGAGGTCGCGGTGCGCCTGCAGGTAGGTCTCGGGACGGCCGGCGTCGATCCAGTACCCCGGCATCGCGTGGGCCACCGTCTTGCCGCGGTCGACGAACCACGGCACCAGGTGTTCGCCGAAGTCCCCCAGGCCGGTGTCGTCCTTCGGGGATCCCTCGGTCGTCCGGCTCTCCAGGTACTCGAGGCCCTCGATGAGCACGGCCGGGTCGTAGACGAAGATCTCGGTGGCGATCGTGCGCGTGGTGGCGCGTTCGGGTTTGTAGCGGAACTCGCGGACCGTCCCGTCGCGGCGGGCTTTCACGGTGGCGTGCTGCGCGGCCTCCCCAAGAGGACACGTCGTGGTGACCACAGTGCATTCGGCGCCATGGCGGCGGTGGGTCTCGATGGCGTCGCGGAAGTCGAAGTCGTAGACGTGGTCGGCGCTCATGACGATGACCTCGTCCGGTGCGTGGGCGGCGATGCGGCCGCGGATGCGGTACAGCAGGTCGGCGTTGCCGGTCGCGAAGCCGTCTTCGGTTTCCGGGGCGTCGGTCTGTTCCGGCATCACCACGCGCAACCCGCCGCTCGTACGGTCCAGATCCCAGGGACGGCCACCCGCCACGATCTGGGTGATGGTCTCGGCCTCGTACTGCACGCACAACCACACGTCGTCGATGTGACTGTGGTGCAGGTTGGAGAGCGGAAAATCGATGAGCTGATAGTTGCCCGCGAACGGCAACGCGGGTTTCGCCCGCCGATCGGTCAGCACCTCCATCCGCGAACCACGTCCACCGGCCTGCACGATCGCGAGAACCTCCGAATACCGCATCACCCCAGTCTGCCCCACGCCGCCGGGTTTGCCCGGATACCGTGGCCGACGGAACTCGACGACAAGCGACGAGGAGGTACGAGCAGTGACGCGCATCCACCGGGCCGAGCACGCGACGACGGAGCGTGTGGAGGTCGACTGCCTCGTGGTCGGCGGCGGCATCGTCGGGCTGGCGGTGGCGCGGGCATTCGCCCGGCGAGGACGCGACGTCGTCGTCCTCGAGGCCACCGATTCGGTTGGCGCGCAGACGACCTCGCGGAGCTCGGAGGTGATCCACGCCGGCATCTACTACCCCGAGGGCAGCCTGAAGGCGGAACTGTGCGTCCGCGGTCGCGAGCAGTTAACCCGATTCTGCGACGAGCACGGCGTTTTGTGGGCGCGGCCGGGCAAACTCATCGTCGCCACCGACGGCACTCAGAGCGAACGCCTCGACGTCTTGCTCCGACACGGTCTGGCCAACGGCGTGTCCGACCTTCGACGGATCGGAGTGGACGAACTGCGCGACCGGGAACCGGCAGTCGAAGGCGTCGCGGCTCTGTTCTCACCGTCGACCGGGATCGTCGACGTCGACGGTGTGGTGCGTGCACTGGTGCGTGACCTGGAGGCACACGGTGGCGCGATCGCGTTGCGCAGCAGGGTGATCGGCGGACAGATCAACGCACAGGGGGTCACCGTGCAGACATCGGACGGCGAATCGGCCTCCGCCCGGACGCTCGTCAACTGTGCCGGGATCGGCGCGTGGGAGGTGGCCCGGGCGCTGGCCGGCTTCGGCGGCCGGATCCCGCCGCGCTTCCTCGCCAAGGGGAATTACTTCGGGTTGTCCGGCGTCCGGGCGCCGTTTCGCCACCTCGTCTACCCGATCCCCGCCGACGGCGGATTGGGCGTGCACTTCACGATGGATCTCGCCGGCGAGGCCCGATTCGGCCCCGACGTCGAATGGCTGAACTCGTCCCCCGACGAGACGACCGCCGGGGAGGAACTCGACTACGCCGTCGACGAGGCGCGCGCCGACGCATTCGAACGAGCCATCCGCACGTACTGGCCGCAGTTGCCGACCAACGCCCTGGTGCCCGCCTACGCCGGGATCCGGCCCAAGGTCGCCGGGCCGGGTGCCGGTGCCGGTGACTTCGTGATCCAGGGGCCGCGGTCACACGGCATCGCGGGCCTGGTCAACCTCTTCGGTATCGAGTCGCCGGGCATCACGTCATCGTTGGCGATCGCCGACCATGTCGTCGGTCTGGTCACGCCCCCGACGACGTGACCAGACCGACCGGAAGCGCTCAGCCCTGGTGCGCCGCACCCTCTTTGGGGTGGTACTGGTAGGCAGCGCTTGCCTTCTCGCGAACCTTCATGGCCTGGATCGCGTCGTGATGACGCCGGGCGTGATAGGCCAGCGGGAAGTACGTCAGCCGCTCCGGCAGGGTGCGGTAGGCGAATCGTAGATTGCGATGAATCCGCTCGAGGTGACGCTGCTCGGCGTCGGACCAGCTCAGGCCCAGGATCTCCCGCACGCGCGGATCCATGACGCCGACGGTGGTCAGGTAGTTGAAGTTCTGGAACGGCACCGACGCGGTGGCAGCGGCCTTCTTCACGGCGGGGCGCAACGCCTTGGGCACCGACTTCGGGACGACGGGCGCGGCGCGCATCTGACCGATCAGTTCCAGCGCGACCGGGTGCCGGACGAGCTTGTTCTCGATGAAATCGTCGAAGTACTCGTCGAACTCCTCGAGGGTCTCGGGGTAGTTCTTCATCGGTACCTGGACGATCTTGGCGATGCGGCGGTTGTCCCGCAGGAGTTCTTTGCGCTCCTCGAGGGTGAAGTGCCGGCCCAACACCAGCGGCGCGGCGGTCTCGATCGTCGGCAGCGCGGTGGCGATCACCCAGGCGTACGCCTCCGGGTTGAGTGCACTGATGTGCTTGCCCTCCGAGTTGCGCATCTGCAGCGGCTGGTGCAGCTTGCGGAGACGCTTGCCCTCCTCGAGAGCCTCCTGACCGCCGTAGGTCCAGCGCAGCACCGAGTCGGCGGAGCGGATCGCACGTCCGACGGGGTCGGTGCGGAAGACCGAGTACTTGTCGACGACATCGCCGATGACGGGGTGCATCACCTGCATCACGAACGCCGCCCCGTTGATCGGGAGGAACGTGTACATGCCGGTGAGCTTGGCGGTCAGCGAGTCCGGCGGGATCAGTTCGATCTCGTCGTCGCGGTGGTTGAGCAGCGGCTCGCCCGCCACGAAGTCACTCGCTGCGGGTTCGGACGCTGTCCGTTCTTCGTGTACCGCGGTCATGGTGCCCCCAACATCGGTCTCGGATACTACTAATTCGACAACATTCGTAGTCAGATTAGCGCAGGCGTTCCCGAAAACCCACCTTTTGTCGGATTTCGGCTACTGAAGCGAGTCGGGTCCGGCGTCGGGGCCGATGACCACGGTCCGCGTGGCGAGTTCGCGGTGGCGAACCGTGAAGATCCGCGTGCCCTTCTTGCGTCCGATGCGGACCTCGCTGAGATCGAGTCCGTCGGCCGTCAGGCGCGCGTGGGTCGTGTCCACATCGGTCGACCGCCATGCCACACCCCAGAGCATGACCGGCGACGACGGCACCGGGTCGGCCGGCGGGCGGGGCGCGGCGACGACCTCGACGATCAAGTCGTCGCGCCGGAAGAACAGCTGACGGGCGTCCTGCCCGATCGGCTGGTCGAGACGGAAATCGAGGCCGAAGGTGCCGGCGAACAGCGCGACGGCGACATCGCGGTTGTCGCAGGTGAAGACCAGATGGTCGAGGCCGGTCAGATCGCCGTCGGCAGCGACTCCGGATTCGTGTCGTTCGGCGATCCCGACCGAACTGGTCTCACCCAGCGCCCCGAGGGCGGTGTCCGCGAGCGGATACCCGCGCCGGCCGAGTAGACGCCGGGACGCGGCGACGTCGTCGACCGTGAAGTACACGTCGTGGGTGTCGGGCTCGCCGGCCGACGGCCGGATCGAGAGGGCGACGTTGCCGAGGTTCACCACTCGCCGGCCGTCGGCGCCCGTACCGACGTCGCGTCCGAGCAACCGCTGGTAGGTCTCGGCGGTCGTCGACGGGTCGTCGCTCGCGAGGTCGACGAGTGCGTGCGGGCCGGCGGGCGGAATCGTCACCGCTTCTTCTTACCCTTCCGACGACGAGCCGGCGCCGGCGGCACCCGTCGATGGATCAGTTGCGCCGAGCTGGTGATATGCCAAGCGCGGCAGGAGCACTCGTAGTAGCGCAGCTCCGGGGCGGTACCGACGAGGTGGCGGCGGAGTCGATCGATGCCCTCACGAGCGTCGGCCGGCGAGGCGAACGGCAGTTTGTCCGGCGTCGGGCAGGCCGGATAGTCGATGCCGGCGTTGCGCCGGCGTCGGGGTTGCTCGCGGAACGCCGTGCGTGCCTCGACATCGCGATAGAACGCTTCGAGATCGTCATCGGAGAAGGGCACCCGTCGATTATCCCCCGGGCCGCGCGCGGGCTGGGATCAGCGGGCCATCCACAGCCGACGGCGGATGACCTGGCGCATGCGGCGAAGCTCCGCAGCGGTCAATCCCGACGGCGGGTCGGTGTCGACGAGGCGGTCGACCTGGGAGAAGAAGTCGCGATCGGTGAGGCCGAACTCCTCGACGATCTGCCGGGAGGAGCCCCCGCCCAGGGAGTACCAGTCCGTCTCGAACTGGATCATCTGCTGCTGTTTGCTGTCCATGAAGACCACCGAATCTGCGTTTTCGACCTGAAACCCGGACCTGTGTCGCGGAGCCACTCGGCTTCGGCTCCTGCGTGACACACGTCACCGACGTCGTCATTTGTACACCTGTCGACCGACAGAAGACAGCAGGCGGCCCAGACTGATTCCAAAGGTCCCGCAGATGTTCACCGCACGTTCGAGGACGGCCGCGGAGAAGCTCAGACGGCCAGTCGATCGCCGGTCCCGGCACGCGCTTCGCGCCGGTTCGCGCGGATGCTGCTGGCGAGCGACGCACTGATGAACGCCACGCCGACGAGCCCCGTGATCACCTCGTTGATCTCGATCTCGATGCTGATCAACAGGATCGCGGCCAGCGCGCCGATGGCCCAGTGCGCACCGTGTTCGAGGTAGCGGTACTCCCCCAGCGTGCCCTTGCGGACAAGGTAGATCGTGATGGACCGCACGAACATCGCGCCGATGAATCCGAGCCCCAACGCGATGATGATCGGGTCGGAGGTGATGGCGAAGGCGCCGATCACCCCGTCGAAGGAGAACGACGCGTCCAGGAGCTCGAGATAGAGGAAAAGGAAGAACCCGGCCTTGCCGGTGGCCACGGTGACCGGGTGCGGACCGGAGCCGTTCGATCCGGACCTGTGTGATTCGGGCCCGTCTGATTCCGGCTCGTCCGATTCCGGCTCGGCCATGAACAGCGAGCTGAGCCCGTCGACGGTGATGTAGGTGACCATGCCCAGGATTCCGGCGATCAGGACGGTCGCGCGGCTCTCGTCCGGCGCCAGGAGCTCGGCGGTGAGAACCAGCGCCAGGGCGGCCAGTACGACCGCGAGCTGGTCGAGCTTGCCGAGCGTGGCGAGCGGCTTCTCGAGCCACGTGAGCCAGGTCTGCGGGCGCTCGGTGAGCACGAAGTTGAGGAACAGGAGCAGGAGGAACATGCCGCCGAACGCCGCGATCTGCGGGTGGGCCTCGGTGAGGATCGTCTCGTAGCTGGGTTGACCGTCGGCGAAATGCGTCTGCCCTTCGGGCGGCGGGTTCATCGCCAGGTCGAGCGCCTCGACGGGGTTGAGACCTCCGGTGATCCACACGATGACCAGCGGGAACAGGAGACGCATGCCGAACACGGCGATGAGCACGCCGACGGTGAGGAACATCTTCTGCCAGAACGCGCTCATCCGTTCGAGGATCGTCGCGTTGATGACCGCGTTGTCGAACGACAGGGACACCTCGAGCACGCCGAGGATGGCGCACAGGGCGAGGCCGGTCCAGCCGAGGTAGAGGTAGGCGACAACCAGCGCCACGAGCGTGACGACGAGCGAGGGCGCGAAGATGCGCGCGGTCACCGCAGCTTCTCGGCTTCCCGCGCGAGTTCGAGCAGCGTGTCGGTGAGGTCGGCCAGTACGTCGTGTTCGGCACCTTCGGCCACCGCGGTGCCGAGGTCCTCCGCGGCGCACCGCAGCGCGAACATCCGGTCGCCGAAGTCGGCGGCCTCCGCCGAGGAGAGGATCACCGCGTCGTCGGGAATGGATGTGCCCTCGAGCAGCGTTCTCTGCTCGTAGGCACGCTGCCTGCACGATCGCTTGCAGTACTTCCGCCGACGCCCCATCTCGGAGTCCACCATCGTGCGGCCGCACCAGGCGCAGGCGTACGGCCGACGCCGACGTGATGCGCCCGTTTGTACGCCGTGCGTAGTGCCTGGTTCCACACCGAGACCGTACCGCTGTCACGACTGGCCCCGCTCGCTGCGCTCCCGGCGGCACACACACACTCGCCCCGCTCGCTGCGCTCCCGGCGGCGCACACACACTCGCCCCGCTCGCTGCGCTCCCGGCGGCGCACACACACTCGCCCCGCTCGCTGCGCTCCCGGCGGCGGCCCCGCCGAGCGGGTTGGACAACACGGGTCGTCGCCGGTGGCGAACCCACGCAGGAATGCGCGTAGAATATTCCTGTTGACGACCCGAAAGTCGTGCGCAGCGTTGCGCGCGAACCTGGAATGCAACAGAGATCTCCCGGCAGACCGGGAGATCCGACGAAGTTGAGAGGAACCCTTCATGGCAGATCGAGTACTTCGGGGTAGCCGCCTCGGCGCGGTGAGCTACGAGACCGATCGTGACCACGACCTCGCGCCACGACGCATCGTCCAGTACCGCACCGACAACGGCGAGATCTTCGACGTGCCGTTCGCCGACGACGCGGAGGTCCCGTCGAAGTGGCCGTGCAAGAACGGCATGGAAGGCACGATCCTCGAGGGCGCCGAGCCCGAGGAGAAGAAGACCAAGCCGCCGCGTACGCACTGGGACATGCTGCTCGAGCGACGCAGCGAGGAAGAGCTCGAAGTGCTGCTCAACGAGCGCCTCGACCTGCTCAAGCAGCGGCGCAAGGGCATCACCAACTGACACCCGCGGGCGCCCGACGCACGAGACCGAACAGACCCGGCAGGACATCCTGCCGGGTCTGTTCGTCTGCTCAGCGAATCATCGCGTCCGGACGAGTCCCCAGCGCTCGAGGCGGCTCTGGACTCCCCAGCGGGCAACCATCGTGAACGCCTCGGACATCACGCCGCCGCTCATCTTGGACACCCCGATCTCACGTTCGGTGAAGGTGATCGGTACCTCCCGGACGTCGAAGCCGGCACGCACCGTGCGCCACGCCAGGTCGATCTGGAAGCAGTAACCCGCGGACTCGACGGTGTCGAGTTGGATCTTCTCCAGCACGATGCGGCGATAGGCGCGGAACCCGGCGGTGATGTCGTGGACGCCCGCACCGAGGGCCAGACGGGCGTAGGTGTTGGCCCCGCGGGAGAGGAACTCCCGGCGCTTGGGCCAGTTCACCAGCTTGCCGCCCGGGACGTAGCGGGACCCGATCACGAGATCCGCGCCGTCGTTGACGGCGTCGAACAGGCGGTGCAGCTGCTCAGGCGCGTGGCTGCCGTCCGCGTCCATCTCGACGATGACCGCATAGTCGCGGTCGAGTCCCCACGCGAAGCCGGCGAGGTACGCCTTGCCCAGGCCATCCTTATCGACGCGGTGCATGACATGGACCCGGGTCGCCGCGTCGGCGCGAGCAAGGTCGTCGGCGACATCGCCCGTGCCGTCCGGGCTCGAGTCGTCGACCACGAGGACATGCGCCCCTGGCAGCACGTCCTGTAGACGTCCGATGATGAGCGGCAGGTTGTCGCGCTCGTTGAACGTCGGCACGACGACGAGTGCGCCCGTGCCGTCGGCGCCGACCACGCGTTGCGGCGCGTCGTCGGGCCGCCGCTGCCCTGCCGTGGCGTCAATCCCCGATGCCATCGAGCTCCTTCGTGTCACCGGTCGCCCGTGCGGCGACCCTGCGTGGCCTGAGTGAGAACCTAGTACGCGAGCGCAGCGCAAACAAAAGCCCGGCCACCGCGGCGATGATCGCGACCACCTCCGGCCAGGGGCCCAGGCGGGTCGCGAGGGTCATGTCCTCATGGAGTGGCAGACGCCCGGTCAGCACGTCCGCGGTGAATATGCCGGACTGTTGGCTGATGGATCCATCCGGCTCGATGACGGCGCTCACCCCACTGGTGGCCGCGACGACCACGGACCGCCCGTGTTCGACGGCCCGGACCTGTGACATGGCCAACTGCTGATACGTCATCTCGGTCCGGCCGAAGGTCGCGTTGTTGGTGGGCACGAACAGCATCTGCGCGCCGTCCCGGACGGATTGCCGAGCGGCCCGATCGAAGGCGACCTCCCAGCAGGTCGCGACACCGACGGTCACCGTCCCCGAGCGACCGGGCACATCGACCACCGTGGGTCCGGTGCCGGGGCGGAAGTCTCCGGCCATGTCCGCATACGACGAGAACAGGCGGAAGAACGGCCGCCACGGGAGGTATTCGCCGAACGGCTGGACGATGTGCTTGTCGTAGCGGTCGACCGGGCCCTGCGCGCCGTCCCAGACCAGGACCGAATTGGTGGGTCGGCCATCGGGGTTGCGGATGAGCGTGCCGACCAGGATCGGCGCGTCGACGGCCTCGGAGGCCGCGGTGATCCCGGCGGCCGCGTCTGCGTTGTCCAGCGGCGAGATGTCCGAGGCGTTCTCCGGCCACAGGACGAAGTCGGGCTGCTCGGTCTGCCCGGTGTCGATCGCCCGGCCGTAGGACATCGTGGTGCGGACATGATTGTCGAGGACAGCGCGCCGCTGGGCGTTGAAATCCAGACCCAGTCGCGGGACATTGCCCTGGATGGCACCGATCCGGGCCGAGGACGTCGCGATGTTGCGGTCGAGGCTGGCGGGGGTCGCCGCGATGGCCGCGATCGGTGCGAGCAGCGCGATGGCCACCGCGGCGGTCGCGATGCGCACCACGCCCGAGGAACGTTCGGTGGACGGCCCCGGGCCGTCGGCGTGCTCGGGGTCGGAGGCGGTCGTCGTGCGCCGGTACGCCCGGGTGAGGATCACGAGCAGCCAGGCGACCGCGGAGCCGAACAGCGCGACACCGGCCGACAGCCCCGGAGCGCCGAGAACCGCGGCCAGCGGCAGCAGCGGCCCGTCGACCTGACTGAATGCGGTTCTCCCCCAGGGGAACCCGCCGAACGGGAAGGCGGAACGGAGCGCTTCGACGAGCACCCAGGACAACGTGAACCACACCGGGGGCACCGGAAGCCGCATCGTCAGGGTGGCGATCGCGCCGAACAGCGCGAGGTAGACGGCGAGCACCGCGGCCAGGGCGAGCCACGGGAGCGGACCGACGTAGACGCCGATCCACGGCAACAGCGGCACGAAGAACGCCAGCCCGAAGACGAAGCCGATCCACCCGCCGGTGCGCACCCGGGGCGACCCGACGAAGAGTGCGGCGAACAACAGGCCGAGGCCGAGGACCGCGAGGAACCACCAGTTGCGCGGTGGGAACGCGGCCCACATCGCGACACCCGCGGCGGCGGCGGTCCCGGTACGTGCGAGCCAGGACGCTGAGATCCGGGATCGGGAGACCCGCGGGGGACTCACCCGGCGTCCCGGTCGTACAGGGTCCGGCCCCGGTGCACGGTGCGTACGCAGCGCGGCAGCGCGGCCCCCGGTGAGACGTCCGGCAGCGCCGGCACCCGCGACCGCGGATCGGTCGACCAGCGCTGGACCTTCTCGTGGGACCCGGCGACGACGAGCTCGTCGACCTCCCACACCGCGTAACTCGCCGGGGCCCCGGGCGTCAGGGTCCCGGTGACACCGTCGTTGACTCCCCCGGCCCGCCAGCCGCCGCGGGTCGTCGCGGCGAACGCGCCGCGCGCCGAGATCGCGTTGGTCGGCTGATGATGGTGCACGGCGGCCCGGATGGTCGACCACGGGTCGATGGCCGTCACCGGCGCGTCTGACGAGAACGCCAGGGCGACACCGGTTTTGGCCAGCATCGCGAAGTCGTTGAGGGTGGCCGCGCGGCTCGCCCCGAGACGGGCGTCGTACAGGTCGCCGGGACCGCCCCATTCGGCGTCGAACAACGGTTGCATGCTGGCGATGACGCCGCAGCGGGCGAGGACCTCGGCATCGGCGGCGGTGACCATCTCGGCGTGCTCGAGCCGGTGCGCACAGCGTGCGAGCGCGGGCGTGCCGAGTTCGTCGGCGAGTTCGGCGAGTGCGCTGACGACGACGCCGGTCGCGGCATCGCCGATGACGTGGAAGCCCGCCTGGATGCCCGCGATCGTGCAGGCGCGCAGGTGATCGCGGATCGCCTCGGCGTCGAGGTAGCTGATGCCGCTGGTGTGCGGATCGTCGGTGTAGGGCTCCGAGAGCCACGCGGTGTGGGAGCCGATGGCACCGTCGATGAACAGGTCACCGCCCAGGGCGTCGGCCCGGGTGATCGACATCAGTTCGCGGGCGTGGTCGGCGTCGGTGACGGCCTGGCCCCAGTAGCGCCGGATCTCGACGGGATGGTCGAGTTCGGCGAGCGCGAGGAAGTCGTCCATGCCGCTGATGTCCGGTCCGCCGTTCTCGTGCACGGCCACCACCCCGTGGGCGGCGGCCCCGTCGAGCGCACGGCGTTGTGCACGTTCACGATGCGCCGCGGTGACCAGCAGGCGGGCCGCGCCGCGGACGAGATGGTGGGCCTCGGCGACCAGCGGCTCCTCCGGGTGATAGCCGACGGCGTCGGCCAGGTCCGGGATCAGGCGTCGCAGCGCGGTGGACGCCACCGCGGAGTGCTCGTCGATCCGGGCGAGGTACACCGGCCTGGTCCCGACGACGGCGTCGAGCTCGGTGGTCGTCGGGAAGCGACCGTCGTCGGGTTCGGCGCCCGCCCAGGTCGAGTCGTCCCAGCCGAGACCCCAGATGAGGTCGCCTTTGTCATGGGCGGATTCGGCGGCCACGGCCTTCTCCACCAGCCGCAGGCAGTGCGTGCGGCTCGACGCCTCGTTCAGGGTGAGGCCGTCGAGTCCGAGCCCGGTGGACGTCAGGTGGACGTGGGAGTCCACGAACCCGGGACTGACGAAGTGTCCGGCGAGGTCGATGACCTCGGCGTCGGGATGGAGTGCGCGGCCGACGTCGTCGGTCCCGACCCAGACGACGATTCCGTCGGTCACGGCCATCGCGGTCGCGTCGGGGGCGGCCGGCGAGTACACGGCGCCGCCGAGAAGCAGTTGGGTTGCCACGATCGTTCAGTGTGCCTTGCCGTCGGAGGAGGGTGGCGAGCGGTCCGGATGCGTACGTGTCGGCGGCGCGGGCGGCGTGGTGCCGACCGTCGGCTGATCAGGACCTGTTCAGCGGCCCTGCGGTAGGCCCCGGGTGTGCGGCGGCGCCGACGGCGACCCCGGCTCGGACGTGTCGGACTCCACGACGGAACCCTCGACGACGGTCGCGCCACGTCCTGCGCCGTAGACACCGGTGGCATACATCCCGGCCCGGTCCATCGCGGTCGCCACACGGCGGGCACCCACCGCGGCGACGGCCGGACGCATCACCCGACGGGTGGGCGGGAACAGCAGCAGGGTCCCGGCCACGGTCGACACGACGCCCGGGACGACCAAAAGGATGGTCGACACGGCGACGAGCGCGGTGTCGGCCAGCGGGGCGCGGGCGTCGACCTCGTTTCTCGACGCGCGGCGCAGCTCGTCGAAGACCTTGCCGCCCTGCCAGCGCAGGACGACAAATCCGAGGACCACGGCGGCGAGGCTGATCAACACCGCCCAGCCGAATCCGAGGGTCATGACCATCGCGACGAACGCGGCGATCTCCAGCACGGCGTAGGCCGCGAACCAGCGGAGAGCCATGATGCTTCACCTGTCCTTCGGTGCCCTTCGGCACCCGTTGACGTCAGGGTCTGCGTGGACAACGAACGACGACGCGGTTTTGTCCCGGGGGGTGGTTTCGACAAGCTCAACCAGCGGTGGGCGGCTCAACCAGCGGTGGGCGGCTCAGCCGGCAGAGGCGTCCTCGCCGCGGCCCTCGATGTCGCCCTCGGTCTGGAGGTAGACGGTGCGGAGGGCGTCGAGGAGCTCGGCCGGCGGTTCGCGCCACATGTCGCGTTCGACGGCCTCGAGGAGACGTTCGGCGATGCCGTGCAACGCCCAGGGGTTGGACTGCTGCATGAACTGCTGGTTCGTCTCGTCGAGGACATAGGACTCGGTGAGCTTCTCGTACATCCAGTCGGCGACGACGTCGGTAGTGGCGTCGTAACCGAAGAGATAGTCGACGGTGGCAGCCATCTCGAAGGCCCCCTTGTATCCGTGGCGCTGCATGGCCGAGATCCAGCGCGGGTTGACGACGCGGGCGCGGAACACCCGGCTGGTCTCCTCCGACAGCGTGCGGGTGCGGACGGAGTCGGGGCGGGTGCTGTCGCCGATGTAGGCCTCCGGCGAGGAACCAGTCAAAGCGCGAACGGTCGCGACCATGCCGCCGTGGTACTGGAAGTAGTCGTCGGAGTCGGCGATGTCGTGTTCGCGGGTGTCGGTGTTCTTGGCCGCCACGGCGATCCGCTTGTACGCGGCGCGCATGTCGTCGACCGCGGGCACCCCGTCGAGGTCGCGTCCGTAGGCGTAACCGCCCCACTCGGTGTAGACGCGGGCCAGGTCCTCATCGCTGCGCCAGTCCCGTGAGTCGATGAGTTGCAGGATGCCGGCGCCGTAGGTGCCGGGCTTGGAACCGAAGACACGTGTCACGGCCCGACGCCGGTCGCCGTGCTCGGACATCGCGGCGCGCACGTGTGCCGCGACGAAGTTCTGCTCGTCGGACTCGTCGTCAGCGGCCGCGGCGAGCGCGACCGCGTCGTCGAGCATCGTGACGACGTGCGGGAAGGCATCCCGGAAGAAGCCGGAGATGCGGACGGTGACATCGATGCGGGGACGTCCGAGTTCCTCGAGGCCGATGAGCTCGAGCGAGGAGACCCGCCGCGACATCTCGTCCCACACCGGCATGACCCCGAGCAGCGCGAGCACCTCGGCGACGTCGTCACCCGAGGTGCGCATGGCGCTGGTCCCCCACACCGACAGCCCCACCGACGCCGGGTATTCGCCGTGGTCGGTCAGGTAGCGCTCGAGCAGAGAGTCGGCCATCGCGCGGCCGGTCTCCCACGCCAGCCGCGAGGGCACGGCCTTCGGGTCGACCGAGTAGAAGTTGCGTCCGGTCGGCAGCACGTTGATCAGCCCGCGCAGCGGTGACCCGCTCGGTCCGGCCGGGATGAACCCGCCGTCCAAGGCGTGCAGCACCCGCGGGACCTCGCCGGTCGTCTGACGCAGGCGCGGGACGACCTCGGTCGCCGCGAAGGTGAGCACATCCCCGACCGCGCTGGGCAGTCCCGCGGTGGCCGCGGCAACCGCTTCGGTCGACCAGTCGTCCTTCGCGCAGGCGGCGACGAGTTCGCGGGCCTGCGCCTCGACGGCGTCGACGGAACCGCGCTCGGCCGAGCCGTCTTCGACGAGTCCGAGGGCCTCGCGCAGGCCGGGCAGGGCCGACGTGCCGCCCCAGAGCTGGCGCGCACGCAGCATGGCGAGGACCAGGTCGACCTCGGCGTCGTCGCGCGGGGGCTCGCCGAGCACGTGCAGCCCGTCACGGATCTGCACGTCCTTGATCTCGCACAGCCACCCGTCGACGTGCAGCAGCATGTCGTCGAAGACCTCTTCGTCGGGCCGTTCGGTGAGCCCGAGATCGGAGTCCATCTTCGCCGCGGTCAGCAGTGTCCAGATCTGCTGGCGGATCGCGGGCAGCTTCGCCGGGTCGAGGGCGGAGATGTTGGCGTGCTCGTCGAGAAGCTGTTCCAGCCGGGCGATGTCGCCGTAGGACTCGGCGCGTGCCATCGGCGGGATCAGATGGTCGACGAGAACCGCATGAGCGCGGCGCTTGGCCTGCGTCCCCTCGCCCGGGTCGTTCACCAGGAACGGGTAGACGAGCGGGAGGTCGCCGAGGGCGGCGTCGGTCCCGCAGTCCGCCGACATGCCGAGGTTCTTACCGGGCAGCCACTCCAGGTTGCCGTGTTTGCCGACATGCACGATGGCGTCGGCGCCGAAGCCGTTGTCGTGCGCCGCGATCCACCGGTACGAGGCCAGATAGTGGTGCGACGGCGGCAGATCCGGATCGTGGTAGATCGCGACCGGGTTCTCGCCGAACCCGCGCGGCGGCTGCACCATGATCGCGATGTTGCCGAAGGTCAATGCCGCGATGACGATGTCGCCGTCGGGATTGTGCGTGCGGTCGACGAACAGGTCGCCCGGAGCGGGTCCCCAGTGCTCGGTGACCGCCGCGCGCAGTCCTTCGGGCAGGGTGTCGAACCACGACCGGTAGTCGCGCGCGGACAGGCGGATCGGGTTGGCGGCGAGGGTCTCCTCGGTCAGCCAGTCGGCATCCTGACCACCGGTGGCGATGATCTGGTGGATCAGCGCATCTGAATCATCGTCGGCGAGACCGGGGATCGCGTCCGGGCCGGCCTCCGGGCCGATGTCGTAGCCGGCATCGCGCATCGCGGCGAGAAGGCGCAGCAGGCTGCGCGGGGTGTCGAGACCGACGGCGTTGCCGATCCGCGCGTGCTTGGTCGGGTAGGCCGACAGCATGACCGCGATCCGCTTGTCGGCGGCCGGGGTCCGACGCAACCGGGCGTGCGCGGTGGCGATCCCCGCCACCCGTGCGCAGCGCTCGAGATCCGGCTGGTACCAGGGCAATCCGTCGTCGTCGAACTCCTTGAAGGAGAACGGCACGGTGATGATGCGGCCGTCGAACTCGGGCACCGCCACCTGGGTGGCGACGTCGAGTGGCGACAGGCCGTCATCACTGTCCTCCCAGTCCGCGCGGGACCCGGTGAGGCAGAGACCCTGCAGGATCGGGATGTCGATGGCGGCGAGACGTTCGATGTTCCACGCCTCGTCGTCGCCGCCGGCCGATGCGGTGGCCGGGGTGGCGCCGCCGGCGGCCAGCACCGTGACCACGAGGGCGTCGGCGGTACCGAGCAGTTCGAGGAGGTCGTCGGGCGCAGTCCGCAGCGAGGCGCAGAAGATCGGCAGCGCACGGGCCCCGCAGTCCTCGATCGCATCGCACAGCGCGGCGATGTACCGCGTGTTGCCCGCCAGGTGCTGGGCGCGGTAGTAGAGAACCGCGATGGTTGGGGCGTCGGCGGGCCCTTCGTGGCTCGTCGCTAGCGCTCCTCGCACCTCAGGGAGCAGAGAAGGTTCGGCTTCCGCTCCTCGCACCTCAGGGAGCAGAGAAGGCGTCCGTTCCAGGACGCCCCACGCGGGCGTCTGCTGCGGGAGTTCGAACCCGTTGCCGGTCAGCAGGACGGTGTCGGACAGGAAGTGGTGCAGATTCACGAGGTTGGCGACGCTGCCCGCGGCGAGATAGTCGTGGGCCTGGGCGGCGACGCCGGAGGGCACCGTGGAGTGCGCCATCAGATCGGGGTCGGGCTGCTGCTCACCGGAACAGACGACGAGCGGCTTGCCGGTCGCCTCGACCGCAGCCAGCCCGTCCTCCCAGGCGCGTACGCCGCCCAGGATGCGCACGACGATGAGGTCGGCGTCGGCGGCGAGACGCGGGATGTCCTCGATCAGGATGCGAGAGGGATTCGCGCCGCGGTAGGACACCGACGCGTCGGGCGACGCGTTGCCCTCGTCGGCCGCCGAGGCCGTGAGCAGGTCGGTGTCCGAGGTCGAGAGCAGCAGGATCATCGTGTCTCCTCGCCGGGTTGTCGCGCCCGGTGCGTGTCGGTGCCGTGGGTGGCGGGTGCAGTGCGAGGGTCTGGTCTGACTTCCGGATGTCCGGCCGATGCCGACCCCCGGTCACAGTGGCGCGACCGCGCCGGAATCGCACCGGCTTCAGCCCGCTCGCGGTGCGTTCAGCCTACGGCCACCGCGCCCGCCGGTCGTAGGCTGGTGGGATGAATCAGCGAGCCCGGGCCGCCACCGACCGTTGCCCAGGCGTCTTCGACACGCACCCGGCGGCCGACGGCGCGTTGGCCCGTGTCCGGCTGCCGGGCGGACGGATCCGTCCGGACCAGCTGGAGATGCTCGCCCGGGCCGCCGCCGACCACGCCGACGGGCACCTGGAGCTGACGGTGCGCGGCAACCTCCAGCTGCGCGGGATCACCGACGTCGAAGCCGTCGCGCAGGCCGTCGTCGCCGCCGGGCTCGCGCCGAGCAGCAGCCACGACAAGGTGCGCAACATCGAGCTCAGCCCCCTGACCGGCCGCATCGGCGGCGTCGCCGATGCGCGTCCGCTCGCCGCGGCCCTCGACGACGCCCTGCGGGCCGACCCGGCCGCGGCCACCCTATCCGGCCGGTTCCTGTTCGGCATCGACGACGGGCGCGGTGACATCGCCGGACGACGACCCGACGCGTGCGCGGTGATCCGGGGCGGCACTCCCCTGGCCGCGGATGTGCTCACCGGCGGGACGGCCGTCGGATCGGCCACCGGTACGGAGGCGATCGTGCGCGCGCTCATCGCGGTGGCCGCGGGTCTGGGCGAGGTCTCGCCCGGCGCCTGGCGGGTCCGCGACCTCGACGACGACTCCCGGCGCCGGCTCGCGGAACTCATCGCCCCGACGCTGGATCCCGTCATCGGGGCCGACCCGGACGCGGCACCGGTCGCCTCGGAGGAACCGATCGTCGGCTGGTTCGACCAGGACGACGGCGCGGTGCTGCTCGGCGCGGTCGTCGAACTCGGACGCTTGCCGGCCCGGCTGGCGGAATTCATCGCGGCCGTGCAGGCGCCGGTCGTGTTCACCCCCGACCGCGAGATCCTCCTGTGCGACCTCGGCGAAGGCGTGGCCGAGACCGTCGTCCGCGTGCTCGCACCGATGGGTCTGATCTTCGACGCCGCTTCGCCATGGGCCCAGGTCAGCTGCTGCGTCGGAGCCCCGGGTTGCTCGTCCGCGCATGCGCCGGTCCGGGACGACCTGGTGACCCGGGTGCAGGACGGCGACCCCGTCGAGGAGCGTGAACACTGGGTGGGCTGCGCCCGTGGCTGCGGGTCGCCGGCCGAATCGCACCTGTCGGTGCAGGCCACGCCCGACGGCGGATACGAACGGCGGCGCCGTTAGGCTCGTTCCCACCATGACCGAGTACCTGCGTGACGGCGCCGCGATCTACCGCCAGTCCTTCGCCACGATCCGCGCCGAGTCCGACCTCTCCGCGTTCGCGCCCGACGTCGCGACCGTTGTCGTCCGCATGATCCACGCGTGCGGCCAGACCGACCTGACGCACGACGTGGTCGCGACGCCCGGCGTCGTGGCCGCCGCACGCAGTGCACTCGAGGCCGGCGCCCCGATCCTCTGCGACGCCAACATGGTGGCGTCCGGCATCACGCGCAAGCGTCTCCCCGCGGACAACGAGGTGCTCTGCCACCTGTCCGAACCCACCCTCCCGGCCCTCGCCGAGAAGATGGGAACCACGAGGACCGCTGCGGCACTGGAGTTCTGGCGGCCGCGCCTGGAAGGTGCCGTGGTCGCGATCGGCAACGCGCCGACCGCACTGTTCGCGCTCCTGGACATGATCGACGACGGCGCACCGCGTCCCGCCGCCGTCGTCGGGGCACCCGTCGGTTTCGTCGGCGCGGTCGAATCCTGCGCGGCACTGGCCGAACGCGACGACCTCGAATTCATCACGGTCACGGGCCGGCGCGGCGGGTCGGCGATCACCGCGGCCGCGGTCAACGCGCTCGCGACCCCGCAGGAATGATGGTGGATCACATGAACTCTGACAGCACCGCGGCCGGACAGAAGTCAGGGCCGGGCACGCTCTACGGCATCGGACTCGGCCCGGGTGACAGCGAGCTGATGACCGTCAAGGCCGCCCGCCTGATCAGCACCGCGGACGTGATCGCGTATCACTCTGCGCGACACGGCAACAGCATCGCGCGATCGGTGGCCGCACCCTACCTGCGTGACGGCCAGACCGAGGAACGTCTCATGTACCCGGTCACCACCGAGACGACCGACCACCCCGGCGGGTATCAGGGCGCGCTCGACGACTTCTACGCCGAGAGTGCCGAACGTCTCGCGGTGCACCTGCGCGCGGGTCGCGATGTCGTCCTGCTCGCCGAGGGCGATCCACTTTTCTACAGCTCTTATATGCACATGCACAAACGCCTGGCTTCGCACTTCGACGCCGAGATCGTGCCCGGCGTCACCTCGGTCAGCGCGGCGTCCGCGGCGACCGGGGTCCCGCTCGTCGAGGGCGAGGAGACGCTGACCGTCGTGCCCGGCACCGCGTCGACCTCGGAGCTGCTCTTCCGTTTCCGGTCCGCGGACGCGATCGTGGTCATGAAACTCGGTCGGACCTTCGAGCGGGTGCGCGACGCCCTCCGCGAGGCCGGGCGTCTCGACGAGGCCTTCTACGTCGAACGCGCGTCGACGACCGTCGAGCGGGTGTTGCCGGCCGCCGACGTGAATCCCGCAGAGGTGCCGTACTTCTCGATCCTCGTCGTCCCGGGACGCCGCAACAACCCGATGTTCGAACCGGAGCCCGTCCCGGGTGAGCTCGTCGTCGTGGGGCTCGGACCGGGTCACGACAGCTGGACCACCCCGGAGGTCCGCGCGGAGCTGGCCACGGCCACCGACCTCGTCGGTTACACCACCTATCTCAAGCGCGTCACCCCGCGGCCGGGGCAGCGAGTACACGCCAGCGACAACCGGGTCGAGGCCGAGCGGGCCGAGTTCGCGCTCGACCTCGCTCGACGCGGCGCTCGCGTCGTCGTCGTCTCGTCCGGTGATCCCGGCGTCTTCGCGATGGCCGCCGCGGTCGCCGAGGTCGCCGCACAGCCCCGGTGGCACGAGGTGCCCGTCCGTGTGGTGCCCGGCGTCACGGCGGCGACCGCGGTCGCCGCTGCCGTGGGAGCGCCCCTCGGGCATGACTTCGCGATCATCTCGCTCTCCGACCGGTTGAAGCCGTGGTCGGTCATCGAACGGCGCATCCGAGCCGCACTCGGCGCCGACCTGGTGATCGCCATCTACAACCCGGGCTCGGCGAGCCGCACCTGGCAGGTCGGGGCCCTCAAACACACTCTCTCGCAGACGGTGTCGCCCGATCGCGTCGTCATCCTCGGACGGGACGTCGGTGGTCCGGAGCAGCAACTCACCACGACCACGGTCGCGGACTTCGATCCCGCGGTCGTCGACATGCGCACGATGATCATCATCGGGTCGTCGGCCACAAGGGTCGCGCCGCGCGCGGCCGGAACGTTGGTGTTCACACCGCGCAGTCACCACCCGGTCGACAGCGACGATCACACCGCCGATCAGTCAGCCGAACAGCTCCTCGAGCCAGTTCCGGGCGGCACCGACATCTGAGACGACCGGCGTGTCGGGTTCGGCGGGCCGGTCGACCATGATGACCGCGATCCCGAGTTCGGCCGCGGCCGCCAGCTTGGCCGAGGTCAGCGTTCCGCCGCTGTTCTTCGTGACCAGCAGATCGATGTCGTTGTTCCGCAGCAGGTCTCGCTCCGACCGGTGGTCATAGGGACCCCGCGAGCGCAGCACCTCGTGATGCGGCGGAAGCGCTCCGGTCGGGGCGTCGACGACCCGGATCAGGAACCACGCCGAATCAATCCCCGCGAAGACACCGACGTCCTGGCGCCCGGTGGTCAGGAAGACGCGTCCGCCGCGGGCGGCCACCTCCCGCGCGGCGGCGGGGAGGTCGGGCACGCGTGTCCACGTGTCGGTATCGCCGGGCACCCACGGATCGCGACGCAGGCGCAGCAGCGGCAGACCCGCGTCGGCGGTGGCTCGCGCCGCATTGCGGGTGATGGTCGCGGCAAACGGATGGGTCGCGTCGACCACTGCCTGAATACGGTTGCTCTGCAACCACTCCCGGAGTCCATCGGATCCGCCGAACCCGCCGATGCGCACCGGCCCGACCGGTAGACGGGGGTGTTTCACCCGGCCGGCGAGGGAACTGATGAACGCGATGTCGGTGTCGGCGAGGGTCGAGGCGAGCGCTCGCGCCTCCCCGGTCCCGCCGAGGATCAGGACGTGCGGGACAGGATCCGGCGGGATCTGTTCGGTCACGGCGGCGGGTGGCGATCAGCGCGGAGTTTGGTCATCCGCGCATGCGAGTACAGATAGCTGTCGGTGACGTCCGACCGGCGCGGGCCGAGCACGTGGCCGACGAAGATGACCGCGGTCCTCCGGATGTCGGCGGCGTCGAGGGCCTCGGGCAACCGGTTGAGCGGACACCGCACGATCTGCTCGTTCTCCCGACTGGCGAAAGCGACTGTGGCGGTGGGGCAGTCATCGCCGTAGTGCGGGCTGAGCGCCGCCACGATCTCCTCGGCCCGATGGGCTGCGAGATGCAGCGCAAGTGTCACCCCCGTCCGGGCCAGGGTCGCGAGGTCCTCCCCCGGCGGCATGTCCGTCGACAGGGTGGAGACCCTCGTGATCAGCAGGCTCTGGCCGACACCGGGGATGGTGAGTTCGGTGTCGAGTGCCGCCGCGGCAGCCGCGAACGCCGGGACACCGGGCACGATCTCGTGATCGATTCCGCGCGCGGTCAGCTCACGCTGCTGCTCGGACATCGCTGAGTACACGGAGAGGTCACCGGAGTGGAGGCGCGCCACGTCGTGCCCCTTGCCGACGGCCGCCGCGATGACATCGATGATGTCCGACAGCGGCATCTGGGCGGTGTCGATCAGTTCGGCACCGTCGGGACACAGGTCGAGCAGTTCCGGGGGCACCAGAGACCCGGCGTAGACGCAGGTCTGGCACTCCCCCAGCAGCCGCGCTCCGCGCACCGTGATGAGATCGGGCGAACCCGGGCCGGCCCCGATGAAGTAGACGGTCAACGGAGCGCCTCCGTCGAATCCGCGGCGGCAGCGTGGGGTGCCGTCTTCGCGACGGCCCACTGCACGATCGGCAGCGCAGGGCGCCAGGTGTGCATCGTGCCGAGCGGTGCCACGGTTTCGACCGACAGGCGTCGTAGCGCACCGCCGTGTCGGGCGTGCCAGTGCGTGACGAGCGTCTGGTTCTCCACGGTCACCGCGTTCGCGACGAGCCGCCCCGAGTCCGGCAGAGTCGCCCAGACGAGCGAGAGGATCTCCTCGTCCAGTCCGCCACCGATGAAGACGACATCCGGCTGCGGCGCGTCGGACAGGTCGTCGGGAGCCGGGCCCCGCACCGACAGCCGATGCGCCACCCCGTGTCGGGCGGCGTTGCGCCGCAAACGATCAGCACGATCGGGATCGCGTTCGAAGGCGACGGCCACTCCCCGGTCGTCCGCGCGCAACCACTCGATCGTCACACTGCCCGACCCGGCCCCGATGTCCCAGAGGACCTGCGCGCCGGCCGGTTCCAACGCGCACACGGAGAGGGCGCGGATCGTCGACTTGGTGATCTGGCCGTCGTGTTCGTAGGTGTCGTCCGGCCGCCCCGGGAGCCGGGACCGGCGCGGTCCGACGCAGTCGAGGGCGACGATGTTGAGCGGGTCCCCGGCCCGGCGGCGCCAGGTCTCGGCCGTACCGGTGGCGATCTGTTCGGCCGGCCCACCGAGTTGCTCGAGGACGGTCATCGTCGACGCGCCGAAACCGGCGTCGACCAGGATGCCGGCGAGTGCGGCGGGTGTGGTCTCGTCGCGGCTCAAGACCAGTACGCGAGCCCCATCGGTGACCTCGCCGATCACCACGCCCGGCTCGGCGCGCACCGCACTGACGATCCGGGTCGTGGCGAGGTCCCAGCCCAGACGCGCACAGGCGAGGCTCGCGCTCGACACGGCCGGATACACCCGTACCCGGTCGACACCGACACGCGCGATGATGCTCGCACCGACGCCGTGGAACATCGGGTCGCCGCTGGCCAGGATGTGAATCGTGCCCGGGTGAACGGCGTCCGTGTCCTCGCTCTCGACCACTTCTGCGAGGTGTTCCGACATCGGCGACCGCCACGGTCGCAGTTCGGCGTCCAGTTCGGGCACCGCGCCGTCGAGCAGCGCCAACTGCCGCGCAGCGCCGTAGATCACGCGGGCGCGGCGAAGTTCGTCGCGGACGGTCTCGCCCAGACCGGACCAACCGTCGGCGCCGATCCCGACCACCACGAACTCCGATGGGACGAGCTCGGACGGGACAGACGACGTGACTTCGGTGTCCGGAGACGTCATCGGGGAAGTCTCCGCCACACGGCACGCGGCAGCAGTCGCATCCCGAAGAACAACGGACGCAACGTCCCCGGAATCCAGACCTCACCGCGGCCCTTGCGATAGGCGTGGGCCACCGCGGCGGCGACCTGCTCGGCATCCCGCGACAGCGGGGCCGGCTTCACCCCCGACGCCATCAGGTCGCGGGTCATCGCGCCGATCACGAAGCCCGGGCGGGCCAGCAGCAGACGAGCGCCGGTGCCGTGCAGCGCATCCGCGAGTCCGCTCGCGAATCCGTCGAGGCCCGCCTTGGTCGATCCGTAGACGTAGTTGGCGCGGCGCACCCGGACACCGGCGACCGAGGAGAAGACGATGATGGTCCCGGAGCCCTGCGCGCGCAACACCGACGCGAGCGGGGTGAGCACGCTGATGTGGGCGTAGTAGTCGGTGTGGGCGATCTGAAGTGCATGCGCCACATCGGTTTCGGCGCGGGCCTGGTCGCCGAGGATGCCGAACGCGATGATCGCGATCCCGATCGGACCGTGTCGCTGCGCCAACGACTCGACGAGCGTTGGGTGGCTGTCGGTGTCGTTCGCGTCGAGGGCGACGGTGTGTACCTCGGTTGCACCGGCGTCGAGCAGTCGTGCGGACTCGGCCGCGAGGTCGTCGGGACGGCGGGCCGCCAGGACGACGGTCCGCCCGGATGCGAGGCGCGCCGCGGTGGCGACGCCGATCTCGCTGCGGCCGCCGAACAGCACGAGGGCACCGGACGGGTCGGTGTCCGGACGCGCTGATGCCCCTCTGCTGCGTGACGCCATGGCTGCCAGTATCGCATCGGCCCCGCGACCGACCGTGTGCGGCGTCGCGGCTAGTTTGGTGTCATGCCTCGTACCGCCGCCGATCTCGGGCCCGATGCGCTCGCCTTCCTCGTCGAACGCCACCTCGGGACCCTCACCACGCTGCGTGCCGACGGCACCCCCCACGCCGTGGCCGTCGGCTTCACCTGGGATCCCGACGCCGGCCTGGCGAGGGTCATCACCTCGGACGGCAATCAGAAGGTTCGCAATACCGAGCGGGGTGGCTACGCGGCCGTCACCAACGTCGACGGCCCGCGGTGGCTGACCCTGGAGGGACCCGCGACGGTGAGTCGTGAGCCCGAGCGCGTGCGCGAGGCTGAGCAGCGCTACGCGCAGCGATACCGGGAGCCCAGGCCGAACCCACGCCGCGTCGTGATCGAGATCAGCGTGAGTCGGGTGCTCGGCTCGGCGTCGCTGTTCAGCTAGTGCCCACGTGTGAAGTCGGACGCTGCTTGACGTGGGCGCTGGCGTCGTCAGCAGGTTCGGTCCGGTTCATCGCATAGTCATCAAGGCCGGCCGGAACTTCCCGAACGGTGACGCGCTCCCCACGCTGGTGTGACCGGCGATCTGCGACATCGAGGACAACCGGCTCGGGGACCGACGGGGACCTGACCCCAGATCTCGGACACGTTGAATCCGGCAACGAGCTGGAGGAAGCGAGTCGATCGAGGTACGGCTCGACGACACGAGTGAGAGCGGTTTCGTCAGGACGCGGGTGGACTTGTACGAGTCGACCCCCGAGGCCACGGTGCGTGGTATCGCCGCCGATCTCGGTGGAGCGCGGCACGCTGCGTCACTGGCTCGACCGCTACGGCACTGACCCGCAAGACCGTTGGCGGTCGAGTATTTCGTCGGGGAGACGAACTGGTGAGCCGCTTCGGCGTTTGTCGCCGAACCGGCTCGACACCTACCCGGTGAGGTGGCAATGCCAACTCCTCACGATCGCGTGCTCGTCGTTCACGGGTGGCGGAAGGCAGCCCCCGCGCGGGCAGCGCGGACGGAAGCTGATCATGCTATGCGTGGTCGGACTTGCTGAGCCGCGACTTCGCCGCTTGCGCCCCGAATCGGGCGTGTGTCGGAGACATCGCGTATCTGCCGATCGCTGACGGCACCACCCTGTATGAGCCACGATGACCGACTGCTACTCCCGACCGCCGTCCGGGTGGGCGGTGGTCGATCACATGCGCATCGACCTAGTCGGGTCAACGCTCGGCATCGGGGTTTCTCCCTATATCACGAGGCACCGACAACTTGCTCTCGCCGAATAGCGTTGAATGACATAGCTTTTGAGATTGACGCGCGTCCATTTTGATGTACACTCGAACGTACATTCGCAGCAACGGCAACGGTTCTCAGGGGAGGTGACCATGTCTGATGAATCCGCGACGCCGCAACCGCGTGCCGTCGAACTGGTGGCCGACCTCCACCGCATCCTCGACGAACTGCAGACCGTGGACCTGGCGCCGTGTACCGATACCGAGTTGGCGGATGTGGCGGCCGACACCGAGAAAGCGATCGCACGGTTGACCGTGGCCGGTGACCGGCAGATCGATCAGGTCGAGGCCCGCGACCTGCCCCGCAAAGCAGGCTGTCGGACACTCATGCAGTACATGACCCACCGGCTGCGGGTCTCCAACCCGATGCGGCGTCGTAAGCAGATGGATGCCACCGCCACCCGCACCAGCCTCGGCGGCGAGGTCCTACCACCTGAACATCCGTGCCTCGCTGAAGCGTTCGCCGCGGGTGCGGTCGGCTCCGCGCACGTGCAGGCCGCCTTGGACGTCCTCGACCGCATCCCAGTCGCCATCAACCACGACATCAAGGTCGCCGCCGAACGGCAGATGGCCGAGATCGCCGCCGACCACACACCTGCCGACATCACCCAACTCGGTGCCCGGCTACTGGCCCATCTCGACCCCGACGGCACCCTCGCCGACGATTCGGAACGCAAGAGGCGCCGCGGCCTGTGGATCGGTCGGCAACGAGCCGATGGCACCGCCACCATCTCCGGCACCGTCACACCCGAACTCCACGCCCGACTGTCGATGATGTTCGCGGTCTGGGGCAAACCCGGACTTAACAACCCCGACGACCCGCAGTCTCCGTCCGGGCCCGCCGGCACCGCCGACCCCGACGCCCTGACCGCCGCCGCCGACCGCGACGGACGCACCCCCGCCCAGACCAATCACGACGCCCTCGATGCCGCGCTGGCCGCCGGTTTCGCCGACGGGACTCTCGGCACCTCGCATCGTGGGCTGCCGGTGCAGCTGATCATCAAGGCCGACCTCGGTGATCTGATTCGTGAAGCCGGCCTCGCGACCACTGCCACCGGCACCCTGCTGCCCATCCCGGACCTGATCGCGATGGCCGCCGACATCCAGCCGTGGTTGGCGATCTTCAAAGACCACACCACCGTGCCGCTGCACTTCGGCAGGGGGAAACGTCTCGCCACGCGCGAACAACGCCTCGTCTCCTTCGCCCGCCCTGACGGTGAAGTGTGCTCGGCACCCGGGTGTGACCAGCCCGCCACCCACGTCGAACTCCACCACGCCCAAAGGGACTGGGCGAAGGGTGGTCTCACTAACATTGACGACCTCGCCCCCGCCTGCCCACGCCACAACCGCATGGTCGGCGACAAGCCCGGTCAATACACCACCCGCATCGCTCGGTCCGGACCCGACGAAGGTCGCTGCGTGTGGCGGTTGAACGCCGAACCCGGCGCGCCACCCAACCCCGACCGCCTCAACCGTCGACCCGACATACCCCGACGGTTCGCACACCACCTGAACACCGTGCGCGAGCAGATCCACGGACCACCACCCCGGCCCGGCGATCACCCACGCCCAGACGGCCACACCCACATCGACGCACGCCGCTCATGGGCGACAATCAGCCACGTCATCGATGTCCGACCACCCCGACCCAAGCCCTCCGTCGTCGAAGCGTTCCTCGCCGAGCTTCTCGCCACCCGCTAGTTCGCGTCCATAGATCAAACTCGCGATCAGCGAACTTCGACTCGCCCGATGGACCTCGATCGAAGTCCAGCAGCCGAAATGACGTTCAACGGTCGGACAGGCGTGCCCGCCTCCCGGCGTCAGAGCGATGTCGTTGTCGTACGAGATGAACCGACGACGCGCGGCAGCAGTGTGAGTCCTACAGCCGGACGAGGTCGTGCGGGCGGTTGTTCAGCGACTCGCAGCCGTCATCGGTCACGACGACGATGTCCTCGATGCGGGCACCCCAGTGTCCGGACACGTAGACCCCCGGCTCGACGCTGAACGCCATGCCCGGGCGCAACGGAATGTCGTTGCCGCCGACGATGTACGGCTCCTCGTGTACCGACAGCCCGATCCCGTGACCGGTCCGGTGGATGAACCGATCGGCCAGGCCGCGCTCCGCGAGGAGATCACGCGCCGCCGCGTCGATCGAGGACGCGCTCACCCCCGGCCGGACGGCGGCCACCGCCGCGCGTTGGGCCTCGAGCAGAGCGGCGTAGGCGTCGGCGATCTCGGCGGGCGGATCGTCGAAGCAGTAGGTGCGCGTGGAATCGGAGTTGTAGCCCGGCTCGACCGGGCCGCCGATGTCGATCACGACGATGTCGGACCGCTCGATGACCCGGTCGGAGAACTCGTGATGGGGATCGGCTCCATTCGGTCCCGACCCGACGATGATGAAAGCCGCCTCGGTGTGTCCCTCCTCGAGGATCGCGGCGGCGATGTCGGCGGCCACCTCGCGTTCGGTGCGGCCGGGGATCAGCCAGTCCCCCATCCGCGCGTGCACCCGGTCGATCGCGGCACCCGCGCGGCGGAGCGCGTCGACCTCCGCGGCGTCTTTGATCATTCGTAGTTCGCGGAGCACCTCGGTCGCCAATTGCGGTGTGGCGCCGGTGTGTCGGGCCAGCGGGATGGCGTGGAGGGCGGGCATGGAGTCGGACACCGCGATCCGCGGCTGCGACGGCAATCCGGCCAATGCGAGAGCGTGGGCGTCGTCGCCGTCGACCCAGTCGGCCACCTCGATGTCGAGATCGCCGACCGCGGAGGACGACAGCGACGGGACCTCGAGCCGCGCGATCACCAGTCGGGGATCACCGGTAGCGGGGATCACCAGCGCCGTGAGCCGTTCGAAGGTCTCCGCCCGGGAACCGATCAGGTAACGCAGGTCCGGCCCGGGGGCGACGACCAGCGCGTCCAACTCCGCGGCGCGGGTGAGTTCGGCGGCGCGGCGGACCCGGTCGCGATACACCTGCGCCTCGAAGAGCGGCCCGGCTCCGATCCCCTCGCCCGCCGTCGCGACCCGTGTTGCCCCGCTCCCAGATGCCATGCGACGAACACTACCGCCGACTCATGACAGAGTGTGGGGGTGACGGATTCGTTGATGCTGCTCGACGGCGCCAGCCTGTGGTTCCGATCGTTCTTCGCGCTGCCGGAGAAGATGACCAGCCCGGATGGGCGCCCGGTCAACGCGGTACGCGGTTTCGTCGACACGATCGCCAATCTCGTGGTGCGCGAACGCCCCACACGCTTGGTGGTGTGCCTCGATCTCGACTGGCGCCCCGAGTTCCGCACCGACCTGATCCCCACCTACAAGGCCCATCGCGTCGCGGTCCCCGACGGCGGGACCGACGTCGAGGGCCGGGACATCGACGTCGAAGAGGTACCCGACACGCTCACCCCGCAGGTCGACATGATCATGGCTGTTCTGTCGGCGGCGGGCATCGCCACCTCGGGCGCCGTCGGTTGTGAGGCCGACGACGTGATCGGCACGCTCGCCTACGACGAGGCGAACGATCCGGTGATCGTGGTCAGCGGTGACCGGGACCTACTGCAGGTGGTCGCCGACGATCCCGTGCCGGTGCGCGTCCTGTACGTCGGCCGCGGTCTGGCGAAGGCCGAGATGATGGGCCCGGTGGAGGTCGCCGAGAAATACGGCGTGCCGGTCGAGCGCGCGGGTATCGGCTACGCGGAGATGTCGATGTTGCGCGGAGATCCCTCGGACGGTCTGCCGGGCGTGGCCGGTATCGGCGAGAAGACCGCGGCGAAACTGATCACCGAGTACGGGAGCCTCGACGCCCTGGAGGCGGCTGCCGCCGACCCGTCGTCATCGGTTCCGACGCGGAGCCGCAAGGCACTGCTCGCCTCGGTCGAGTACCTGCAGGCGGCGCGGACCGTCGTCTCCGTGCGCACCGACGCCGAGACGATCGACAGCGGTTCGGACATCCTCCCGGCCGAGCCCGCCGACCCCGCGGCCCTCGCGGAGCTCGTCGAGGAGCTGGGTATCGGAGCGTCGGTGGGGAGGCTGGCCAAGGCTCTCGGCTGGCCCCAGGCCGGCTGAGGCCGCATGTAGCAGCCGGCTGAGGCCGGACGTGACAGCCTGCTGAGGCCGGACGTCACAGCCGGTCGAGTCAGCTGGGGCGCGAGACCTCGTAGCGGCCGTCGTCGTCGATGAATGTGACGGTGACCTGCTGCTGCTGCCCGCCGACGGTGACCGAGCACGTGAACGATGCTCCGGTCTCCACCCGCTGCCCCGACGGGCACTGGACGTCGGAGACGTCGCTGGCCTGGTAGTCCTCGGTGAGGATCTTCTGCACGCCGTCCTGCGCCGCCTGCTGATCGAGGTTCTTCGGTGCCCATCCGGGGAAGAGGAATGCGGTGATCAGCACGATCGCGGCGATGAGGAGCAGCGCGCCGCCGCCGACGAACATCAGCGTCCGGGCGGTCCTGTTCGACTTCCCGGTCGCCATTCCGCTGAACTGGTCGCCGCCCCCGTATTGGTTCTGCCCGTATTGGTTCTGCCCGTATTGGTTCTGCCCGTATTGGTTCTGGGCGTACGGGTCCTGGCCGGCGGGCTGCTGGCCGTACTGTCCGGGTGCCCCGTACTGACCCGCCCCGTACTGACCCGGTCCCCCGTACTGACCGGCTCCGTATTGCTCGGCGCCATACTGACCGCCGGGCTGCCCGTAGGGCTGACCGGCCGGTTGTCCGTACTGCCCCGGTTGTCCGCCGGGATGACCGACCTGAGTCGGCTGGGACTGAGACGGGGCCGACTGGGGCGGCTGGCCCGTCGGCCCACCCGGCTGCTGGTACGGGTTTTGCTGGTAGGGATTCTGTTGGTACGGATTCTGTTGCGGCTGACCATAACCCGGGTTCTGTGACCCGGGGTTGGCGGAGCCCGGGTTGGGGGCCATGGTGGTCGGGTCGGCCTGCGGGGCGCCCGTCGGAGTTGCGCCGGGGAGGTTCACGATCTCGGTCTTGCCGTCGGGACCGGACTGATCACCGGAGGGATTCGGCTGGGACGGGTTGGGGTTGTACGGGTCGGTCATGAGTCCCTCCCACTCGGCCGTTCACCCGGACGGGTGCCGGCGAACTGTGACGTCGCGGCAGTATCGGGGCAGGACACGCCGACACCGAATGCGGGATGAACGTTACCTCAGCGGCCTGGCACTATCAGCGAACATCGCGCGTGGCCCGGCGTCGCGTCGTCCGGTGAACCGACACCGGCCCACACTCGTCGGCGGAGGTCGACGGCGCGGTTCAGCCGAGCTCGGCGGCGACCACGCCGCGGCGGATGGCCTTGACCGCTGCCCGCGCCGTCCCACCGAGGCGCGTGTCGGAGCCCACGCCGAGTCGGATCTGTTCGAGCAGGTCCACGACCTGCCGGTTCCACCGCACGAAGTCGCCCGGAGAGAGCAGCTGTCCGCGTTCGCCCGCCAGCAACAGGGCCTCGCCGAGCGAACGACCCGACGCCCACGTGGCCACGGCGACCGAGAAACCGGTGTCGGGTTCGCGTGTCGGACTGACCCGATGACGCTGCTCGACCGCGGTGACCCGCGACCAGATCTCGACGGTCGCGGCCATCGCCGCACGCATCGAGCTGCTGCCGGGCAGGGCGTCGACCCCGCTGTAACTGTCGCGCCGGCTCTCGTAGACGAGTGCGGCGACGACCGCGGCGAGGTCGGGGGGTGACAACTCGTCCCAGACCCCGGCTCGGATGCACTCGGTCACGACCAGGTCGCTCTCGCTGTAGATACGGCCGAGCAGCTTGCCCGAATCGGTCACCATCATCGTGTGCCCGGTGGACTCGGTCGACTCGGCGACGCGCTCGAGATATCCCAGCTCGCTGAGGACGCCGACGATGTGATCGAAGGTGACCCCGAGGGTGGACGTCCGCTCCCCGATGCTGCGCTCGGCGTTGACGATGTCGCGCACCAGCCGGTTACGGCGTTCGGCGAGCCGGAACAGCTCGTCACCGTTGGACAGCTGATGTGCCGGATGCGCGCGCAGGGTTCGCCGAAGGTTCGCGAGTTCGGTGTCGTCGGCGGCGTCGGCGCGCTTCTTCTGACGTCCGCGCGGCATCTCGATGCCGGTCGATCGCAACGCCGACGCCAGGTCGCGGCGACCGCGCCCGGTGCGTCGGTCGGCGTTCTTCGGCATCCGCATGTTGCCCAGCACCTCGGGCGGGTTGACGAAGTCGCGGGTACCGACGCGTCCGCACCAGGCGTCCTCGGTCAGTACGAGCGGCTTCGGATCCTGTGCTTGCGTGGCCGGTTCGATGATGACAGCCAGACCGCGGTGCCGGCCGACGGGTACGCCGATGACATGACCGCGTTTGAGTGCGGCCAGGTCAGCGGTGATGGCGTCGTGTGTATTGACCCGCTTGCGGTACTTCAGATCTCGTTCACGGCGGCGGATGTCCTCGCGCAAAGTGATGTAACCCAGGAAGCCCGCGTACGGACCGTCGTCCGAATCCGATTCGGCGCCAACGGGTTCCAGTCCCCGCGCCTGCGCTGCGCGGGCCAGTTCGCCGTCGAGCTTGCGCAACGCCCGTTGCGCCTCGTCCAGCTTTCGCGCCTGACCGACGACCGATCGATCGGCCTGGAACTGGGCGAACGACCGATGGAGCAGCTCACGCGCGCCGTCCAGGCCCAATCGGCCGAGCAGGTTGACCGCCATGTTGTATTCCGGGGAGAACGAACTCCGCAGCGGGAACGTCCGCGCGCCGGCGAGGCCGGCGACCTCCTCCGGAACCACCTCGGGTGTCCACACCACGACGGCGTGACCCTCGACGTCGATCCCGCGACGGCCGGCGCGACCGGTCAGCTGCGTGAACTCGCCGGGCGTCAGGTCGACGTGCGATTCGCCGTTGTACTTCACGAGACGCTCGAGAACCACCGAGCGAGCGGGCATGTTGATGCCGAGCGCGAGCGTCTCGGTGGCGAACACCATCCGGACCAGTCCGCGCACGAACAGTTCCTCGACCGTGTGCCGGAAGGTCGGGAGCATGCCCGCGTGGTGCGAGGCGAGTCCGCGTCGCAGCCCCTCACGCCATTCGTGCACCCCGAGCACGTCGAGGTCGGCCGGTGCCAATTCGGTGAGATGGCGGTCGACGATCGCGTCGACCTCGCCGATCTCTGCGGGAGTCAGAAGCGAGATCCCGGATCGCAGACACTGCGCCAGGGCGGCATCGCACCCGACACGGGAGAAGATGAAACCGATCGCCGGGAGCAACCCCTCGCGGTCGAGTCGCGTGACGAGGTTCGGCCGGGAGAGCGCGGGTCCCCGCCCGTCGCGCCGACGGGGCGCGCCGCCACGTCCTCGGCCACGGCCGCGCGACGACTCCCGCTCGTCGTCGGCCATCAGGATCCGGTGCCGGATCTGGCGTTTGAGCTCCGGATTGACGCGCGGACGCGTGCCGGCCTTGCGGGCCGGACCGGTGTCGGCCGGATCGAACAGGTCGAACAGTCGCTGCCCGACGAGCATGTGCTGGGACAGCGGCACCGGACGGTGTTCGTCGACGATCACCGAGGTGTCACCACGGACCGTCTGGATCCAGTCGCCGAACTCCTCGGCGTTGCTCACCGTCGCCGACAGACTGACGACCCGCACCGACGGTTCGAGGTGCAAGATCACCTCTTCCCACACCGCCCCGCGGAACCGGTCCGCCAGGAAGTGGACCTCGTCCATGACGACGTGGGACAGACCGTCCAGTGCCCGTGATTCGGCGTAGATCATGTTGCGGACGACCTCGGTCGTCATGACGACGACCGGGGCATCGGGATTGATCGAACTGTCGCCGGTCAGCAGCCCGACCGACTCGTGCCCGTGGACGGCAACGAGATCGTTGTACTTCTGGTTGCTGAGCGCCTTGATCGGCGTGGTGTAGAAGCACTTCGAGCCACCGGCCAGAGCCAGATGGACGGCGAACTCGCCGACGATGGTCTTACCCGCGCCGGTCGGTGCGCACACCAGCACACCGTGGCCGCCCTCGAGCGCCTCACACGCGCGGCGCTGGAAGTCGTCGAGGCGGAAAGCGAGTCTCGACGTGAACGAGTCGAGTTGGGTCACAGGACGTCGTCGAAGGTCTCGCGTGCCCGCGTCGACGTACGGGTGGCGTTGGCGACCGCGTTCGCCGGCGCCGGGATCGGCGATGCCGGGGCGATCGGTTTCGTCGGCGGCAGTGGGCTGGCCTCGTCATCGGAGAGGCCCGCCCATGCGGGCGCCTTCTTCGCCTTGCGCCGGTCGAAGATCCGCGCGAACTGGATCGCGAACTCGAGCAGCACGGTGAGCGCGAGGGCCAGTGCGAGCATCGTGAACGGATCCTGGCCCGGTGTCGCGATGGCGGCGAAGACGAAGACCGCGAAGATGAGCCCGCGGCGCCAGCTCTTCAACCGGGCGTAGGTCAGCACGCCGACGACGTTCAGCGCGATGATCAGGAGCGGGAGTTCGAAGCTGACGCCGAAGATCACCAGGACATTGAGCATGAAGCCGAAGTACTGGTCACCGGCGAGCGCCGTGACCTGGACCTCGTTGCCGACCGTCAGCAGGAAGTCGAAGGCCTTGGCGACGACCAGATAGGCGAGCACCGCGCCGCTGACGAACAGGGTCGTCGCCATCGCGACGAACATGATGCCGTAGCGACGTTCGTGGGCGTGCAGACCCGGAGTGATGAACTGCCAGATCTGGTAGATCCACACCGGGCAGGCGAGGACCACACCCGCGGTCAGCGCGACCTTCAACCGGAGCATGAACTGGTCGAACGGACCGGTCGCCAGGAGGCGACACGAATCATCCGGTGTCAGCGTCGCGCGTGACGACGCAGGCAGATCGCAGTACGGCCCGCGCAGCACGTCGCCGAGCGACGGGATGCCCAGGAAGCCGTGGCTGTACCAGACGAACCCGAAGATGGTGGTGGCGATGATGGCCAGCAGCGAGATGACCATACGAGTGCGCAACTCGTATAGGTGCTCGACCAACGACATGGTGCCGTCGGGATTGAGTTTTCGCTTGCGTTGCCGCGGGTCGAGGCGTCGGGGAATCGGGAGAGTGCGCACTGGCGATGCTCCGACGCGCCCCTAAGCCGATTTCTTGGCGTCGGCGTCGCGCTGCGTGGCCGGCTGGGTCGAGTCACCAGCGGGCAGCTCGCGTCGCGCCGGATCGGTCGCTGCCGCGTCGGTGGTGGCCTGCGCGTCCTTGTCGTCGTCCTTCTGCATCTCCTTGACCTCGCTCTTGAAGATGCGCAGCGACTGTCCCAGACCACGGGCGGCGTCCGGCAGCTTCTTCGAGCCGAACAGGATCAGCAGCACGATGGCGACGATCGCCCAGTGCCACCATGACGTGAAGCCCATGAGATCACCCTTCAGTTCGGAGCAGACAGTGTCCAATGCTACCCGACACACGCCGAGCCGGAGGGGCCCAGTCGTGGCCGGTCTCAGCGATAACGCCCGCGGGCGGCCTCCGCGGTGTCGGCGACCGCGGCGGCAATCGCCGGGTCATCGACGACCCGCACGGCGCCGGCGAATCCGAGCAGGAACCGGGTGAGCCATTCCGGCGAGCCGTAGACCAACCGGGCGCGGACGGGGAGACCTGGATCGGGCCGGTCCTCGACAGTCTCGAGGGGTTCGAGCGGGTAGTAATCGAGAATCCACAGGTGATCGGCATCGATCTCGATCTCGACGGCCGGAAGGTCGGGGTCCTCGGCGACGAGCACCGACTGATTCGACGCCGCCGCCTCGGCCGGCGGACGGCTCGGCTCGTCGAGGGCGGTCGCGGTGTCGACGCGGTCGAACCGGAACAACCGCACGCCTTCGGCCATCCGGCACCAGGCCTCGAGATAGGTGTGCTGGTCCATGACCTGCAGGCGGATGGGGTCGACCACGCGGTCGGTGACGCTGTCGCGTCCGGCCGAGTAGTAGCGCAGGCGCAATGCCCGCGCTTTCTTGGTGGCCTCGCGGATCGTCGTGTACGTGGGGTTCTCCCCCGACGGCTCGGCGGGTGCGTCGGACGCTCCCGCGACCCCCGGCACCGTCGCACCCACCGCCTGCTCGATCTTGGCGATCGCCCGCCTGGCCGCCGCCACATCGATGACCCCCGGGGTCTCGACCAGCGCCCGCAGTGCGACGAGGAGCGTGCTCGCCTCCACGGTCGTCAGCCGCAGTGGCCGGTCCATGCCCGCGGTGAACCCGACCGTGACGTAACCCTCGCTGAACTCGAGCTCGATCAGGTCGTCGGGGTAATAGCCCGGTAGCCCGCAGACGAAGAGCAGCTCGAGGTCCTTCGTGAGCTGCGCTTGCGTGACCCCGAGTTCGTCGGCGGCCTGAGCAACCGAGATGCCCCGGCGGGCCTGGAAATACGGGACCATCGCCAGCAGTCGGTTGAGTCTCGACGGCGCTGCCGCGGCCATCAGACGCTCACCCCCATCAGACGGTCGAGGCTCGCGATGACGAGCTCGCGCAACTCGGGCGGATCGAGGACGACCGCGTCACGGCCCACACCCAGCACCATCCGTGCCACCGCGGTCAGCGAGTGGATGTCGAGGGTCACGATGTCGCCGGGTTCGCCGTCGAAGTCGGCGGGTTCAGTCGTCGTCGCGGCCCTGCGGAGGCCGAATGCCCGGTCGGCCGCGACCCAGATCCGCGCGACCCGTCCGTCCGAACCTGCAGCGGAATCGACCGCCGCGGAGACGATCTGCTGGAGATCGGTGCCGGCCGGGACCACGACCGCGTCGGCGGCACCGACCGCGGCGACCGTCGTGATCCGCGACAGCCGGAACGTCCGGGTGGCGTCGCGGTCGCGATCGTGGCCGACGACGTACCAGCGGCCGCGGTGGGACACCACTCCCCACGGTTCGACGCGTCGGGTGGTCGGCGCGGCCGCGGCAGACGATCGATGCTGGAACTCGACGGCACGGCGGTCCTGGACCGCGGCGAGCAGGCCGGCGATGACCTCTTCGGAGCCGAGCCATCGTGATGACCCGCCCGAGGTGATCCCCAGATCGTCCTCGGAGCGGACATCGAGCCCGGCGGCCCGGAGCTTGAGGATCGCCGTCTGTGACAGCGTCGAGACCTCGGGGGTGTCCCACAGCGCGGCGGCCATGGCGATCGCCGCGGCCTCGTCGGACTCCAGCGAGATCTCCGGCAACTCGTAGGAGTCGCGGTCGATGCGGTATCCCTCGGCGCCGGCCGCCATCGGCGACCGGCCGGTCACGAGGGGGATCCCGAGATCTCGCAGCTCGTTCTTGTCCCGCTCGAACATCCGGTTGAACGCCTCGTCGGACTGCCCGTCGTCCGGATAGCCCGCGACGTTGCGGCGGATGTAGTCGGCGGTGACGTACTGCCGCGTCCACAGCAGGCAGATCACGAGGTTGAGCAGACGCTCGACTTTGGGGGTTGCCACCGAGTCAGGTTAGAACGTGGCCGTTCACCGCGTGCGGAGGCACGCTGGGTTCGCCGGTGACCCGGCGCTCACATCGAGGCGATGAGGCGATCGACGCGCTCGTCGACACTGCGGAACGGGTCCTTGCACAGCACCGTCCGCTGGGCCTGGTCGTTGAGCTTGAGGTGAACCCAGTCAACGGTGAAGTCACGCCCGGCTTTCTGCGCGGCCGAGATGAAGTCGCCCCGGAGCTTGGCGCGGGTGGTCTGCGGCGGCTCGTTGACCGCGGTCTTGATGGCCTCGTCGGTGGTCGCCCGGGCGACCAGCCCCTTGCGCATCAGGACGTCGAACACGCCGCGGCCGCGTTTGATGTCGTGGAACGCCAGGTCGAGCTGCGCGATCTTCGGATCCGAGAGCTCCATCGAGTACCGGTCCTGGTAGCGCTGGAACAGCTTGCGCTTGATGACCCAGTCGACCTCGGTGTCGACCTTGGCGAAGTCGTCGCTCTCCACGGCGTCGAGCATCCGTCCCCACAGGTCCACGACCATGTCCATCTCGGGGTCTGGTCGGCGGTTGGTGAGGTGCTCGACGGCGCGTGCGTGATACTCGCGCTGGATGTCGAGGGCGCTGGCCTGCCGACCGCCGGCGAGGCGCACCGGGCGTCGCCCCGTCGGGTCATGGCTGACCTCGCGGATGGCGCGGATCGGATTGTCGAGCGCGAAGTCCCGGAACGCGACACCGGCCTCGATCATCTCCAGGACGAGAGCCGCCGAACCGACCTTGAGGAGGGTGGTCATCTCCGACATGTTCGAGTCGCCCACGATGACGTGCAGCCTGCGGTACTTCTCGGCGTCGGCATGCGGCTCGTCGCGTGTGTTGATGATCGGGCGCGACCGGGTGGTCGCCGAGGAGACGCCCTCCCAGATGTGCTCGGCGCGCTGGGACAGGCAGAAGGTCGCGGCCTTGGGGGTCTGCAGCACCTTGCCCGCACCACAGATCAGCTGGCGCGTCACGAGGAACGGCAACAGGACGTCGGAGATGCGGGAGAACTCCCCCGCCCGCACGACGAGATAGTTCTCGTGGCATCCATAGGAGTTGCCGGCCGAGTCGGTGTTGTTCTTGAACAGATAGATGTCGCCGCCGATGCCCTCGTCGGCCAGGCGTTGTTCGGCATCGACGAGCAGGTCCTCGAGAACCAGTTCGCCCGCGCGGTCGTGGTTGATCAGCTGGATGAGGCTGTCGCACTCCGCCGTGGCGTATTCGGGATGCGATCCGACGTCGAGATAGAGGCGAGCGCCGTTCTGCAGGAAGACGTTCGAGGACCGGCCCCACGACACGACCCGGCGGAAGAGGTACCGCGCGACCTCGTCCGGACTCAGGCGGCGGTGGCCGTGGAAGGTGCACGTGACACCGAACTCGGTCTCGATGCCCATGATTCGTCGCTGCACTTGACCAACCCTACTCGCGCGGGCCGCGGCGGACCGGTCGACACGCACCGGCCGCCGCGCGCCGCGGCGTTCTCGTCACTGTTCGGAGGATGGCGTCTCACCAGGGGCTTCGTCCGCCTCGGACGGCATATTCGAGGACTGGGCCGCCGCAGCCTGCGGGAGGAGTCCTTCGACCGTGGACGTCGTGAGGCGCCGGAACGCGCGCCGCGGACGGTTGTGGTCGAGGACGGCGACCTCGAGATCGCCCGCGGCGAGCACCCGGCGTTCGGTCGGGGTCCCGCCACCGTTGTCGGCCGGCGCCGTCAGGGCGGTGACCGCGACGCCGATCGCCCGGCCGAGCTCCATGTCGGGCTCGTAGCTGTCCTTGAGGGCCGCCGCGATCGGTTCGGTCGCCCCGCCCATCACCAGGAAGCGGGTCTCGTCGGTGATCGACCCGTCGTAGGAGATCCGGTACAGCTGCGACCGTTTCGGCTTGCCCGGACGGGCGACCTCGGCGACGCAGAGCTCGACCTCGAACGGCTTCGCCTGCTCGGTGAAGACGCTGCCCAGTGCGTTGGCGTAGGTGTTGGCCAGCGACAGCCCGGACACGTCGGCACGGTCGTAGCTGTAGCCGCGCATGTCCGCGATCTGGATGCCGGCCTTGCGCAGGCTCTCGAACTCGTTGTACTTGCCCACCGCCGCGAAACCGATCCGGTCGTAGATCTCGCTGGTCTTGCGGAGCGTGTTGGACGGGTTCTCCGCGACGAACAGCACACCGTCGGCGAACGTGAGGATCACGACGCTGCGTCCCCGGGCGATGCCCTTGCGAGCGAGCTCCGAGCGATCGCGCATGATCTGCTCGGCACTGGCGTAGTACGGGAAGGTCATCGGGCACCCCCCTCGTGCTCGGCGCTGCGGCGTTCGACGACGGCACGTGCCGCCGCCTCGATGTCGGTCGCGTCCACCTCCCGGGCCCCGTCGGCGCCGACGATGGCGGCCATCGGGAAGATCTTGCGGACCAGATCGGGCCCGCCGGTCGCCGAGTCGTCGTCGGCGGCGTCGTACAACGATTCGACGGCGATCGCGAGCGCCTCGTCGGCGGTCAGATCGGGTCGGTAGAGCTTCTTGAGCGAGGACTTGGCGAACACCGACCCCGAGCCGATGGCGGTGTAGCCACCGAACTCCTCGTGCCGGTCACCCGCGACGTCGAAGCTGAAGATGCGTCCGCGTTCGTTCGGATCGTCGTGGTCGATGTCGTAGCCGACGAGCAGCGGAATGGCCGCCAGACCCTGCAGGGCCGCGCCGAGATTGCCCCGCACCATCGAGGCCAGCCGGCTGACCTTGCCGTCGAGGGTCAGCGGGACGCCTTCGATCTTCTCGTAGTGCTCGAGTTCGACGGTGAACAGCCGGACCATCTCGATCGCGATCCCGGCGGTGCCGGCGATCCCGGCCGCCGAGTACTCGTCGGTGATGTAGACCTTCTTGACGTCGCGCGTGGCGATGAGGTTGCCCATGGTGGCCCGGCGGTCCCCGGCGAGGACGACCCCACCCGGGTATGACACGGCCACGATCGTCGTGCCGTGCGGGATGTCACCGGCGCCGTCGGCGCCGCCGGCGAACGACCCCACCCGGTCGACCTGGGCCTGCGGGAGTTGTTCCGGCGCATGCGTCCGGAGGAATTCGGTGAACGACGAGATGTCGGCGCCGGCGAACGAGCCGGGGCGGAACTGGGACAGCGGGGGCAGTGAACCGAACCTGTCGCTCACTGGCCGCCCTTCTGGACGTAGGCGCGCACGAAGTCCTCGGCGTTCTCCTCCAGCACGTCGTCGATCTCGTCGAGCAGGTCGTCGGTGTCCTCGGCCAGCTTCTCGCGACGTTCCTGTCCGGCGCCGGAATCGGGGCCCACGCCCTCGTCGTCGCCGCCGCCACCACGCTTGGTCTGTTCCTGCGCCATCTGCTGCCTCCTTGAAACCGATCGCCCCTTGGCGGGCTACCGCGGTCGAGGGAGTCGGGATCGGGTGTCGCTGTCGCGGCGGTGATCCGGTGTCTCGACCCTGCGGAATCGTGTGCTCCCACACTACCTGTGGGGACGACAACTGTGGCGGAACGAAGCACATGCCGTCGGAGACGGCGAGGCGCCGCGGCCGGTCAGGTGGTGAGCTGATCCACCAGTTCGGCGGCCGAGTCCACCGAGTCGAGGAGCTTGCCGACGTGCGCCGCGGTGCCGCGTAGCGGTTCGAGGGTGGGGATACGGACCAGCGAGTCCCCGCCCAGATCGAAGATGACCGAGTCCCAGCTCGCCGCCGCGACGTCGGCGCCGAACCGGCGCAGACACTCGCCGCGGAAGTAGGCGCGCGTGTTCCGCGGCGGCTCGCTGATCGCGGCGAGCACGTCGTTCTCGTCGGTCAGCCGCTTCATCGACCCGCGCGCGACGAGCCGGTTGTACAGCCCCTTGTCGAGCCGGACGTCGGAGTACTGCAGGTCGATGAGCTGCAGACGCGGCGCCGACCACGACAGGTTCTCACGCTGGCGGAAGCCCTCCAGGATGCGCAGCTTCGCGGGCCAGTCGAGGATGTCGGCGCACTCCATCGGGTCGCGCTCGAGGCGGTCGAGCACGTCCGCCCACGTCTGCAGGACGTGTGCGGCGCGCTGGTCGTCGGAGTGCTCCTGGTCGTGGAACTTCTGACAACGCTCCAGATACTCCCGCTGCAGAGCGAGGCCGGTGAGCTCGCGACCGTCGGTGAGTGCGACCGTGGCCGTCAGCGACGGGTCGTGACTGATCGTGTGTACGGCCTGCACCGGCCGCGCGAGCTCGATGTCGGAGAAGTCGACCCCGGCCTCGATGAGGTCGAGGACGAGCGCGGTGGTCCCGACCTTCAGGTAGGTCGAGGTCTCGGCGAGGTTGGCGTCGCCGATGATGACGTGGAGTCGCCGGTATCGCTCGGGGTCGGCGTGCGGCTCGTCGCGGGTGTTGATGATGCCCCGCTTGAGCGTGGTCTCCAGCCCGACCTCGACCTCGATGTAGTCCGACCGCTGCGACAGCTGATAACCCGCCTCGTCGCCGGACTGGCCGATACCCACGCGTCCCGAACCGGTGATCACCTGCCGGGACGCGAAGAAGGTCGTGAGCCCGGCGATGACGGCGGTGAACGGGGTCTCCCGCGCCATCAGGTAGTTCTCGTGGGTGCCGTAGGAGGCGCCCTTGCCGTCGATGTTGTTCTTGTACAGCTGCAGTTTCGGAGCGCCCGGGACGCTCGCCACGTGACGAGCCGCGGCCTCCATCACGCGCTCCCCGGCCTTGTCCCAGATGACCGCGTCCATCGGGTCGGTGACCTCGGGTGCGGAGTACTCGGGGTGGGCGTGGTCGACGTACAGCCGCGCCCCGTTGGTGAGGATCATGTTGGCCGCGCCGATCTCGTCGGCGTCGATGATCGGTGCGGGTCCGGCCCCGCGGCCGAGGTCGAAACCTCGGGCGTCGCGAAGCGGTGACTCCACCTCGTAGTCCCAGCGTGTCCGCTTCGCGCGCGGTACACCGGCGGCCGCGGCGTAGGCGAGAACCGCCTGGGTGGACGTCATGATCGGGTTCGCGGTCGGGTCGCCGGGCGCGGAGATTCCGTACTCGACCTCGGTCCCGATGATTCGCTGCATCCTTCGAGGGTAGATGTTCACTTGCCACCGGTCGCAACCACCGCACGTGCTGAGTACGGTCGACGCCGTGAAAGCATTCCGCCGGTTCACCGTTCGAGTGCCGCTGCCCGACCGGATCGCCGACCTCGCGCCGTTGTCGCACAACCTGCGCTGGGCCTGGCACACCCCCACCCAGGAGCTGTTCGCCACCATCGACCCGCGCCTGTGGTCGTCGACCGGCGATCCGGTCCGGGTTCTCGCCGACACCGACCCCACCCGTCTGGTCGAGCTGGCCGACGACGAGGGTTTCGTGGCACGGGTCGCCGAGGCACACGCCGACCTCGAGCAGTATCTCGATGCACCGCAGTGGTTCCAGAGGTATGCGACCGAGTCATCGGGACAGGACGGTTCGGCGCATGACCGGGTGGTGCCCCCGGGAATCGCGTACTTCTCGATGGAGTTCGGTGTCTCCGAGGTCCTGCCGATCTACTCCGGCGGCCTCGGCATCCTCGCCGGTGACCATCTCAAGGCGGCCTCCGACCTCGGGCTGCCGCTGATCGGCGTCGGATTGCTGTACCGCTCCGGTTACTTCCGCCAAGGCCTCGATCACGACGGCTGGCAGATCGAGCGGTATCCCGTGAACGATCCCGCCGACCTGCCCCTCACGCTCCTCGCCCCGGGCGACGGCGCGGAGCCGGTGATCGTCGAGGTCGCGATGCCCGGCGGGGCGACCCTGTCGGCCCAGGTGTGGGTGGCGTCGGTGGGCCGAATCCCGTTGCTGCTCCTCGACTCCGACATCGATCGCAACGATGACGAGCCCGAAGGCGCCGCCCTGCGCGCGGTAACCGACCGGCTCTACGGCGGGGATCAGGAACACCGGATCGCACAGGAGATCCTGCTCGGCATCGGCGGTGTCCGCGCGCTCCGCGAGTACGTCCGGATCACCGGCCGACCCGAGCCGACGGTGTTCCACATGAACGAGGGACACGCGGGCTTCCTCGGCGTGGAACGCATCCGCGAGTTGGTGGCCGGCGGGCTCGACTTCGACACCGCGGAAGCGGTGGTCCGCGCCTCGAACGTGTTCACCACCCACACCCCGGTGCCGGCCGGGATCGACCGTTTCCCCGCCGACCTCGTCGCCCGTTACCTCGACGCCGACTCCGACGGCAAATCCCGCCTGCTGCCCGGGCTGGCCGCGGCGACGGTGGCCGAACTCGGCGACGAGGCGGACCCCGGCGTCTTCAACATGGCGCACATGGGATTTCGGCTCGGGCAACGCAGCAACGGGGTGTCGCAGCTGCACGGTGCGGTGAGTCGGGAGATGTTCGCCGACCTGTGGCCGGGTTTCGACGCCGCCGATGTGCCAATCGGCGCGATCACGAACGGCGTGCACGGACCGACCTGGGTGGCCCCGGCGTGGCGCGACTTCGCCGACGGGGACGAGGACTCCGCGCCCGAGGTGTACGCGGACCTGTCCGACGAGACGATCTGGCGAACACACGAGAAGCTGCGCGAGGAACTAGTCGACGAGGTGCGGCGGCGAGCACTAGCCAGCGGCCTCGACCGCGGCTTCACCCACGCCGAGCTGGCATGGACCGCCGACCTGTTCGACCCGCACGTGCTGACCATCGGATTCGCACGGCGAGCGGCGACCTACAAGCGCCTGACGCTGATGCTCCGCGATCCCGAACGCATGCGCACCATCCTCACCGATCCCGATCGGCCGGTGCAGCTGGTCATCGCGGGCAAGGCCCACCCGGCCGACGAGGGAGGCAAGTCCCTGATCCAGCAGGTCGTCCGGTTCACCGAGGATCCGGAACTGCGCGATCGCATCGTGTTCCTCCCCGACTACGACATCTCGATGGCGCGTTTCATCTACGCCGGTTGCGATGTGTGGCTGAACAATCCGGTCCGTCCCATGGAGGCCTGCGGGACCTCGGGGATGAAATCGGCGCTCAACGGCGGACTCAATCTGTCGATCCTGGACGGCTGGTGGGACGAGATGGCCGACGGCGACAACGGGTGGGCGATCCCGTCCGCGGAGGGGATCACCGACGAACATCGTCGCGACGATCTGGAGGCGCAGGCGCTGTACACGCTCCTCGAGGAGACGGTGATCCCCCTCTTCTATCGCCGGGCGGACGACGGTGTACCCCGCCGGTGGGTGGAGATGATGCGCCACACCCTCACTCGGCTCGGACCGCAGGTACTCGCCTCGCGCATGGTCCGCGACTACACGACCGACCTCTACTGCCCGGCCGCCCGCGCCTACGAGTCCGCATGCGCCGACTCCTACGCGGGGGCACGCGACCTCGCCGTCTATCGGCGCACACTGGAGACCGGATGGTCGTCGGTTCTGGTGGCCGGTGTGGAGGACGAGCGTCGCGTGGACGGACTCTGGATCACCGCCCATGTGGCATTGGGAGACCTCGCGCCCGAGTCGGTCGCGGTGCAGGTCGTGCTCGGCCGGGTCGGCGACGACGGCGAGATCCTGGCACCGACGTTCACCGACATGACCCCCGGTCCCGACCGCGATGCGTCGGGCCGGGTGGTGTTCACCGCACTGGTGCCGCCGTCGGCCTCCGGTCATCTCGGCTACACCGTCCGGGTCCTGCCCCGCCATCCGCAGTTGTCGTCGGAGTCCGAACTCGGGTTCGTACGCTTTCCGGCGACGACCGGTTGACGGATCCCTCCATCCCCGGGGGTGATTCAGGGTCTTCCCGGATGCCGTCGCCGCCCTCGCCACGCCACACTGGTCGAACAGAGCCAGTGACGGGAGGACCGGATGGCCGTGTCGTCGACGGTCGCGAGGACGGCGTCGCAAATCGCTTCGATGCTGGGTGAGCGACGCATGTGGCTGGTGGCGGTGCTCAACAAGCACGTGACCAACCGGATGGTGCTGCTGTGGGCCGGGCGCGTCCCGGGGATGGCGGTCATCGAACACGATGGTCTCCGCAGTGGCCGCCGCTACCGGACGCCGGTCATGGCGCTGGCGTCGGGCCGCGATTTCTGGGTCGTCCTGAACTATGGCGCAGGGTCGGACTGGGTGGCGAACGTGCTCGCGGCGCGGGGGGCCTCGATCCGACACCGCGGTCGTCGATGTCAGATCGGGGACGTCCGCGTGCTGCCGGCGTCGCGGAGCGGCGCACCCCTCCCCGACAGCCTCGACGACGACCGGAAGGTGCTGTGCGCCGTCGTGCGAGACGTCTGACGGAACGGACCGCCCGTCAGTGCTGGTCAGCCGCCGCGGGTCACCGCTTCTTCAATCGCAGCCGCGAATAGGTGAAGGCGAGCAGCAGCGCGCTGATCACCGCGAGCACCCCGTAGGCGAGTGCGGTGTGCGCGACCGATGTCTCCCACAGCGTGATGCGCTGCGGCGCGGCCACATTGATGTTGTAGAGGTCCACGCTGCCGGCCGCGGCGACATACCCCCAGAACGACGGGAAGATCCACGACAGCTGTTCGAGTCCGATGCCGTCGAGTTTGAACAGGCCGCCGCAGAACACCAACTGGACCATCACGACGATGACCAGCGGGGGCATGACCTGCTCGTTGGATTTGACCGCCGACGAGATGGCGAGACCGACGAGCGTGCTCACGCAGGCGAGGACGGCCACCGCGACGAGCAACGCCAGCGGCGGCGGGAGGATCGGACCGCCGAAGTCGGGCAACCCCCGACCGGCGAAGGTGATGCCGACCATGATGATCGTCTGCAGCACCGCGGCGACGAAGAACACCACGATCTTGGCGAAAAGGTATGCGCCGGGCCGCAACCCGACGGCGCGCTCGCGTTCGAAGATGTCGCGCTCCCCGACGAGATCGCGCACGGTCAGCGCGGCCCCCATGAACGCGGCCCCGACGACGAGCACGACGAGGATCTGGATCGCCTCCGCGCCGTCCTTCGGTGGCGGCGCGTTCGGGATCACCTCGAGGCGGGCGAACCCGCTCGAACCCGGGATCACCAAGGTGAGCAGGCCGAGCACGACGGGTAGCAGCACGAGGAAGACGAGATAGCCGACGTCGGCGAAGATGAGCCGTACCTGGCGTCGGGCGATGGTCGACGACTGGCGGGTGAAGCTCGTGTGCGGCACCGGTATCGGCGGACCGGGGGGACGCTGGGGCGGCGGCGGATTCGGCGCTCGGCGGTGCCGGTCAAGGTACCGCATGTGTGCGGTGTCCGGCTGATCGGCGACGTACGCGAAGATCTCTGCCCAGTCGGAGGTGCCCATCTCCCCCTCGACCTGTCCGGGCGGGCCGCAGAAGGACGTCTTGCCGCCGGGCGCCAGCAGCAGCACCTGGTCGCACATGGACAGATAGGTCAGCGAGTGCGTGACCACGAGGACCACACGCCCGGCGTCGGCGAGCCGGCGGAGGGTGGCCATCACCTGGCGGTCGAGTGCGGGGTCGAGACCGGAGGTCGGTTCGTCGAGGATGAGCAGTGACGGACCCGTCAGCAACTCCATCGCGACCGACGCGCGCTTCTGCTGGCCGCCGGACAGCTTCTCCACGCGGGTGTCGACATGCTCGGTCAGCTGCAGCTCGCTGAGCACCCCGTCGATGACCCGGTCCCGATCGGCCTTCGAGAGGTCGGGTGGCAGGCGCAGTTCCGCAGCGTAGCGCAAGGCCTGCCGGAGCGTGAGCTTGTGGTGCAGGACGTCCTTCTGCGGCACCATGCCGATGCGGGTGCGCAGAGCGTCGTATTCGGCGTGGACGTTGCGGCTCTCGAAGGTGACCAGGCCGCTCGTCGGTGAGTTGAGTCCGGCCGCGATCTTCGACACCGTCGACTTACCCGCGCCCGAGGGGCCGATCACCGCGGTCAGCGTGCCCGGACTGGCGCTGAAGTCCACGTCGGCGAGCAGACGCTTCCCGCCGTCCACGACGAGACTCACACCGTGGACGTGGAGGCCGTCGGCGACCGCGGCGCTCTCCTGCCCGCGCATCAGCGTGCCGCCGGACACCACGAAGTCGCTGTTGCCGATGGTGACGACGTCGCCGTCGGTCAGTTGCGCGCTCGACACCCGCCGGCCGTTGACGAAGGTTCCGTTGACGCTGCCGAGGTCCTCGATCACGAGGGCAGCCCCGCGGCTGGACACCTGTGCGTGGTGCCGGGACGCCAGGACGTCGCTGACGACGATGTCGTTGTCGGGCGTGCGTCCGATCCGCTGGACTCCGCGGAGCGAGATCGACTCGCGCTCGGGCGGTGTCGGCGCGCCCGGCAACCGGTAGACCGCCGACACGTTCTGCTGCAGCGCCTGCAGATGCGGCGCGCTCAGGACTTCCTGCGGCATCGGGTCCACACGGTACTGTCGCCCGCCCGGTGCATGGGCCGGCATCTGGCCTGAGGCCGGGACAGGCGCGCCCGGGAACCCCGCCGAGCGAGGACCTGACGGCGGGTAGCCCGACTGCATCGGACGCGAGACCGGCGGGCCCGGCCGGGACGGCGCGCTGCGCCCGGAACCACTCGAGGGCGGTCGGCCGCCGGATGCGGGCACGTCGACCACGAGGTCGACGACCGGACCCGTGTTCACGTCGCCGAGGCGTACCTGGGTCGTACCGGGCACCATGAACTCGGCCATCCGCCGGCCGTTGACGAAGAAGCCGTTGGTGCTGCCGATGTCGACGAGACACCAGGCCGTACCGCGCCACTCGATGGCGAGATGCCGACGCGACACCATCGGATGGTTGATCACGATGTCGTTGTCGGGCTCACGCCCCAGGGTGATGCGCGGAGCGCCGCCCAGTGGATGCGGCGCCCCACCGTCGACGATCACTCGTCCACGCGCCATCGATGTGCTGTTCATCGCCGACAACTCTAGTGCTTGACGGCGCTGTTCACGCGGTTCTGTCGAGCAGACAGCCGACCCCGTGGGAGTCGGCTGTCTGCTCGGTCGAGACCACTGTCGCTACAGGTACTGACCCGTGTTCGTCTCGGTGTCGATGGCCCGGCTCGCGCCCGCACTCTTGCCCGTGACCAGCGTGCGGATGTACACGATCCGCTCGCCCTTCTTGCCCGAGATCCGAGCCCAGTCGTCGGGGTTGGTCGTGTTGGGCAGGTCCTCGTTCTCCGCGAACTCGTCGAGGATGGAGTCGAAGAGATGCTGGACGCGCAGACCCGGTGCACCCGTGTCCAGTTGCGACTTGATCGCGTACTTCTTGGCCCGGTCGACGACGTTCTGGATCATCGCGCCGGAGTTGAAGTCCTTGAAGTACATGATCTCTTTGTCGCCGTTGGCGTAGGTGACCTCGAGGAACCGGTTGTCCTCGCTCTCGGCGTACATCCGCTCGACGACCTTCTCGATCATCGCGTTGACACAGGCCGTGCGATCGCCCCCGAATTCGCCGATGTCGTCGGCGTGGATGGGCAGCTCCTCGGTGAGGTACTTGGAGAAGATGTCGATCGCGGATTCGGCGTCGGGACGCTCGATCTTGATCTTCACGTCGAGGCGCCCCGGGCGCAGGATCGCGGGGTCGATCATGTCCTCGCGATTCGACGCACCGATCACGATGACGTTCTCGAGGCCCTCGACGCCGTCGATCTCACTGAGCAGCTGCGGGACGACGGTGGTCTCCACGTCCGAGGAGACGCCCGATCCGCGCGTGCGGAAGATCGAGTCCATCTCGTCGAAGAAGACGATGACCGGCGTGCCCTCCGAAGCCTTCTCGCGCGCCCGCTGGAAGATCAGCCGGATGTGCCGCTCGGTCTCACCGACGAACTTGTTGAGCAGCTCGGGGCCCTTGATGTTCAGGAAGTACGACTTCGCCTCCTTGGCGTCGTCGCCCCGCACCTGCGCGATCTTCTTCGCCAGGGAGTTGGCCACGGCCTTGGCGATGAGCGTCTTGCCACAGCCGGGCGGACCGTAGAGCAGCACGCCCTTCGGGGGACGCAGCTGGTAGTCGCGGAACAGGTCCTTGTGCAGGAACGGGAGTTCGACGGCGTCGCGGATCTGCTCGATCTGGCGGCCCAGGCCACCGATGTCCTCGTAACCGACGTCCGGGACCTCCTCCAGGACGAGATCCTCGACCTCGGCCTTGGGCACCCGCTCGAACGCGAACCCGGCCTTGGTGTCGATGAGCAGCGAGTCGCCGGGACGCAGCTTGCGACGCAGACCGTCCTCACCGTCGACCTCGCCCAGCAGCGGTTCGGCCAGCCAGACCACCCGCTCCTCGTCGGCGTGACCGACGACCAGGGCGCGTTTGCCGTCACCGAGCACCTCGCGCAGCGTGCTGATCTCGCCGACGGTGTCGAACTCGCAGGCCTCGACGATGGTCAGGGCCTCGTTCAGACGCAGGGTCTGCCCCTTGGTCAGCAGGTCGGTGTCGATGTTGGGCGAACAGGTGAGGCGCATCTTGCGGCCCGAGGTGAACACATCGACGGTGGCGTCGGGGTGCACGTCCAGCAGGACGCCGTACCCGCTCGGCGGCTGACCCAGACGGTCGACCTCCTCGCGGAGAGCGACGAGTTGCTGTCGGGCTTCCTTGAGGGTGTCGAGCAGCTTCGCGTTGCGTGCGGTGAGGCTGTCCACCCGCTCTTGGAGATCCCCGGCCGGCCGGCCGGCTGCGCCGCGCGCAGACGAGTCCGGGCCGCTCCGCGACAGCGGCGACTCGGTGCCGCTCCGCGGCGGGGGCGGAGTGTAGGCGGGGACGAAGCCCTCGTCGGATGCACTGGCGCCCTCGGGAACCGCGCGGTCCCCCAGTGCGTCGTGGCGGTCAGATTCGGTCATTGCTGACTCCTCTCGCCGGCAATCACCCGATCCCTCGATCGGAATGCTCGCGCCGTATCCCTACGCTACCGGCCGAGACGGCGAATCGCCGTCCACCGCGCAATCGCCGGTGTTGACGGTGTGTTAAATGTGCGTCTTCGCAACGTATTCGCGATGTTTCACCGCACAGCCCGGCGACTGGCCGTTGCTCCGCGGCCGCGCTCAGCCCTTGCTCGGACGGCGCTGTGGACGCAGCGTGGTGGTGCCGTCGGCAAGGCGCCGGGCCGTGATCAGAAAAGCGGTGTGGCCTTGCATTTTGTGTTCGGGACGCACCGCGAGGCCCACCGCGCTCCACTCGCGGAGGAGCGTCTCCCAGGCCCGGGGCTCGGTCCAGCACTCCTGCTCGCGCAGGGCCTCCATCACCCGGGACAACTGGGTGACGGTCGCCACGTAGACCGTCAAGACCCCGCCTGGTTTCAACACGGTCCGCACGACGTCGAGCGGTTCCCAGGGCGCGAGCATGTCCAGGATGACGCGATCGAACCGTTCGTCCCGATCCACGTTCGCCAGATCGTCGACGGTGAGGTGCCAGTTGTCCGGCCGTCCCCCGAAGAAGGTCTCGACGTTGCGGATCGCGTGCTCGGCGTGGTCATCCCGGATCTCGAAGGAGACGACTTCACCGTCGGCACCGACCGCGCGCAGCAGCGAACACGTCAGCGCCCCGGAGCCGGCACCGGCTTCGAGGACGCGGGCGCCCGGGAAGATGTCGCCCTCGAGGACGATCTGGGCGGCGTCCTTGGGATAGATGACCTGGGCCCCGCGCGGCATCGAGAGCACGTAGTCGACGAGCAGCGGGCGCAGCGCCAGATATTGGGTACCGCTGGTCGCGGAGACGATGCTGCCCTCGGGCGAACCGATGAGATCGTCATGGGAGATGGCACCGCGGTGGGTGTGGAACTGCTTTCCCTCGTCGAGCAGCACCGTGAACTTGCGCCCCTTGGCATCGGTCAGCTGAACCCGGTCGCCGACGACGAACGGTCCGGTGGTGGGCACTGGTGCTTCCTCTCGTGAACGATCCGAACCCGCGCGACTCGGCGCAGGGGTTCGTGGGCCGTGTGGACGTTACCCGACGAGGTGGCCCGGTCCTGCCTCGTGTCGCTGCGGGGAGGGCGCCGCCCGGGTGGCCGGCGAGCGGACCCGAGTGTCGGGACCTCGGACTGTCGGGCCTGGCGCCTACCCTGCGAAGGGTGAGCACGATGACCGGAGTCGGAGACGCCTCCCCCAGCACGACCCCGACAGGGACCCCGGACGGCCCCGACGCGGATGCGCGAGGGATCGTCGGGCGCCCGCTGGCGCTGTCGCCGTCCCGCGCCGCGGACTTCAAGCAGTGCCCGCTGCTCTACCGCTACCGTGCGATCGACCGCTTCCCGGAGACCCCCACCACCGCGCAGACCAGGGGCACCGTCGTCCATGCCGCGCTGGAGAATCTGTTCGACCTCCCGGCCGAGCTCCGCACGCAGGACTCGGCCGAGTTGCTGGTCGAAGGCGCCTGGGCCGCGATGTGCGAGGGCGACCCCGAGCTCGCGAAGGTCATCGGCGAAGGTGGCCAGGCCGCGTTCCTCGCCGATGCGCACAAGCTCATCGCCACCTACTACACGATGGAGAATCCGACCGCCTTCGACGCCGACGCGGTGGAGGAACACGTCGAGATCGACGCCGACGACATGCTCATGCGGGGGTTCATCGACCGCATCGACGTCGCGCCGACCGGCGAGATACGCGTCGTCGACTACAAGACCGGGCGGTCGCCGGGTGAGGCGTACGAAGCCAAGGCGTTGTTCCAGATGAAGTTCTACGCGCTCGCGATCCTGCGCACCCGCGGAGTCGTTCCCGCCCGGTTGCAGCTGATGTACCTCTCCGACGGGCAGCAGCTGATCTACCGCCCGGACCGTGACGAGCTGCTCCGCTTCGAGCGCACCCTGCGCGCGATCTGGCAGGCGATCCGCACGGCCGTGGCCTCGGGCGACTTCCGGCCGAAGAAGTCGTGGTCGTGCAAGTTCTGTGAGCACCGCGCCCGGTGTCCGGAGTTCGGGGGCGTCATCCCGCCGTACCCCGGTCCCCCGGCGGGTTTCGCGGTCTGACCAGCCCCGACGTCCACGGGACGCCCCCGCCCCGACCCATTATGTCGGCAGTCATAGAGTGACTCAGGTGGAGAACTCGTACTACGAACCCATCGATGCCCCGTCGGATGCTGCCCGTGACGAGGGCGACTTCGAGTACTTCCGCCCGACCGAGGCGACGCTGAGCGTGTGGTCGCCGACGATGCAGCACGGTGGTCCCCCGTCGGCCCTGCTGATGCGGTCGTTGCTGCGGTGCCAGCCCGACCCGGCTCAGCACTTCACGCGTGTGACCACCGAGATCCTCGGTCCGGTCGGGCTGGGCGTCAACCGGGTCGCCGCCCGGGTCGTGCGGCCGGGCCGCCAGATCAGCCTCGTCGAGACCGAACTGCAGGTGCAGCAGGCCGACGGGACGTTCCGCGCCGCCGCCCGCTCGGTGGGGTGGCGGCTCCGCGTCGCCGAAACCGCCGAGATCGCGAACGGTCCCGATCCCCTGACGCCCGGACCGGACGAGTCGAAGGCGGTGATCGGCTTCTCCGACGACAACGGCGAGGCGGTCGACTGGGGCACCCTCGGGTTCATCGGCACCATCGAGTCGGTCCGGGCCGAGGGGCGCAACGGCTCGACTCCCGCGGTGTGGCTGCGGCCGGCGATCCCGCTCGTCGCCGACGAGAAGACCGAAGACCTGGAATCGATGTTCACCGTCATCGACGTCGCCAACGGGTTGGGCACCCGACTCCGCCCGAATCAGTGGACGTGGATGAACACCGACACCACCGTGCACCTGACGCGCGTCCCGAGCGGACCGTGGGTCGGCATCGACGCCCACATGATCGCCGGTCCGGACGGGTTCGGCAGCACCTTCGCCGACCTCTACGACGCCTCCGGCCACATCGGCCGGTCGGCCCAGACGGTGATGCTCAGCGCGGCCCAATAGCCACAAACCCACCACTAATCGGCAAACCCACCAGCTGCGAGCTGGTGGGTTTGCCGAAAATGGGTGGATTTGCCTCCGCTAGAACCGGCAGGACCGGATGTCCGTCGCCAGGATGGCCTTGGCGCCGAGCTCGGACAGCTCGTCCATGAGGTTCTGGTGGTCCTTGCGGGGCACCATTGCGCGGACCGCGACCCAGTCCGGGTCGGCCATGGGCGCCACGGTCGGCGACTCGAGGCCCGGCGTGAGCGCCGACGCCCGATCGAGAAGCGAACGGGGGCAGTCGTAGTCGATCATCACGTACTGCTGTCCGAACACCACGCCCTGCACTCGGGCGACGAACTGCCGTTCGGCCTTGGTGAGGTCGGCGTCGCGTCGGGAGATCAGGACCGCCTCGGAATCGCACAGCGATTCACCGAATGCCACCAGGCCGTGCTGACGCAGCGTGCGACCGGAACCGACGACGTCGGCGATCGCGTCGGCGACACCGAGCTGGATCGAGATCTCGACCGCACCGTCGAGCCGGATGATGTCGGCGGTGATGCCATGACCGGCCAGGTCCTCGCGCACGAGGTTCGGGTACGACGTGGCGATGCGTTTGCCCGCGAGATCGGCCACTGCCCACTGCTGGTCGGCCGGAGCCGCGTAACGGAAGGTCGACGAGCCGAAGCCCATGGCCAGCTGTTCGCCGACCTCGGCGCCGGAGTCGCGAGCGAGGTCACGTCCGGTGATGCCCAGGTCGAGCCGGCCGGAGGCGACGTAGATCGCGATGTCCTTGGGACGCAAGAAGAAGAACTCGACGTCGTTGTTGTTGTCGAGGACCGTGAGGTCCTTGGCGTCGGTCCGGCGGCGATAGCCGGCCTCGGAGAGGATGGCCGACGCGGATTCGGAGAGCGCACCCTTGTTGGGTACGGCCACTCTCAGCATCTCGTTGTCCTTTTCGTGGAGTGCGCCTGCGGGCGCGGGGATGGAGCAGAACTGTGTCGTGTGGACTGTGTGCGGACCGGGTCAACCGGTCACAGATGTCGGTACACGTCCTGCAGCGTCAGTCCCCGCTTGATCATCATCACCTGCAGCCAGTAGACGAGCTGCGAGATCTCCTCGCCGAGCGACTCGTCGGATTCGTGTTCGGCGGCAAGCCAGACCTCACCCGCCTCTTCGATGATCTTCTTGCCCAGGGTGTGGACACCGGAGTCGAGGGCGGCGACGGTACCCGAACCCTCGGGACGGCTCTGCGCCTTGTCGCTGAGTTCGGCGAACAGCTCCTCGAAAGTCTTCACGATTCCTCATTTTTGCATGTCGAGATGCGCGCGAGACCGCCGGTCCATGCACCGGCGACATCGTCGAGGTCCAGCCCGACCAGACTGGTCCGGAAGACGCGCAACCGGCCCGGCTCGACCGGTGCCGCGGACTCGACGACGAGCGTCGGACATCCGGCCGCCGATGCCGCCTGGGCGCCGGTCGGCGAGTCCTCGACGGCCAGACAGTCGGCCGACGGGACACCGAGCAGTTCCGCCGCGCGCAGGTAGGGATCGGGCGCGGGTTTGCCCACCGCCACCTCGTCGCCGCAGACCGTCGTGGTGAAGCGTCCACACCCGATGGTCTCCAGGGCCACCTCGGTCAACTCCCGCACCGTGTTCGTCACCAGCACCATGGGGATCCCTGCCCCGGCCACCAGGTCGAGTGCTTCGGCTGCGCCGGGACGCCACGGCAGGTCGTCGGCGAACAGTTCGGCGACCCGATCGAGAGTCCAGCGTCCGTCGGCATCGGGATCGCGCTCCGCGGCGGACAGACCGGCCGCGTCATGCACCTTCGCCAATGCGTCCGGCAGCGAGTTCCCGAGAGTGGATTCGCGGAGTTCCGGTGACATGACGATGCCGTGCCGGGCGGCCAGTTCCGCCATCGCGACGTCCCAGATCGGTTCGGAGTCGAGCAGCGTGCCGTCCATGTCCCACAGCACGGCAGCGGGGAGTCGCGCACCCGAGGGTGAGGTGGGGCCGGCGGTGGAGACGGTGGGGGCGGTGTCGGTCACCCCTGCATCATCGCAACCCACCGCTCGGTGGGCTCGTCGGCGGGGTAGAACAGCTCGATGGTCAGCTCCTCGAGGGTGACATCGCGTGGGGAGCCGAACGTCGTGAGGGTGCTGAAAAACGACAGCACCTGATCGCCGAGTGCGAGCCGGAACGGCACCAGCAACTGCGGTTGTCCCCCGACTCCGGCACGGTCGCGGGCGAGACGTCCGTCGAGTGCGGCGACGGTCGGATATCCCGAGACCTCCCGTTCGAGGGCGGCGAGGCGCGGATCGCCGGTGATCCGCGCCATCCGCCGGAGCAACTCGAGCAGGTAGGTCGCCCACTCGTCGAAGTTGTGCGTGGCCCGCGCGAATCCGTCCGGATGCAGCGACACCCGGAACAGGTTGACCGGTCCGGTCTGCAATTCGGGCGGCAACAACTCGAGAAGGGTGAGCGCGGTGTCGTTGGCCAGCACGACGTTCCAGGTCCGGTCGAGCGCCATGCCCATGTTCGGGTTGTGGGCGTCGAGCAATCGCTGGACCGACGACCGGACGTGGGCCATCGTGTCCGAGTCGAGCGGTTCCTCGCTGTAGCGGGGTGCGTGCCCGGCAGCGAGGAGCAGCGAATTTCGTTCTCGCAGTGGAACATCGAGCCGCTCGGAGAGCGCCTCGAGCAGCGCCGGACTCGGGCGTGACCGGCCGGTCTCGACAAAACTGAGGTGACGCGGCGAGACACCGACCTCGTAGGCGAGATCCAGCTGGCTCACCGAGCGGCGAGAGCGCCACTGCCGCAGCATGCTTCCCACCTCGACGGTCATGGGGTCATGGTAGGTCCCGGGCGGGAGCGCGGCGACTACCTCACGGGTAACGGTCGTCCGGCGATCAAGACCGCAGACAGGACTCGATCAACTCCAACGAGTGTCCGATCGTCTGGGCGAGGACCTCTTCGGGTTCACCGTCGAACACTTCCCGGGAGGCGCTGACGCGGCCGCGGTGATCCAGTCCGAACCACACCGTTCCCGGTGCCGCCTCGTCGGGTTCGGGACCGGCCTCACCGGTCACCGCGACGACGAGGTCGGCGTCGAACAACCGGGCGGTCGATGCCACCATCGCGCGCGCCGCGGTCTCGCTCACGACCGGCCCCTCGGGCACGTCGAGCAGTTCGTACTTGACGTCCTTGTGGTAGGCCACGACCCCGCCGCGGAACCACGTACCCGCGTTCGGCGCCTTGCTCAGTTCGGTTGCCAGGTTCCCGCCGGTCAGCGATTCGGCGACCGCGATCCGGACGCCTGCTTCCATCGCGGCGTCCGCCACGCGCTTGCAGGTCTCCGAGAAATTACTCACATCCGACATGTGTCGCTCCCTTCGTGTCCGCGTCGACCATCGCTGGTTGGTATCCACAGGGCCGCGCCTCGAAACGACTACCTGGTAGGTAGTGGTGCCGGCGGCGCGGGTGCGAGACGTTGGGGACATGACCCGCATCGAGAACGACCCCGTTCGCACACGGCACACGACGGTGTTGATCTCGCCGGCGATGGGAGTGCCGGCGCGTGTGTACCGGCGCTTGACGGAGGCCCTGAGCAGAGCCGGACTCGACGTCGTGATCGTCCCTCGGCGAGGGATCGAGGAGGGAAGCGAGCCACCGTCTCGACGTTCCGACTGGTCCTATGCCGACGAGGCGGACGATCTGGCCGACGCCGTGACCGCCGCCCGGACGGAAACCCCGGAGACGAGGGTCCTGGTGCTCGGTCACAGCCTGGGTGCACAGCTGGCGGCGTTGGTGGCGTCACGGACCGATCGTGCTCCCGACGGGATCGTGGCGATCGGCGCCTCGGTCCCCCACTTCCGACACTACGGCGCACGCGGGATCCCGCTCGCCGCACTGGCCGCGTCGGTCACGCCGGTCGCGGCGGTGCTCGGCCGGTGGCCACGACGCGGCTTCGGCGGTCCGACGCCGCGCACGCTGATGCGGGAATGGGCGCGCATGGTGCTGACCGGGTGGGCGCCGTTCGCACTCGACTCCCGAATGCGGTTGCCGGCGTTGTCGATCCGGCTGCACGACGACGAGGTCGTGTCCGGCCGCGCCGCGGACGCCTACGACGCGGCGTTCGACAAGGACGCGATGTCGACACTGTGTTACCGGGCCTCCGACGGTCCGGCCGGGGGCGTCGCGACGCACCTCGGATGGACGCGGACGCCTGATGGGATCGTCGAGCTGATCGCGCGATGGTGGGAATCTCACGCCGTCCAGGAGCCCGATCGGGACTCGACGCGGTCGCGTGTGCGCACGGCGGTTCGTTCCGCCCAGGCGCCGGTGGCGAGATAGGCCAGCACGGCGATCGCCACGCCGCACAGCGTCACCACCATCCAGAACGGTCGTGCGGTGGCGCTCAGGTCGTCGGCCACCGTTCCCACCCGTCCGGAGAACGCGATGGCACCGGACACCGCCACGCCCAGCGCCGTCCCGACCTGGCGCCCGGTGGACGCCATGGCGGAGGCGAGTCCCGCCTGGGTTCGCGGCATGCCCGACACCGCGGCATTCGTGATGGGCGCGTTGACCAGTCCGAAGCCGATGCCGAACCCGAGGTAGGCCGCGCCGAGGTAGGTGAACGGGGTATCGGATCCGACGCCGAGGAGCAGCACTCCGCCCGCCGCCATCCCGATCCCGCCCGCGAACAGTGGCGGCCGGGACCCCCGCGCGGCGACGAGGCGTCCCGAGACCGGCGCGCAGGACGCGGCGGCCAGAGCCAACGGGATCAGCATCAGACCCGCGCCGAGCGGACTCAGTCCGCGGACTTCTTGCAGGTACAGGGTGTTGACGAACAGGAACCCGCCGGTCGCCGCGAACGCGATGACCGCGCACACGACCGCGACGGTGAACGGCACACTGCCGAAGAACCGCGGGTCCAGGAGCGGCTCGTCGCGGCGCAACTCGTAGCAGATCAGGACCACAGACGAGCACGCAGCGACCGCAAAACAGCCGACGATGACGCCGGACCTCCAGCCCAGCACATGCCCTTCGATGATCCCGAACGTCACGGTTCCCAACAGCACGAGGATCAACAGCTGACCCACCACATCGGCCCGTCGAGGCTGTGGCGCCCTCGACTCGGGGACGTACCGCCGGCTGAGAACGAGGGCGAGCACGCACACCGGGACATTGAGCACGAAGATCGCCTGCCAGCCCAGGCCAGAAACCAGCGCACCACCGACGACCGGGCCGAAGGCCAGACTCGCCCCGAATGCGCTTCCCCACAACCCGATCGCCCGCGCACGCGCCTTCGGCTCGGTGAACTCAGTGGTCACGATCGACAGGGCCACCGGGTTCAGCATCGAGCCACCGACCGCCTTGACAGCCCGGGCCGCGATGAGCACCTCCGGTGTCGGCGACACCGCGCAGAGCACCGACCCGGTTCCGAAAATCGCGAGGCCGACCCCGAAGATGCGTCTGCGACCGAGCCGGTCGCCGGTGGTGCCACCGAGGATGAGCAGGCTCGCGACGACCAGCGTGTACGAGTCGACCACCCACTGGAGCTGAGACGGCGTGGCGTCGAGATCGGCGCCGATCGACGGCAGCGCCACGTTGACCGCGGAGATGTCGAGGCCGACGAGGAACATGCTCAGGCAGCAGACGACCAGGATGACGCGTCGACGCCCGGTCGTGGACATGGGGCCAATGTAGAACCCCGACCCCGGGCGCGGGCGCCGACCCGGTGAGGATCATGCTCACGGGGAACGAGACCCGCGAGGCGCCGGGATCGTCGTAGTCTGGGCCCACGCGCACCGCCGAGGAGAAAGCCGAGGTCCCATGTCGAAGATCCTGGTGTTCGGACACCGCAACCCCGACACCGATGCCATCGGGGCGGCGATCGGCCTCGCCCACCTCGAAGCCGCGCTCGGCAGCGATGTCGAGGCCGTTGCCCTGGGCCGACCGAGTCTCGAAACCACCTTCGCACTGGAGCATTTCGGACTCGACGCGCCGCGCGTCATCGAGACGGCCGCGCCGGCGAAGGTCATGCTCGTCGACCACAACGAGCGCCAGCAGAGCGTCGCCGACATCACCGACGTGACCGTCCTGAAAGTCATCGACCACCATCGGATCGCCAATTTCGAGACGGCAGCGCCGCTGTACATGCGCGTCGAACCGGTCGGATGCACCTGCACGATTCTCACCCGGATGTACGCGGAGAACGGGGTCGAGATCCCGCGTCCGCAGGCGGGCATCATGCTGTCGGCGATCATCTCCGACACCCTCTTGTTCAACTCCCCCACCTGCACCGACGCCGATCGCGCCGCTGCCGCCGAGCTTGCCGACATCGCGGGCGTCGACGTCGACGAGTACGGCGACGCGCTTCTACGGGCCGGGACCGCGCTCGGCGACGAGCCGGTGTCGGCGATCATCGGACGGGACTCCAAGAGCTTCGACATGGGGCCGAAGACGGTACGGGTCTCGCAGGTCACCACGGTCGACTCCGCCGAGATACTCGACCGTCGCGACGAGTTCCTGACGGCAATGACCGCCGAGAAGGAGGCAGCCGGCTACGACCTCTACCTCCTGCTCATCACCGATGTGATCAAGGCCGACTCGGACCTGCTCGTGGTCGGCGAACCCGCCTCGGCCATCGAGCAGGCGCTGGGTGTCACCGTCGCCGACGGCCACGCCTTCGGCAAAGGCGTCGTCTCGCGCAAGAAGCAGATCGTCCCGCAGTTGACCGAAGTGCTGGACGTCTGAGCGGTCTCTGGCCTCCCCGCGCACATCCGCAGCCGAGAGAGGACTCGTAACAACAAAATTCGAGGACAACCCAAACCGGCGCCCCATCTACCACAACGCACCGACAAGTTGTCGCCGACGAATACCGTTGCACAACAGACACTTTCGAGTTGCGAGATGCCGACTGTGGTGTACACTCGAACGTACATTCGCGGCTACGGTTCTTGGGGGGTGGCCATGTCTGACGGATCAGCGACGCCGCAGCCGCGTGCCGTCGAGTTGATCGCCGACCTCCACCGCATCGTGGACGAGTTGCAGACGGTCGACCTGGGGCCGTGCACCGATGCCGAGTTGGCCGAAGTGGCAGCCGATACCGAGAAAGCGATCGCACGGTTGACTGTTGCTGGTGACCGGCAGATCGATCAGGTCGAGGCCCGCGACCTGCCCCGCAAAGCCGGGTGCCGAACACTCATGCAGTACATGACCCACCGGCTACGCGTCTCCAACCCGATGCGACGCCGTAAGCAGATGGACGCCACCGCCACCCGCACCAGCCTCGGCGGCGAGGTCCTACCACCTGAACACCCCACCCTGGCCGAAGCGTTCGCCGCAGGAGCGGCCGGTTCCGCGCACGTGCAGGCCGCCCTCGATGTCCTCGACCAGATCCCCAACGCCGTCGCACACGATGTGAAAGTCGCGGCTGAACGGCAGATGGCGGAGATCGCCGTCGACCACACACCCGCCGACATCACCCAACTCGGTGCCCGGTTGCTGGCTCATCTCGACCCCGACGGCACATTGGCTGATGACACCGACCAGAAACGACGCCGCAACTTGTGGATCGGCCGCCAACGCGCCGATGGCACCGCCAAGATCTCCGGCACCCTCACACCCGAACTCGCCGCCCGGTTGACGATGATGTTCGCCGTATGGGGCAAACCAGGACTCAATAACCCCGACGACCCCCACTCACCGTCCGGACCCGTCGGCACCGCCGACCCCGACGCCCTGACAGCCGCGGCCGACCGTGACAGCCGCACTCCCGCGCAGGTCAACCACGACGCCCTCGACGCCGCACTCGCCGCCGGATTCGCCGACGGGACCCTTGGAAAGTCGCACCGCGGGTTGCCCGTGCAACTGATCATCAAAGCCGACCTCAACGACCTCATCCGCGAAGCCGGACTCGCCACCACCGCCACCGGCACCCTGCTTCCCATCCGGGACTTGATCGCGATGGCCGGTGAGGTCCAGCCGTGGTTGGCCATCTTCAAAAACGCCACCGCCGTCCCCCTGCACTTCGGGCGCGGGAAACGACTCGCCACCCGCGAACAACGCCTCGTCTCGTTCGCCCGCCCTGACGGCGAAGTGTGCTCGGCGCCCGGGTGTGATCAGCCCGCCACCCACGTCGAGCTTCATCACGCCCAGAAGGACTGGGCCAAGGGTGGTCTCACCGACATCGACGATCTCGCCCCAGCCTGTCCCCGTCATAACCGCATGGTCGGCGACAATCCCGGCCAGTACACCACCCACATCGAACGCTCTGGACCCGATGAAGGCCGCTGCCTCTGGCGACTCAACGCCGAACCCGGCGCACCACCCAACCCCGAACGCCTCAACCGCCGACCCGACATCCCGCGGCGATTCACACAACACCTGAACACCGTGCGCGAGCAGATCCACGGGCCACCAACGCGGTCCGGCGATCACGCGCGCCCGAACAACCGGCACCACGACGACGCGCGTCGATCATGGTCGAGAACCAGCCACGTCATCGACGTGAGACCACCCCGACCCGGCCAACGACAGCTCCGACCCTCCCTCGTCGAAGCATTCCTAGCCGAGTACCTCGCACGCAACTGACTGCGCTACAGCGCAAGAGGACCCGTCGTAGCTCGTCGACCTCCTTCGTCCCTTGCTCGGCCCGGCGGCTATCGCTCCTCATACCTCAGTGTCTGCGGCCTGACGGCCGTCGTGGACTGCGAAAGAACCCGTTGCGCTCGGCGCGAGCCCAATCACTGCTCCCTGAGGAGGCCGGAGCATGCGGAGGCCTTCACGAAGGGTCCTGGTGAGTCGGGTTGCGAAGACCCTTCGTGACGCACCCTCCGCAAGCTCCGGGCGCTCCTCAGGGAGCGGGGTTGGTCGCCCTCCGCAAGCTCCGGGCGCTCCTCAGGGAGCGGGGTTGGTCGCCCTCCGCAAGCTCCGGGCGCTCCTCAGGGAGCGGGGTTGGTCGCCCTCCGCAAGCTCCGGGCGCTCCTCAGGGAGCGGGGGCAGGGCGTTCTTTCGGATCAGGGAGCAGGGGCTGGTGAGTAGCTTGGCGCGTCGAGACGTTCCGCATTCGTCGGATCGTCTAACTGCCCACGCCCTCCCCGTGCCGGCCCGCGCCGCCGGCGAATCTGCTTGCGCCGGCCAGGGTGTCGGTGGCGAGCGAGACCATGCCGTGTCGGAGTTCGTTGGCGATGGCCGCGTCCGTGTCCAGGCCGTCCTGTTCGAGGACCGACAGCCGGTCCTGGCGCATGCACGTCTGCGGGAACGCGGCGACCTCGGTGGCCAGTGCGATCGCGGCCGGTAGCGCGGTCCCGGACGGGACGACGCGATTGGCGAGCCCGATCGACAATGCCTCGTCGGCGGTTACCGCCCGGCCGGTCAGCACGAGATCCATGGCCCGGCTCTCGCCGATCAGGCGCGGAAGTCGAACGGTCCCACCGTCGATCAACGGGACGCCCCAGCGCCGGCAGAACACCCCGAAGACGGCGTCGTCGTCGACCACACGCAGGTCCGCCCACAGCGCCAGCTCCAGTCCGCCGGCCACGGCGTGCCCGGAGATCGCCGCGATGACCGGCTTGGACAACGTCATTCGGGTCGGACCCATAGGGCCGTCACCGTCGGGTGCCACCCGATTCGGGTCACCGTCCGAGATGGCCTTGAGATCGGCTCCGGCGCAAAAGGTCCCGCCTTCTCCGTGAAGCACCGCGACCGACACCGAGTCGTCGGCGTCGAACCGCCGGAAGGCATCCGCCAGCGCATCGGCGGTCGCGCGGTCGACGGCGTTGCGCCGATCCGGCCGGTCGATCCCGATGATCCGCACCGGCCCCTCGGACCGCTCCAGAACCGTCATGGCCTGTCCCCCGTCCCTCGATCCGGTGGCGAAGTACGTCAGGTGTTGAAGTACTTCGCCTCCGGATGGTGCAACACGAACGCGTCGGTCGACTGCTCGGGATGCAACTGCAACTCCTCGGACAGTTCGACGCCGATCCGTCCCGGCTCGAGCAACTCCATCATCTTCGCCCGGTCCTCGAGGTCAGGGCAGGCGCCGTAACCGAACGAGAAACGCGCGCCGCGGTATTCGAGGTCGAAGAAGCCCTGGGCGTTCTCCGGGTCCTCGCTGGCCATCGTGCGGTCGCCGAACGCGAGTTCGCTGCGCACCCGCTGATGCCAGTACTCGGCGAGCGCCTCGGTCAGCTGCACGCCGATGCCGTGCACCTCGAGGTAGTCGCGGTAGGCGTTGTCGGCGAACAGCTTGTTGGCGAAGTCGGCGATCGGCTGTCCCATGGTGACGAGCTGGAACGGCAGCACGTCGACCTTGCCGGCCGCCTTCGCGTCGGCGCGGGACCGGATGAAGTCCGCGATGCACAGGAACCGCGACCGCTGCTGACGCGGGAACGTGAAGCTGAACCGCACCGGCGCATCCGGTTCCGGCTCGGTGAGCACGTGGACGGTGTCGCCGTCGCTGACCGCCGGGTAGTACCCGTAGACGACGGCGGCATGCTGCAGGATGTTCTCGGTCGACAGGCGATCGATCCAGTACCGCAGGCGTGGCCGCCCCTCGGTCTCGACGAGGTCCTCATACGACGGCCCGTCACCACCGCGGGCGCCCCGAAGACCCCACTGACCCAGGAACAGCGCGCGCTCGTCGAGGAGCTGCATGTAGTCCGCGATCGGGACGCCCTTGACGATCCGCGACCCCCAGAACGGCGGGGTCGGGATCTCGTTGTCGGCGGCCACATCCGAGCGGGCCGGCACCTCGACGGGTTCCTCGGCGGCCTTGCGCTTGGCCGCGATCCGCTTCGATCGCTCATGGCGGGCCTTGCGTTCGGCGGCCTTCTCCGCCGCGGCTCTCGCCTCGTCGCTGTCCGGGTCGGGTCCCCCGCCACGCTTGGTCGCCATGATGTCGTCCATCAGGCGCAGACCCTCGAAAGCGTCACGCGCATAGTGCACGTCGCCCTCGTAGGTCTCGGAGAGATCGTTCTCGACGTAGGAGCGGGTGAGTGCGGCGCCGCCCAGCAGCACCGGGTACTCGTCGGCGAGCCCACGGGAGTTGATCTCCTCGAGGTTCTCCTTCATCACCACGGTCGACTTGACCAGCAGCCCGGACATCCCGATGACGTCCGCCCGCTTGTCCGCGGCGACGTCGAGGATGGTCGCGATCGGCTGTTTGATGCCGATGTTGACGACCTCGTACCCGTTGTTGGACAGGATGATGTCGACGAGGTTCTTGCCGATGTCGTGCACATCGCCCTTGACGGTGGCGAGGACGATGCGTCCCTTGCCGTCCTCGCCGGTGGCCTCCATGTGCGGCTCGAGATGCGCCACCGCGGTCTTCATCACCTCGGCGGACTGCAGCACGAACGGCAGCTGCATCTGGCCCGAACCGAAGAGTTCGCCGACGGTCTTCATCCCGGCCAGCAGCGTGTCGTTGATGATCGTCAGCGGCGGGACCTGGGTCATTGCCTCGTCGAGGTCGTCGGTCAGACCGTTGCGCTCACCGTCGACGATCCGGCGCTCCAGGCGCTCGAACAGCGGCAGCTTCGCCAGTTCCTGGGCCCGCGACTCACGCGCCGAGGCGGCCGAGACACCCTCGAACAGCTCCATGAGCTTCTGCAGCGGGTCGTAACCCTCACGTCGCCGGTCGTAGACGAGGTCGAGGGCGACCTCGCGGTGCTCCTCCGGGATCCGGGCCATCGGCAGGATCTTCGACGCGTGCACGATCGCGGTGTCGAGGCCGGCCTGCACGCACTCGTGCAGGAAGACCGAGTTGAGCACCTGTCGCGCAGCGGGATTGAGCCCGAAGGAGATGTTCGAGATGCCCAGCGTGAAGTGCACGTCGGGGTGGGCCTCGTGCAGCCGGCGGATCGCCTCGATGGTCTCGATGCCGTCGCGTCGGACTTCTTCCTGACCCGTCGAGATCGGGAAGGTCAGCGTGTCGAGGATGATGTCCTCTTCGGCGAGCCCCCAGTTGCCGGTGATGTCGGCGATCAGCCGCTCGGCCACCCGGACCTTCCAGTCCGCGGTACGCGCCTGCCCCTCCTCGTCGATGGTGAGCGCGACGACCGCCGCCCCGTGCTCGACGACGAGCTGCATGATCTTGGTGAACCGCGAATCCGGTCCGTCGCCGTCCTCGTAGTTGACCGAGTTCACCGCGCAGCGCCCGCCCAGCGACTCCAGACCGGCTCGGATGACCTCCGGCTCGGTGGAGTCGAGCATGATCGGCAGCGTCGACGAGGTGGCGAACCGGCTGGCGAGAGCCGTCATGTCGGCGGCGCCGTCGCGACCGACGTAGTCGACGTTGAGGTCGAGCATGTGCGCGCCGTCGCGGGTCTGGTCCTTGGCGATGTCGAGGCACTTCTGGTAGTCCTCGGCGATCATCGCCTCGCGGAAGGCCTTGGAGCCGTTGGTGTTCGTGCGCTCACCGATCACCAGGAAGCTGGCGTCCTGGTCGAAGGGCACCGCGGAGTACAGCGACGACGTCTCCGACTCGTGTTCCGGGGTCCGGGTCGCCGGGGTCACCTCGGACACCGCGTCCGCGACCTGCCGGATGTGTTCGGGTGTCGTGCCGCAGCAACCGCCGACGAACTGCAGGCCGAACTCGCCCACGAACTGCGACATGGCCTGCGCGAGTTCCTCGGGCGTCAGCGGATACTCGGCACCGTTGGCACCGAGGACCGGCAGACCGGCATTGGGCATCACCGACACCGGGATGCGCGCATGCTTGGAGAGGTACCGCAGGTGTTCGCTCATCTCGGCGGGACCGGTGGCGCAGTTCAGGCCGATCAGATCGATACCGAGCGGCTCCAGCGCTGTCAGCGCGGCACCGATCTCCGAGCCGAGGAGCATCGTGCCGGTCGTCTCGACCGTGACGTGGGAGATGATCGGGATCCTGCGGCCCACCCGCTCCATCGCACGGCGGGCGGCCACCACCGCCGATTTGACCTGCAGCAGATCCTGCGAGGTCTCGATCAGGATCGCGTCGGCACCGCCCTCGAGCATGCCGATGACGCATTCCAGGTAGGCGTCGCGGATGGCCGCATACGTGGTGTGGCCGAGGCTGGGCAGCTTGGTGCCCGGCCCGATCGAACCCAGGACGAAACGGTCGGTGCCGTCGGCCGAGGGACCCATCTCGTCGGCGACGCCGCGCGCGATCGTCGTTCCCTTGTACGACAGCTCCCGGATCCGGTCCGCGATGTCGTAATCGCCCAGATTCGACAGGTTGCACCCGAAGGTGTTGGTCTCCACGGCGTCGGCGCCGGCCTCGAAGTACGCACGGTGGATGCCCTCGAGGACGTCGGGCCGGGTGTCGTTGAGGATCTCGTTGCAACCCTCGAGGCCACGGAAGTCGTCGAGCGTCAGATCCGCGGCCTGCAGCATGGTGCCCATCGCCCCGTCGCCGATCAGTACCCGACGCGACATCGCCGACAGAAATGTCGTGTCGAAATCGCGTGGATCGGTTCCGGAGAAGTCAGGGGACATGGTTGACAGCGTAGTTCGCCCTCTCTGCGTGTTCGGTCGTAGGCTGGATCGGTGAACGCTGAGCAGACGTCGAACCTTCCCCAGCTGCGCAGACCCATTCTGCTCGCGGCCTTCGAGGGGTGGAACGACGCCGGGGACGCCGCCAGCAGCGCTGTCGAGCACCTGGCACTCGAATGGGACGCCCGACCCCTCGCCGACATCGACTCCGATGAATACTACGACTTCCAGGTCAATCGCCCCACCGTGAATCAGATCGACGGGGTCACACGCCGGATCGACTGGCCGACGACGTCGATCTCGTACTGCAGCCCGCGGGGCGCCGACCGCGACATCGTGCTGGTCCGCGGCATCGAACCCAACATGCGGTGGCGGGCGTTCTGCGCCGAGATCGTCGACCTCGCGCAGGAGCTCGGTGTCGAGACCACGGTGATGCTGGGCGCATTGCTCGCCGACACCCCGCACACCCGCCCGGTGCCGGTGACCGGCGCGGCCTACAGCAGCGAGTCCGCGGCCCGGTACAACCTCGCGGAGAGTCGCTACGAGGGACCGACCGGTATCACCGGCGTGCTCCAGGATCTCTTCGTCCAGGCGGGTCTGCCGGCCGTCTCGTTCTGGGCGGCCGTCCCCCACTACGTGTCGACGCCGCCGAACCCGAAGGCCACGGTGGCGCTGCTGACCCGCGTCGAGGAGGTCCTCGACATCGAGGTGCCGCTCGGCACCCTCCCCGAGCAGGCGGAGGAATGGGAACGCGCGGTCACCGAGATGACGGAAGACGACGAGGAGATCGCCGACTACGTGCGCGGGCTCGAAGAGCGCGGGGACGCCGAGGTCGACACCGACGAGGTCATGGCGAAGATCGACGGCGACGCGCTGGCCGCCGAGTTCGAGCGCTACCTCAAACGTCGCGGCCAGGGCCCGTTCGGACCCTGAACCAGGCGTCCGGCCGGAATCCGGGTCGTCAGCCGATCTTCTCGATGGACACCACGGGGGTGGTGATCCGCCACGTGCGGACGTCGGGATCGTCGGCGGCGCGCACCCAGAACTGCGCGGACTCCCCCAGGCGACAGGACTTCACCCCGAGCAGCGGGATGTCCTCGGAGTCGCGTCGGAGCCTGCTGACCGTCCAGTCCTCGTTCTCGGTGCCGCCGACCCCGGGGGCCCGGAGCAGCGTCATCTCGGTGAAATCCAGCAGGTAGGTCGACGTCCGGGTGACGACGGTGTACACCCCGGCGTCGGTCTCGGGTCGGATCTCTTGCACGCGCGCCACGTCAGCACTCTACCCAGACGTCGGCGCGCGGACATCCGGGTGTGGGGACAACGCCTATCGGACGTCGGGGACGAGCGGGATTCCCAGCAGCGCGTCGACCGCGGCCGCGAGTTCGGCGGGCGCCGTCGTCGACGAACCGATTCCGTTGCGGACATCCGCGCACCAACCGTCCACTGCGGCAAGCGCTTTAGGGGTGTCGAGATCGTCGGCGAGATGCTGGCGGAGCCGCGCGATGACCGGTTCGGCGTCGGGTCCGGTACTCGCGCCGAGCGCCGCACGCCAGCGACCGAGGCGTTCGACGGCCGTGTCCAGGACCGCGTCCGTCCACATCCGGTCACCGCGGTAGTGGTCGGCGAGCAGTGCGAGTCGGATGGCCGCGGGGTCCACGCCCTCGCGACGCAGGACCGACACGAACACGAGATTGCCACGACTCTTCGACATCTTCTCGCCGTCGAGCCCGACCATCCCGGTGTGCACGTAGTGCCGGGCGAACCGCCGCGAACCGGTGAGGGCCTCCCCGTGGGCCGCCGAGTACTCGTGGTGCGGATAGATGAGATCGTTACCGCCGCCCTGGATGTCGAACTCGATCCCGAGCCGGTTCAGCGCGATCGCCGAACACTCGATGTGCCAGCCCGGCCGGCCCGGACCGAACGGCGACTCCCACGACGGCTCGCCCGGACGTTCGGCGCGCCACAGCAGCGCGTCGAGCGGATCGCGTTTGCCGGGACGATCGGGATCGCCGCCGCGCTCGGCGAAGAACCGTTCCATGGTCTCGCGGTCGTACCCCGACTCGTAGCCGAACTGTTCGGTGGCATCGGTGCGGAAATAGACGTCCGGGAACTGCGCATCGTCGACGGTGTAGGCGGCCCCGGAGGCCAGCAGCTTGCCGACGACTTCGACGACCTCGTTGACCGACTCGACCGCGCCGATGTAATCGCGCGGGGGCAGGACGCGCAGGGCGGTCATGTCGTCGCGGAACAGCTGCGTCTCCCGCGCCCCGAGATCACGCCAGTCGACGCCGTCCCGGTCCGCCCGTTCGAACAGCGGGTCGTCGACGTCGGTGACGTTCTGCACGTAATGAACCTCGTGACCCTGATCGCGCAGGATCCGGTTGACCTGGTCGAAGGTCACATAGGTGGCGGCGTGCCCCAGGTGGGTCGCGTCGTAGGGGGTGATGCCGCACACGTACATGGTCGCGGTGGCCCCGGGGGCGACGGGACGGACCGCACGGTCGGCGGTGTCGTAGAGACGGAGGGCGGGTCCACTGCCCGGTACGGCGGGGAGTTCGAGATCGGGCCACGACTGCATGCGTCCACTGTATTGCCCACCGCGCGCAGGCCCTTCACGGCCTCGTCCGGGACGGAGCGCATTCGCTCAGAACGGCGGCCACGGGATGGGCCGGTGACCGGGCGGGTGCGGCATGGTCGCGCTCTCGGCGACCACGATCGCGCGGATCGCGAGCGACTCGATCTCGTCGGGCGTGATGTGTTCGGCGAGCTGTGCGCGCAGGGCCGAGCCGTCGGTCTCCAAGCGCTCCGCGAGTTCGGCGACATCGGCGACGAGGTGCCCGGGTACCGGTTCGCCCGCCCAGCCCCACAGCACCGTCCGCAGTTTGTCCTCCTCGTGCAGACAGATGCCGTGGTCGATCCCGTAGACGGTGCCGTCCAGACCTTCCAGGACGTGACCGCCCTTGCGGTCGGCGTTGTTGAGGATGACGTCGAGCACCGACATGCGCTGCAACCGCGGGTCGTCGGCGTGCACCAGCACGACGGGGTCGCCGTACGGGTCGTAGGCCTGCAGGACCGCGAGATAGCCGGCGGGTACCGCGCCCACCGGGCACAGGTCGACCAGGTCGACCCGCGGTTCGGTCTCCGGGATCGGGTGATCGGTGTTGTCCGGTGTCTCGACCCAGCGCTGCACCATCCCGGGCCCGAGCGGCCCGTCGCGGTGCACCGTGGTCGGGATCGTGTCCCACCCCAGCGCCTCCGAGATCAGGTACGACGCCACTTCCCGTCCGGCGAGCGTGCCGTCGGGGAAGTCCCACAGCGGGACCTCACCGCGCACTGGTTTGTAGACACAACGCACCGAGGTCCGGTCGTCGAGCACCGCATCGCACACGAGCGTCGCGTTGCTGGCCGAGGGGATCCGGCCGAGGATGGTGAGTTCGCCGTCGCGGAGGACGTGGTCGACCGCGGGCTCGTCAGTCACGTGCGGAAGAGCCGGCGTCACCGGGCTCGTCGGGGTCGTCCGGGTCACCGGACGGCGGGGTGTCCCCCGCCTGACCGAAGGGGTCGTCGTCAGCCGCCAGGCCCGGATCACTCTGTGCGGCAAGGCTGTTGAAGACATCAGGGTCGATGAAGTCGAGGGATTTGCTCAACTCCGCGTCCCGTTTGTACCCGTTGGTCCGGATACACAGGTGACCTTCGGGGTCGAGCGGTTCGCTGCACAGCGGGCACGGCTGTCGTCCCGCGGATATCACCCTCGACGAACGGGCGGCGAACTCACGGGCCGCCGCGGTCGTCAGGAAGACCCGCACCGCGTCCGGGCCCTCGTCGGTGTCGTCGAGGACCACGCTTTCGTCGAACTCCCCCTCGGTGATGGCGAGCAACTCGACCACGACCGCCTCGGATTCGGCGTCCCAGCCGAGACCCATGGTGTCGACCCGGAACTCGGCGTCGACCGGCATCACCAGCGGACTCAGGTCACCGACCCGGTCGGTCTCCGGCGGGATCGGCGTGCCGAAGCGTCGGTGGATCTCGTCGAGCAGGGCACCGATCCGGTCGGCGAGGATCTGGACCTGCTGCTTCTCCAGCATCACGCTGATGATGCGGGCCTCGTGGACCGCCTGGAGGTAGAACGTGCGGTCACCGGGCTGCCCGATCGTGCCCGCCACGAAGCGGTCCGGGCTCCGGAACACGTGTATCGCTCGAGACATCACACCTCCTTCGTCGTCTGGTTCATTATCCCGATGTCGCCGGGATCGTAGCGGCACCATTGGCGGACGGCGCTACATCCGCGCCCGTGTCGCCGCCCACCACCGCGTCGTCGGACGGTCGTTGCCCGTCCTGCGCCGGCGGCGGGGGCTTCGGGATGGACAGCAACTCGGTCGCATTCACCGTATGGACATAAGGACGCGACGGCGTGTAGCGGATCACGCTGATCGACGCCGGTTCGACGACGATGCGCTGGAAGGCGTCGAGGTGGCTGCCCATGGCGTCGGCGATGATCGACTTGATCACGTCACCGTGCGAGCACGCGATCCACACCCCGGAACCGTCCGGGCCGCCGTGGACGCGGTCCAGTTCGCGGATGGCGCGTACGGCCCGTGCCTGCACGTCGGCGAGTCCCTCCCCGTCGGGGAAGATCGCGGCCGACGGCTGCCGCTGCACGACCTTCCACAGCGGTTCGGTCAACAATTCCGAGATCGGACGCCCGGTCCACCCGCCGTAATCGACCTCGGCGAGATCGTCGACGACGATCTCGGGTGGCGCCTGCCCGTCCGCGGCCAGCGCCGCCAGCAGTGGCTGGACGGTCTCGGCGCACCGATCGAGCGGCGAACGCGCCACCGCGCGAATGGACCCGAGATGGTCGCCGAGACGACGAACCAGATCATCGGCCTGGGCGCGCCCGCGGTCGTCGAGGTGGACGCCGGCGCTGCGACCGGCGAGCACCCCTGAGGTGTTCGCCGTCGAACGGCCGTGCCGGAGAAGGATCACGGTCATCCCACAACCATAGGCACCGGCCCGGCGGGACCGCACGGCGCGACCGCCCGGCGCCGCGGCCGTGGCATCAGGTCGCCGAGACGACGCCGGTCGACAACAGGATGATCAGCGTGACGCCCAGCACGACGCGATAGGCGCCGAACCAGTTCATGGAGTGCGCGCTGACGAACTTGAGCAGCCAGGCGATCGCGGCATAACCGACGACGAACGCGACCAGCGTCGCGACGAGCAGCTGGGGCCCGCTGGCCTCCATGCCCTCCCCGCTCGGGTTGAACGCGTCCGGGAGGCTGAACAGGCCGGATGCGGTGACCGCGGGGATGGCCAGCAGGAACGAGAAGCGGAAGGCGGCTTCGCGTTCGAGTCCGAGGAACAGGCCGGCACTCGCGGTCGCACCGGAGCGCGACACGCCCGGGATCAGCGCCAGACATTGGGCGCCACCCATCACGAGGCCGTCCCGCAGGGTGAGCTGTTCGAGGTTCCGCTGCTTCTGCCCGTAGCGCTCGGCCAGCCAGAACACGCCGGCGAACACGATCAGCATGATGGCGACGAGCCACAGATTGCGTCCGGTGGTGCGTATCTCGTCCTTGAACAGGAAGCCGATCAGGCCGATCGGGATGGTCGCGAAGATCACGTACCAGCCGATCCGGTAGTCGAGGTTCCGCTCGTCGGCATGGCGGAGCCCGCGGAACCACGCGGTGATGATGCGGACGATGTCGCGGGCGAAGAAGACGAGGACCGCGGCCTCGGTGCCGAGCTGCGTGACCGCGGTGAAGGAGGCGCCGGCGTCCTCGCCGAACATCAGTTCGGAGGCGATCCGGAGATGCCCGGACGACGAGATCGGCAGGAACTCGGTGAGACCCTGCAACGCCCCGAGGACGATCGACTGGGTCCACGTCATGGTGTCGGTCACGGCGCCCGATGCTACTTGGCACCGCCGCAGCCGACCCGACACGGCGACACGGCCCCGACCCGCCTGAGCGGCGCGCGGAAGCGGTCGCGCAAGATGGGGACATGCTCTTCCCGCGACCTTCACGCCCAAGTCACCAGTCCCACACGGGCATGTCGCGGCTACGGGGCCCGATCGCGGCCACGGCGGCACTGGTCATCGGTGTGGGCATGATCACCGCGTGCGGCTCCGACGACGGCACCCCCGACGTACCGACCGTCGCGCCCGCGACCGCGCCGGAGGCGCCGGCGGATTCGACGACGGCTCCCGCGGGCACCGTCGTGCCCGCCCCGGCCGGGGCGCGTGCGCTCGCCGCGTCGGGTGGCAGCGTCGCCGTCCTGTCGGCCGACGGCAACCAGATCCTCCGCTACGACGCCGGGGCGCTGACGACCCCGCCGCAGACGATCGCGGTACCACGCCTCACCACCCTGGCCGCCGGCGACGACGGCGGGTTCGTCGGCGCGGGCCCGGGTGCGCTCGTCGTCGTCGATGCCGACGGGCGGGTCCGCACCGGCGACCTCGAGTCCGACCAGCCGACGGCGATCGCCCGGACCACGGCCGGGCTGCTCGTCGTCGGCACGGCCGATGGACGAGTCCTCGTGTACGACAACGATTTCGCGAAGAAGCACGACGTCGATCGCTTCGTACGGGTGGACTCGGTGACGGCCGCGCCCGAGTCTGCGGAAGGCCTCGACGGCCAGGTCGTCGTCCTGGATCGGGCGCAGTCGTCGGTGACCCCCGTCGACCCCGAATCCGGTGAACTGGGGCCGGCGCTGCGTGCGGGCAACGGGGCCACCAACTCGACCGTCGACGAGTTCGGACGCGTGCTGGTCGCCAACACCCGTGACGGCGAGATCCTCGGCTTCTTCGGATCACCGCTGGTGATGCGCTTTCGCTACCCGGTGGCCGGCGGACCGTACGCCGTAGACTACGACGACACCCGGGACCTGCTCTGGGTCTCGACGACCGGCGACAACGAGGTGGTGGCATTTGACCTGGCAGACGGTGAACCCACCGAGGTCCGGCGGTTCGCCTCGGTCGTACAGCCCGACCGCATCGTGGTCGACGGATCGGGCACCGTCTACGTGCTCTCGGCGCGGAACGGCGGACTCCAGGTGGTTCCCGACGACGGGCGGGCCGAATGAACCCCGGCGCCGGGAGCGAAGCGAGCGGGCCGAATGAATCCCGGCGCCGGGAGCGAAGCGAGCGGGCCGAATGAATACTGACCGGCGTCCGCACGCTCGTAGTGCGCGTACTGCTGCGCGCCTCGGTTCGCGCTATCCCGACGGGTGGGAGGTCACCTCGGAGGATGTCGAGTGCATCCTGCTGCGTCTTCCCCCTGACGTCACCCGGGTGACCGCCTCGATGCGGTTGGCCCTCGAGGCGGAGTTCGGCGGTTGGGAGCTGTCCCGGGTGCGGCTCTACTCCGACGGAACCCGCAAGGTGCTGCTCAAACGGCGCCGGCCGCCGCGAGGTTCGCGCGGGCCCGACACCGCCGACCCGACCGGCGACCGGTCCACCGGATTGACCGACAACGACCCACGGAGCGCCCGCGCATGCTGATGTCCCGCAGCACCACCCGAGTACTTCCCGTGCTCAACCGGTGGTGCTATCCCCTGCTGCGCTCGATCATGTTCCGCGTCGATCCGGAGCGTATCCATCACATCGTGTTCTCGGTGCTGCGCGTCGTCGGGCGGGTTTCGCCGTTGGCGTTCCTGACCGCGAGGCTGTTGGCCCGGCATGATCCGATCCTGCGGACGCGGGTGTTCGGCGTCGACTTCCCCGCCCCGATCGGTCTGGCGGCCGGGTTCGACAAGACGGCCGGCGCGGTGAACACCTGGGGTCAGCTCGGCTTCGGGTTCGCCGAGATCGGCACGATCACCGGCCAGGGGCAGCCCGGGAATCCGACGCCGCGATTGTTCCGGCTGCCCGCGGACCGTGCGCTGATCAATCGGATGGGCTTCAACAATCCCGGTGCCGAGGTGGCCGCACAGCACCTGACCGAGGTACGACGGGGGCCGGTGTCGGTCCCCATCGGAGCCAACATCGGCAAGACCAAGGTCGTCCCGGTCGAGGACGCCATCGACGACTACCGGCGTTCGGCGGAACTGCTCGGACCGCTCGCGGATTTCGTCGTGGTCAACGTGAGTTCGCCGAACACCCCGGGACTGCGTGATCTGCAGGCCGTCGACTCACTGCGACCGATCCTGGCCGCGGTACTCGCCGCCGTGGACGTCCCGGTGCTGGTGAAGATCGCCCCCGACCTCGTCGACGACGACGTCGACGCCGTGGCGGACCTGGCCGTGGAGCTCGGCCTGGCCGGGATCGTCGCCACCAACACCACGATCGGCCGCGAGGGTCTGCGCACCGCGTCGCACGAGGTCGACGAGATCGGTGCCGGTGGGCTGTCCGGGCCGCCGGTCGCCGCTCGGTCGCTGACGGTGCTGCGTCGCCTCTACGACCGCGTCGGCGGACGTATCGCGCTCGTCAGCGTGGGCGGCATCGAGACCGTCGACCAGGCCTGGGAGCGGATCTGCGCCGGTGCCGACCTGTTGCAGGTCTACACCGGCTTCATCTACGGCGGCCCGGTGTGGCTCGCCGAACTCCATGCCGGACTCGCCCGGCGCGCCCGGGACGGTGGCTTCGCCTCGATCTCCGACGCGGTCGGTTGCGCGGCCCGCAACCAGCCCTGACGGCCACCGATCGCCCGGTACGCAGGGCACCGGGCGATCGGCCGAGCGAGAACTCAGACGTTCTCGGCTGGTTGCTCGTAGGTGCCGACGAGGGTCGCCCGCGCGATCGCATGCGAGAACAGGTTGAAACCCAGGTAGGCCGGTGTCGCGTTCTCCGGCAGCCCGAGCGATTCGGTGTCCACGGCGTGCACGACGACGAAATAGCGGTGCGGGCCGTGTCCGGGAGGCGGCGCGGCACCGATGTAGCGGCGTAGCGAAGCGTCGTTGGTGAGAGTGACCGCGCCTTCGGGGAGCCCGGACCCGTCGTCGTCGCCGGCGCCCTCGGGCAGGCTCGTGACCGAGGCGGGGATGTCGGCGACGGCCCAGTGCCAGAACCCGGCGGCGGTCGGAGCGTCGGGGTCGTAGACGGTGACGGCGAAACTCTTGGTCTCGGCGGGGAATCCGGACCAGCTCAGCTGCGGGGAGAGGTCCTCGCCACCCGCACCCATGATCCCGCTCACCTGCCCGTTGGCGAGTGCGGCCCCGTCGGTGAAGCTCTCCGAGGTCAGGGTGAAACCGGGAAGGCTCGGCAGCGGGGAGTACGGGTCGAATGACGACATGTGTTCACCTTTCTCACGTTTCGCGCGTCGGAAGAGTGCCGGTCGCCCTCCGAACCGGTGCGCCCGGATCGGCGGGAAGGCCGTGCCGCCCACTGTAGTGGTGTGCTCAGCTGTGCCGCAGAAAGTGCTCGAAGACCTTGGTGCCGAACAGAACCGAATCGACGGGCACGCGCTCGTCGACGCCGTGGAACAGGGCCGCGAAGTCGAGTTCGGGCGGCAACCGCAACGGCGCGAACCCGAAGCACCGGATGCCCAGCTTCGCGAACGCCTTGGCGTCGGTGCCGCCGGAGAGCATGTACGGCACCGTCTTTCCCTGCGGATCGTGCTCGAGGACGGCGGCGTTCATCGCATCCACCAGGTCGCCGTCGAAGGTCGTCTCGTAGGAATCGAGATGGGTGATCCACTCCCGCCGCACGTTGGGCCCGATGAGTTCGTCGATCTCCTTCTCGAACGCGGCCTGCCGCCCGGGGAGCACGCGGCAGTCGATGACCGCCTCGGCCTTCTGCGGGATGACGTTGGCCTTGTAGCCGGCCTTGAGCATCGTGGGATTGGCGGTGTCACGCAGGGTCGCGCCGATGATCCGCGCGAGGTTGCCCAGCTTGAACAGCGACGTCTCCAGGTCGGGGGCCTCGGGACTCAGGTCCAGGCCCGTCTCGGCACTGACCTCGGCCAGGAACTGGCTGACCGATTCCGTCATCACCAGGGGGAACGTGTGTCGACCGATCCGGGCGACCGCTTCGGCGACCTCGGTGACGGCGTTCTCCTCGTGCAGGAACGATCCGTGCCCGGCCCGCGCCTCGGCGGTGAGCCGCATCCACGCGAGCCCCTTCTCGGCCGTCTCGACCAGATAGAGACGTTTCTGCGTGCCGTCGGGCCGGTCGACGGTGAGCGAGAAGCCGCCGACCTCGCCGACAGCCTCGGTGATGCCCTCGAACAGGTCGGGCCGGTTTTCGACGAGCCAGTGGGCGCCCCACGCCCCGCCGGCCTCCTCGTCGGCGAGGAACGCGAACACCAGCTCCCGGGGCGGCACGGTGCCGTCTCGTTTGAACTGACGCGCGAGCGCCAGGGCCATTCCGGCCATGTCTTTCATGTCGACCGCGCCGCGGCCCCAGATGTAGCCGTCCTTGATGGCACCGGAGAACGGGTGAACACTCCAGTCGGCCGGTTCGGCGGGCACGACGTCGAGGTGGGCGTGGATCAGCAGCGCGCCGCGATCGGAGTCGGGCGGACCGGCGAGGCGCGCGAACACATTGCCGCGGCCGGGACGGCCGGACTCGACGTACTGCGTGGTGTAGCCCACCTCCTCGAGCTGCTGGGCCACCCACTTGGCGCACTCCTCCTCGCCCTTGGTGGTCTCGGGCTCACCCGTGTTGGAGGTGTCGAAACGGATCAATTGGCTGACCAGATCGACCACTTCGTCGGTCGCAGACTGTGAAGACACCCCTCACTCCTACGGGATTTGGGATACACGGGCAACCTCGGTTAGGGTTATCCCGCTGCAGCGAGACGGGGTCGAAAGACCACCGGCGGGAGATCGCCGGACGCTCACCGCGGCACGCAGGTCCGAGTGGCGGAATGGCAGACGCGCTAGCTTGAGGTGCTAGTGTCCTATTAACGGACGTGGGGGTTCAAGTCCCCCCTCGGACACCAGAACAACGAGAAGAACCCCGGCTCACCGCCGGGGTTCTTCTCGTTGTGCCGCAAGCGATCTCCGCGTCAGGGTGCGACCGAATCCGCGAGCGCCGCCCACGCCCGCGAGTACGGCAGATCGATCGAGTTCTCCACGAAGGCCCGCAGGATCGCCCGACGCAGTCGCCGCTGCACCGCCCACTGGCCGTTCGGTTTGGTCTTCACCGTCAGACGCAGGACGACCTGATCCGACGACACCTCCTGGACGCCGAGCATCTCGATCTGGCCGAGGATGTCGGTCGAGTCCTCCTCCACCGCGGTGCGGGCCGCCTCGTCGGCCACCTGCTGCGCCTTGTCGATGTCGGCGCCGGGCGCCACCGGGACGTCGACGCGCGCGACCGCGAACTCCTGGCTCATGTTGCCCACGCGGGCGATCTCGCCGTTGCGGACGTACCAGAGGGTGCCGTCGATGTCGCGCAGGGTGGTGACGCGCAGCCCCACCGATTCGACTTCGCCGACGGCCTCGCCGAGATCGACGATGTCACCCACGCCGTACTGGTCCTCGAGCAGCATGAAGACACCGGTCACGAAGTCGCGCACCAGGTTCTGCGCACCGAAACCGATGGCGAGGCCGACGATGCCGGCCGAGGCGATGAACGGCGCGATGTTGACGCCGAGGACGCTCAGGACCGACAGCACCACCCAGACGAGCAGCACGATCGACACCGTCGACTTGAGCACCGACCCGATCGTCGCGGCCCGCTGTGCACGGCGTGCGGCGATCTGGGCGTTGCGCTCGGTGGAGGCCGACTTCGACCGCAGTCCGCGCATGAGAGCGGTGCCGCGGCCCGGCTCCCCGCCGGCGGTCCGTGTCCGGGTGGCGCGGTCGATGGCACGGTGGATCACGAAGCGGACGATCAACGCCACGACCACGTAGGCGACGATGCGAGCGGGATTCTCGATCAGCCATTCGCGGTTCGTTTCCGTCCATTCGAAGGCAGAGTCCTGAATCGACATGGGTCCGACCGTACGGATGATGAGATCGTTGTCCAGTCGTGACCGACCCCGTGTCCGCTCTCTGGGCAAGACGGGATGTGGCCGAAACCGTTGTCGGCCTGCGGTGAACATGACAATGAACCGGCCGAGGATCATCTGTTTCGCGTATGTGCTCTCCATCACGTCGAGCGCGAGCCGCAACCGCCCCCCCCCGGGTGGCCTCCGAGGCGTCGGCGTGGTCCCCACGGGGTGGTAAAACCCCGTTCGCAGCGGACCCGGCACAATTGTGCGGTGACCCAGCGCCTGTTCTTCGACTGCGACACCGGCATCGACGACTCACTCGCGCTGATCTATCTGCTCGCGCGCACCGACGTCGACCTCGTCGGAGTGGCCTCCACGGCCGGCAATGTGCCCGTCGATGTCGTCACGGCCAACAATCTCTCGTGGCTGGAGCTGTGCGGACGCCCCGAGGTGCCCGTCCACACCGGCCCGGCCACTCCCCTCGTCGCCGCGCTGATGACCACCGAGGACACCCACGGTCCGCTGGGCGTCGGACACGCCGAACTGCCGGCCCCGACCACGACGCCGAGCCATCTCGATGCCGCCGACGCCTGGATCGAGGCGTCGCAGGCCCACGCCGGCGAACTCGTCGGGCTGGTGACCGGCCCGCTCACGTCCCTGGCGACCGCGATCCGACGCGACCCGGACCTGCCGGCGCGCCTGCGGCGCCTGGTCATCATGGGCGGCGCCTTCCACACCCATGGCAACACGACGCCCACCTCGGAGTGGAACGTCGCCGTCGACCCGGAAGCGGCCGCCGAGGTCTTCACCGCCTTCGGCACCGCGGGTGCCCCCGAACCCATCGTCTGCGCGCTCGACCTCACCGAGTCGGTCGTTCTGACACCCGACCACGTGGTCCGACTCGCCGCCGCGGCCGGCAGCACACCCGTCGAGTGCCCGGATCCGACCGACGAACGCGGACTCCGTTCGGTCGCCGACAACGACATCATCCGGCATCTCGTGGACGCCCTGCGGTTCTATTTCGAGTTCCACGACGATCACGACGAGGGTTACATCGCCCACCTGCACGACCCGTTCGCCGCACTGGTCGCGCTGGCCCCCGACACGGTCGAGACCCGCCCGGCGCGCGTCGACGTCGAACTCGCCGGGACGCTGACGCGGGGCATGACCGTGGCCGACGAACGCGCGATGACCGCACCCGGACCCAACGCCCGCATCGCGACCTCCACCGACGTCGACGCCGTGTTCGACGAATTGATCGAGACGATCGGCGCGTTCGCGCGCAGTCGCGCACCCGAAATCGTCGGCACCGCGCCGGAGGAGTCCACCGGACTACTCTGAACGGGTGACTCGACTCGGTTACCAGATCCCGAACTTCACCTACCCCGGCGTCGCCGCCGACCAGTTGTTCCCCACCGTGGTCGCGCAGGCGCAAGAGGCCGAGAACTCCGGTTTCGACACCGTCTTCGTGATGGACCACTTCTATCAGTTGCCGATGCTCGGTGAGCCCGACGATCCGATGATCGAGTGCTACACCCTGCTCGCGGCACTCGCCCAGCACACCTCGAAGGTCCGTCTGTCGTCGCTCGTCACCGGCAACACCTACCGCAACCCGACGCTGCTCGCGAAGACGGTCACGGCCCTCGACGTGGTGTCGGGTGGTCGGGCCCAGCTCGGCATCGGCGCGGGATAGTATGAGCTGGAACATGATTCGCTCGGGTACGAGTTCGGGACGTTCACCGACCGGTTCGAGCGCCTCGAGGAGGCGCTGCAGATCATCCTCGGCATGCTCGCCGGCGAGGCACCCAGCCTCGACGGTGACCGCTATCGGGTCACCAACGCTCTCAATGTGCCTGCGCCGCTGTCGAAGATCCCGGTGATGATCGGTGGCGGCGGCGAGCGCAAGACGTTGCGGATGGTCGCGCAGTACGCCGACGAATCGAACCTGCTGTGCACACCCGCCGACATCCCCCGCAAACTCGACGCCCTCGCCGGACACTGCGAACGACTCGGCCGGGACCGCTCGGAGATCACCGTGACCGTCCAGACGTCGGCCTGCGTGGCGCCGACCGCCGCCGAGGCGACCGCCGAGCTGGAGGCGTACCTGGAGCGCACACCGGCGGCCGAGTCACGTCGCGGATCGACGATCGTCGGGGATCCCGACGAGGTGGCCGCCCGGTACGCCGAGCTGCTCGCGACCGGTGTCGACGGTGTCACGGTGAACGCTCCCGCCAACGGCCACGTGCCGGGGCGGGTCTCGCTACTCGGCGAGACGCTGGCACCGCTCATCGGCTGATCCCTCCCCCTCATCCGAAGAACCGCACAAGCACTGGTCCCTGAGGTGCGAGGAGCGATAGCGACGAGCCACGAAGGGCCTGGTGGGCACCTTGCGAGCCCTTCGTGGCTCGCTTCGCTCACACCTCAGGGAGCAGGAGTAGGTCGTTCTTGCGGTTTAGGGAGCAGAGTGAGAGCGCTCGTCGAACGCGTCCACGATCCGTTGCGCGGCGAGGGCCGGGGTCAGCGACCCGTCCCGCAGTTGCTGCTCCACGTCGCCGCGGATCCCTCGCACGGCGGGTGAGTCACCGAGCCGGGACAGCACGATGTCGTTGACCATCGCCCAGGTCCAGTCGATCTGTTGCTGGTTGCGGCGGGCGGTGAACTCTCCTGCCGCGGTGAGTGTCTCGTTGTGGCGTACCACGGTCTTCCAGAACTCGTCGACGCCGGTGTTCTCGATCGCGCTCATCGTCAGCACCGGCGGCATCCACAGCGCGTCGTGCGGATAGATCAGCTTCAGCGCGTTCTTCAACTCGCGTGCCGCGCTCTTCGCCTCGTTGAGGTGTTTGCCGTCGGCCTTGTTCACCACGACCACGTCGGCGAGTTCGAGGACACCTTTCTTGATGCCCTGCAACGAATCCCCGGTGCGGGCCAGGGTGAGGAACGTGAACGTGTCGACCATGTTCGCGACCGTCACCTCGGACTGCCCGACGCCCACCGTCTCGACGAGCACGACGTCGAAGCCGGCCGCCTCGACGAGCACGATGCTCTCGCGGGTGGCCTTGGCCACGCCGCCGAGCGTGCCCGACGTCGGCGATGGCCGGATGTAGGCGTTCTCGGCCGTCGACAGCCGGCCCATTCGGGTCTTGTCGCCGAGGATCGAGCCCCGCGTGCGCGTCGAACTGGGGTCGACGGCGAGCACCGCCACCTTGTGGCCCAGCTCCAGCAGGTGCATACCGAGCGCCTCGATCGTCGTCGACTTGCCCACGCCGGGGACGCCGGTGATGCCGACGCGGAACGACTTGCCCGCGTGCGGCGTCAGCTTCAGCAACAGCTCCTGGGCGGCGGCCCGGTGATCGGCGCGCTTGGACTCGACGAGCGTGATCGCACGCGCCAGATCGGCGCGGCGATCGGCCAGGACAGCGTCGGCCAGCGCGTCGACGTCGATGGGACGTCGCGGTTGGACCGCCATCAGTTCGCGGTCGCCCCGGGCAGTTCCAGGCCGAGGGTGTCGGCGAGCTTGCCGATGAGTTCCACGGCCGAGTCGGCGATGACCGATCCGGGCGGGAAGATCGCGGCGGCGCCGGCCTCGTACAGTTCGGCGAAGTCGCCGGGCGGGATCACGCCGCCGACGACCACCATGATGTCCTCGCGGCCGACCTCGCGCAGCGCCTCCCGCAGGGCCGGGACCAGCGTCAGGTGCCCGGCGGCCAGCGACGACACACCCACCACGTGCACGTCGTTGTCGGCGGCCTGCGCGGCCACCTCCTCCGGCGTGGCGAACAGCGGGCCCACGTCGACGTCGAAGCCGAGGTCGGCGAACGCGGTCGCGATCACCTTCTGGCCGCGGTCGTGACCGTCCTGGCCCATCTTCGCGACCAGGACACGCGGCTGGCGGCCCTCCGCCTCGGCGAACTGGCGCACGGCCTCGATGGCCGCGTCGATGTTGCTCACCTCGCCCGCCTCATGTCGGTACACCCCGCTGATCGTCTTGATCTCCGCCTGATGGCGACCATAGACCTTCTCGAGTGCCTCGGAGATCTCACCGACCGTCGCCTGGTGCCGTGCTGCCTCGATGGCCAGGGCCATCAGGTTGTTCTCCAGGCCACCCTCCGACGACGCGGCGGCGCGGGTGAGATCGGCCAGGGCCGCCTCGACCGCAGCCGAATCGCGTTGTCCGCGAAGCCGGTCCAGCTTCTCGAGCTGCTCGGCGCGCACCTTCGAGTTCTCGACCTTGAGGACCTCGATCTCCTCGTCGTCGGCGACCTGGTACTTGTTCACGCCCACCAACGGCTGCTGGCCGGAGTCGATACGCGCCTGGGTGCGCGCCGCGGCCTCCTCGATGCGCAGCTTCGGCAGGCCCTCGTTGATGGCCTGCGTCATGCCGCCGGCCTCTTCGACCTCGCGGATGTGCTTGCGCGCCTTCTGCGCCAGCTGATGCGTGAGCCACTCGACGTAGTTCGAACCGGCCCACGGATCGATCGGACGGGTGGTGCCCGACTCCTGCTGCAGGAGCAGCTGGGTGTTGCGCGCGATGCGGGCCGAGAAGTCGGTCGGCAGCGCGATGGCCTCGTCGAGGGCGTTGGTGTGCAGCGACTGGGTGTGACCCTGTGTGGCAGCCATCGCCTCGACGCAGGTGCGGGCCACGTTGTTGAACACGTCCTGGGCGGTCAGCGACCAGCCCGAGGTCTGCGAATGTGTGCGCAGCGACAGCGATTTCGCGTTCTTCGGATCGAACTCGGCGACGAGCTCACTCCACAGCAGACGCGCCGCACGCAGCTTCGCGACCTCCATGAAGAAGTTCATGCCGATGCCCCAGAAGAACGACAGTCGGGGGGCGAACTTGTCGATGTCCAGGCCGGCCTCGAGTCCGGCGCGGATGTACTCGACGCCGTCGGCGAGCGTGTAGGCCAGCTCCAGATCGGCCGTCGCCCCGGCCTCCTGGATGTGATAGCCGGAGATCGAGATCGAGTTGAACTTCGGCATCTTCTGGCTGGTGTACTCGAAGATGTTGGAGATGATCCGCATCGACGGCTTCGGCGGATAGATGTAGGTGTTGCGGACCATGAACTCTTTGAGGATGTCGTTCTGGATGGTCCCGGCCAGCTTCTCCGGCGGCACGCCCTGCTCCTCGGCGGCCACGACGTAGAGCGCGAGGATCGGCAGCACCGCGCCGTTCATCGTCATCGACACCGACACGCTGCCGAGGTCGATCCCGTCGAAGAGCTGACGCATGTCGAGGATCGAGTCGATCGCCACACCGGCCATGCCGACGTCACCGGCGACGCGCGGATGGTCGGAGTCATAGCCGCGGTGGGTCGCGAGGTCGAATGCGACCGACAGTCCCTTCTGGCCGGCCGCGAGGTTGCGACGGTAGAAGGCGTTGGATTCGGCCGCGGTCGAGAAGCCGGCGTACTGGCGGATGGTCCACGGCTGGTTGACGTACATCGTCGGGTACGGGCCCCGGATGAACGGTGCGGCACCGGGAACGGAGTCGAGCGGGTACGGATGTTCGGCATCGTCGAGGACGGCGTCGCGCTCGGCGCGCGTGTACACCGGCGTGACGTCGATCTGCTCCGGGGTGCTCCAGGTGACCTGGTCCACCGAGTAGCCGTGCGCCGAGGCGAGTTCCTCGGTGACCGCGGCCGCGGCACCATCAGCGGACGTCGCACCGGTGTCGTCCGATGTCAGACCGATTCCGGCGAAGTTCGGGATCGTCTGTGTCAGATCGGGTTCGGTCTGGGTCATGCCGTTGCTCCCGCCGTCTTCGGGGATGTCGAGACCAGCTGGTCGAGAAGGTCGCCGAGGGTGCTCACCGCATCGATGCCGACGCGCAGCGAACCGTCGGGACGATCGTCGCCCTCGGGCCATTCCTTGTCCGGTCCGGCGAGGAGCACTGTCGACAGACCGGCCGCGCGAGCGGCCGCGAGTGCGGCGGGCCCCTCTTCGGCATAGCGCGCCTTGGTTCCGCAGAGGACCGCGATCGGGGTGTTCGCCCCGGCCACCGCGTCGCCGACCTTGTCCGCGGTCAGCGGGCCGGGGTTGACGACGGTGATGCCGCCGGCACCCAGGAAGTTCGCGACGAAGGTGGTGCGGCCGTTGTGTTCGGCGACGCTGCCGAGCGGGATGAGCAGGATCGACGGCCGTGCACCGTGCTCGGCGAGCACGACGTCGGACCGGTCCCGCAGTTCCTCGAAGGCGCGTCCGATCCGCGCGAGGCGCGGCGTACCGGTGACGACGTCGGTGACCGCGGAAGCCGGGGCCCCCGTCGTCTCCGACAGTGCGCGCTCGTCGATGTTGGGGAACTCGTTGACGCCGGTGACCGAGATGCGGCGATGCGCGACCTCGGTGTCGCGGCGAGCGAGGGAGGCATCGACCTTCTCGGCGATCCAGCCCGTGTCGAGCGCGACACGGTAACCGCCGGCGGCCTCGACCTCGGTGAACACCGTCCAGGCGTTCGTGGCGAGATCGTCGGTCAGGGACTCGACGAACCACGAGCCGCCGGCCGGATCGAGGACGCGTCCGATGTTGGACTCCTCGAGCAGCAGCAGCTGGGTGTTACGGGCGATGCGTCGCGAGAAGGACGCGCTCGAGGTGCGCTTGTCCGCCGGGATGGTCGCGTCGTAGCCCAGGACGGTCAGCTGATCGGCGCCGCCGACCCCGGCGCCGAATGCCGCGATGGTGCTGCGCAGCATGTTGACCCACGGGTCCCGCTGGGAGTACATCGACAGATCGGTCACGCCGTGGGTCAGCGCTCCGCCGACCTCGGGTGCGCCGACGACTTCGGCCACCCGAGCCCAGGTCTTGCGCAGCGCACGGAATTTCGCGATCGTGGCGAATTGGTCGTCGTCGGCGGAGACGCCGAAGGTGATCTGACGCAGCGCGGCCTCGGGTGAGAGGCCGGCCGCGGTGAGATCACGGAGGTGGGCGACCGCGGCCGCCACCGTGAGTGCGAGTTCGAGGCCGTTGTCGGCACCGGCGGTGGCGAAGTCGCTGCCGTCCACCCGGAAGGTACGGACCCCGCCGGGCAGCCCGGATGCGGCGAGGGCCGTGGCCTCGTCGGGATCGACGGTCGCCCGGCCCGAGAACGCGGCCGTCAGCGGCGACAGGCCGAAGGAGTGGACGGTGGCCGCCGTCGGAGCGGCGGCGACCGGAGCGGCCTGGGCCTTTTCCTTCAGGCCGAGCAGTTCGCGAGCCGCCGCGATGCCCTCGGTGCCCGCATCGAGCGTCACCGGCACCAGATCGAGGTAGACGCCGCGCAGCGCCGTCGCGAGGTCGGCGACCCCCAGCCCGTCACCGGGCCTGCTCACCGAGAGCCAGAGACCGCTCGTCCCGTTGGCCATCGCCTCCAGGATGAGCTCATTGAGGTGCGCCGCCGGCGTCGCGTCGTCGCCGAACCGTTCCGTGACGCGCCAGCCGGTGGTGACGTCACGCGCGGGGTCGGCGCCGCGGACGAACGGGAAGCGACCGGGGACACCGGGCTCGGCGAGTTCGTCGCGACGTGTGTAGAGCGGCCGGATGGTCAGCCCATCGGCGGTGTCGGTCGAGAGCAGCGCCTCGGGTGTGTCGGGCAGCTCGTCGACGTCGACGCGTCGCGACTTCGCCAGAACGGCCGCGGCGGCCGTCGACCACGCCTGGTAGGCGTCGTCGAGTTCTGACTCGGGTTTGGGCTGGTCAGTTTGCTGTGGCATGTGGGGAAGCACACCTCCGTGAATGCACTGTGATGAGCGCGTACACGACACTAGCCGATCGCTCGCTCGGCTCGGCGTCGAGGTCGGCGTGACGTGGCGCACTCGGGGACCCGGTACACCGCTGGGCCCAGCGTAGAGTGTCCGGGTGCCCGATCGATCCGCTGTCAGCGAGGATGTCGCCGGCCCGACCGCGGCCGACGCGGAGATCGCGGACGCGGCGAGCGCCGGAGACGGTCACCCGCCGACGTCGGGCCGTCGTCGGGCCGATCGACGGATCCTGCGCCGGGCTCTCGTCGCCGCCGTGCTCCTCGCCGCCGTCCTGGCCGCGTCCTACTTCGTCCCGCTGCCCTCGATCTCGAGCGTCCGCGACTGGGGCGCGGATCTGGGACCGGCCTTCGTGTGGTTGTTCTTCCTCGCCTACGCGGTCGTCACCATCGCCCCGATCCCGCGGTCGACGTTCACGGTGATGTCCGGGATCTTCTTCGGACCGCTGGTCGGTTTCGCGGGGGCGATGATCGCCTCGTCGGTGGCGGCGGTGGCAGCCTTCGTCCTGGTCCGCCGAGTCGGACGCGACCGCGTGCAGCCGTATCTGAAGGCACCGGTGGTCCGTGCCGTCGAGTACCGGCTCGAGCGTCGTGGCTGGTTGGCGGTCGGGTCGCTGCGGTTCATCGCGGCATGCCCGTTCTCGGTGGCGAACTACTGCTCGGCTCTGTCCTCGGTGCGTCTCGCGCCGTACGCGATTGCCAGCATCCTCGGTATGGCCCCCGGCACCGCGGCGGTGGTCATGCTGGGCGATTCCCTGACCGGTGACACGCATCCCCTCCAGCTCGCGGTCACCGGTGGCCTCTTTGCGATCGGCATCGCCGGTCTGGTGCTCGACTCCCGCCTGCCGGTCTCGTCGTCGAACGCGACAAGCGCAGCGACTTGATCCTCGGGGATCAAGTCACCTAGCGCGATCCCATCCAGTCAGGGGACTTGATTCACAGCGATCAAGTGCATAGCCTTGAGTGATGTTCGTACTCACCGTCGACCAACGCGGGAGTCGCCACGACATCGACCGGGTGGACGCCATCCTCACCGCTCTCGCATCGGTCCAGACCGTACGGGCCTTCGAACGTACCGCGGGCGACGAGATCCAGGGAGTCCTCGCCGATCCGGTGACGGCCGCCCGACTGGCCGTCGAACTCACCGCCGAGGGTCACTGGAGTGTCGGCATCGGCGCCGGACCGGTCGACGAGCCTCTCCCCCCGTCCACCCGGGCCGGGCGCGGGCCTGCCTTCGTCCACGCTCGCGACGCCGTCGAGGCCGCCAAGCGGCAGCGGGTCCCCCTCTGTGTCCGCGGCCCGGAGACTCGCTGGTCCCGTCACGCCCAGACGGCCGGCCGTCTCATCGCCGATGTGATCACCGCGCGCAGTGCCGCCGGCCGGGAGGCGGTGGAGCTGATGCGCCGCGGCCTCACCCAGGTCGAGGCCGCCGCCGAACTCGACATCACGCCACAGGCCATGAGTCAGCGGCTGCGGACCGCGGCGTGGGATCTGGAATCCGATTCCCTCGGCCTCGTCGCCGACGCGCTCGCCGAGGCCGACCGACACAGCCCGTCCGGAGGATCGGCATGACCACCGCAGCGATCACCCTTCTTCTCCTGACCGCGCTGGCGACGCCGACCTGGGCGCTCGCGACGCGGGAGAAGCGCAACCACGCGCCGGTGTCCGTCGTACGCAGACTCGACGTCATCGGAGCCGTCGTCCTGCTGGTCCTGGCCGGGGTGACCGCCGTCCTCGCCGCCGTGGCAGCGCCCGCCACGGGCTTCCTCGCCTCGGCCGTCCCGGTCGTCGCCGCGCTCGCGGCGATCACCGGCGGCGGACCCGTGGTCCGGACGGTCCTCGTCGCCGGCGGGGTCGGCCAGCGCACGGGGCCCGGACCCGATCCGGAGGGGTCGCCGGATGACGGATCCGGGGACGACACCGACGCTCCCGACTCCCCGGCGCCCGCCCCGGCCGACCCGGCCGAAGCCGGGCCGTTGCGCGGCGGCCGGGTGATCGGATACCTCGAACGCCTCGCGGTCGTCACCACGTTGATGGCGGGGTGGCCCGAAGGCCTCGCGATCATCCTGGCCGTGAAAAGCCTCGCCCGCTACCCCGAGCTGCGCGCCCCGCATGCGGCCGAGCAGTTCATCATGGGCACCTTCGCCTCGGTGATGTGGGCGGTCGGCATGGCGGGCGTCGAGCACCTCATCCGCTGAGCCGTTCTCAGGTCGTGGGCTCGGCCGGCCCCGGCTCCTCGGGCTGTACGGGCTGGGACCACGCACCATCGGTGAGCTCGGCCGGCTCGGACCCCACCGGCGACGCATGGCGCGACGCGCGCGACGCACGAGCGGTGATCTCGGGCGCGACCGGGGTGCGGGCCACCGCCTCCGCCTCGGCAACGGCCTGGGCGACCTTGGGATCGGAGGCCATCGAGAACCAATCCTCGGTCTCCGAGTCGTCGATCGGCGAGGGCGGCGAGTCGGCCGGCTCGTACCGGAACACGCCGTCGTCTCCCTGGACACCGAAGGATTTCGCGAAACCCTGGAGGGCCGAACCGAAGTCGGACGGCACCACCCACACCTTGCTGCCCTCGCCCTTGGCCATCTCGGGCAACTGCTGCAGATACTGGTAGGCCAGGAGTTCCGGGGTCGGCTTGGCCGCCTTGATCGCCGCGAAGGTCTTCTCGATCGCCTTCGCCTCACCCTGGGCGTTGAGGTACGACGCGGCGCGGTCGCCCTGCGCCCGCAGGATGCGCGACTGCCGATCCGCCTCGGCAGCGAGGATCGCGGCCTGCTTGGCACCCTCGGCGGCGAGGATCTGCGACTGCTTGTTGCCCTCGGCGGTCTTGATCGCCGACTCGCGCTGGCCCTCGGCCGAGAGGATCGTCGCCCGCTTCTCGCGGTCGGCCTTCATCTGCTTCTCCATCGACTCCTGGATCGACGGCGGCGGCATGATCGACTTCAGCTCGACGCGCGCGACCCGGAGGCCCCAGCGGCCGGTCGCTTCGTCGAGGACTCCGCGCAGCTGGCCGTTGATGGAATCGCGGGAGGTCAGGGTCTCCTCGAGCGTCATCCCGCCGACCACGTTGCGCAGCGTCGTGATCGTCAGCTGCTCGACGCCGGCGATGTAGTCGTCGATCTCGTACACGGCGGCCCGGGGATTGGTGACCTGGAAGTAGACGACGGTGTCGATGGACAGCGTCAGGTTGTCCTCGGTGATGACCGGCTGCGGCGGGAACGACACCACTCGTTCACGGACGTCGACGCGGGCGCGGATGCGGTCGATGAACGGCAACAGCAGGGTGAGTTGGCCGGACACGGTGCGGGTGTAGCGGCCCAGTCGCTCGATGACCGCGGCCTCCGCCTGCGGGATGAGCGCGACGGACTTGACCAGCATCACCACCACGAGCAACACGAGCAAAACGATGACGGTCAGGCCGAAGATCTCGTACTCCATGGTCACCTTCCAGCGTTGTCGTTCGGCGGTGTCGCGGCGGCCGCATTCAGGCGCGCCACACCACCGCGGTCGCGCCGTCGATCTCCACGACGGTCACGTGGGTTCCGGGTTCGAGCACCTGGGTCGGGTCCATCGTGCGGGCCGACCACACGTCGCCGCCGATCTTGACGCGTCCGTCATGGGCGTCGACCTGTTCGGTCACCACCGCCGGCCGACCCTCGAGCGCCTCGGTGTTCATCAGGACCGCCGGACGGTTCAGCATGTGCTTACGGGCGATCGGACGGACCGCAACCAGCAGCAGCACCGAGACGAGCGCGAAGACCAGCCCCTCGACCCACAGCGGCGTCTCGAACGCGAAATCGACACCGGCGGCCGCGAATGCGCCCCCGGCGAGCATGAGCAGGACGAGTTCGCCACCGAACATCTCCGCGACCACCAGGACGATCGCGGCCGCCAACCACAGCAGGGCGCTCATGGGTCCAGTCTGCCAGAGATGTCCGAACCGCCTTCGGCGCTCACGACGCGGGTGGGCCCCGGTGGGCGTCAGGCCGTGTGCGTCACCTGGGCTCTTCGGCCGCGGTCACGAAATCGATGAGTTCTTCCACCGACCGCAGCAGAGCGACCTCGAGATCCCGGAAACTGCTCACCCCGCCCAGCACCCGGCGCCAGCCGTCACGAGGGTCCCCCCAGCCGAGCTCGGCACACACCCCGGTCTTCCAGTCGGTGCCCCGCGGGATGTGCGGCCACGCCGGGATCTTCACCGACGCCGGCTTCACCGCCTCCCAGACGTCGATGTAGGGATGCCCGCACACGAGGACGTGCTCCCCGACCTCGGCGGTGAGATGTGCTTCTTTGGAACCCGCCACCAGATGGTCGACGAGGACACCGGCCCGGCGATGCGGTGCCGGCTGGAATTCGTCGAGTGCCGCCTCGAGGTTGTCGAGGCCGTCGAGGCTGACGACGACCACGCCCTCCGCGCGGAGGTCGTCACCCCACACCCGCTCGAGGAGTGTCGCGTCGTGCACGCCCTCGACGAAGAGCCGGCTGGCGCGCGCGGTCCGCGCGCGGGCGCGAGGGGCTGCTCGCGATCCCGACGCCGTCATGGCCGGCTGCTGCGGGCCTCTGGTGCGCGGCCGTACGAGCGTCACCGGCCGACCGTCGATGAGGAACGCGCCGGGGTGCATCAGGAACACCCGCGTCTGACCTCGCCGGTCCTCCAGCCGGACGAGATCGCCGGCGTAGCTCTTCTCGAGCCCGACGACCGCACCGCAGAAGCCGGTGGCGGCGTCCTCGACGACCAGATCGCGATCCGCGGCGACCTCCGCGGGACGCGGCTTCGCCCGACGGGGCTGGGAGAGCACATCGCGTCCGTAGCGGTCATCCATCGCACACCACCATCTCTCGATCGGTCATCTCGTGATCACGCCGCCGCGATGGACAGGTCGGGCGGCGCACACACCGTATGCCCCGCGGGCCCGCCCGCGGGGTTGCCACGCCCGGCTCCCACCGGCCTCGCCGGTATCCTGGCTTCTTGATGAAACGCAGCCGCCTGCTCTCCGCCACCGTCGCGTGGCCGACGTGCGCCCTCGGCGCGTGGTCGGCCGCCTGGCTCACCGGCCGGTGCTCCCCCGACGACGTGATCGAAGCCCTGGCGGAATCCGCCGACCGGCACCTCCTGCAATGGCCCGGCGGCGGTGTCGCCGGGGCCGAACAGGTCGCGCCCGCAGCGGGTTCGGCGAACGGGGTGCTCGATCTGCTCGCGTTGCTGCGACCCGCGCGGCGCCTCGTCGTCCGCCTGCCCTCCACGGGTGATCCGCAGGGACTCCCACCCCATGTGGCGACGTCGGCCGCGCTCGGCGCGGGCGAGGTGCTGCTCGTCGACGACGCGGCGGGCAACGGCACGCTCGCGCTCGTCCCGGCGTTCGCCGCCGACACCGACGATCCACCGTTCGTCACGTGCACATGGTCGGCCCACCGCTACGACGCCTCCCTCGACCTCGGTCATCTCGTATCCGCGGGACCTAGTGCCGGTGATCTGGAATACGAACTGCGGCAAGCAGTTCGAGAGGCGACCACGATCATCGGCGGGCTCGGCGGACGCCGGTCGGCCGACGCAAGCGACCTCCGTACGCAACTCGCAGCGCTCACCTCGAGGCATCGGGTCGCCCTGCCCCCGCATCTCCTCGACGCGCGCTCCACCCGCCTGATCGACACGGCGGCGCAGGTCGAGGCCATCGTCGACCTCGCCGGGGCGCGCAACGTGGAGATCGGCGACAGTGCCGGACAATGGGATTCCGGCGACGCGACGCTCCGGGGACTCCAGGCGCTCACGCGGACCGCACGGGCGGCGGCGGTCAACCACACGATCCTCGAGCTGCTGCGGCCCCAGAACTGACCGGGACTACCGACTGCGTGCCGGCCGGGTCGCGGGCACACAGCACCGGTCTCGACAGGTGCGTCCGTTGTCTCCGCATCCCATCGCCGACAGGTCGCCGAAGCCCCCGGCGTACGCCTCCACGAATTCGCCGATCATCGAGATGAACCGCGGATCGGGACCCACGGTGTCGGCGCGGACATAGTCCATGCCGAGGCGCTCGGCGACCTCCGCGGCCTCGTTGTCGAGATCCCAGATCACCTCGAGATGGTCGGAGATGAACCCCACCGGGTAGACGACCACCCGTCGGACACCCTCCGCGGCAAGGTTCTCCAGATGGTCGCAGATGTCCGGTTCCAGCCACGGGATCTGCGGTGGACCCGACCGTGACTGCCAGACCTGGTCGAAGTCGGCGATGCCGAGCTCATCGGCGACCGCCTGCGACGCGGCCAGCACCTGGCGCGAGTACAGCTTCCCGCCGTCGGCCGCGGGACCCGACGCCTCATCGGCCGAGGTCGGGACCGAGTGGGCGGTGAACACCAGCCGCGGCGCCTCCTCACCGGGCCCGAGGGCGTCCAGAGCGCGGCGCACCGCGTCGGCCCCGGCCGCGACGAACGCCGGATGCGACCAGTACTGCGGGAGCTTGCGGAGCACCACCGCGCCGTCGGGTTCACCGCTCGTCGGCTCACGGTCGGCGAGCGCCGTGACCGCCCGGTCGATGTCCTCGTGGTACTGCCGGCACCCCGAGTAGCCGCCCCACGCCGAGGTCGGGAACACGAGGATCCGGCGATGACCGGCGCGGTATATCTCGGCCAGGGTGTCCTCGGCCATCGGGTGCCAGTTGCGATTGCCGAAATACACCGGGAGGTCGACACCACGTCGGTCGAGCTCCGCACGCAGGGCATCGATCATCTCGAGGTTGAGCCGGTTGATCGGTGAGACGCCGCCGAAGTGCAGGTAGTGCTCGGCCACCGACTCGAGCCGTTCGCGCGGGATCCCCCGGCCGCGAGTGACGTTCTCCAGGAACGGCATCACGTCCTCGGGCCCGTCCGGTCCGCCGAACGACAGGAACAGGACGGCATCGAACGGCGCGGGAACGAACGGTGCGGGATCGACGGGCGCGGTGTCCCCAGGTGCTGGCGAACTCATGAGCCGGTGGTCATGCCCTCCGGGAACCAGGTGTTGTGGCTGGCGCCACCGTCGACGTAGACGATGGAACCGGTGGTCGCCGGCAGCCAGTCGCTGAGGAGCGCACACACCGACTTCGCGACGACGCTGGGGTCGTCGACGTCCCAGCCGATCGGGGACGCGCCGTCCCAGTACTCGTTGAGCATGTTGAGCTGCTTGGCGTCATCGGTCGCGGTACCAGCGATCGCCTTCGCGGCGAGGGTCTTGATCGGGCCGGCGGCCACCAGGTTCGACCGGATGTTCTTCGCGTTGCCCACTTCGCGCGCCACGTACCGGTTCACCGACTCGAGCGCGGCCTTCGCCACACCCATCCAGTTGTAGTACGGCATCGCGGTGCGGGGATCGAAGTCCATGCCCACGATGGAGCCGCCCTCGTTCATGGCGGGGAGTACGGCGCGGGCGAGCGAGGCATAACTCCACGCCGAGATCTCGAAGGCCTTGGCGGCGTCGGGGCCCGGCCCCTCCAGGAACGGCTTGGCCTCGGGACCCATCAGGGTGCGCGGCGCGAACGCGATCGAGTGCATCACGCCGTCGATGCCCTGCGGCGCCAGCTCGGTGAGCTTCCCGGCGAGCGCGCCGAGATCGTCCTCGTTGGTGACGTCGAGCCCGATGGCCGGCGGCACCTCCTTCGGCAACCGCTTGGCGATCCGGTCGATCAACCGGAGCCGTTCCGGGATGCCGGTGATGAGGACCGTGGCGCCCTGCTCCTGCGCCATGGCGGCGGCGTGGAAGGCGATCGACGCATCGGTGATGATGCCCGTGATGAGGACGGTCTTCCCGTCCAGGATTCCGCTCACGAAGATGTGCTCCTGAGATCGACGTTGATTGACGTGCCTTACGACCGCGCTGCGCGGGTCAGTAGCCGTGCGACCGCGCTCGGCAGTTCAGTGCCCCATGCCCATTCCGCCGTCGACGGGCAGGACCGCACCGGAGATGTAACCGCCCTCGTCGGAGGCGAGGAAGCTGATGGCCGCCGCGACGTCCTCGGGCTTGCCGGTTCGGCCGAGCGGGATCGCCTGCTTGGCCATCTCGATGTAGCGGTCCTCCATCGACGCGGTCATGTCCGTCTCGATGAACCCGGGCGCCACCACGTTCGCGGTGATGTTGCGCGAGCCGATCTCACGCGCGATCGAGCGCGCCATCCCGATCAGGCCCGCCTTCGAGGCCGCGTAGTTCACCTGGCCGGGGATGCCGGACATCGCGACCACCGAGCCGAGGAAGATCATCCGGCCCCACTTGGCGCGCTGCATCCCCTTGGTGGCGCGCTTGGCGCACCGGAACGCGCCGGTGAGGTTCGCGTCGAGGACCTTCTCGAAGGATTCCTCGGACAGTCGCATGAGGAGCATGTTCTCGGTGATCCCCGCGTTGGCGACGAGGATCTCGACGGGACCCTGATGCGCCTCGACTTCGGCGAAGGCGCGGTCGACCGACTCCGAGTCGGTGACATCGCACTTGACGCCGAACAGTCCGTCCGGTGCTCCGGAACCGCGGTGCGTCACCGCCACCCGGTGACCGTCGGCCGCCAGTCGCTGGGCCACGGCCAGGCCGATTCCGCGGTTGCCGCCGGTCACCAGGACCGAGCGGGAGGGATTCTGCGCTTCGTTGCTAGCTGCCGTCATGGGTGTTCAACTTATCCGTTCTCATTGCGGGGGGTGACACGCGGTCGGCGGACGGGGGGCACTTGCGGCACACCCCGGACACATCCGCGTCAGGGCAGCCGGCGGTTGATGGCCAGCGCGGCGAAGGCCGACACCAGCGCGAACAACGTACCGGCGATCAGCCACGGCTTCGAGTTGTCCCCTCGACGGGTCTCGTAACCGATCTCGTCCTGGAGCTGCTCGTAGACCTTGTTCAACTCGTCGAGGCTGGCCGCGGTGAAGAAGTCGCCACCGGACAGGTTGGCGATCTTGCGCAGCGAGTCGTCGTCGACCGGCACGGGCACCCGGTCGCCCTCGAGTTCGACGGTGCCGGTCCGGGTACCGAAGGAGATCGTGGAGACCGGGATCTTCTCCTCCTTGGCCTTCCGAGCCGCGGTGAACGCACCCCGCGGGTCGTCGGGGTCGTCCGGGACGGTCTCCTTGCCGTCGGAGAGCAGCACGATCCGCGCAGGTGGTGCGCCCTCGGTCCCGCCGAGCACCGCGTTCAGCGTGCTGATCTGCTGCAGGGCCGCGAAGATGCCCTCCCCGGTTGCCGTCTTGTCGTCGAGCCGCAGTTTGTCCACCGCGACCTTGGTGGCGTTGTGGTCCGGCGTCGGCGACACGAGGCTCGCGGCGGTACCGGCGAAGGAGATCAGTCCGAGGTTGATCCCCTCGGTCAGTTCGTCGGCGAACTTCTTGGCGGCCTCCTGCGCCGCACGGATCCGCGACGGCGACACGTCGGTGGCGTTCATCGACCGCGACACGTCCATCACCAGGACGACGGTCGCCTTGTTGCGCGGCACCTTGCGATCGGCCTGCGGCCCGGACAGCGCGACCGTGAGCAGGATCAGCGAGATGATCAGCAGCGCGATCGGAAGGTGCCGCAGGCGACTCCGATCGGCGGGCGCGACCGACTTCAGCAGGTCCAGGTTCGCAAAGGTCAGCGCACGCTGCCGCCGCCGGCGCAGCATGTAGACATACGCGGCGCCGAGTAACGCCACGACCAGGAGCAGGAGCAACCACCAGGGACTGGACAGCATCGACCTACCCCACCCCCGCCGCGAGACCGCGGCGGCGTTGTGCGACGAACTTGACGGTGTCGGCGATCCACTCCCGATCCGTACGCAACGTCAGGATCGCGCCGCCACAGCTGCGCAGGGTGCGGTGGACCCGCTGCTGGTGTGCGCGCGCCGCGGCCGCGAAGTCGCGCCGGAGGTCGTCGGTGATCGTCACGTCGTGGATCTCCCCGGACTCCGCGTCGGCCAGGGTGACCTCGCCGATCGCCGGGAGGTCGAGATCGCGGGGGTCGAGGACCTCGACCGCGAGGAGTTCGTGGTGGGCGCCGATGGCGCGTAGCGAACGCTCCCAGTCGATGGGGCCGAGGAAGTCACTGATGACGACGGCGAGGCCGCGACGGCGCTGGGGCCGTCGGAGAGCCTCGATCCCCGCCTTCAGATCGCCCCGGACCCCGGGCGAACTGCGCCGCGTGGTGGCGATGGTCTTGAGGAGGTTCTGGGCGTGCGCACGCCCGGCACGGGCCGGTACCCGCACCACGTCGTCACCGGTCACCACCAGCGCGCCGTGCCGGTTACCGCCGCCGGTCGTGAGGTGGACCAGAGCCGCGGCCGCCGCGACGGCCAGGTCGCGCTTGGTGCAGTCGACGGTGCCGAAGTCGAGGCTGGCCGAGGCGTCGACGACGAGCCAGGTCTCGAGTTCGCGGTCGGCGATCATCTGCCGGACATGCGGCTGGGTCGTGCGTGCGGTGACCGACCACTCCATCCGCCGGACGTCGTCGCCCGGCTGATAGGCCCGCGCCTCCCCTGGCTCCGAACCCGGTCCGGGGATCAGACCCAGGTGCTCGCCCTGGAGCACGCCGTCGAGTTTGCGCCGCACGGTGAGCTCGAGCATCTTCAGCGCCGCCGTCAGCTGCGCCTCGTCGAGCAGCCCGGCGCCGAGACGCGGTAGGTCCCGATTAGCCGCCATACTGAGGTGAATTCCGGTTCGCCGGGGCCGAATTCGGGTCCATCGGGCCGGCGGACTGCGGGACCTGCTGTCCCGCATACCCATTCGGCCCGTGTCCGGGATTGGGCGCCTGCTGCTGTCCGGCCGGGTACTGCCCCTGGGGCACCGGCTGCGCGCCGACCTGCGGCAGTCCGACGGTCTGCAGGACGCGGGCGATGACCTGGTCGGCATCGATCTCGTCGGCCAGTGCGTCGTAGGACAGCACGAGGCGGTGCCGCAGCACGTCGGGCATGATCTCGACGACGTCCTGCGGGATCACGTAGTCGCGTCCGCGGACCAGCGCCAGGGCGCGGGCCGCGGCCACGATGCCCAGCGTCGCACGGGGCGACGCGCCGTAAGACAGCCACGACGCGACGTCGTTCAGGCCCAGCTCGGCCGGCCGGCGGGTGGCGTTGATGACCCGGACGACGTAGTCGACGAGCGCGTGGTGGACGAAGACGTTCGCCGCGGTCCGCTGCAGGCGCAGCATCGCGGCGGGGTCGAGGACCTGGGAGGCGGTCGGCGGGACGTTGCCCATCCGGTAGACGATCTCGCGCTCCTCCTCCACCGACGGGTAGTCGACGAGGACCTTGAACAGGAAGCGGTCCCGCTGCGCCTCGGGCAGCGGGTAGACACCCTCGTTCTCGATCGGGTTCTGCGTCGCCATGACCAGGAACGGATCCGGCATCGAGTACGTCTTGCCGCCGATCGAGACGTGCCGCTCGGCCATCACCTCGAGCAGTGCCGACTGCACCTTCGCGGGTGCGCGGTTGATCTCGTCGGCGAGCAGGAAGTTCGCGACCACCGGGCCGAGCTCGGTGTCGAACTCCTCGCGGCCCTGCCGGTAGATACGCGTACCGATCAGGTCGGTGGGCACGAGGTCGGGGGTGAACTGCACTCGCGAGAACGACCCGCCGACGACGCGGGCGAACGTCTCGACAGCGAGCGTCTTCGCGACACCCGGCACGCCCTCGAGCAAGATGTGTCCGCGCGCGAGGAGACCGACGAGAATGCGCTCGACGAGCTGATCCTGGCCGACGATGACGCGCTTGACCTCGTAGATGGCCCGCTCGAGCAGGGCGACGTCGGCGTCGCTCAGCACCGAGCCGTCCGCTCCTGCCGCCGCGGAATCCCCCGTGGCCGCCTTGCCGAGGGAGTGCGATTCGGTCAACCCGTGCTCCTGTTCCTCTGAACTGCTGTTCCGTCGAACCGCGAGGGCCCACGGGCGGCGCGAACGCGCAGCGCGCAGGCGTCGACCCCGCGTGTCTGTGCCAGCCTAGCCGTGCCGGCTGAAAAGGTGCCAAGAAGACTCGGCGGGGGTCGGTCGTTCACCGCGCCCGCCGGAACCACCACGCCTCAGAGCAGACGGACCACGTTCGGCATCGCGCCGTTGGTGCGCAGCGGGGACACCTTGACCACGTCACCCGACTGCGGTGCCTCGACCATCTTGTTGTCGCCGAGGTACAGCGCGACGTGCGCACTCGCGTTGGGGCCGTAGAAGATCATGTCGCCGCGTCGCATCTGTGACAGCGGGAACTGCGGCCCCGAGGTGTACTGGTAACCGGTGTAGTGCGGCAGTTCGATCCCGACGCCGGCGAACGCGTAGATCATCAGGCCGGAGCAGTCGAAACCGATCTTGTTGTAGTCGCCGTAGCTGTCGGCCACACCGCCGTCGCGGATTCCCTGCGTCGGGCCGTTCGCGTCGCCACCGCCCCAGGCGTAGGGCACGTTCAGCTGCGAGAGCGCACGGTTGACGGCGATCTCGACGGCTTGCGGACCGCGCAGCCCGGGTCGGACGACGCCGCCCCCGCCCCCGCCGCCGCCGGAGGAACTGCCGAACAGTGAGCCGAGGCTCCCCGAACCGAGTCGCGCACTGAGGGTGTCGCCACCGCTGCTGCCGGTGATGTCCGCACCGCCGATGCCGAGCTCGTTCAGCAACTCGGACTGGGGCAACTGCTGCTGCCCGACCAGACCGGCGAGGATGGACGAACCGACGTCGATGGCGAGGCGCGCCGCGGCCTCGGCCGCGACGGCCAGTGCCTGGTTGTCGGTCGCGGGCGTGGCCGGCAGCGCCTTGAGCACACCCTCGGCCGACGGATCGGTCGGAAACAGGTTCGAGAGCAGATCGCTCGCCGACGGCCCCTCGACCGTCTTCTTCGGCACATATCCGCGAATCGTGTTGAGGCGCTTCTGGACCCGGTCGCGTTCCCCGATCAGGGTGGCCTTGCGCTTCTGTTGGGAGGCGATGGCGGCCTTCGCCTCGGTGACCGCCGCCATGGCGTCGGTCTTGCGCTGTTCGGCGCTCTTGGCCGCGAACGACGCCTGCCGGCGGGTGGCCTCGACGGCCGCGAGTCGGTTGGCCTTCTGGTTACGGGCCACCTGCAGCCGCCGGATCATCTCCTGCTGCTTCTTGCCGACCTGATCGATCAGCTTCATGCGGTCGAGGACGGCCTGCGGGTCCTCGGAGGCGACGTAGTTCGACATCGAACCCTGCTCCGGCCCCTGCTGGTAGGCCAGACGGGCGAACCGGTCGAACTCCTTCTGAGCGTCGACGACGGCCTTGCTCGAGCGGTCGAGTTCGGTGCGTGCTCCGCGCGCGGCCACCGTGGCGAGGCGCTGCTGCGCGAGCGAGTTCTGGAAGTCGACGATCGATCGGTTCACGTTCTCCTGGCGGGACGCGAGCGCCTGATCGAGGTCGGCGATGTCCTGGTTGACCGTCGCGATCCGGTTGATCAGACCGGAGATGGGCGACTCGGGCGTCTTCTTGGGCGCCGCGTCGGCATGACCCGCACCGACCGCGCAGACGAGTACGACAGCAAGGGCCGCCGAGACGCGCGCCGGCCATGACGCACCAGTTCTTCCTCGCCTCACCTGGAACTCCTCGCGATTCGCGGGGATCGTCCGATCCCCGGTCCGGCGACCGTCCGGGGTGTCTGAACCCGCGGCGATCACGCACTGCACTTCCGCCACATCGGACCCTGTAGGGAACACAGGCATCACACGCGACATCAGAACCGTACGTCACATCAACCACACGAGAAAACCGTGTTCGTGAATTACAAAGGCGTGATTACCTGCGAAAATGCCGTGAACTGGCGAAAGATCGAACGGTCGTCAAGGTCTCGAATTGGCAACAGACCGGAAGACACGCCGAGAAGGGTCCCCGCCGCGCGAGAACAAGGTGCCAGGGGGCGGGCCCACCCGCCGCATCGCCGGCCGGCAGAGGCGGCCCGGGCCTGTCTACTACCGGCCGGAAGCGGTCGGCTCGCGGCGTGATTCCGAGGAGTCATCCGACTCCGCGGCGGTGGTCTGCACGGGTCCCAGCGGACCGGCGGCCAGGCTCTTGCGGCTGCGGACCTGCCGCAGCCGGGCGAGCACGGCTCCGCCCGCGACGACCAGGATCAGCAGCAGGCCCACGATCGTCCAGTCCACGTTGGGACCGGTCATCGTGTCGATCATCTGCCGCGCCGCACCCGCGGGGTCGGTGAGGGTCAGGCCGTCGGTGGCCTGTTCCTGCACCACCCGGCTGAACTCCGGCGACGAGCTGCCGACCGAGTTGGGGCCGAGCACGATGACGGTGCCGCCGACCTGTTCCTGCAACTGGTTCGCGACGTCGCGGTAGAGAGTGAACCGGGGCTGAACCTGGTCGATGACCACGAAGCTGACGTCATGGCCCTTCGACTGGGCGTATTCGACGACCTCGAGCATGCCGGGCAACTGTTCGGGCGTCGCCCCCGCCACGCCGTCGTCGGCGATGTCCCGCGACAGCTCACCCATGTCGACCCCGACGAGTCCGGTGAGTTCGTTGTTCTCCGCGGGAGCTGCCAGCACCAGCGTCGTCGCCTGCGGACCCATCCGCCACCCCTGCCTCTCGAGATCACCCGGGGTTGCGTGCACGTTGACGGCGGTATCGCGCCGGCGTCGAGTGTCTCCTCGCCGAACCCCGCCCTGCACCGTACGACACAATGGACTCGTCTGGGTATTCCGGTGTCGGCAGGTCCGATCCGGCGTGTCCCGGCCCGAGCTTGGTAACAGTACGTCCGTACTGTTAGACTGGACGACGTTGTCGCGGGTGGCCCTCGCGGACATCCGATGGTGCCGGTGCAGCCCGCCGGTGCAGAACGTCAGCCGGTGCGGCACGACTGCGCCGGATCGACCAGCCCCGCCCGACCGCAAGTGGATCATCGAGTAATCGCCGGCGCAGCCCGCCGGCACACGAGGAGAGTGGATTTAGACGTGAGTATCAATTCCTTCGGCGCCCGCGGCACGCTGGACGTCGGTGACAACAGCTACGAGATCTACCGTCTGAACGCCGTCGAGGGCACCGCCAAGCTCCCCTACGCTCTGAAGGTCCTCGCCGAGAACCTCCTGCGCACCGAGGATGGCGCGAACATCACCAAGGAGCACATCGAGGCCCTGGCGAACTGGGACCCGAACGCCGAACCGAGCGTCGAGATCCAGTTCACGCCTGCCCGCGTGATCATGCAGGACTTCACCGGCGTGCCCTGCATCGTCGACCTCACGACCATGCGCGACGCCGTCAAGGAACTCGGCGGCGACCCGGACAAGGTCAACCCGCTCGCACCGGCCGAGATGGTCATCGACCACTCCGTCATCATCGAGGCCTTCGGCAATGCCCAGGCGTTCGAGCGCAACGTCGAGATCGAGTACCAGCGCAACGAGGAGCGCTACAAATTCCTCCGCTGGGGTCAGGGCGCCTTCGACGACTTCCGCGTCGTGCCGCCGGGCACCGGCATCGTGCACCAGGTCAACATCGAGCACCTCGCGCGCTCGGTGATGGTCCGTGACGGCGTCGCCTACCCCGACACCTGCATCGGCACCGACTCGCACACCACGATGGAGAACGGCCTCGGCGTCCTGGGCTGGGGCGTCGGCGGCATCGAGGCCGAGGCCGCGATGCTCGGTCAGCCGGTCTCCATGCTCATCCCCCGCGTCGTCGGCTTCAAGCTCACCGGCGCGACCAAGCCGGGCGTCACCGCGACCGACGTGGTCCTCACCATCACCGAGATGCTGCGCAAGCACGGCGTGGTCGGCAAGTTCGTCGAGTTCTACGGCAACGGTGTCGGCGAGGTCCCGCTCGCCAACCGCGCCACCATCGGCAACATGAGCCCCGAGTTCGGCTCGACCTGCGCGATGTTCCCGATCGACGGCGAGACCGTCAACTACCTCCGACTCACCGGGCGCAGCGAGGAGACGCTCGCGCTCGTCGAGGCCTATGCCAAGGAACAGGGCATGTGGCTGGAGAAGGACGCCGAGGAGGCCGTGTACTCGGAGTACCTCGAGCTCGACCTGGCCGACGTCGTCCCGTCGATCGCTGGCCCGAAGCGTCCGCAGGACCGCATCGAGCTGTGGGACGCGAAGAACGCGTTCCGCAAGGACATCCACAACTACGTCGAGAACGGCAACTCCGCTCCGCAGACCAAGCTGGACGAGGCGGTCGAGGAAACCTTCCCGGCGTCCGACCCCGCGACCCTGTCCTTCGCCGACGACGACGCCGAGCCGCTGCACTCGGCCGCCAACGGCGCCGAGGGTCGGCCGACCAATCCGGTCCGGGTGGATTCCGAGGAACGAGGATCGATGATCCTCGACCACGGGATCGTGACGATCGCTTCGATCACCAGCTGCACCAACACCTCCAACCCGTCGGTCATGCTCGGCGCGGCGCTCCTGGCCAAGAAGGCCGTGGAGAAGGGCCTGTCGTCCAAGCCGTGGGTCAAGACGTCGATGGCACCGGGCTCGCAGGTCGTCACCGGCTACTACGACAAGTCCGGTCTCTGGCCGTACCTGGAGAAGCTCGGCTTCTACCTCGTCGGCTACGGCTGCACCACGTGCATCGGCAATTCCGGCCCGCTGCCGGAGGAGATCTCGAAGGCGATCAACGACAACGACCTCACCGCCACCGCGGTGCTGTCGGGCAACCGCAACTTCGAGGGTCGCATCAACCCCGACGTGAAGATGAACTACCTCGCGTCGCCGCCGCTGGTCATCGCCTATGCCCTGGCCGGCACGATGGACTTCGACTTCGAGACCGACGCGCTGGGCAAGGACACCGACGGCAACGACGTGTTCCTCAAGGACATCTGGCCGACCAACGAGGAGATCGAGGCGACCATCGCCTCGTCGATCTCGCCGGAGCAGTACGCCTCGGACTACGCCGACGTCTTCAAGGGTGACGAGCGCTGGCAGAACCTGCCGACCCCGTCGGGCAAGACCTTCGAGTGGGACGACGAGTCCACCTACGTCCGCAAGCCTCCGTACTTCGAGGGCATGCAGCGTGAGCCGTCGCCCGTCTCCGACATCAAGGGCGCACGCGTGCTCGCGAAGCTCGGCGACTCGGTGACCACCGACCACATCTCCCCCGCGTCGACGATCAAGCCCGGCACCCCCGCCGCGCAGTACCTCGATGCCAACGGGGTGGCCCGCAAGGACTACAACTCGCTGGGCGCCCGCCGCGGCAACCACGAGGTGATGATCCGGTCGACCTTCGGCAACATCCGCCTACAGAACCAGCTGCTCGACGGTGTGACCGGTGGTTACACCCGCGACTTCACCCAGGAGGGTGCACCGCAGTCGTTCATCTACGACGCCGCGCAGAACTACGCCGAGCAGAACATCCCGCTCGTCGTGCTCGGCGGCAAGGAGTACGGCACCGGATCGTCGCGTGACTGGGCGGCGAAGGGCACCAGCCTCCTCGGCGTGAAGGCCGTCATCACCGAGAGCTTCGAGCGCATCCACCGCTCAAACCTCATCGGCATGGGCGTCATCCCGCTGCAGTTCCCCGAGGGCGAGTCGCACAAGTCGTTGGGCCTCGACGGCACCGAGACCTACGACATCGCGGGCATCGAGGAGCTCAACAACGGGACGACGCCGTCGACCGTGCACGTCACCGCCACCAAGGAAGACGGCTCGACGGTGGAGTTCGATGCCAAGGTCCGCATCGACACCCCGGGTGAGGCCGACTACTACCGCAACGGAGGCATCCTGCAGTACGTGCTGCGCAACATGATCAAGAGCTGACAGGAGGCACTCGACGTGCCCAAGGTCAGCGATGACCGGCTTGCCGCGCGTCGTCGGGAGATTCTCGACGGCGCGCGGCATTGCTTCGCGGAGTACGGATACGACGGCGCGACCGTCAAACGGATCGAAGAGTCCACCGGCTTGTCCCGGGGTGCGATCTTCCACCATTACCGGGACAAGGAGGCGCTGTTCCTGGCCCTCGCGCGCGAGGATGCCGAGCGGATGGCCGATGTCGCCGCCGAGCAGGGCCTGGTGCAGGTCATGCGCGACATGCTCACGCGCCCCCAGGATTTCGACTGGCTCGGCACGCGCCTGGAGATCGCGCGGAAACTACGGACGGACAACGGATTCCGTGCGGAGTGGGTGTCCTACGCGGCCGAGGTCGAGCAGGCGACACTCAGCCGGCTGGAGCGGGGTCGGCAAGCGGGGCGCCTGCGCGACGACGTCCCGACCGACGTTCTGCTCAACTACCTCGACCTCGTGCTCGACGGTCTGATCACCCGGCTGGCCACCGGCCAGCCCACCGACGATCTGCACGCGGTGCTCGACCTCGTCGAGGAGTCCGTGCGCGCACACGACTGACCTCAGTCCGGGGCCAGCAGGGACACGACCTCGTCGATCGAACGGTTCGCCGACAACCGGTAGGCCCGCACCGCCTCATCGCCGGTCAGCTGGACGACGGGATCGCCTCTCGTACCTCTCGTCGTCCAGCGTGGCGATCCGGCCACCCCTGACCCCATCGGCCGCAGCTCCGGCACCGGCAAACGGGGGTCGTTCGGGACCGGCGTGAGTCCCTGCACCTGTCGCATACGCATTCCGACGGCCGCGACCAGCCAGCACTCGGCGACGCCGACGGGTCGGATCGACGACAGGACCTGATTCGCCCCGTCGAAGGTCATGGTCATGGTGTCGGCGCGCTGTACCCGCCACATCGAGCCGACCACGTCGAACCGTGCCGTCCGGTCGTTGTGCAGATCGAACTCCGCACCGAAGCCGCGCAGCGCCGCGGTGCACTCGACGGTCAGATACCTTGTCGCCGAATCGCGTTCGCGGCGACGCTCGTCCTCCTCGCGTCGCCGATCACCGATCGGGCGGTACTCGCGTTCGAGGGCGCCCCGGTCCGCCGCGGCCCCCTCGGCGAGGCGCCGATACAGCCACGCCGGGTCGATCTGCAGGAAGTACCGGTAATGAATCCGGCACGGCACGACGTCCGCGGTCACCGGGCCGTCCCCGACGAGCATCTGCACACCGTGGTCGGCCGACCAGACGGCGGCGACCCGGCCGTCGACGTCGGCCACCCAGGACCAGCCCCGAGCACGGATCCCGGGCGCCGCCGCGGCGAGGACGACACTCAGCGCCGTACCCGGCTCCACCAGGAGTGAGTGTGCGTGGGAAGCGACGTCATCCCCCATCGCCACGCTGTCGCGGTCCACCTCGATCTGCAGCGCAGCCGTCACACCCCGGAGCCTAACGTCCCGCGGCCCCGGCCGACTCGGCGATCACGCACCGCGGCTGCCGGGCCGGATCAAGCCGGCCAAGATCCATCCCACACAGTTGCTGCTGCTAAGGATTCCCTAACCTTACTTAGCTCACGCTAAGGTTCCCGGGTGAAACTCGACAAACCCGGTCCCGCCGTCTCTCGCCGGACCCTCATGCGCTCTGCGGCCGGCGTCGGCGCCCTCGCCGCGCTCGGCGCGACCGTCACCCCGGCGCAGGCGGCACCGGGGCAGACCGCGATCGTCATCGGCACCGGCTTCGGCGGCGCGGTGGCGGCACGTCGCCTCGGCGAGGCCGGCTACACGACAACGGTTTTCGAGCACGGGCGCCGGTGGCCGATCCGACCGGACGGCAACACCTTCGCCACGACGACCACCCCGGACAAGCGCGCCGCGTGGTTCGGCAGCCCCGCCGGCGCGAGTGCGGCGAGCGGCCTCCCGGTGGAGCCGTATCCCGGCGTGCTCGACCATGTGATGGGCAACGGCGTCGAGGCCGTGTACGGCGCAGGCGTCGGCGGCGGGTCGCTCGTGTTCGGCTCCTTCACGCCCGTCCCCCGCCGACAGGACTTCGAGCACATCTCCCGGTGGCCGCCGACTACGCGCAGCTCGCCCAGACCCACTTCCCGCGCGCGAAGGCCGGGCTCGGCGTCTCGCCGCTGCCCGCGGACATCCTCGCGCACCCCGAGTACGTCGGGGCCCGGTCCTGGCTGAAGGTGATCGAGCGCTACGGCGCGTCACCGCACTTCTTCGACTTCGCCATCGACTGGGACATCGTCCGCGACGAACTGGCCGGCCGGGCCACCCCGTCGGTGACCGCGGGCGAACTGAGCTACGGCGTCAACAGCGGCGCCGAGAAGTCTCTCGACCGCAGCTACCTCCTCGCCGCCGAACGGACCGGAAACGTCACCGTCAAGCCGATGCACGAGGTTTTCGACATCCGGCCTCGCTCGCGCCGCGCCGGATTCGTCGTCACCGCACGGGTTCTCGACGAGCAGGGCCGCACGGTACGCACCGTGACCACCGAGGCCGATCACCTCTTCATGGCCGCGGGCTCCTTCCACACCACCCGGCTGCTCGTCGAAGCGCGCGCGCAGGGGCGCCTGCCGCGACTGTCACCGCGAATCGGCGACGGCTTCGGCGTGAACGGCGACTTCCTCACCATCCGGGCGAACCCCCGCGAGGATTTCGGCGCCGTCCAGGGCGGACCGGGTTACGCACGGATCTACGAGGACAACCTGCCCGGCGGACCGGTCTCGATGGTCTATCAGGCCACCCCGCTGCCGGCACCGCTCGGCAAGGCCGCGACCACCCACCTCGTGCAGGCCCACACCGACGAACGCGGCACGATCGACTACGACCATCGCACCCGGCGGGCGCAACTGAACTATCCCCACCCCGCCGACCGCAACGACCTCGACCGCCGCAGCAACGCCTTCATCAAGCGTTTCCACGAACGCACCGAGGGCCGTTTCGGCTTCGCCGCCAACGGAACCCACGTGTCGTCTCGCGCGCTCGGATTCGGTTCCGCGAGTACCTATCACGGGCTCGGCGGCGTCGTCATGGGTGCCGCGGCCGACGCTGACGGCGGAGTCCGGGGCTACGACAACCTGTGGGTCGTCGACGGTTCCTTCGTCCCCGGCGCAGTCGGCCTGGTGAATCCCGCGCTGACGATCACCGCGCTCGCGGAGCGAACCATGGACAGGTTTCTCGCGACGCACTGAGGAACTGCGAAATCGGACACGACGCTAGGGTACTGTGACTCGCAACACCCCGAACGAGCGTTAGATACGGTCGTTCGGGGTGGCCATCCCCTTCGTCACGAGGAGCGTCACTCTTGTTTCCTGGAGTCTTCGCGAAATCCACCCCCGACAAGCCGGCCGTCATCCGGGCCGCTACCGGCGAGGTACTGACCTACCGACAACTGGACGAGAACTCGACCCGGCTCGCCAACTACCTCGACTCCCTCGGACTCCGACGCGGCGACAACATCGCCGTGGTCTCCGCCAACGACTTCCACGTCTTCGAGGTGTACTGGGCGGCCCTGCGCAGCGGTCTGTACGTGACCGCGGTCAACCACCACCTCACCGCGGCGGAGACCAACTACATCCTCTCCGACTGCAACGCGCAGGTCCTGTTCGCCGGCGCCTCGGTCGTCGAGGCCGTGTCGGCCGCCGGCGAGATCGAGGCCCTTGCCGGCCCGGGTCGCCGCATCGTGTGGGGTGGCGATCTCGACGGCTTCGAGAATTACGACAAGGTCCTGGCCAATGCGTCGGCAGAGCCCCGCACCGACCAGCCGCGCGGCACCGACATGCTCTACTCCTCCGGGACCACCGGCCGTCCGAAGGGCATCAAGACACCGATGCCCGAAGGGCAGGTCGACCAGGTGCCCGACGCCTACACCGCGATCTTCGCACCCATGTACGGCTACGACGACTCCGCGGTCTACCTCTCCCCCGCGCCGCTGTATCACGCAGCGCCGCTGCGCTATTGCGGGATGACCAACTCGGTCGGCGGGACCGTCGTCATGATGGACCGGTTCGATCCCGAAGCGGCCCTCGCCGCCATCGAGAAGTACCGCGTGACCCACAGCCAGTGGGTGCCCACCATGTTCATCCGGATGCTGAAGCTGCCCGCGGACGTCCGCTCGAAGTACGACGTCAGCAGCATGAAGATCGCCGTCCACGCGGCCGCGCCCTGCCCGGTCGAGGTGAAGCGGGCGATGATCGAGTGGTGGGGCCCGGTCATCCACGAGTACTACGCATCGACCGAGGCCGCCGGCGCGACGTTCATCGGCCCGCAGGAGGCGCTCGATCATCCCGGCTCGGTGGGCAAACCGCTGCTCGGCGTGGTCCACATCTGCGACGAGGACGGCAAGGAACTCCCGACCGGCGAGGTCGGCCAGGTCTTCTTCGAACGCGAGGACGTGGCGTTCCAGTACCACAACGACCCCGACAAGACCCGCAAGGCCCAGCACCCCGAACACGAGAACTGGTCCACCACAGGGGATGTCGGATACGTCGACGACGAGGGTTATCTGTATCTGACCGACCGCAAGGCGTTCATGATCATCTCCGGCGGCGTCAACATCTACCCGCAGGAGGCCGAGAACGTCCTCATCAATCACCCGGCGGTGTTCGACGTCGCGGTGATCGGTGTCCCCGACCCCGACCTCGGCGAGGTCGCGAAGGCCTGCGTGCAGCTGGCCGACGGCCACGAACCCACCGATCGGCTCGCCGAGCAGCTGATCGCGTTCACCACCGAGAACATCGCGGCCTACAAGGCGCCCCGGTCGGTCGACTTCGTCGACGACCTGCCGCGCACGCCCACCGGGAAGCTCGTGAAAGGCGATCTGCGCAAGCGGTATTGGCCGGAGGCATCAAGCCCGTCAGCTGGTTGAGCCGCCCCACCGCTGGCCGAGCCGCCCGAACGCTGGTCGAGCCGGCACCGAGCGGAGCCGCCGGGCCGAGCAAGCGACGAAGGAGCGCGTCGAGGTCGAGGAGCCGAGTCGAAGCCACCTGGTGACCCGACCGCTCGTCCAGACCACAGCCCTCCGACGCCGTACTTTAGCCTACCCGCCGGGGCGACGGCCGTACTCTCCGCGATCCTGCAGGACTCGGCGGCGCAGTGCCGGGCCAGAGGTCGCACCGGACCGCGGATCGTCACCCCCGCACCGACATTCGAGGGTTTCGCGCTGCTCGCCGAGATGATCGGGCTTGGGATCGACACGACCCCGCTGTTCGACGCCGGGCGTCCCGATATCGGTGCGCTCGCCGCGGCCGCGCGTCCGGACACCGCGGCCGTCATCGTCTGCAGCCCGCACAACCCGACCGGATCGGTCCTCTCCGACACGGAGATCCGTGATCTGCTCATGGCTGTCGACCCGGCGATCCCGGTGATCCTCGACCAGGCGTACGTCGAGTACTGCCGGAACGCACCCGATGTCCGGACGCTGGTCGACGAGTACCCCAACCTGATCGTGGTGCGAAGCCTCTCCAAAGCCCACGGTCTCGCGGGACTGCGGGTCGGTTATGCGATCGGGTCGGCGACGTCCATCGGCGGTGCCCGCCGTCATGAAGTCCCTTTCTTGATCACCGCGGCCGCCGAACACGCGGCGTCGCTGGCACTTGCCGCGTCCGACGAGTTGGCCGGACGGGTCACGGCGATGCGCCGCGAACGCGATCGAATCGCCGACGCGCTGCGCGACTCGGGCCACCCGGCGCTGCCGAGCGAGGCGAATTTCGTGTTCGTGCCGGGCACCGACGGCATCGAGTTCGGGCGGCGGCTGCGGGCCGCGGGGGTCGTCGGCCGGGAGTTCGCCGAACACGGTCACCGGCTGACGGTGCCCGACCGCGCCGGGACCGATCGGGTCATCGAGGCGATCAGGCGAGCTCGATGAGCTCCTGATACTCCTCGCTCCAGTGGTCCTCGGTGCCGTCGGGCAACAGGATCACACGCTGCGGATCGAGCGCGGCGGCGGCGCCCGGATCGTGCGTGACCAGGACGACGGCCCCGGTGTAGCTGCGCAGGGCGTCGAGGACCTGTTCGCGCGAGATCGGGTCGAGGTTGTTGGTCGGCTCGTCGAGGAGCAAGACGTTCGCCGCCGAGGACACCAGCCCGGCCAGCGTGAGCCGGGTCTTCTCACCGCCGGACAGCGTGCCGGCCGGCTGATCGAGCTGGGCGCCGCTGAACATGAACGCGCCCAACAGGCCTCGGAGGTCCTGCTCGCCCGCGTCGGGTGCCGCGTGCCGGATGTTCTCCCACACCGACGCCCGGTCGTCGAGGGTGTCGTGTTCCTGCGCGAAGTAGCCGATCTTCAGACCGAATCCCGGCTCGATCGACCCTGTGTCCGGCTTCTCCACTCCGGCAAGCATTCTCAGCAGCGTCGTCTTGCCCGCGCCGTTGAGGCCGAGGACGACTACGCGACTGCCCTTGTCGATCGCGAGGTCCACCCCGGTGAAGATCTCCAGCGAGCCGTAGCTCTTCGAGAGTCCGGACGTCATCAACGGTGTCTTGCCGCATGCGGCCGGTTCGGGGAACCGGATCCGCGCGGTGCGGTCGGCCACCCGCTCCTCGTCGAGGGCGTCGATCATCCGCTCCGCGCGCTTGAGCATGTTCTGCGCGGCGGTCGCCTTGGTCGCCTTGGCACCGAGCTTCGCGGCCTGCGCGCGCAGGGCGGACGCCTTCTTCTCGGCGTTGGCCCGTTCGCGACGACGGCGCTGCTCGTCGGTCGCCCGGGCATCGAGGTACCGCTTCCAGCTCATGTTGTAGATGTCGGCCTCACCGCGCACCGCGTCGAGGAACCACACCCGGTTCACCACGTCGGCCAGCAGGTCGACGTCGTGACTGATCACGACGAGACCCCCCTCGTGGTTCTGCAGGAAGCTGCGGAGCCAGGCGATCGAGTCGGCGTCGAGGTGGTTGGTCGGTTCGTCGAGCAGGAGGGTGGTGTCGGATTTCCCCGAACCGTCGGACGCCGCGAACAGGATGCGTGCGAGCTCGATCCGTCGGCGCTGACCGCCGGAGAGTGTCCGTAGCGGCTGCTCGAGAACCCGGTCGGGCAGACCCAGGCTGTTGCAGATCCGCGCGGCCTCGGATTCGGCGACGTATCCGCCGAGGGCGGCGAAGCGCTCTTCGAGCCGGCCGTACCGCGCCACGGCCTTGTCCCGCAGCTTGTCGTCGGCGGCCTCGGCCATCTGCGCCTGCTGCTTCTCCATGTCGCGCAAGATCTCGTCGAGACCGCGCGCGGAGAGCACCCGGTCCTTGGCCAGGACGTCGAGGTCGCCCTCTTTGGGGTCCTGCGGGAGGTAACCGAGTTCACCGGACCGGCGGATCGATCCCGCGTAGGGTTCGGTCTCGCCGGCCAGGATGCGCAGCGTGGTGGTCTTGCCGGCACCGTTGCGGCCCACGAGGCCGATCCGGTCGCCGGGCTGGATGCGTAAGGCGTCGCCGGGCGCCGCCAACAGGGTCCGAGCGCCCGCTCGTACCTCCAGGTCGGTCGCGGTGATCACGACGGTCGATTCTACCGGTGCCGCGCCACTGCTTTTCCCACGTGCGGACCCCGGCGCCGTGCGGCCGAGTCGACCACCCCCGTCACGGTGGACCGATACGGTGTGGGACGTGACGCACTCCACAACGATTCCGCAGAACTTCCCGCAGTCCTCCGACTTGACCGGCCGGTCCGCGCTCGTCACCGGTGCCAGTCGCGGCATCGGTGAGGCGATCGCGACGGAACTGGCCCGACGCGGTGCCTCGGTCGTCATCACGAGCCGGAAGGCCGAGCCACTCGAGGAGGCGGCCGGCCGGATCCGGACGGCGGTGCCCGGAGCAACGGTCTCGGCGTGTGCGGGCAACACCGGCGACGCCGACGACCGGACGGCCGCCGTGGCCGCGGCCGTCGCACAGGGCGGCGGAATCCACATCCTGGTCAACAACACCGGGATCGCGCCGCTGGCCGGCCCGCTGATGGGGGCCGACCTCGCCGCGTACCGCAAGACGTTCGACACCAATGTCGTCGCCGCGCTCGGGTTCGTCCAGGAGGCCTACCGGGCGGGCATGAAGGACACCGGCGGGTCGGTCGTCAACATCTCGTCGGTCGCGGGTCTGCGGTCGACGGGCGTGATCGCGGCGTACGGCACGTCGAAGGCGGCGCTGATCCGCCTGACCGCCGAGCTCGCCTGGGAACTCGGTCCGGCCATCCGGGTCAACGCGATCGCCCCGTCCGTCGTGCGCACGAAGTTCGCCTCCGGGCTGATCGAGGGCGAGAACGAGGCCCGCGCGGCGAACTCGTACCCGATGAAGCGGATCGGGGAACCCGAGGACGTCGCCCGGGCGGTCGCCTTCCTCGCGAGCGACGAGTCGGCGTGGATCACCGGCGAGACCCTGGCCGTCGACGGTGGCATGCTCGCCACCGGCGGTTCGTGACGTCCCAGCCCGACGACGCGTCACCGTCCGGATCGTCGCCCGCGCCGAAGGACAGGATGTGAGTTCCGGAGTCATCGTCGCGGGGGCCGGGCCGGCCGGCCGCGCCCTCGTCCACCGCCTGGCCCGTGCCGGCGTACCGGTCACCCTGGTCGATCCGTCCCCCGACCGGGTCTGGCGGTCCACGTTCGCCTGCTGGTCCGACGAGTTGCCCGAGTGGGTCGAGCAGTCCGCCGTCGCCGCCCGGACCGAGCGCATCGGGATCGCGGGCCGCGAACTCGAGGAGGTGGCCCGCGGGTACACCGTCTTCGACACCCCCGGCCTGCAACGGTCACTGACCCTCGACGGGGTTCCGACCCGTTCCGCCCGGGTGGTCGAGATCGACGGCGCGCGTGTGCATCTCGATGACGGTTCGGTCCTGACCGGCGATGTCGTGGTCGACTGTCGCGGTGCGCTCCCCCACGACGCACCTCGACAGACCGCGTACGGGATCATCGTCGACGCGGAGGTGGCCGCACCCGTGCTGGACGGACACGAGGCACTGCTCATGGACTGGCGGGGTGGCGCGACAGACCGCCGGGCGCTGCCGTCCTTTCTGTATGTCGTGCCGCTCGGCGGGGGCGAGTACCTCCTCGAGGAGACCTGCCTCGCCGGGCATCCCGCCCTCGGTCTCGACGAACTCGAGCGCCGCCTGGCCGCGCGGCTCGGCGGGATGCCGTCGGGGATCCGGCGGGTCGAGCACGTCGACTTCCCGCTGACCGGCTCGTCACCACACCCCTGGCGCGATCCCGTTTTCCGGTTCGGCGCCGCGGGCGGTTTCAAGAACCCGACGACCGGCTACAGCGTCGCGACATCGTTCATGTGCACGGACGCCGTGGTGGCCGCTCTCGCCGCGGGTCGAGAACCCGCCAAGGATCTGTGGCCGCCGTCCACCCGTGCGGTACACAACCTGCGTCTCCGTGGGCTCAGCGCTCTGCTGGGGCTCAGTCCGTCGCAGACGGTCGCCTTCTTCGAGGCGTTCTTCACGATGCCCCTTGCCGCACAACGCAGTTACCTGAGCAAACGGGACGATCTCACCGGCACGATGAGCGCGATGACCAGGGTCATCGCTGCGGTCGACATGCGTACTCGCGTCGTGGTGGCGCGCGGTGCCATGTCCACCCCGGCGTGGGCCGGCGACGCCGGCTGATCACCGCCGCAGAGCCCGCCAGCGTCGGATCACGTCATCGACGTCGACGGTGTGCGCCACGACGCTGTGCGGCAACGCCATCTGGCGGGAGGCGAGATGTGCCTCTCGCACACGGCGATTGAACTCGACGAGGATGTCGCGGACCGCGTCCTCGTCGGCGATGTGGCGCAGCGACTCCGGGAAATCCTGTGCCTCCCGGCGCAACAGCAGCGGCGCCGGGAGCAACGCGGACGAGTCGAGGTTCTCCTCGCGGATCTTGCGTTTGACCCACCAGTCGGGATCGTCGCTGTCGGTCAGGTCCAACGGCTTCCCCGCGCCCGGCAGGTTGTCGAACTCGCCGCGTTCGGTGGCCTCGCGGATCATCCGCTCGACCCGCGACTCGAAACGCCTCATGCGATCAACTCCCCGCACGGAAGTGCCCTACCGACGAACAAGCGCCGGACCCGGTCGTCGATCATGACCGGGGCCGGCGCAGTGGTGTGTCCGATCGTCGGTCAGACGGTGAAGCCGAGGGCGCGGAGCTGCTCGCGACCGTCGTCGGTGATCTTGTCCGGACCCCACGGCGGCAGCCAGACCCAGTTGATCTCCATGTCGGTGCACAGACCGCTGGAGACCAGCGCACCGCGCGACTGATCCTCGATCACGTCGGTCAGCGGACAGGCCGCCGAGGTGAGGGTCATGTCGATCTTCGCGACCGCGTCGTCGGTCACCTCGATGCCGTAGACCAAGCCGAGGTCGACGACGTTGATCCCCAGTTCGGGGTCGACCACGTCGCGCATCGCCTCCTCGACGTCCTCGATGGCCGGCAGCGACGTCGCGGGCGCGGCGGGTGTCCCCGTCACGCCGGTGTCGGTGGCCTCGGTCGTCGGCTCGGTCGTCGGTGTGTCCGTGGTGGCTGTGTCGTCACTCATGCTGTCTCCGCTCGTGTCTCGTGGCTGTCCATCGTCTGCGCGAGTGCGTCCTTGAAGGCCATCCAGCCCAGGAGCGCGCATTTGACGCGTGCCGGGTATTTGCTCACCCCGGCGAAGGCGATCCCGTCGCCGATGACGTCCTCGTCGCCGGCGTCCTTGCCGCGGGAGGTCATCATCGCGTTGAACGACTCGACGGTGGCCAGTGCTTCCCCGACCGGCCGGCCGACGATGAGGTCGTGCAACACCGACGTCGACGCCTGCGAGATCGAGCATCCCTGCCCGTCGTAGGACACGTCGTCGATGCTCGAACCGTCGTCGGAGACCGCCACGCGCAGGGTGACCTCGTCACCACAGGTCGGGTTGACGTGGTGGACCTCGGCACCGAACGGTTCACGGAGTCCGCGCCCGTGTGGGTGTTTGTAGTGGTCCAGGATCACTTCCTGGTACATCTGTTCCATCCGCATGGCTCAGACCGTCCCGAAGAACTTCTGCGCCGTGACGATCGCGGCGGCGAGCGCATCGACCTCGGCGAACGTGTTGTACGCGGCGAACGACGCACGCGCGGTGGCGGCGACGCCGAAGCGCCGGTGCAGCGGCCACGTGCAGTGGTGACCCACCCGGATGGCCACGCCCTCGTCGTCGAGGATCTGACCGAGATCGTGGGCGTGGATGCCGTCGACGAGGAAGGCTACGGCGCCGCCGCGGTTCTCCGGGGTCGAGGGCCCGATGATCCGCAGGCCCTCGATGTCGCCGAGATGCTCCAGCGCCCGCGCGGTCAGCGCATGCTCATGCGCGGCGACGGCGTCCATGCCGAGGTCGGTCAGGTAGCGCACCGCGGCACCGAGTCCGACGACCTGCGAGGTCATCGGCACGCCCGCCTCGAACCGTTGCGGCGGCGGGGCGTAGGTCGACCCCTCCATGGTCACGGTCTCGATCATCGAGCCGCCGGTGATGAACGGCGGCAACGCATTCAGCAGATCGGACTTGCCGTACAGCGCTCCGACGCCACTGGGCCCGAACATCTTGTGCCCGGAGAAGGCGGCGAAGTCGACGTCGAGTGCACGGAAGTCGACCGGCATGTGCGGCACCGACTGGCAGGCGTCGAGCACGACGAGTGCGCCGACCGCGCGTGCGCGCGAGACCAGCTCGGCCACATCGGCGACCGCCCCGGTCACATTCGATTGATGGGTGAACGAGACGACCTTCACCGACTCGTCGAGGGTCAGCGAATCCAGGTCGATCCGGCCCTCGTCGGTGACCCCGAACCAGCGGAGCGTCGCGCCCGTGCGGCCGCAGAGCTCCTGCCACGGAACGAGATTGGCGTGATGCTCCAGCTCGGTGATGACGACGGTGTCGCCGGGCCCGAGCGCCGAACCCCCGAGGACGTCCGCGGACCGCGGGTCGCCGAGGGTGTAGGTCACGAGGTTGAGTGCCTCGGTCGCGTTCTTGGTGAACACGAGCTCGTCGGCGGACGCCCCCACGAACGCCGCGATGACCTCCCGGGCGTCCTCATACGCATCGGTCGCCTCTTCGGCGAGCTGATGCGCGCCGCGATGCACCGCCGCGTTGTGGTGCGTGAGGAAGTACCGTTCGGCGTCGAGCACCTGGACCGGACGCTGCGAGGTCGCCCCGGAATCCAGGTACACCAGCGGCTTTCCGTCGCGCACGGTGCGCGAGAGGATCGGGAAGTCGGCGCGCAGCGAATCGACGTCCAGGGCGGTGGAAACCTCTGTCGAGACTGTCACCTGGTACACCTCCTGTGCTGGTCGGCTCGGATCGGTCGGGCGGTCTCAGCCGGCCTTGGCAGCCGAGGTGAAACGCTCGTAACCCTTCTCCTCGAGCTCGTCGGCGAGTTCGGGACCGGCGGATTCGACGACGCGGCCGTTGACGAAGACGTGCACGAACTCCGGCTTGATGTAGCGGAGGATGCGCGTGTAGTGCGTGATCAGCAGGATCCCGCCGTTGTCGCGCTCCTTGTAGCGGTTCACGCCCTCGCTGACCACCCGCAGGGCGTCGACGTCGAGTCCCGAGTCGGTCTCGTCGAGGATCGCGATCCGCGGCTTGAGCAGATCGAGCTGGAGGATCTCGTGACGCTTCTTCTCACCGCCGGAGAAACCCTCGTTGACACTGCGCTCGGAGAACGACGGATCGATGTCGAGCGAGGTCATCGCCTCCTTGGTCTCCTTGACCCAGTGGCGCAGCTTCGGCGCCTCACCGCGCACGGCGGTGGCGGCGGTCCGCAGGAAGTTCGACATCGAGACGCCGGGCACCTCGACGGGGTACTGCATGGCGAGGAACAGTCCGGCGCGGGCGCGCTCGTCGACGCTCATCTCCAGGACGTCCTCACCGTCGAGGGTGATCGACCCCGAGGTCACCTCGTACTTGGGGTGGCCGGCGATGGCGTAGGACAGCGTCGACTTGCCGGAACCGTTGGGGCCCATGATCGCGTGCGTCTCGCCCGACTTCACGGTCAGGTCGACACCCTTGAGGATGTGGATGGGCTCGGCGTCGGCGTCGGTCTGCGCGACGTCGACGTGCAGGTCACGGATTTCCAGTGTGGTCATAGTCTCAGGATTTCTTTCTCCGGGCTGGGGACGTTCGTATGGCGAGGGTGGTCGACGGTCAGGCGCCGGCGAGTTCGAGTTCCTGCTCGACCGCGGCCGAGAGACGCTCGCGCAGCTCGGGCACACCGATCTTGGCGATCACCTCGCCGAAGAAGCCGCGGATGACGAGGCGTCGGGCCTGGTCCTCGGGGATGCCGCGGGCCTGCAGGTAGAACAGTTGCTCGTCGTCGAAACGGCCGGTGGCGCTGGCATGTCCGGCGCCGACGATCTCGCCGGTCTCGATCTCGAGGTTCGGCACCGAGTCGGCGCGCGCGTTGTCGGTGAGCACCAGGTTGCGGTTGAGCTCGAAGGTGTCGGTGCCCTCGGCCTCGGCGCGGATCAGCACGTCGCCGACCCACACGGTGTGGGCCTCACGGCTGCGATCGCCGGAGACGTCGCCCTGCAGCGCGCCCTTGTAGACGACGTTCGAGCGGCAGTGCGGCTGGCTGTGGTCGACGAGGAGTCGCTGCTCGAGATGCTGGCCGGCGTCGGCGAAGTACAGACCCCACATCTCGACGTCGCCACCGGGCGCGTCGTAGTGGACGATCGGCGACAGCCGAACCAGGTTGCCGCCGAAGCTGATCGCGAAGTGGCGGACCACGGAGTCACGGCCGGCACGCACGTGATGCGTCGCGACGTGGACGGCGTCGTCCTCCCAGTCGTGGATGTTCACGACGGTCAGTGCGGCACTGTCGCCGACGACGAATTCGACGTTCTCCGCGAACGTGCCGCTGCCCTTCTGATCGAGGACGACGACGGCGCGCGCGAACGCCTCGAGCCGGATCTGGGTGTGGCCGAAGGCGGTCTCGCCCTCGCCGGGACCGGTGACCGTGACGGTGACGGGCTCGGCGAGCTCGACCTCGCGGCCGACGGTCACCACGGTCGCCTGCGTGAACGACGAATACGCCTGCGCGGCAACACGGTCGAACGGCACGCCGCCCTCACCGAGCCGCTTGTCGTCGCGACCGACGGTCTCGACGGTCACACCCTCGACGGCCCCGGCAACCTCTACGCCGGCCTCGCCGGTCCGTTGCGCGGACCCGTCGTGCAACCCGCGGAGGCGACGGAACGGGGTGAACCGCCACGCCTCCTCGCGGGGACTCGGCACCTCGAAGGCGTCGACGTCGAACGAGGTGAACATCTCGCCCTTGTTGACGACGGGCGCCGCCGAGCCGGGAGTGGTCACGGGCAATGTGGGATCGGCCATCAGCCGACAGCTCCTTCCATCTGGAGCTCGATCAGGCGGTTGAGCTCGAGCGCGTATTCCATCGGGAGTTCCTTGGCGATCGGCTCGACGAAGCCGCGGACCACCATGGCCATCGCCTCGTCCTCGGTCAGACCGCGGCTCATCAGGTAGAAGAGCTGATCGTCGCTGACCTTCGAGACGGTCGCCTCGTGGCCCATCGTCACGTCGTCCTCGCGGATGTCGACGTACGGGTAGGTGTCGCTGCGCGAGATGGTGTCCACCAGCAGCGCGTCGCATTTCACCGTCGACCGGCTGCCGTGCGCGCCGTTGTTGATCTTGATCAGACCGCGGTACGACGCCCGGCCACCGCCACGGGCCACCGACTTGGAGACGATGTTGCTCGAGGTGTTCGGCGCGAGGTGGACCATCTTGGAACCGGTGTCCTGGTGCTGGCCCTCACCCGCGAACGCGACCGAGAGGACCTCGCCCTTGGCGTGCTCGCCGGTCAGCCAGACCGCCGGGTACTTCATGGTGACCTTGGAACCGATGTTGCCGTCGATCCACTCCATGGTCGCACCGGCCTCGGCCTTCGCGCGCTTGGTCACCAGGTTGTAGACGTTGTTCGACCAGTTCTGGATGGTCGTGTAGCGGCAGCGGCCGCCCTTCTTCACGATGATCTCGACGACCGCGGAGTGCAGCGAGTCCGTCTTGTAGATCGGCGCGGTACAGCCCTCGACGTAGTGCACATAGGCACCCTCGTCGACGATGATCAGCGTGCGCTCGAACTGGCCCATGTTCTCGGTGTTGATCCGGAAGTAGGCCTGCAGCGGGATGTCGACGTGGACACCCGGCGGCACGTAGATGAAGGACCCACCCGACCACACCGCGGTGTTGAGCGCGGAGAACTTGTTGTCGCCCGCCGGGATGACGGTCCCGAAGTACTGCTGGAAGATCTCCGGGTGCTCCTTGAGCGCGGTGTCGGTGTCGAGGAAGATCACGCCCTGCTTCTCGAGGTCCTCACGGATCGAGTGGTACACGACCTCGGACTCGTACTGCGCCGCGACACCGGAGACGAGACGCTGCTTCTCCGCCTCGGGGATGCCGAGCTTGTCGTAGGTGTTCTTGATGTCCTCGGGCAGGTCGTCCCACGTGGCGGCCTGCTTCTCGCTGGAGCGCACGAAGTACTTGATGTTGTCGAAGTCGATGCCCTCGAGCCCCGCACCCCAGCCGGGCATGGGCTTCTTGTCGAAGATCTTGAGGGCCTTGAGGCGCTGCTCGAGCATCCACTCGGGCTCGCTCTTCTTCGCCGAGATGTCGGCGACGACCGCCGGGGACAGTCCGCGCTTGGCGCTCGCGCCCGCGACGTCGGAATCGGCCCAGCCGTAGCCGTACTTGCCGAGGGCGGCGATCGTCTCCTCCTGGGTGAGGGGCGCCGCTGGGGTCGGGGTGGCCGGATCGGTGACAGTCATCGCGTGGCCTTTCGGGTTGTCGTGGCGGTCGGTGTCTGGTTCGGGGTGGCGCGGGGCGATACGGGCTGCATATCGGGGTCCGCGACGGCCCCGGGTCGGTGTTCGGTGGTCCCACCCGGCGGTGGGTGGATCGGCACATGGGTGGTGCAGGCGCAGTCACCGTTGGCGATGGTCGCCAGACGCTGCACGTGCGTGCCGAGCAGTTCGGTGAAGACCGCGGTCTCCGCCTCACACAGCTCCGGGAACTCGGTGGCAACGTGCGCCACCGGGCAATGGTGCTGGCAGATCTGCATGCCGGTCCCGACCTGACGCGTGTTGGTCGAGTACCCCGCGCTGGTGAGCGCGTCGGCGATCTCGTCGACCGTGTCGGCGACGGTCACCGGGCCGGTGCTGGGACGGACGCCGGCCACGATGCGTTCGACGCGCTCGCGGGCGAACTCGGCGACCGCGTCGGTGCCGCCGAGATCACGCAGCTTACGCATCGCCGCACCGGCCAGGTCGTCGTAGGCGTGGCGCATCTTGCCGCGTCCGGAAGCGGTGAGCTGAAAGTACTTGGCTGGTCGGCCCCGGCCTCGCTGACCGAACCCCGGCGAGGCGACCTCGATGTCCCCGGCGCCGGTCAGGGCGTCGAGATGGCGACGCACGCCGGCCGCCGAGATGCCGAGGCGCTCGCCGATGTCGCCGGCAGTGAGCGGGCCGTCTTCGACGAGCAGGGTGACCACGGCCTCCCGGGTCTGACCGTCATGGTGCGCGTCGACACCGCCGGTCACTCCGGCACCCGTACCAGCGGAGGGCACGGCGCCGGCACTGCCAGAAGGCAGCACAACATCGTTCCGCATGGTTTTCACAACACGAGTGTGACGTAATTACTTCCCTACTGCCAGCAAGGGTGCCCTTATCGCAGGGGGTCGAGAGGCCACCACGCCCGGCGATTACAGTCGTCGTGTGCCCGAAACCACAGCTCCGCGCCGCGTGCCGGACTACTTCGGACTCGTGTGGACCCGGTTGGTCGCCCTGCTCGACTATCTCGGACTGCGCAAACAGCGCCCTGCCGCTGCCGGCGCCGAACCCGGCGACTACGGCAAGACCGTGGCCCGCCTACACGACGACGAGCGCGAGGTCGGCCCGCTCAACGCCGAGGAGACCCGCCGGCTCCGCCGGATCAAGCTCTTCGGCGCCACCGGCTCGGTACTGATCCTCATCGGCGCCCTCGGGACCGGTGCGGTACCCGTACTGCAGAACCCCGTTGCCGGGATGCGCGTCCTGTCGTTGCCGTCACGCATGTTCGGCACCGCCCTCGCGCTGTCCATCGGCGGCGCGATCACCCTGGTCGTCGCGTGGTTGTTGCTCGGCCGGTTCGCAGTCGGCCGGTTCAGCATCGAGGTCCGCCACGGCCGGAGCCCGGAGCGCCGTATGAGCCGCCGCCAGGCCGACCGGACCCTCATGCTGTGGATCGCCCCGATCATCGTGGCGCCGCCGCTGCTGAGCAAGGACATCTACTCGTATCTCGCGCAGAGCGCCATCGCCTTCCGGGGCATGGATCCGTACTCGGTCAGTCCGGTCCGCGGACTCGGCGTGGACCACATCCTGACCAGGTCGGTGCCCAACCTCTGGCGTGACACCCCCGCGCCTTACGGCCCCTTCTTCCTGTGGATCGGCGAGGGCATCACCAAGGTCACCGGCGACAACATCACCGCCGCGATCTTCCTGCACCGTGTCGTCGCACTGATCGGCGTCGCGCTCATCGTCTGGGCACTCCCCCGCCTGGCCCGCCGCTGCGGGGTCTCGTCGGTGGCCGCACTCTGGCTGGGCGCGATGAACCCGCTGGTCATCCTGCATCTCGTCGGGGGCATCCACAACGAGGCCCTCATGCTCGGCCTGATGCTGGTCGGTCTCGAGTTGAGTTTCCGCGCCATCTACGGCGCCGAACGACTCCGCCGACCCGGGACCCTCGTCCCCACCCGAGCGGGCTGGTTGCTCATCGGCGGCGGTGCGGTGCTCGCGGCGTCGGCGATGATCAAGGTCACCTCGATGCTCGCCCTGGGCTTCGTCGGCATCGCCCTGGCCATGCGGTGGGGCGCCACCCTGCCCGTGCTCCGCCACACGCCGATCCGGGAATGGTGGGGTCGCTCCCGGTGGTCGGTGTACATGCTGAGCGCGTCGGCGGCCTTCTACGTGGTGGTCCTGGGCATCGTGATGATGGGAATCTCCCTCGGCACCGGGCTCGGCTTCGGCTGGACGGGCACGTTGTCGACGGGCGAGATCGTCCGCTCGTGGATGTCGATGCCGACCCTGTTGTCGGTGACCACCGGCCGGATCGGTGTCACCCTCGGCCTCGGTGAGCACACGCAGGCGATCCTCGAGGTGGCCCGGCCCATCGGCCAGCTCGTCGCCGCCCTGTTCATCGTCCGGTGGATGCTCGCCACGCTCGGCGGCCGGCTCCACCCACTCGGCGCACTCGGTGTGTCGATGGCCACAGTCGTGCTGTTCTTCCCGTTCGTGCAGGCCTGGTACCTCCTGTGGGCCGTGATCCCGCTGGCCGCGTGGGCCACCGGCGCCTGGTTCCGGATCTCCACCATCGCGGCGTCGGCGATCATCGCCATCGTGGTGATGCCCACGAGTTCCAACACGAGCGGAGTGGTTCTGGCACAAGGACTTCTGGCCGGTGTGATCATGGTCGCGGTTCTCACCGCCCTGTTCTTCGAGGACCGCGCGCCCCGTCGGCGACGCCGCCGCGGGCCCGTGTCGGACGACGACGAGGCGACGGCCGGGTCGGCGTCGGCACGACGATGAGCGCATGCGCCGTGTGCCCGGTCACCGCTTTTCGTCCCTGGGCTCCGAGCGCCTAGTCTGACCAGTGTGCGCAGCACGACCTCTCGGCAGATCAACGACGACGATCGGGTGAACGATCGTCGGCTCCGCGATCCCGGGTCAGCCGCCTCCGCCGGCACCCCGGCCGCCACTGCGGCGGCCGTCGAGGTCCGCGGTCTTATCAAGCGCTTCGGTGATCGCACCGCGGTCGATCGGCTCGATCTCACCCTCGAACGCGGCGAGATCCTCGCCCTGCTCGGTCCCAACGGCGCGGGCAAGACCACGACCGTCGAGATCTGCGAGGGCTTCACCGCACCCGACGCCGGCAGTGTCCGCGTCCTGGGTCTCGATCCCATCGCCGACAACGACGCGCTCAGGCGCCGCATCGGCGTCATGCTGCAAGGCGGTGGCGCCTACCCGGGAGCCCGGGCCGAGGAGATGCTGGGCCTGGTGGCCGCGTATTCGGCCGATCCCATCGATCCCGATTTCCTGCTCGACGCACTCGGGCTGACCGAGGTGCGTCGTACGTCCTACCGACGTCTGTCCGGTGGCCAGCAGCAGCGCCTGGCCCTCGCCTGCGCGGTCGTCAGCCGCCCCGAACTGGTCTTCCTCGACGAACCGACCGCCGGACTCGATGCCCACGCCCGCCTTGTCGTGTGGGAACTCATCGGCCGGCTCCGGGCCGACGGAGCATCCGTCCTGCTCACGACTCATCTGATGGACGAGGCCGAGGAACTCGCCGACCACGTCGCGATCATCGATCACGGCCACGTCGTCGCCGACGGGACACCCGCCGACCTCACCAGCACCGGCGCCGAGAACGAACTGCGCTTCACCGCACCACGTGGACTCGACCTGTCGATGCTGGTGCTGGCCCTGCCCGAGGACTACCACTGCACGGAGGCCACCCCCGGCTCGTATCTGGTCATCGGTCCGATGACGCCGCAGGTGCTGGCCACGGTGACCGCCTGGTGCGCCAAGATCAACGTCCTCGCGACCGATCTGCGCGTGGAGACCCGCAGCCTCGAAGACGTCTTCCTCGATCTCACCGGACGGACCCTTCGACCGTGACCTCATCCGCACCCACCGGGCTCCCCCGCCCCGCCGACCGTGCTGCCGGAACATTCCCCGACGGCCTGTTCCGCCCCGCTCCCCGGGCGGCGTCGCTGCCGGCGATGATCGCCGCGCAGAGCGGCCTCGAACTCAAGCTCCTGCTCCGCAACGGCGAGCAGTTGCTCCTCACGATGTTCATCCCGATCACGCTGCTCGTCGGTCTGTGCCTGCTGCCGATCGACACCGGGTTCGGCGACGGCCCCGCCGAGCGGGCGGCGCTGTTCGTCCCGGCGATCCTGACCGTCGCGGTGATGTCGACGGCGTTCACCGGACAGGCGATCGCCGTCGGCTTCGACCGTCGCTACGGCGCGCTGAAACGCCTCGGCGCGACGCCGATACCGCGCTGGGGCATCATCGCCGGCAAGTCGATCGCGGTCCTCGTGGTGGTCGCGCTGCAGTCGGTGATCCTCGGTGGGATCGGCGCCGCGTTCGGCTGGCGACCGAGCCCCGTCGGTCTGCTCATCGGTGCGGTGGTCCTCGCGGTCGGCACCGCGTGCTTCGCGGCTCTCGGGCTGCTGCTCGGCGGCACCTTGAAGGCCGAGGTCGTGCTGGCACTGGCGAACCTGCTGTGGTTCGCGTTCATCGGCCTCGGCAGTCTCGTCGTCGTCGACTCCAACATCCCCGACGCCGTGCACTGGATCGCGCGGTGCATCCCGTCGGGGGCACTGAGCGAGGCGCTCGAGATGGCCTCGGAGGGTTCGTTCGACGCCTTCGGGGTGGGTGTCTTGCTGGTGTGGGCCGCGGTGGCCGGCACCTTGGCGGTGAGGTGGTTCCGATTCCGATGACATCCGATACTTCGAACGCCCCGGCCACGGCCCGGTCGGGCGATCATGCCGCGGCCGCCGGCGACGCGCGCCGGCCGCTGACCGGTCCGTGGCGGTTCGTCCCCGGCTTCGGCCGGCCGACGGCACGATTCGTGCATCGCTGGGCCATCGCCCTGCTCGTCTCGAACGTGGGCATCGTGGTCACCGGCGGCGCCGTGCGCGTGACCGCCTCGGGCCTCGGTTGCCCGACCTGGCCGCGGTGCACCGACGAGTCGTTCGTGCCGCACGGCGAACTGGGCATGCACGGCGCGATCGAGTTCGGCAACCGTCTGCTCACCTTCGTGCTGATCGTCATCGCGATCGCGACCTGGGTCGCCGTCCTGCGGTCGGCCGGAGCGGCGCGCCGGGACAAGTGGCTGGTCACCCTCATCGCGCTCGGTATCCCGTTCCAGGGGGTGATCGGCGGGATCACGGTCCTGACCCAGCTCAACCCGTGGGTCGTCGCGCTGCATTTCCTGCTGTCCATGGCGTTGGTCTCCGCATCCACCGTGCTCGTCTACCGGATGCGTCCGTATCCGACGCCCACCGCGCCCGATGCCGACGCCCCCTCGACCGCCACGCGCCGGCTCGGCATCTACCTCGCCTGGCTGGTCTATCTCGTCACCTGGGGCACGATCTACCTCGGCACGGTCGTGACCGGTTCCGGCCCGCACGCCGGCGATGTGGACGCCCCGCGGAACGGTCTCGACCCCGGCAACGCGACACAGCTGCACGCCGACGCCGTCTTCACCCTCGTCGGGCTCGCGATCGCGGCCCTCGTCTACGCACGGGTCTTCGCACGGCCGCAACAGCGCTCGGCAGTGGTGTTCATGCTGCTCCTGCTGCTCCAGGGCCTGATCGGGTTCGTGCAGTTCGCCACCGATCTGCCCATCGCCCTCGTCATCGCGCACATGTTCGGCAGTGCGGTCCTGCTCATCGGCGCCACCTGGCAGCTCCTGATCGCGCGGAACCCGATCGTCAAGGATCCGGCGACGAAAAAGGCAGACCCGCTGCGCGAGCCTGCCTGATCGAACTCCGGCCTCAGAGGATGGCGCGGTTGCGCGCACGCGGGAAGCGCTTCTGCCGCGCGACCCAACCCGCCATCTTGCGGTAGTGCGACGTCGACACCGTGGTCTCCGAGGTGAGGTCACGGTCCCATTCGGCGATCTCGAGACCGTCGACGGCGTCGACCACGGCCTGCGCGGTCGCGAGGTCGGGCACGACCCGGTCCCCGAGGATGCCGTTGGCGTCGCCGACGAGCGTGATCCGCACACCGGCGTCCCCGATCGCCTGGAGGACGACCTTCGCGCTGCCACCTTCGCGTTCGACGAACTTGCGTACCGAGGCGACGACCTCGGTGGGCGCCTCGACCTTCTGCTGTGTGCCCGACTTCTCGTCGTCGGTGGTGTTCGTCATGGGGGTCAGCATACCGGGGCGATCCCGGCGTGTAGAACGGTGTCGTGCGAGCTATCCAGGTGACCCGCCACGGAGGACCCGACGTCCTGACCTTCGGCAGTGTCGACGATCCCATCCCGGCCGCCGACGAGGTGATCGTCCGGACCGCAGCGGTGGGCGTGAACTTCATCGACACCTATCTGCGCCGGGGCCTGTACCCCTCCACACCGCCCTACATCCCCGGTACCGAGGGCGCGGGCGTCGTCGTCGCGACCGGCTCGGATGTGACGTCGCTGCAGGAAGGTCAGCGGGTCGCCTGGTGTGCGGCCCCGGGTTCGTACGCCGAGCTTGTCGCGGTCCCGGCCTCGAAGGCGGTCCCGGTACCCGACGCGGTCGACGACGCGGTGGCCGGTTCGTCGTTGCTCCGCGGTCTCACCGCGCACTATCTCCTCGACGGGAGTGCTCATCCCCAAGCCGGCGATCCGATCCTCGTGCACGCCGGTGGCGGCGGTGTCGGACTGATCCTCACCCAGCTCGCCAAGCGCCGCGGACTGACGGTCATCACGACGGTCTCGTCCGATGAGAAGGCGGAACTCTCGCGCGCCGCCGGGGCGGATCACGTTCTGCGCTACGGAGAGGACCTGAGTTCCCGCGTCCGCGACCTCACCGACGGGCGCGGCGTGCCGGTGGTCTACGACGGCGTCGGCGCCGACACCTTCGAGCAGTCGCTGGCGTCGACCGCGGTCCGGGGGATCATCGTGCTCTTCGGGGCGGCGAGCGGGCCGGTTCCGCCGTTCGACCTCCAGCGTCTCAACGCCGCGGGGTCGTTGTCGGTGACGCGGCCGACACTGGCGCACTTCACTGACACGGCCGACGAACTGAACCGCCGGGCCGGTGAGTACTTCGAGGCGATCGTCGACGGCAGTGTCGAGGTGCGCGTCGGCCAGCGTTACCGATTGGCCGACGCGGCTGCCGCACACACCGACCTGGAGGCACGTGTCACCACGGGTTCGACGGTGCTGTTGCCGGCCGGGACGTGAGCCGCGCTCAGAAGTAGGACGAGATGGTCTGCAGTCCGACGACCGCGTCGATCGCGAGTCCGCAGAACACGATGGCGAGGTACTCGTTGGACTGTAGGAACACCTTCAGCGGTGCCACCTCGGCACCGCGCTTGGTGTCGCGGTACAGCTTGGTCACCCGCTCCAGGAACCAGCCACCGGCGGTCAGCGCGATCACGGTGTAGATCCAGCTCGTCGCCGGGATCAGCAGCAGTGAGGTCACCACGGTGAGAACCGTGTAGATCAGCATCTGGCGGGTGACGCGTTCCTCGGTCGCGATGACCGGGAGCATCGGCACACCGGCCGCCTTGTAGTCCTCCTTGTAGCGCATCGCCAGCGCCCAGGTGTGCGGCGGCGTCCAGAAGAAGATGACCGCGAAGAGGACGATCGGCTGCCAGCTCAGCGACCCGGTGACCGCGGCCCAACCCACCAGGGTCGGCATACAGCCCGCGGCGCCGCCCCAGACCACGTTCTGCCAGGTCCGACGCTTGAGAATCAGCGTGTAGACCCCGACGTAGAACAGGATCGTCGCCGAGACCAGCAGCGCCGAGAGGAGGTTGGCGGCGAAGTACAGGACCGCGAACGACGCCGCCCACAACGCGAGACCGAAGATGAGCGCGCTCCGCGGCGCGACCGCGCGGCGGGCCAGCGGACGCCGGGCGGTGCGCTTCATCTTCTTGTCGATGTCTGCGTCGGCGACCATGTTGAGGGTGTTGGCACTGCCGGCACCGAGCCAGCCGCCGATCAGCGTGAACGCGATGACCGCGATGTCGACGTGACCGCGATCGGCTTGCAGCATGACCGGGATCGTCGCGACGAGAAGCAACTCGATGACACGCGGCTTGGTCAGTGCGATGTAGGCGAGCACCGTCGCACGCACGCGCCCGGCCCACGACTGATCTCCCGGTGCGACCGGATCGGTCGATACCTGCGGATTCGATGCGGTGTCGGTCGAGTGAGATGCGGCGGAACTGTCCCCGCTCACACGCTCCCCTATCCTCACGAACACTCCTCGTCCGCCCGCACAGACGCCCGCGGGCTACTACAGAGCATGGTAGACGTTTGCCTTTGCGAACCGTGAATCGAGGCATGGCGACGCCGGCTGCGGCACCGCGACCGGCGACGACACCTGAACTCGCCGGTAACCATCGGTCGGCGCGCAGCTCGGGCCCGGCGCCGATTACTCTGGACTCATACACGCCGACGATCGTCGGTTGCCCGAAGACGGATGGCCCCGGTACCGATCGCCCCGGGTACCGATCGCCATGTGTCCGAGACGGACCGAGTACACAAGCACCGAGCAGGCACAGGAGACAATCAGCATCGTGGCCGACACCGACGAGATCCGCGCATTGACCACCCCCCGCCACCCGGACGACTGGACCGAACTCGACACCCGCGCCGTCGACACGGCCCGGCTGCTGGCGGCTGACGCAGTGCAGAAGTGCGGAAGCGGGCACCCCGGCACCGCGATGAGCCTCGCTCCCCTCGCCTACACCCTGTTCCAGCGGGTGATGCGCCACGACCCCACCGACACCGACTGGGCCGGCCGCGACCGCTTCGTGCTGTCGTGCGGTCATTCGAGCCTCACGCTGTACATCCAGCTCTACCTCGGCGGGTTCGGTCTCGAGCTCTCCGACATCGAGGCGCTACGTACCTGGGATTCCCTCACGCCCGGCCACCCGGAGTTCCGCCACACGCGCGGTGTGGAGATCACCACCGGTCCCCTGGGTCAGGGTTTGGCCTCGTCGGTCGGCATGGCGATGGCAGCCCGACGCGAGCGCGGCCTGTTCGACCCCGATGCGGCCCCGGGAAAGAGTCCGTTCGACCACTACATCTACGTCGTCGCGTCCGACGGTGACATCGAAGAAGGTGTGACCTCCGAGGCCAGCTCGCTGGCCGGAACGCAGCAGCTCGGAAACCTGATCGTGTTCTACGACCAGAACCAGATCTCGATCGAGGACGACACCGACATCGCACTGTCCGAAGACGTGGCCAAGCGCTACGAGGCCTACGGCTGGCACGTGCAGACCGTCGAGGGCGGCGAGGACATCGTCGCCATCGAGGCGGCGATCGAGGCGGCCCAGCAGGTCATCGACCGGCCGTCGATCATCTGTCTGCGCACCATCATCGGCTACCCCGCCCCGAACTTGATGAACACCGGCATGGCCCACGGTGCGGCCCTCGGTGAGGACGAGGTCGCGGCGACGAAGAAGGTCCTCGGTTTCGACCCGGAGAAGAACTTCGAGGTCACCGACGAGGTGATCGGCCATACCCGCAAGCTGGTCGATCGCGGCGCCGAAGAGCGTAAGGCGTGGACGTCGTCGTTCGACGCGTGGGCTGAGAAGAACCCCGACAACAAGAAGCTCTTCGACCGGCTCACCGCCCACGAGTTGCCCGAGGGCTGGACCGACGTGCTGCCCAGCTGGAACGTCGGCGACAAGGACGTCGCGACCCGCAGCGCCTCGGGCAAGGTCCTCGGCGCACTGGCACCCGTTTTGCCCGAGCTGTGGGGCGGTTCGGCCGACCTGGCCGGCTCGAACAACACCACGATGGACGGTGAGCCGTCGTTCGGCCCGACGTCGATCAGCACCAAGAAGTGGTCGGCCAACCCGTACGGCCGCACCCTGCACTTCGGCGTCCGTGAGCACGCGATGGGATCGATCCTCTCGGGCATCGCCCTGCACGGGCCGACCCGCGCCTACGGAGGCACCTTCCTGCAGTTCGCCGACTACATGCGTCCCGCCGTGCGCCTCGCGGCACTGATGGAGATCGATCCGATCTACGTCTGGACCCACGACTCGATCGGCCTCGGCGAGGACGGCCCGACCCATCAGCCGATCGAGCACCTCGCCGCACTGCGGGCGATCCCGAACCTCGACGTCGTGCGTCCTGCCGACGCCAACGAGACCGCGTACGCCTGGCAGCACCTGCTGACCCGCCGCAACCACCCGGTCGGCCTGGCGCTCACCCGCCAGAACATCCCGATCCTCGAGGGCACCTCGGCGCAGGGCGTCGCCAACGGCGGATACGTCCTGAGCGATTCCGAAGGCGACCCGCAGGTCGTACTCATCGGCACCGGTTCCGAGGTGTACCTGGCCGTGGACGCGCAGAAGGCGTTGGCGGAGAAGGGAATCAAGGCCCGCGTCGTCTCGATGCCCTGTGTCGAGTGGTTCGACGAGCAGCCGCAGGGCTACCGCGACCACGTGCTGCCGCCGTCGGTTCCGCGCGTCGCCGTCGAAGCCGGCATCGCCATGCCCTGGTACCGCATCGTCGGCGCCGGCGGCGAGATCGTCTCGATCGAGCACTTCGGCGCCTCCGCCGACTACAAGGTGCTGTTCACGAAGTTCGGCATCACCGCCGAGGCCGTGACCGCAGCCGCCGAGCGCGCTGTCGCCGGCTGAGCGCACCACAACCCGAAGAGGAGAGAATCGTGACCCAGAACGAGAAGCTCGCCGAATTGTCCGCCGCCGGAGTCTCGGTGTGGCTGGACGACCTGTCCCGGGACCTGATCAGCTCAGGCGATCTCGCGGACCTCATCGCCACCAAGTCGGTCGTCGGGGTGACCACCAACCCGTCGATCTTCCAGGCCGCGCTGTCCACGGGCAATGCCTACGACGACCAGGTCAACGAACTGGCCGCGCGGGGCGCCGATGTGGACGCCACCATCCGCACGGTCACCACCGACGACGTGCGCAACGCCTGTGACGTCCTCGCCCCGACCTTCGAGGCGACCGACGGCGTCGACGGGCGGGTGTCGATCGAGGTCGATCCGCGTCTGGCCCACGACACCGACGCGACGGTGGCGCAGGCCGTGGAACTGTGGAAGATCGTCGACCGGCCGAACCTGCTCATCAAGATCCCGGCCACCGAGGCCGGCCTGCCGGCCATCACCAAGGTGATCGCCGAGGGCATCAGCGTGAACGTGACCCTGATCTTCTCCGTCGAGCGCTACGAGAAGGTCATGGAGGCCTACCTCGACGGTCTCGACGCCGCCGCCCAGGCCGGGCACGACCTCTCCCGGATCCACTCGGTCGCGTCGTTCTTCGTGTCGCGGGTGGACACCGAGATCGACAAGCGACTCGACGCCATCGGCACCCCGGAGGCCACCGAGCTCAAGGGCAAGGCCGCACTGGCCAATGCACGTCTCGCCTACTCGGCCTACCAGCAGGTCTTCGAGGTCGAGTCCAGGTTCCCCGAGCTGCTGGCCAAGGGCGCCCGCCCGCAGCGCGCACTCTGGGCGTCGACGGGCGTCAAGAACCCCGACTACCCGGACACCCTGTATGTGAGCGAGCTGGTCGCGCCCAACACGGTCAACACGATGCCGGGCAAGACGATGGACGCCTTCGCCGACCACGGCTGGGTGAACACCGAGTCCATCATCGGTCTCGCCGCCGAGTCGCAGGAGATCTTCGACAAGCTCGTCGCAGTGGGCGTCGACCTGACCGACGTCTTCCTGGTCCTGGAGAACGAGGGCGTCAGCAAGTTCGAGGACGCGTGGAACGATCTGCTCAGCGCGACCGCCGAGCAACTGTCCGCGGCGAACAAGGGCTGACCCCAGGTGGCGGGAGGCGAGGAGTCAACCGGGACCGGTTCGTGGACCAATCCGCTCCGTGACCCGCAGGACAAACGGCTGCCGCGCATCGCGGGACCGTGCAGCCTGGTCATCTTCGGGGTCACCGGCGACCTCGCCCGCAAGAAGTTGATGCCGGCGGTCTACGACCTCGCCAACCGCGGCCTCCTGCCACCGTCGTTCGCCCTCGTCGGCTTCGCGCGGCGCGACTGGACCGACGAGGACTTCGGCGCCATCGTCCACGACGCCGTCCGTGAACACGCACGGACCGGATTCCGCGAAGAGGTGTGGGAACGCCTCGCCGAGGGATTCCGGTTCGTGCAGGGCGCATTCGACGACGACGCCGCCTTCGACAGGCTGCGCGACACGCTCAAGTCGCTCGACGTCGAACGCGGGACCGACGGCAATCACGCGTTCTACCTGTCGATTCCGCCGGGGGCCTTCCCGACGGTCTGCGAGCAGCTCGAACGCAGCGGTCTCGCCGCCCCCACCGGTGACAGCTGGCGGCGGGTGGTGATCGAGAAGCCGTTCGGTCACGATCTCGAGTCCGCACGCGAACTCAACGCGATCGTCAACAACGTCTTCCCCGAGTCGTCGGTGTTCCGCATCGACCACTATCTGGGCAAGGAGACCGTCCAGAACATCCTGGCCCTGCGGTTCGCCAATCAGTTGTTCGATCCGCTGTGGAGTTCGCATTACGTCGACCACGTCCAGATCACCATGGCCGAGGACATCGGTCTCGGCGGCCGGGCGGGCTACTACGACGGGATCGGCGCGGCGCGCGACGTCATCCAGAACCACCTGCTGCAGCTCATGGCCCTGGTCGCGATGGAGGAGCCGATCTCCTTCGAGCCCAAGCAGTTACAGGCCGAGAAGATCAAGGTTCTCGCCGCGACGCGCAACGTCCTGCCGATCGACGAGAACACTGCCCGCGGTCAGTACGGACCGGGTTGGCAGGGCAGCGAGAAGGTGCCGGGCCTCAAGGAGGAGGAGGGCTTCGCGAAGGACTCGAAGACCGAGACCTTCGCCGCCATCGCCCTGGAGGTCGACTCCCGCCGCTGGGCAGGGGTCCCGTTCTATCTGCGCACCGGAAAGCGCCTGGGCCGTCGCGTCACCGAGATCGCACTCGTCTTCAAGCGCGCTCCGCACCTGCCGTTCGACCAGACCATGACCGAGGAACTGAGCCAGAACGCGCTCGTGATCCGGGTCCAGCCGGACGAGGGCATCACCTTGCGGTTCGGGTCGAAGGTCCCCGGGTCGAGCATGGAGGTCCGGGACGTCAACATGGACTTCAGCTACGGCACCGCCTTCACCGAGGCCTCGCCGGAGGCGTACGAGCGTCTCATCCTCGACGTCCTGCTGGGTGAACCCTCGCTGTTCCCCGTCAACGAGGAAGTCGAATTGTCCTGGCGCATCCTCGATCCGGTGCTCGACCACTGGGCCGAGTCGGGGTCGCCCGACACCTACGAGTCCGGGACGTGGGGGCCGCGTTCGGCCGAGGAGATGATGGTCCGCACCGGTCGCGCGTGGCGCCGGCCGTGACGAGACGTCCGTACGCCCGCACCGACCGATCCGTTCAGGAGGCCTCCCGATGATCGTCGAACTGCCCGACACGTCGACCGGAAAGGTCGCCAAGAAGATCATCGAGGTGCGCGCCGCGGGCGGCGCGCTGAGTCTGGGTCGCGTGCTCACCCTGGTCGTGTGCGTCGAACTCGGTGAGCCGATGGAGGGGGCCATCGAGGCGGCGGTCGGCGCGAGCCGCGAGCACCCCAGCCGCGTCATCGTCGTGTATCGCGGTGTGCGCGAAGGCGACTCACGACTCGATGCACAGATCCGCGTGGGCGGCGATGCCGGCGCCTCCGAGGTGGTCGTGCTGTCGCTGCAGGGCGAACTCGCCGACCATCCGGACAGCGTGGTGACCCCCTTCCTCCTCCCCGACACCCCGGTCGTCACCTGGTGGCCGGGCAAGGGGCCACGACGCCCCGCCGACGATCCGCTCGGCAAACTCGGGCACCGGCGCATCGTCGACGCGAGCAAGGCGGGCGACTCGCTCGCGGTGCTGGCGCAGCGCCTCGAGACCTACTCCCCCGGCGACACCGACCTCGCCTGGACCCACATCACCCACTGGCGCGCGATCCTCGCGTCCGCGGTCGACCGACCGCCCCACACCCCGATCACCGAGGTCGTGGTCACCGGGTCGCAGAACTCGCCCTCGGTGGACCTGATCGCCGGTTGGCTGCGGTCCACCCTGAACGTCCCGACACGACGCCGCCGCGGCAGTTTCGAGATCCGACTCCACCGCGACGAGGGACCGACCATCCTCGCCGTCGACGAGGAGAACAACGCCGTGCTGACGATGCCCGGCAAACCCGATGGACGCGTCGCCATGGGCCGGCGTGAACTTCCCGCGTGTATCGCGGAGGAGCTACGACGACTCGACACCGACGAGGTGTACATCGAAGCACTCAAGGGTGTGCCCGAGGTCGAGTTCACAGATGACACCGAAGGAGTTGCCGCCCGATGACCACCGAGACCCTCGTCTTCGACTCCAAGCAGGAACTCGTCGAGACCGCCGCGACCCGGTTCGTGGATCTCGTGACCCGAGCCCAGGCCGAACGCGGCGTCGCGAGTGTGGTGCTGACCGGCGGCAGCAACGGGATCGGCCTCCTGTCGGCGCTCGCCGCCGACAGCGGCACCATCGACTGGTCCAAGGTCGACATCTACTGGGGCGACGACCGTTTCGTCCCCGCCGACGATCCGGAACGCAATTCGGGTCAGGCGCGCGAGGCGCTGCTCGACACCGTCCCCGTCGACCCGTCGCGGGTGTTCCCGATGGCGCCGTCGGACGGACCGCTCGGCGACGACATCGAGGCCGCCGCCGCGGATTACGCCGCGATTCTCGCCGGCCGGTCGAGCGACGGCGTGGCGCCGGAGTTCGATCTCCATCTGCTCGGCATGGGCGGTGAGGGACACATCAACTCGTTGTTCCCGCACACTGCGGCCACCGCGGAGACCACGAAGTCGGTGGTCGCCGTCGAGGATTCGCCGAAGCCGCCGCCGCGCCGGATCACCCTGACCCTGCCCGTCGTCAACCGTTCCCGGCAGGTGTGGTTCCTGGTCGCCGGCGACGACAAAGCCGAGGCGGTCGGTGCCGCACACGGTGGCGCGGACCCGGCCGACTGGCCCGCCGCCGGGGCGCGCGGCACCGAGGAGACCATCTGGTTCCTCGACGACGCGGCCGCCGCCGACATCCGGTGACCGTCCGCTAGCCCGAGTTCCGCAGCGCGGTGGCGAGGCCGTTCATCGTGAGCTGGATCCCGCGCCGCACGATCGGGGTGTCCTCCCCCGCACGGAAGCGCCGCAGCAACTCGACCTGCAGCAGGTTGAGCGGCTCGAGATACGGGAAGCGGTTGTAGACCGACCGCTTCAGCGCGGCGTTGTCGTGGAGCAGGTCGTCGGTGCCGGTGATCTTCGCGCACATCGCGATCGTCCGCTCGTGTTCGTCGACGATCATGCCGAACACCCGCTCGCGCAGCTCCTCGTCGGGCACCAGCTGTGCGTACCGGTGGGCCAGGCCCATGTCCGACTTCGCCAGTACCTGAGCCATGTTCGACATCACGGTGCGGAAGAACGGCCACTTGGCGTAGTACCGCCGCAACGTCTCCAACCGCTCCGGATCGTCCCCGACCCATTCCTCGAACGCCGAGCCCGTGCCGTACCAGCCGGGCAGCATCACGCGCGACTGCGTCCACGAGAGCACCCACGGGATGGCCCGCAGATCGGAGATCTTCTCGGTCTGCTTGCGCGACGCCGGCCGGCTGCCGATGTTGAGGGCACCGATCTCCGACAGGGGCGTCGAGGTGGTGAAGTACTCGACGAATCCCGGGGTCTCGTGGACCAGCCGGCTGTACGCGGCTCGCGCCTTCGCCGCGATGTCGTCCATGATTTCGTAGGCCGAATCGGATTCGTCGCCGAGGCCTTCGGTGTCCAGGAGCGAGGACTCGATGGTTGCGGCGAGCAGCGTCTCCAGGTTGCGCCGCGCCGTGACCGGTTCGGCGTACTTCGCGGCGATGATCTCGCCCTGCTCGGTGATGCGCAGCGAGCCCTGAACCGCACCGGGCGGCTGGGCCAGGATGGCGTCGTAACTGGGACCGCCGCCGCGCCCGACGGTCCCGCCGCGCCCATGGAACAGACGCAACCTGATGCCCGACCGCGACGCCACGTCGACCAGATCGAGCTCGGCGCGGTAGAGCGCCCAGTTCGCGGCCATGTAGCCGCCGTCCTTGTTCGAGTCCGAGTAGCCGAGCATGATCTCCTGAATCCCGTTCTGGGACTCGACCATCGCCTTATAGAACGGGACGTCGAGAACGGCGAGGAGGGTCGCTGCGCCCTGCTGGAGATCCTCGATCGTCTCGAACAGCGGAACCACGCGGACACTACACCGCGGAGAACCGTCATTCGCGTCGTAGAGGCCTGCCTCCTTGAGCAGGATCAGCGCCTCGAGCATGTCACTGACCGACGTGCACATGCTGATCACATAGTTGGGCACGGCCGCGGGACCGAAGGTCGCGACCGCCCTGGCGGCGGCCCGGACGATTCCGAGTTCCTTGGTGGCCAGCTCGCTCAGCTCGGCGTCGGGACTGGTCAACGGTCGACGCGCACGCAGTTCCGCGGAGAGGATCTCGACGCGCTCGGTCTCGTCGAGCGACGCATAGTCCGGATGCACACCCGCCCACGCGAGCAGCTCGGCGACCACTTCCTCGTGCATGTCGGAGTTCTGCCGCATGTCCAGTCCGGACAGGTGGAACCCGAAGGTGCGCACGGCTTCTCGCAGGGCGAGCAACCGGTCGTCGGCGATCGTGTCGTCGTTGTTCGCGCGCAGCGCGCCGTCGATCACATCGAGGTCGGCGAGGAGTTCGGCGGCGTCGCCGTACGGCTGTTTCCCGTCGATGAGGAAGAGGTCGCTCGAGGTGAGGAAGTCGTCGTCGAACATCTCCCGGGCGGTCGCCACCAGACGGGACCGGATGGAGCGCAGGGCGAGCCGGAAGGGCTCGTCGGCCCCCGGGTCGTCGGCGTCGGCCCCGGCGAGGTCGAACAGGGTGTCGCTGGCGTCGATGAGCCGGGCCGACATGCTGAGTTCCTGTGCGAGACTCTCGAGTTCGGCCAGGTGATGTCCGACTGCGGTCTGCGCGGCGAGCGTGGTGGCCAGGGTCACCACCTCGGAGTTCACGAACGGATTGCCGTCGCGGTCGCCGCCGATCCAGGACCCCATCCGGATCATCGGTTCGTCGGCGAGTCCGGCGTCGGGGTATGTCGAGCGCAGCGCGGTGCGTACCGCGGTGTTGATGGCGGGCACGACCTCGAAGAACGAGGCGTCGTAATAGCGGAGCCCGGAACGGATCTCGTCCTGGATGGTGAGACGTTCGAGGCGGATGAGGGCGGTCTGCCAGAGTGTCAGGATCTGACGCCGGATGGACTCGGTGACCTCCGCGTCCTCGTCCGGCATCAGCTCGGTGCGGCCGCGGAATCGCATCAGCTCGGTGATGCGGTTCTGGGCCTCGAAGACGGTGCGGCGACGGGTCTCGGTGGGGTGAGCGGTGATGACCGGCACCACGGCGGCATCGGCCAGCGCCCGGCCGACCTCGTCGTCGCCGAGTCCCGCCTCGGCGAGCTTGCGGTAGGTGGCGGCGAGGCTGCTGTCCTGGGGCGGGTCACCGGCCCGGACGTGGATGGCGCGGCGCCGCTCACGGTGGATGTCCTCGGCCAGGTTCGCCAGCAGGGCGAAGTGGCTGAACGCGCGGATGACCGGGACCGCGGTGGAGATGTCCAGATCGACGAACATGTCGGCGAGTTCGGTGCGGTCGATCTCGTTGCGGCGCACTCGGAATGCGGCCACGCGGGCGGCTTCGACGAGGTCGAAGACGTCGCTGCCGGAGTGTTCGCGGACGACGTCACCCAGGATTCCGCCGAGAAGGCGGATGTCCTCCCGTAGGGGTTCGGTGAGTGCTCGGCCCTCGTCGTCGACGACGATGTGGTCGACGATGGAGATCGATGGGCGCCAGTCCGGGACTCCCCGCGCGGGGACGGTTTCACTCATGCCGTCAAGTATCCCGGCAACTCACGGGCGCGGCATCCCGAGGCGCGTACGGTGGCTAGCCGGACAGTTTGATGTCGACGCCCACGCCGACGATGAAGATCACCCAGATGAGCCCGACGAAGATCGTCAACCGGTCCAAGTTGCGTTCGACGACGCTCGAGCCCGAGAGGCTGGACTGGACACCGCCGCCGAACAGCGACGACAGACCGCCACCCTTGCCGCGGTGCAGCAGGATGAGCACGATCAGCAACACGCTGGTCACGATCAATCCGATGTCGAGTGCACCTTGCACAGTCACGAGTCGCAACGCCCTTCCGTAAAGCCCCTACATACAGCTGTGGCAGGTCAACCCCCGAAAAGAGGCCAACCTGCCACAGTGTACGCGTGGGTGCGACCCGTCAGGGCAAGGGGCCACCCGCGGCTATCGCCGACAGCGTCGCGAACTCGTCGGACTTCAGCGATGCACCGCCGACCAACGCGCCGTCGACGTCGGGACGTCCGACGATGTCGCCGACGTTCTTGGCGTTGACCGATCCGCCGTAGAGGATCCGCACCGATGCCGCGGTCTCGGCGTCGGCGATCTCCGCCAGCGCCTCACGGATCGCCTTGCACACCTCCTGGGCGTCGTCCGCACTCGCCACCCGGCCGGTGCCGATCGCCCAGACCGGCTCGTACGCGATGACGGTCTGAGCGATCTCGGCCGCGGACAGACCGGCGAGCGATCCCTTGAGCTGCGCCACGTTGTAGGCCACGTGGTCGCCGGCCTCGCGGACGTCGAGCCCCTCACCGATGCACACGATCGGGGTGAGTTCGTGCTTGAGCGCCGCCTTCGTCTTGGCCAGCACGACCTCATCGGTCTCGTTGTGCAGGGTGCGACGCTCGGAGTGCCCGACCACCACGAAGGTGCAGCCGAGTTTCGCGAGGAACGCACCGCTGATCTCGCCGGTGTAGGCGCCCGAGTCGTGCGCCGACAGGTCTTGCGCACCGTAGGTGAGCAGGAGCTTGTCGCCGTCGACGACCGTCTGCACGCTGCGGATGTCGGTGAACGGCGGGATGACCGTCACATCGACCTTGTCGAAGTACTTCGCCGGGAGGGCGAAGGCGATCTTCTGAACCAGCGCGATGGCCTCGAGGTGGTTCAGATTCATCTTCCAGTTGCCCGCGATGAGCGGTTTACGAGTTGCCATGGATCAGCTCTCCAGAACCTTCAGTCCGGGGAGTTCCTTGCCCTCGAGGTACTCCAGCGATGCGCCACCTCCGGTGGAGATGTGCGAGAAATCGGAGTCGGGCAGACCCAGAGTGCGGACCGCGGCCGCCGAGTCGCCGCCGCCGACCACGGTGAACGCACCGTTGCCCGTCGCACCGGCGATCGCCTCGGCGACACCGCGGGTGCCCGACGAGAACTTCTCGAACTCGAACACACCCGACGGGCCGTTCCAGAAGATGGTCTTGGCACCCGAGAGGACCGCGGCGAACCGCTTCACCGATTCCGGCCCGATGTCCAGACCCATCCAGCCGTCGGGAATGGCGTCCGAGGCCACCGTGTCCGATTCGGCGTCGGCGGCGAACTTGTCGGCCACCACGACGTCGACCGGCAGGTGGATGACGTCACCGAACCGCTCGAGCAGGCTCTTGCAGACGTCGATCTGATCTTCCTGCAGCAGCGAGGAGCCCACCGAATGCCCTTGTGCGGCAAGGAAGGTGAACGCCATACCGCCGCCGATGACCAGCGTGTCGACCTTGGGTGCCAACGCCTCGATGACGCCGAGTTTGTCCGACACCTTCGATCCGCCGAGGACGACGGCGTAGGGTCGCGTCACCTCTTCGGTGAGCTTGGACAGCACGTCGACCTCGGCCGCCACCAGCTCGCCCGCGTAGTGCGGGAGCAGCTTGGCGACGTCGTAGACCGAGGCCTGCTTGCGGTGCACCACTCCGAAGCCGTCGGAGACGAACGCGCCGTCGTCGCCGACGAGCTCGACCAGCGCTTTGGCGAGCGCCTCGCGCTCGGCGTCGTCCTTGGCGGTCTCCCGCGGATCGAAGCGGATGTTCTCTAGCAGCAGGACGTCGCCGTCGGTGAGTCCTTCCGCGCGGGCCAGCGCGTCGGTGCCGACGACGTCCCCGGCGAGCTGCACGTTGCGGCCGAGTTTTTCACCGAGGCGGGCGGCCACCGGCGCCAGCGAGAACTTCGGATCCGGCTCGCCCTTCGGACGACCCAGGTGCGCGGTGATGATCACCTTGGCACCGGCGTCGATGAGCGCGTTGAGCGTCGGCAGGGACGCGAGGATGCGACCCGGATCGGTGATCGTCGACCCGTCGAGCGGGACGTTGAAATCCGACCGGACCAGCACACCCCTGCCCGAAACACCTTCGTCCAGAAGGTCTTTCAGAGTGGGAACACCCATGAGGCGTTGACTCCTAAGGTCGTTGGGGGTGGGTCAGAGCGACTTGCCGACGAGACCGATGAGGTCGACGAGGCGGTTGGAGTAGCCCCACTCGTTGTCGTACCAGGACACGACCTTGGCCTGGTCGTCGATCACCTTGGTCAGGCCGGCGTCGAACAGCGAGCTGTGCGGGTCGGTGACGATGTCGGACGAGACGATCGGTGCGTCGTAGTACTTCAGGATGCCCTTGAGCGGACCGTCGGCAGCGGCCTTGAGCGCGGCGTTGATCTGCTCGGCGGTGGCGGTCTTCGACAGCTGGGCGGTGAGGTCGGTGACCGAACCGGTGGGGATCGGGACACGCAGCGCGTAGCCGTCGAGCTTGCCCTTCAGCTCCGGGAGCACCAGGCCGATGGCCTTGGCGGCACCGGTCGAGGTCGGCACGATGTTGATGGCGGCGGCGCGCGCGCGACGCAGGTCCTTGTGCGGGCCGTCCTGCAGGTTCTGGTCCTGGGTGTAGGCGTGGATCGTGGTCATGAGGCCCTTGACGATGCCGAACTCGTCGTTGAGGACCTTGGCCAGCGGGCCGAGGCAGTTGGTGGTGCACGAGGCGTTCGAGATGATGTTCTGGCTGCCGTCGTACTTGTCGTCGTTGACGCCCATCACGATGGTGATGTCCTCGTCCGAGGCGGGGGCGGAGATGATGACCTTCTTGGCGCCGGCATCGAGGTGTCCCTGAGCCTTGGCGCGGGCGGTGAAGATGCCGGTCGACTCGACGACCACGTCGACGCCCAGGTCGCCCCACGGGATGGCGGCCGGACCTTCCTTGACCTCGAGGGCCTTGATCTTCTGCTCACCGACGACGATGGTGTCGTCGCCCTCGAGGGTGACGTCGTCGGACAGGCGACCGAGGATGGAGTCGAACTTCAGCAGGTGCGCGAGGGTCGCGTTGTCGGTCAGGTCGTTGACCGCGACGATCTCGATGTCGGTGGTGCCCAAAGCTTTTTGCGCTTCGACGGCACGGAAGAAGTTGCGGCCGATCCGGCCGAATCCGTTGACGCCTACCCGAACAGTCACAGTTGTGCTCCTTAGCGGTATTCATGGTCGGGCCTGGTGGTCAAGCCCGGTCTGGCCGCGCGTGAGCGGTCAGCGAAGCACACCTGAGTGGTCACGCCTCCGCCCACGTCGCCACCAGCCTAGTAGGCGACCCTCTGCTCGGCACACCGCAGGTCCGTGTCAGGCCTCGTCGAGCAGCTCGGAGGTCACCGCGGATTCGGTGTCGGGGATGCCGTCCTGGCGGGCCTTCTTGTCGGCCATCGACAGCAGGCGGCGGATGCGCCCGGCGACGGCGTCCTTGGTCATCGGCGGGTCGGCGAGCTGACCGAGCTCCTCCAGCGACGCCTGCCGATGGGTGATCCGGAGCTGTCCGGCCGCGATCAGATGGTCGGGCACCTCGTCGCCGAGGATGTCCAGCGCGCGTTCCACGCGGGCCGCGGCGGCGACCGCCGCACGCGCCGATCGACGCAGATTGGCGTCGTCGAAGTTGGCCAGGCGGTTGGCGGTGGCGCGCACCTCGCGGCGCATCCGGCGTTCCTCCCACACGAGCCTCGTGTCGTGGGCCCCCATCCGGGTCAGCAACGCCCCGATGGCCTCGCCGTCGCGGATGACGACGCGGTCGGCCCCGCGGACCTCGCGGGCCTTGGCCGTGACACCGAGGCGTCGGGCCGCGCCGACGAGGGCGAGCGCCGCCTCCGGCCCGGGACAGCTGACCTCCAGGGCCGACGACCGGCCCGGCTCGGTGAGCGAGCCGTGCGCGAGAAATGCTCCGCGCCAGGCGGCCTCGGCGTCGGCGACACTGCCGCCGACGACCTGGGCGGGCAGGCCGCGCACCGGGCGGCCGCGCAGGTCGAGCAGCCCGGTCTGTCGTGCCAGGCCTTCGCCGTCCTTGGTGATCCGCACGATGTAGCGCGCCGACTTCCGCAGCCCGCCACCGCGCAGGACGTGGACGTCCGAGGCGTAGCCGTAGAGGTCGTGGATCTCGCGGCGCAACCGCCGCGCCACGTTGCCCATGTCCACCTCGGCCTCGACCACCACGCGACCCGCGACGATGTGCAGACCGCCGGCGAAACGCAGCAGCGCGGACACCTCGGCTCTCCGGCAACTCACCTGAGTCACCGACAGGCGACTGAGTTCGTCCTTCACCGCCGCCGTCATCGCCACCGGTACCTGTCCTCCTGTCAACAGACCACACGTCCCTCGAGTGAAAATCGCGGAGACATCGCCCGAATCAGGCGTCCGCTCGGTCAGAGTAACGGGTCAGTTCACCTTCGCACAGTTCGTTCACCACGGCGGCGACTTTCGCCGGGTCATGGACCTGCCGGCCCGGCACCGCGACGTCTCCGACATTCAGCTCCGCGCCGAACAATCCGGCCGCACGCACGAGGTGATCGCGTTCCCGTCCCGCGGGCACCGACGACGCGTCCACGAGGACGTGGTCGACGCGGAAGGTGTTCGCATGGGCGTGCAGGACGTGGAGGTGGCGCTCGACCGAGAACCCCGGGGTCTCCCCCGGCTCGGGGGCCAGATTGACCACGAGGACCTTGCGAGCGCTGCTGCGCTGCAAGGCCTTCAACTGTTCGGGGACGAGCACGTGCGGGATCACGCTCGAGAACCAGGAGCCCGGCCCCAGCATCAGCAGGTCGGCCGATTCTATTGCGGTGAGCGCCGATTCGCAGGCCGGTGGGTCGCCGGGCAACAGCCGGACGCGGCGCACCTTGCCGGGGGTGGTGGCCACCGCGACCTGTCCCCGGATCTCGCGACTGATGCGTGGATCGGCCTCGAGTCCCGAGACGTCGGCCTCGATGTCGAGGGGCACGGTCGACATCGGCAGCACGTGCCCCGTGATGCCGAAGATCTCCCGCAACTCGGCGAGGGCCCCCACGGTGTCGCCGAGCACCTCGGTGAGTCCGGCGAGGAGCAGATTGCCGATCGGATGCCCGGCGAGCGCCCCACGGCCGCCGAAGCGGTGCTGGAGCACCTCGGCCCACAGTTCGTGCCGGCGGCGGGCCGCCGGGCCGTCGGCGGCCTGTGCGTCCGGCAACCCGTCGGGCGTACTCATCAAGGCGGCGAGCGCCATTCGCAGGTCGCCGGGCGGGATGAGTCCGAGTTCGGCGCGCAACCGTCCCGACGACCCCCCGTCGTCGGCGACGGTGACCACCGCGGTGATGTCGGCGCTCAGATAGCGCATCGCGGTCAGCGTCGCGTACAGGCCGTGACCGCCGCCGAGGGCGACGATCCGGGGTTCCCGGGAACTCATTCGCGCCCCAGATCACGATGCATGACCCGGACGTCGTAGGACGCGTGCCCGGCGTCGTCGACGGCGCGGCGCAACCGAGCCGACAGTTCCTCGGCGATGGCGACACTGCGGTGCTTGCCGCCGGTGCAGCCGACGCTGATGGTCATGTAGCGCTTGCCTTCTCGCAGGTAACCGCGGCCGACGATCGAGACCAGGCCGGTGTAGAGGTCGAGGAATCCGTCGGCGTCCGGTTGGCCGAGGACGTAGTCGCGGACCGGTGCCTCCCGGCCGTTGTGATCGCGTAGTTCGTCGATCCAGTGCGGATTGGGCAGGAAGCGGACGTCGGCGACGAGATCGGAATCGATGGGCAGACCGTACTTGAAGCCGAACGACTGCACCGCGATCGACAGCCGGGGTTCGGTGTCGCCCGGCGCGACGCCCTCGACGATCGCGCGCAGTTTGGCCGCGGTCAGCGCCGACGTCTCCACCACCAGATCGGCCACGTTCTTGATCGGGGCGAGGATCGCCCGTTCGCGGGCGATCCCCTCGACGAGGGTTTCCTTGCCCTGCAACGGATGTCGGCGACGAACCTGCTCGAAACGGCGGACCAGCACCTGGTCGCTGGCGTCGAGGTAGAGCAGCCGGGTCCGGATTCCGGACTCTTCGAGACTATCCCGCAGCTGTTCGAGCTGATGGGCGAGGTTGGCGTCGGACGCGCGCAAGACCATGGCGAGCCGGGTGATCGCCGGATCGTCTTCGCGGACCATCCCGACCATCGTCGAGATCAACGAGGGAGGCACGTTGTCGGCGACGTACCAGCCGTCGTCCTCGAGCACGTTCGCCGCGGTGGAGCGTCCCGCGCCGGACATCCCCGTCACGAAAAGGACGGTGAAGTCGGTGTCGTTCGCCTCGGCGATCGCCGCGCTCTGCACTTCGGTGTGGTCACTCATCGGCACCTCGTCCCGTGTCACCGGTCGCCACCGTCATCTCCTTCTCGGCCCGCTCCGGGATCGGGGCCGGGTTCGGGGTCTGGTCGGGCGCCGCCACCTCGCCGGAGAGCGCGGTCTGGACCGCACGCGCCGTGGTGAGGCCGATCCCGGGCACCTGGGATATCTCATCCAACGATGCCTCGCGCAGGCGCGCAACCGAACCGAAGTGGGTCACCAGCGCGGTGCGGCGGGTTCGGCCGAGGCCGGGGACCCCGTCGAGCACCGACTCGGTCATGCGCTTGCTGCGCTTGCTGCGGTGGAACGTGATGGCGAACCGATGGGCCTCGTCGCGCACCCGTTGCAGCAGGAACAGTGCCTGGCTGTTGCGCGGCAGGATCATCGGGTCGTCGTCGCCGGGCACCCACACCTCCTCGAGGCGTTTGGCGAGCCCGATCACCGAGACGTCGGTGATGCCGAGTTCGTCGAGGACCGCCGCGGCGGCGTGCACCTGGGGCGCACCGCCGTCGACGACGAAGAGGTTCGGCGGGTAGGCGAACTTCCGCGGTTGCGCCGTGGTGTCGGCCGCCGCGCTGATCTCGCCGGACACCGGTGGCGGCGCATCGCGGTCGGTGCGGTGGCGCAGGAACCGGCGTCGGGTGACCTCGGCGATGGACGCGACGTCGTCGGATCGGCCCTCGCCGGCGGCGTGCCGGATCGAGTAGTGCCGATAGTCGGACTTACGCGGCAGACCGTCTTCGAAGACCACGAGGGAGGCGACCACATCGGTGCCCTGCACGTGCGAGATGTCGACGCACTCGATGCGCAGCGGCGCCTGATCGAGCAGTAGCGACTCCTGCAGTTCGGTGAGCGCCGCCGATCGGGTCGTGAGATCGCCCGCGCGTCGGAGTTTGTGCTGCGCAAGGGCTTCGCCGGCATTGCGGGCGACGGTCTCGAACAGCGCCTTCTTGTCGCCGCGCTGGGGCACCCGCAACCGCACCCGGCTGCCGCGGAGACCGGACAGCCACTCCTCGAGCTCCTCGGCGTCGGACGGCAACTCCGGCACCAGCACCTCACGGGGTATCGACTCCCCGTGTGCCCGATCGGTCCCGACGTCGACGGTGGCGTCGAAATCGACCTGGGCGCCGTAGAACTGGGTGATGAACTCCCCCACCACATCGCCGTCGGTGCCGTTGTCGCTGCGCTCGACCACCCATCCGCGCTGGCCGCGCACCCGTCCGTCGCGGACGTGGAACACCTGGACCGACACCTCGAGCTGATCGCCGGCGAGCGCGATCACGTCGGCGGTGGTGCCGTCGCCGAGCACGACCGCCTGCTTCTCCATGGCGCGTCGCATCGCACCGATGTCGTCACGCAACCGTGCGGCACGCTCGAAGTCGAGCTCCTCGGCCGCGACGTTCATGTCCCGTTCCATCTTGCGGATCATCAGGTCGGTGCGGCCGGCGAGGAAATCGCAGAAGTCCTCGACGATCTCCCGGTGTTCCTCGGCATCCACCCGCCCGACGCAGGGGGCGGAGCACTTGTCGATGTAGCCGAGCAGACACGGGCGGTCGATCTGCCGATGCCGTTTGAACACACCGGCCGAGCAGGTCCGGGCCGGGAAGACCCGGGTCAGTAGGTCGACCGTCTCGCGGATCGCCCACGCGTGCGCGTACGGACCGAAGTAGCGCACGCCGCGCCGGCGCGGACCCCGGTACACGAACAGGCGCGGGTACTCCTCGTTCAGGGTGACCGCGAGCATCGGGTAGCTCTTGTCGTCGCGGTAGCGGACGTTGAAGCGCGGGTCGAATTCCTTGATCCAGTTGTATTCGAGCTGCAGCGCCTCGACCTCGGTGCCGACCACCGTCCACTCGACGGAGGCGGCCGTCGTCACCATCTGACGGGTGCGGGGGTGCAGCGAGGCGATGTCGGCGAAGTACGACGTCAGCCTCGACCGGAGGTTCTTGGCCTTGCCCACGTAGATGACACGACGATGCTCGTCGCGGAACTTGTACACCCCGGGATCGGTCGGGATGGACCCCGGGGCGGGTCGGTAGGTAGTCGGGTCGGCCACGTGTTCCAGGCTAGTGTCCGGGCCGGACAGTCCCGCGGTAGCGCTCCTCGAGTTCGCGGAATCGACCCATCGCGTCGATGGCGCGCTGACCGTCACCGGCCTGAACGGCCAGGACGGTGATGTGTTCGTCGGCCGGGAAGAGCAGCCACGCCCCGAAACCCTGCTCCGGGTAGGTGAGACCGAGAACACGGTCCCATTCGAAGAGCCGCGCCGACACCAGGTTGCGCACCTCGACGCCGGCGGCTCCGACGCGCAGTCGCGGGCGGGTGAACAGCAGGATGGCTGCCGAGATGAGCACGCCGATGAGGATGATCGCGATCTGGTCGGAACCGCCGAGATTGCGGACTCCGACGTCGTCGATCGTGAGCAGTAGACCGAACGTGATGTGGATGGCCATCACCACGACGGCGGCGGCGATGGCCCACCGCGGTAGGTTGCGGGGCCGGTAGACCAGGTCCCAGCCGGTGGAGTCGGTCGGCGGGGTGTCCGCGGGACTCACGCCGATGCTCCTCCGACCGCCACCGGGAGGGTTTCGCCACGCGCGAGCGCGCGCAGGGTCAGCGCCGACGCCAGCGCGGCGACCGTCGCCTGTGCGCCCTTGTCCTCCGTCGAGCCCGGGAGTCCGGCCCGTGCGATCGCCTGGTCCTCGGTGAGCACGGTCAGGACTCCGTTGCCGACCGGGGTCGACTCGTCGAGCGACACCCGCGTCAGGCCGGCGGTCACCGCGTCACACACATACTCGAAATGCGGTGTCTCACCCTTGATCACGACGCCCAGCGCGACGACCGCGTCGTGCGTCCGCGCCAGTGCCTGCACGATGACGGGCAGCTCGATGGCGCCGGCCACCTGCACGATGGTCGGGTCGACGACGCCGTTGTCGCGCGCGGCCCGGATGGCGCCGTCGAGGAGCGCGCCGCAGACGACCTCGTGCCACTGCGACGAGACGATCGCCAGGCGCAGCGAGCCGGCGTCGGCGAGTTCGAGGGTCGGCTCTCCGTGGCCGCTCATGCAGGTGCTCCTTCGGACGCGCCGTCGGTGGGCTGGACGTGATCGTCGAGCCCGATCAGATCGTGGCCCATCCGGTCGCGCTTGGTACGCAGGTACCGCAGGTTCTCGGCGTTGGCGCGCACTGGCATCGGGACCCGGTCGACGATGTGCAGACCGTATCCGTCGAGCCCCACGCGCTTGGCGGGGTTGTTGGTCAGCAGACGCATGGACCGTACGCCGAGGTCGACGAGGATCTGGGCACCGAGTCCGTAGTCCCGCGAATCGGCGGGCAGGCCCAGTTCCAGGTTGGCGTCGACGGTGTCGGACCCCGCGTCCTGCAGCTGGTAGGCCTGCAGTTTGTGCAACAGCCCGATCCCGCGACCCTCGTGCCCGCGCATGTACAGGATGATCCCGCGGCCCTCGTCGGCCACCATCTCCATCGCGGCGTCCAACTGCGGGCCGCAGTCGCAGCGCAGCGACCCGAAGACGTCGCCCGTCAGGCACTCCGAGTGCACCCGGACGAGGACGTCGTGGCCCTCGCCGTCCTCGCCGGTGACGTCTCCCTTGACGAGCGCGACGTGTTCGACGTCGTCGTAGACGCTGGAGTAGCCGACGGCACGGAAGTCGCCGTGCCGGGTGGGGATCCGGGCGTCGGCGACGCGGACCACGTGCTTCTCGTGACGGCGTCGCCACGCGATGAGGTCGGCGATCGAGATCAGTGCGAGATCGTGCTCGTCGGCGAACACACGCAACTCGTCGGTCTGCGCCATCGAGCCGACGTCCTTCTGGCTGACGATCTCGCAGATCACGCCGGCCGGGGCGAGGTCGGCCAGGCGGGCGAGGTCGACCGCGGCCTCGGTGTGCCCGGGACGACGCAGCACGCCGCCCTCCTTGGCTCGCAGCGGGACGACGTGGCCGGGTCGGGTGAAGTCGGCGGCCGCGGCGTCGGGGTCGGCCAGCAGACGCATGGTGGTGGCGCGGTCGGCGGCGCTGATACCGGTACCGATGCCCTCCCGGGCATCGACGGTCACGGTGTAGGCGGTGCCGTGCTTGTCCTGGTTCATCGAGTACATCGGCGGCAGGCCGAGCCGGTCGCAGGCGTCGCCGTCGAGCGGGACACACAGGTAGCCGGAGGTGTAGCGCACCATGAACGCCACCAGTTCGGGGGTCGCCTTCTCCGCCGCGAAGATCAGGTCGCCCTCGTTCTCACGATCCTCGTCGTCGACCACGACGACCGCCTTGCCGGCGGCGATGTCGGCGATGGCGCGCTCGATCGTGTCGAAGGCGACGGCGCCGCCACCCTCGGTTGCCGTCGCGTCGTTCCCCTCGCGCGGTGACTCGCTCATCAGAACCTCACTCGTTGTGCTCATTTCGCCCCCGCTACATCAGGAGTACCAGTCGTGTCCGAACCCAGGTGAAGGCGCTCGACGTATTTCGCGATGACGTCGACTTCGAGGTTGACCACGGTGCCGGGTCGGGCGGCGCCGAGGTTGGTCTCGTTCAGGGTCGTCGGGATCAGGGAGATCTCGAACCAGGAGTCGTCGCCGGACCCGCCGACCGCGGACACGGTGAGGGACACCCCGTCCACGGTGATGGAACCCTTCTCGACGAGATACCGGGTGAGCGCCGCGGGCACGGCGATCCGTACGACCGTCCAGTTCTCCGACGGGTTGACCGCGGCGATCGTGCCGGTGCCGTCGACGTGTCCCTGCACGATGTGGCCGCCGAAGCGGCCGTTCGCGGGCATGGCGCGTTCGAGGTTGACGGTGCTCCCGGCGGCGAGGTCGGACAGCGAACTACGGCGCAGGGTCTCGCCCATCACGTCGACGGTGAACTCACCGGGACGGAGGTCGACGACCGTCAGACACACGCCGTTGACGGCGATGGAGTCGCCGTGACCGGCGTCGGCGGTGACCACGGGCCCGCGGACGGTGAATCGGGCGGCGTCGGAGAGATCCTCGCGGTCGGCGATGACGCCGAGTTCTTCCACGATTCCGGTGAACACGCACTCCTCCTGCTCGCTCGGAGCAGACAGGGCGGCCTCGTGTCGCCTGTTCTCTCGCATCCGGACTATGACCGTCGGCTTCGGATTCGCACCGAATCTGCTGTCCCTGCCTGGTGGCAGGCGCTCGCGGGCTGGACGATGCGGATCCACCGCACCCTCATCACCGCCGGTGGGGATTTCCACCCCGCCCCGAGAACTGGTGACATCGACGCTAGCACGGTCGGGGATGTCAGTCGCATTGCGATTCCGGTGAGCGAAATGCATCGCGGGCATGTCGCTCGCTCAGCTGTCGTGGAGGATGGTCGACGGTCGTGCCAGCGTGACGAGGATGTCCTCGCCGAGCCGGGTCACCGATCTCGTGCTGAACCGCTGGCCGTCGTCGAGGGTGGTCACGCCCGGGATCTCCACCGAGGCGCGACCGGCGCCCAGCACCAGCGGGGCGACGTAGGCGTGCACCTCGTCGACGAGGCCTGCCGCGAAGAATGCGCCGAGGATGTGTGGCCCGCCTTCGACCAGCACCCACAGCGCGTCGGGCAGCGCGGCGAGGACGTCGGCGGGGTCGTGGGATTCGACGCGGACCAGCGGCCCGCCGGCCGGATCCCGGAGCCGGGCGTCGGCCGGGATGCCGCGATGACCGAGGACGACGCGAGCGGGTTGGTGCGGATGGAGCGCGCCGTCGGCGGTGCGCGCGGTGAGAGTGGGGTTGTCGGCCAGCGCGGTGCCGGTGCCGATCACCATGGCGTCGATCCGGGCACGCTGTGAGTGCGCGTGTTCGCGGGCCTGGGCACCGGTGATCCACTGACTGGTGCCGTCGGGCGCCGCGATCCGGCCGTCGATTCCCGACGCGATCTTCGCGGTGACATGCGGACGACCGAGACGCTGGCGGGTGAGCCATGGCCGCAGCGGCCCGTCCTCGACGGCGCCGGCGGATACTCCCCCGGTCACCCGGACCCCCGCGGCCCGAAGCGTCTCGGCACCACCGGCGGCGAGCGGGTTCGGGTCACTCACCGCGAACTGGACTTCGGCGATCCCGGCCTCGATGAGTGCCTGCGCGCACGGGCCGGTGCGGCCGGTGTGGTTGCACGGTTCGAGGGTGACGATCGCGGTGCCGCCTCGCGCGGCCTCGCCCGCGGCTCGGAGCGCCATGACCTCGGCGTGCGGCCCGCCGGGGGGTTGGGTCGCGCCGATGCCGGCGACGGTGCCGTCGGCGGCGAGGATGACCGCGCCGACGGGCGGGTTCGGTGAGCTGATCCCCATCGCCTCCCGGGACGCGCTGATGGCGCGTTCCATGGCGGCGGCGATGTCCATCGGGTCAGGCCTGGGTCTGTGCCCGTGCGGCGGCGGCCGACTCGCGGAGTGCGGCGACGGCCTGTCCGGGATCGTCCGCGCCGTAGACGGCCGAACCGGCGACGAAGCAGTCGATGCCGGCCTCGGCGGCCTCCTCGATCGTGTCGGCGTTGATGCCGCCGTCGATCTCGACGAGGAGCCGCAGGTCTTCGGCGTCGATGAACTTCCGGATGGCGCGGGCCTTTTCGAGGACCTCGGGGATGAACTTCTGACCGCCGAACCCCGGTTCGACGCTCATGATCAGCAAGGTGTCGAAGTCGCGCAGGATCTCCAGGTACGGCTCGAGCGCCGTACCTGGTTTGATCGACAGCCCGGCCTTGGCCCCGGCGGCGCGGATGTCGCGGGCGACGCCGATCGGGTTCTCGGTGGCCTCGGCATGGAAGGTGACGTTGTGTGCTCCGGCCTCGGCGTACGGCGGCGCCCACCGCTCCGGGTTCTCGATCATCAGATGGCAGTCGAGCGGGATGTCGGTCGCCTTCAACAGGCTCTCGACGATCGGCAGCCCCAGGGTCAGGTTCGGGACGAAGTGCGCGTCCATCACGTCGACGTGCAACCAGTCGGCGCGAGTCTCCCCCGGCTGCGCCACCGCAGCGGCCTCGGCTGCGAGATTCGCGAAGTCCGCGGACAGGATGGACGGGGCGATCATGGGCGCGGTACCGGCGGTGCACATGGTCGACAAGTGTAGGGCGCGGGTTCCACTACGGACGAAAGCGTGCCGGAGTCTCAGAGACCGTTTGCCGGCCAGCCCGGAGACGGGGGCTCAGGCGGACGCGGGGTTGGGCCCATTCCTCGAAGTTCTTCCTCGAGCGGTATCCCCTCTGGGACCGGGTGGGCTTGGCACTGCTCCAGTTCTGATGAGAACTCGCGCCCCACGGCCACGAACTCGAACTCTTCTGCTCGCCACCCACCAAACACGTCTTTCTGGGCCTCCCGAGCGGCACCACGCTGCCGAGCGGGCGGTGCCTGTCCCGGCCGGGTGAAACTGATCACGGATGGGACCGCACTCTTCGGGTACGTAGTCCACACGCCCGTTCCGCCCGAATTGTTGCTGGAAGCGTATCCGAACTCGCACAGTACAATTCGCGTTTGAGAACCCCTCTGCTCCCGACTCGCAACGACGAAGACAGAAGTGCCTGCAAGGCCGCCCTCTGCACTCTCGCTCGGAATCTCGCGAACTCGTTGCTCTATATCCGTTGGCGATGCGCTGACGAAGCCCGGGTACGCCCACTTGGTGGACTGCCCCTCATTCGCCAAATAGAACGACTCCACATACGCGCGTACGAAAGTGCCTTCAGCAGATAGTGGGTCGAAGTTATCGTTCACGGTCCAACGAAACGTGACGTCGAATCCAGGCGGCAACTCGGCTGCCCGCGCGGGTGACGGTGGAGCTACTTCCGGACTGTCTTCTGAGTCGCACGACGAGATCAACACGGCCACCATCAACGCCGTGGCAAGTGCCGCAGTCGGTGCGATTCGCCTACTCACCAACCGGCACCATCCGGGTAGTCCTTGTCATTCATCCTGGACAGCTGATTGTTGTAGTCGTTGAGAAAGTAGCTGCCGGGGCCGCCGATAAGATCTTGTACGACAGTTTTCAACGCCTTCTCGTCCCAGCCTGGCGGCAGGCCGTTCGCTTTTATGGATTCCAAGAATTCCGGATCGTCAGCGCGCGAATCGTAGATGGACCGGAAAGCAGCTGTGTCGAGAAACTCCGGATGACGCGAGATGTACCCCTCGAGCATTCCGTGATACACTAGATCCAGGTCGGTGCTCTTATACAAACTCGCGCGCAAAGGAGCGAATTCAGTCGCTGAACCAACATCCTCAGGATTCGGCGGTAAACCGGTGACATCGAGCTTGAGCGAGGGCGCCGCTATGTCAATCGCACCCTTGATAGCCGGGCTCAACCCGGGAATACTCGTTGCGAGGGACTTCACGGAATCGAACGCGGCGCCGTGCAGGGCGTAGTCGCGCGCCGCGTCATAACGCCGGTCGGCAGTATCTTCGTCTAGCATCGCGTTCATACCGGCGGTCATTCCACCGTGTAGTCGAGCCACCTTTTCCCCGAGATCAGTCCGCTCTGGGTCGCTACCGAACACCTGTTCAAGCACATTGGCTTGCCAGAGCGCGCTTGTGTTCATCACGCGCCCGGCTTCCGGGTCCGAGGTGAGGATTTGGAAGAGCGACTTGAACTGATTCGCCTCGCCGAGGGCGGTTACACCGCGAGTGTCGAACAGCGTCGGGTCCACCTCGGCCAGTTCGGCCAGATACGGACTGACTGCTCGCGCAAACGTTCTCGTCAGCTCGGGATTGACCTCTCCCAGCGAGGCGGATCCGCTATTCATGTCTTCGAAGTCGCTCTTGTTCTCGGCGATGATCCTTGCCAGCTCGCTCGCGATCTGGCCGGATCTGACGCCGTCGGCCATGCGCTCGGCAGACACACCGTCCGGGGTGCTGGCAACGTCCGGCATCCAGTTGAACAGCCGGTTGATCCCGTCGTGTTCGCGTCCCGCCTTGTCTGCCCAATCGAACTGGAATAGCTCTTTCATTGCCAGCGATGGGTCGTAGGGCTTCTGGTCGCCATCAAGACTGTGAACTACCGGCATCGACGAGTGCGAGCCACCTGTGGCCCCCACCACCGCATCGTGGACAGCAATGTGGTCGGACCCAGCGACTCCCAGCATTCTGTCGAGCAGCCTCTCGACGGACGAGTGCGAGATGGTTTCGTTCCGGTCGGTGACGTAACGCTCGTTTACGTCCCCGCCGGCAATCTCGCTCGCACGAGCGATGAGCGCCCTGTCGACGTCACTCCCGAGCTGAACAGATTGCGACCCGTACGAGGCGAGACCAGGGTCCTCTGAGCGGTGTTCCAGGACATCCATGAGGTCGTTGAAGTCGTCAACAGAATCGAGCCGTGTGACATCGATCATCCGGCTACCGTCTACGCCAGACGGATCGTTGGAGATGCTCGCCTTCGATGCTGCCGGACCACTCAGAAGGTCCCGTATCGGCGCCGGGAGTTGGTTCAATCCTCCTGCCACGAGTGGCGTATTTGTCCCCAAGACCTCGGCGATCGAATTCGAATCGGTCTGTCTGGTCCGCAAGTTCGGATTCCCCAACAGATAGACGCCGTCGCCGAGACCTCGTTTCAGGTTCTCTCGCTCTGCGCCGATGTATCTGTCGCCGAACGACTTCAGGGCATCAAGAGATAGCGGCTGCCCTTCGGGTCCACCACCCCAACTCGGTGTGTAGATCGCTTTCAGGTAATCGAACTGCTCCTTCGAAATCTCCGCGAAGTCCCCGCGGGCCAACGCGGCCCGCTGTTCCGCGGTCAGGCTGGTCGCACGGAAGAACCGATCTTTCTGCTCCTTCGTGGCACTACCACTCATGATGGCCTGGACATCGATGCTCGCCTGGCCGGGTGAGTAGCTCGACGCGAGTGGCGCATTACCTTCGGCATCGCCAAAGGCTGCCGCGAGAACTCTCGCCCCGTTGCGATCGTCCTCGCCCATCTGATCGGCCAGGGATTGCAACGAGAGGGTCGCCGTCTTCGCCTCCTCCGCTTGGGCGGCCTGAGCGTCGAGAATCGAGCGCTCGGTCGCACTTCCCGCCTCCACGCCCTTGAGCTCGGCCGCATAGTCTCGGGTGTCTCGTACCGTCCAGTCGTCGGCAACGCTGAACTCGTCCCGTTCCAGCCCGAGCGCTCGAACCAGTGCGGTAGTGCGATTCGGACTGATCGCAGACGACGTATCCCGGAGCACAGTGGCGGCGCGGGTGATGTCGGCCCCGAGTTTGTTGATCTCGGTTCGATCGGAGTCGGTGCGCGCCTCACAACCCCGCTGGGACTCCCCCACCCACCCTTTGGAGTCACCCGCTTTCATCGGCGCTTCGGCCATCCTCTGGGTGAGATCCCTCAGGCCATCCACGGCCGCGTCGAGCGCAGTCGCGACCGCATCCAGAGACATCAGGTCCCAGCCGTTGACGACGGAACGCGACGGACGCGACATCAAAACTCGCTGATGGCACGGAAGCCGCTGGCCAGGTACTCCTCGGTATCAGCAACGTCACCGGCGGCCTGGTAGCAGGTCTGCGACACCTGGTCCATCCTCGCCGCCGCGCGGCCCAGCAATGAGCGGACGGTGTCGTCTTTCCCGGCGCACGCCGCACCGATGGCCGACGCCGGCATCGCCCCCGACGCATCGTCGAAGGCGGACTTTCCGGTCCACAGAGCTCGTGTCTCCGATGAGCATCGAGCGAGCGCATCGCCCACGCCGGTGATGACACCCAGCTCCTCGACACCGAACCGCTCAGCCATACAAACCCCCGAGTTTGCACCGACAACGACGTGGCGGACCGCCACGACGAACAACCTAGTACAGCATCACCGGACTATGCGTTCGCCATCCACAATCACGACGCTGCGAGTATCTGGATCAGGCTGGTTTCGACGCCGCTGCGTGCGGGCGGTTGATGCCCGATCGCGGGCGGAGCGACACTGCGGTGTCGTCGCGCGGTCGCGGTGATCACGTCGCGGCTGAGTCGGCCACACCCAGAAGGGGCCGTTCGGGCAGGACGAGGTTCACCGCGACCGGCGTCGGCTGGGAAGGATCTCCACCTGGCTGGATCATCAGCGCGTTGTCTGGACCGAGCGCACGGCCCGTCCAGGACAAACCCGAAGTCGAGCGATCGCAGCGACGAGTGATTGACGTGACCGGCCACGTGATCGGCGAAGAATCACTGCTTGCCGGCAGATCTCAGTTGTTGGGCGGAGGTAGTTCGAGTGCCCGCGAGTGGCGCATCCGCCACGTCAGGAACGCCATACCGAGCCTCGCTCGGCCGACTCCGTCGAGGGGGTCGAAACCCAGTGCATCCGTAAGGATTTCGACCCGGGACTGCATTGTCGAATGATGAATGTCGAGGAGTCTCGCCGACTGTCGCACACTGGAAGAATCGAGCAGTGCCCCCACGGTGGGGCGGACCCACTTGAGATCCCGAATGGAATCGAGCGCGTCCGCGTCGGGATTTGTTGCGGCGGAGGGGGATTCGGCAAGCAGATGAACCAGCCCACCGTATCGTTCCGCATCCACGGCTCGGTGGGGACTCTCGCAGAGTTGGAGGGCGATGAGTGCGGTTCTGAACGAGTCCGCCAGTCGGTCGATGTGGGCGGTGACACCCAGCCCGCACGGCGTCATGGGGGCATCCGCACACATCGCATCCGCCGGCGCGATCAGCGCATGAATTGTCCCGATCGCGGTCGCCATCACGTCTTGAGGCCAGGACGGGTGCGTAGTCCACTCGGCGAACAGAGTGCTGGCAACGGCCCGATAACGCACATCCGGAGTGAGACCCAGACGGCACGCGGCTTCGCGACGATCGTCGATCGGCGTCTCGCGATCGAACAGCACCGCGATATCACGACGAGTACGCTCCGGTGCGGCCCCGGCCAGTCGAACGCCGACCGCGAGACCGAGCCGCTCCAGAATGATCGCATCGTTGGGCAATTCGGGACCGTGACGTTCCAGCCACACTTCGCCACCGTCCACCTGTAGTCCACGACGCATCGGCGGGAGACCTCCGCCGAGGGGTTCTCCAAGCACTGACACTCGATAGGACGAAGAACCATGCGAACAGCCCGCCGGGCACCCTGCCAGGGCTGCGGCGGTGGCGAGCAGACCCTGGATGTTGACGTTGCCGACGACCAGTTCGTCGAAGCAAGCTATCACCCTCAGACCCACACTCGCGTTCGGATCCAGTGCAGCGATGCGACCGAGGAGTTCCTGCACGTCGCCTCCCTGGAGAATGGTGGATCATGTGATCGGATCAACACTACGCCGCCACGCCCGTGCCGCACCGGCACACCGGCACACCGGAGGTCGGATGGATCGGGGGCACGGGCGGCGTCGCAGGCAGATCGGCCGGCAGATCCGCCTCGCCTTCGCTAGCTCTGCAGGGAGGCGTACACGGCGGTCTCGAAGTCGAGGTATCCGCCAACCGACCCGGCGTCGGCGAACGGCAGGATCTGAGTCGCCCAGTAGCCTCCGATCCTGTTCTGCCGGTCGATCCAGTAGTAGAGGTTCGCCAGCCCCGCCCACGCGAGGGAACCAGCAGGACGTCCGGTGGGAGCATCGTGTTCATTGATCATGAAGGTCAGCGCCCACGACTTCGGCATTCCGGGAAAGAACTCGGCGTCGTTGCTCAGACTCGGGATGACGCCGGGCAGTCGCGTGATCTTCATCGATCCCGGCAGATGGTTTCGCGCTGCGAGATCGACGGTCGCCGGGCTCAATATCGGCTCGCCGGAATCAGCGCGGCCGTCGGCAAGCCACATCCGGATGAATTTCAGGTAGTCGCCGACTGTGGAATAGAGGCCGTGACCGCCCATGTGCACTTCGGGCTCGTCGGGCAGAGTGAAGTCGTGGTCAGGCGCCAGGGACCCGTCGGCGGCTCGGTGATGGATGGTGGCAGTGCGTTCGCGCATGGAGTCGGTTCTGGTGAAAGCAGTATCACTCATCCCCAGCGGCGCGAGAATCCGCTCGGTGATCACTTCTCCGAGCCGTTTGCCGGCGATTCGTTCCACCACCAGCCCCGCCCAGTCGATGTTGGTGCCGTACTCCCACGCGGTACCCGGATCGAAGAGCAGAGGCGTCTGGAGCGATGCCATCGTGGACGTGACAATGCTCGGCTGGCCGTGCTCGGCGGCGAGTCGCGCATACACCTCGTCGAAGAAGTCATACGCGAACCCAGCAGTGTGGGTGAGCAGGTGGCGAGTCGTGATCTCCGATCGGGGCGCACGCAGGCGAGGCTGACCTCGATCGTCGAACCCCTCGATGACAGCCACGTCACCAAGCCGCGGCTCGTACTCGCGGGCCGGGGCATCGAGATCGAGGTCTCCGCTCTCCACCAGCTGGAGAACGGCGGTACCTGCGATCGCCTTCGTAGTGGAGAAGATGGCGAAGACCGTGTCGTCGGTCATCGGGTCCGGTTCGTCCAGCGCGCGGACACCGGAGTGGCCCAGGTAGACGGTCTCCTTGTCGGTGGTCACTCCGGCCACGACACCAGGAACTCCCTGTTCGCCGGCCGATGCCACTCGGACCACCGCATCGGCAAATTCGGCAATTCTGTCGGAATCGACTGTGCGAGTACTCATTTCGAACCTCTCGTTGTGTTGACGCGGGCGTGTGGAACCACCGCCGGTCCATATGGTGTCGGGCGGAAGAGTGTCGGTTGCGTGAGCGCCGCTCTCAGTCGGCAAGCATCCGCTGCATCCACAGCAGTCTTGTGTGCAGCATGGCCTTGGCCAACGCGGTGTGCGGCGCAAAAATGTCGCAGGCATGGAATGCTCCGGGCCACACATGCAGCTCGGCGTTACCGCCGGCGGCCCAGATCGTCGAGGCGTAGGCGATGACCTCGTCCCGGAAGATCTCACAGTCACCGACGTCGAGAAACGCCGGCGGCAGACCCGACAGGTCGGTCTCGCGAGCCGGGACCGCGTAGCGGTGGGCGTCTTCTGTCCGGTAGGTGGCACCCAGATAGGCCCGCCAACCGGTCTCGTTGGACACCCGGTCCCAGACTCCGACGCCGTCGAATTGCGTTGTCGACGGTGCGATACCCCGATCGTCGAGCATCGGATAGGACAACATCTGGCCGCGGAGGGGTGGCGTCGAACACCGGTCGCGCGCGGCAAGTGCCAGCCCCGCGGCAAGACCGCCACCGGAACTCGCACCGGCGACGACAATTCGTGTGGGATCGATTCCCAGTACGCCGGCCTGCGACACCATCCACTCGAGGGCGGCGTACATGTCCTCGCGCGCGTACGGATCCGTGTATTCCGGTGCCAGCCGGTACTCGGGACTCACCAACACCGCTCCGAGATGTTCGACCCAGTCGAGATTCGCGTCGAGCGCATTGAAACGGTCACCGAACATCAGTCCGCCGGAGTGCGCGTAGAGCACTGCCGGCCGGCGGCCGGCCGCCGTGGGCGAACGAAACACGGACACCACGATGGCGTCGCCCCGGTACCCTGCCACCTCGTACTCGAGGTGGTCAACCGCGCGACCGGCGAGCGTCTCAGCCACCGGTCGGGATGCATACGAACGACGCATGAAACCGATCAGGTCGGGTGTCACGGTGGGCGGAAACATCCCACCGACAACAGCCAGGCCGGCGCGAAGCTCCGGATCGAAAGCAGGTCGAGCCTGCGCCCTGGGCTGTGTCATAGAGCACAGTTTATGGAACCTGTGGGAGCCGCGGAACCGCCGGATGTGCCCTGTTCGGCTGTCGTCGACCGCCATATGGCGGCCGTCCGGAAACCTGGCCGTGAGCCGGCACGCAACCGCCGGCCACTAGTCCCGCGTCAACGCCGCCAGGAACATCGCGTCGGTGCCGTGGACATGTGGCCAGAGCTGCACGTGGGGGCCGTCGCCCAACAGGTCCGGGCCGAGCTTGCCCACCGTCGCCAACGGGCGGGCGTCGAGTTGGCGCACACCGTCCGTCGACGCCAGGACGTCGGCCACCACCGCCGTCGTCTCGGCCGGGTGCGGCGAACACGTCGAATAGACCACGATGCCACCGGGTTTCACCAGGCGCAGCGCTTCGGTGAGGAGCTCCTTCTGCAGGACGACGAGTTCGTCGACGTCGGCAGCGGTCCGGCGCCAGCGGGATTCGGGTCGTCGGCGCAGCGAGCCCAGCCCCGAGCACGGGGCGTCGAGCAGGATGCGGTCGTAACCGGCGTCGAGCCCACTGGACCGGGCGTCGGCGACATGGATGGTGACCGGGAGGTCGGAGACGACCTTGCGGATCAGGCCGGCGCGATGCTCGGACACCTCGACCGCATCGAGTCGGGCACCGTCGATCTCGGCGAGCGAACCGATCAATGCGGCCTTCCCGCCGGGGCCGGCGCACATGTCGAGCCACCGCCCACCGTCGTCGGGGACCTCGGCCACCGTCACCGCGCGTGCGATCAGCTGGCTGCCCTCGTCCTGAACACCCGCGTACCCCTCACGGATCGCGGCGACGTCACCGGGATCGCCGCCCGGGAGATACACGCAGTACGGCGAGAAGTCGCCGACCTCGCCCTCGCTCGTGAGGGCGAGCTCTTCCGCGGTGATAAATCCGGGGCGGGCGACGAGGTGGACCGGTGGTCGTTCGTCGTCGGCGGCCAGCGCCGCCTGCAGTTGTCCCGCCGATCCGCCCAGAGCGTCGCGGAACACCTCCGCGATCCATCGCGGGTGCGCGTACTGGAAGGCGAGGTAGCCGACGAGGTCTTCGGTGGGTGACGGCGCGAGCTCCTCCACCCACATGTCCTCGTCCTTCTGGGACACCTTGCGCAGCACCGCATTCACGAACCCGGAGGGGCCCATTCCGTTCTCGGAGCGCACCAGATCCACCGATGTGGACACCGCAGCGTGGGCACCAACCCTCGTCCGCAGGAGCTGATACGTACCGAGGCGCAGGACGTCCAGGACGGAGCCGTCGATGTCGGCGACGGGACGCTTCGCGGCGGCGGAGATCACCGCGTCCAGCAATCCCTGTGCTCGTGCGGTGCCATAGGCGAGTTCGGTGGCGAAGGCGGCATCCCGACCGTCGATCCGCCTGTCCCGCAACATCTTCGGAAGAACGAGATTGGCGTAGGCGTCACGCTCGCGCACCGCGCGCAGCGTGTCGCGGGCCGCGACACGCGCCGGGTCGAGGTCCTTCTGCCGGAACTTGCCGCTCATCGGAGAACCGTCCCGTCGGTCAGCCGCGCGCCACGAGCCCAGTCGGGCGCGGACATCGGCTTCTTCCCCGGCGGTTGTACGGTGCCGAGTTTCACCGGCTGCGAACCGGTTCCGACGAACACCGCCTTCTTCGTGACGGCCAGTGCACCGGGCGCCAGGGCGCCGTCCCGCACCGCGTCGGGCAGACCGGGATCGTCGGTCGACGCGACCGACACCGGCCCGACCTTGATCCGCGCGTCGTCGAGGCTCGTCCACGGTCCGGGTGCGGGCGTGTAGGCGCGAACCAGGCGATCGATGATGTGTGCCGGCAGTTCCCAGCGGACCCGCGCGTCCTCGACCTCGACCTTGGGCGCGTGGCTCACCCCCGTGGTGGGCTGCGGTTCGGGGGCGAGTTCACCGGCCTCGAGGCCGTCGAGCGTGGACAGCAACAGTCCCGACCCGGCATCGGCGAGACGCCCGAGTAGATCACCGCTGGTGTCGGTGGGTCGGATGGTCTCGGTCAGCACCCCGAAGACCGGACCGGTGTCAAGACCCTTCTCGAGCCGGAACGTGCTGGCCCCGGTCACCTCGTCGCCGGCGGCGATCGCGGCCTGGACCGGAGCGGCACCGCGCCAGGCGGGCAGCACCGAGAAGTGCAGATTGATCCAACCGTGGCGCGGCAGGTCCAGCAGTCCGGGCGGTACGAGCCCGCCGTAGGCCACGACGGCACCGCAGTCGGGAGCCCAGCGCCGGAGCACGTCGTCGACCTCCGGCTCCGACAACCGGCGCGGGGTGATCACCTCGAGCGCATGCTCGTCGGCGAGTTGCCCGACGGGTGACCGCATCACCTTGCGGCCGCGGCCTGACACGGCGTCGGGCCGGGTGATGACCCCGACCACCTCATGCGAGGGCGAGTCGATGAGGGCCTGCAACGACGGCACGGCGACCTCGGGGGTACCGGCGAAAACGATGCGCATTCATCCGATCGTAGGCGGGTCGATCTGCACCCGGATCGGCCCGGTCTGTCGATGTGTGTTGCGGCGCACCTGTCCCGCGACGAGCGCCTCGGCGAGGAGCCGTCCGTGCTTGCGCGGCAACCGCACCAGGATGCGATCCATCTCGTCGTCCGCGGCGGCCTCCCACTCGGCACTGCCGGCCGGCGGGCGGACGCCGGGCGGCAACGGCACCGGGCCGAGAACATCGGCGTCGGACGGTAACTCGAGGTGCTCGACGAAGTCGGTGATCACCCCGGTCGGCCCGTCGACCGACGCCATCGTCACCGCCGGGGGGAATCCGAGTTCCACGCGCTCCTGCAACTGGATCGACGCGAAACCCACCGGGTCCCAACGGATCAGGGCCTGCACGGGTGCGAGCGCCGAGTCGGCGACGATGACCACTCGCCCACCGTCACCGTGCGGGGTCACCATCGCGGCGAGCGCCATCCACCGCCGGACCGCATGCTCCTCGGCACGCAGGTCGGCCCGGTCGAGCTGGGCCCAGGTGTCGACGACGATCGCGGCGCCGTACCCGCCCGGGGCCACCGGCTCCGCGCCAGGCGTCGCGACGACGAGCCGTGCGCCGGGTTCGATCTCGTCGAGGATCGTGTTGCCGCCGCTGGTCAGCACCGGCACGCCGGCGAAAGCACGCCCCAGCTCCTCGGCGGTCCGGCGCGCACCGGTCACCGTCGCGCGCACCGAGGTGTTGCCGCACTCCGGGCAACGGAAGGACCTTTCGGGCCGTCCGCACCATCGGCAGCTCAACCGTTGGTCGGCATCGAGCTGCAGCGGTCCGTGACAGGCCCGGCACCGCGCGTGTTCGCGGCAGCGGGTGCATGCGAGCGACGGCACGTAACCCCGGCGCGGGACGCTGAAGATCACCGGACGATCGGCGGCGAACGCCGACCGCGCCGCGTCGAACGCGACTTCGGGGATGCGCGCCGACCGGGCCATGGGGTCGCGGGCGATCTGCCGGTCGTCGTCGGAGATGGCCTGGACACGGGGGCTGCGGGTGCGGACCGTCGTGCGGTCGGCGACGAGGTCGTGGGCCCAGCCCGAGACCACCAGCGCCTGCGCCTCGGCGGTCCGGGCGAACCCGCCGAGCAGCAGGCCGCACCGCTCGTGGTGCGACCGCAGCACCGCCACCTCGCGGGGATGCGGGTAGGGCGCCCGCGGGTCGGCCATGCTGTCGTCGCCGTCATCCCACACGACGACCAGGCCGAGGTCCTTGACCGGCGCGAACACCGCGCTTCGGGTACCGATCACCAGCTGCGCGGCACCGCGGCGCACGGCCAGCCAACGACGGTAGCGCGCGGTGGGTCCGAGTCCGGCGGACAGCGCGACCCCACGGTCGCCGATCAATGGCTCACACTCGGCCCACACCCGATCGAGATCCCGCTGATCGGGCACGACGAGGATGCACCCGCGTCCCACTGCGAGTGTCGCCGCCGCGAGTTCGGCGAGACGGCGCGGCCAGTCCTCCCCCGGTAGGGCCTGCCAGACGGCCCGCGGATGGCCGTCGGCCAGGTTCTCCACGTAGGAGTCGGCCAGGGCATACCGATGCCAGTCGGCGAGTTCGGGTGATGCGACGACAGCAACCGGGTCGGGCGTCGTCTCCTTCTCGGTGCGCGCATGCCGCGGCGGTATGGCCAGGCGCACGACGTCGCCCATCGTGCCCGCATACCGATCGGCCACCGCGCGGCACAGCGTCGCCAGCTGCCGGGTCAGTACCGGCTCGGCGGACACGACCCGGTCGAGCCAGCCCAGCTTGCCGGGATGATCGCTCTTCTCGATGCGGTCGAGGAGGTAGCCGTCGACGAGCCGACCCGAGAATCGCACGCGCACACGAACACCGGGCTGCGCGTCCTCGTCCTGGTCGACGTCGATCAGGTAATCGAAGGGACGGTCGAGGTGAGCGAGCCCCAGAACAGGAAGAACACGGGCCACCGGCAGCTCGGCGGCCGGGACCCGTGCTCCTTTGGGTGTCAGTGAGAGTACTTCCGCAGAAGGTCTACAGACCCGCGGCGGCCCGCAGCTTCTCCGCGCGGTCGGTCCGCTCCCACGGCAGGTCGACGTCGGTACGACCGAAGTGGCCGTACGCGGCGGTCGGTGCGTAGATCGGGCGCAACAGGTCGAGGTCGCGGATGATCGCGAGCGGACGCAGGTCGAAGTTCTCGGTGATGACCCGCTCGATGACAGCCGGATCGACCTTCTCGGTGCCGAACGTCTCGACGAACAGGCCGACCGGTGCGGCCTTGCCGATCGCGTAGGCGACCTGGACCTCGATGCGGTTCGCCAGTCCCGCGGCCACGGCGTTCTTGGCCACCCAGCGCATCGCGTAGGCCGCGCTGCGGTCGACCTTCGACGGGTCCTTGCCGGAGAACGCGCCGCCGCCGTGACGGGCCATGCCGCCGTAGGTGTCGACGATGATCTTGCGGCCGGTCAGGCCGGCGTCACCCATCGGACCGCCGAGGACGAACTTGCCGGTCGGGTTGACCAGCAGACGGTAGTCGGTGGTGTCGAGGGTCGGCAGATCGATCTCGGCGAGTACCGCGTCGACGACCTGCTTCTTGATGTCCGGGGTGAGGAGGTTGTCGAGGTCGATGTCGGCCGCGTGCTGCGTCGACAGGACCACGGTGTCCAGACGAACCGGCGTGTCACCGTCGTACTCGATGGTGACCTGTGTCTTGCCGTCCGGGCGCAGGTACGGCAGCGTGCCGTTCTTGCGCACCTCGGTGAGGCGGCGCGACAGGCGGTGGGCCAGCGCGATCGGTACCGGCATGAGCTCGGGGGTCTCGTTGGTGGCGTAGCCGAACATGAGGCCCTGGTCGCCGGCGCCCTGGCTGTCGATCTCGTCCTCCGAGATGCCGCTGCGGCTCTCGTGCGAGTTGAAGACGCCGCCCGCGATGTCCGGGGACTGCGCACCGATGGCGACGTTCACGCCGCACGACGCGCCGTCGAATCCCTTCGTCGAGGAGTCGTAGCCGATCTCGAGGACCTTGTCGCGCACGATCTTGGGGATGTCGGCGTAGGCGGTGGTGGTGACCTCGCCGGCGACGTGCACCTGCCCGGTGGTCACGAGGGTCTCGACCGCGACACGCGCCTTCGGATCGTCGGTGAGGATGGCGTCGAGAATCGAGTCGCTGATCGCGTCACAGATCTTGTCGGGGTGTCCCTCGGTGACGGATTCGCTCGTGAACAGGCGTGACGAGGTGGTCATCAGATCCTCTCGAGATCTACGCGCGTCGGTGGTCGACGCGCCGCTGGCAGTGTCGGCCAGGTCCGACTGGCCGGGTGAATACATCCAACCTAATCGGTCGGTCGAGCTCCTCGACCATCAGGCACCAGTTGGCGCACTTCGTCAAGTATCCGGCTCGACATGAGTGTTTTCGACCCGAACGGCAATGCCGTCTCGTCGCCGGTGGCGGCGAGCAACCAGCCGGTGTTGTCCTCGGTTCCGAAGGCCTTGCCGTCGCCGACGGCGTTGACGACGAGCAGGTCACAGCCCTTGCGGGCGAGCTTGGCGCGGCCGTGGTCGAGGACGCCGCCGGACTCGTCGCCGGTCTCCGCGGCGAAGCCGACGATCACCGTCTCGGGAGGGATCCGGCCCTCGTCGCGGGCGGTGACCAGCCCGCGCAGGATGTCGGGGTTGGTGGTGAGTTCGATGGGCGCCGGGCCCGTGTCGCCCTTCTTGATCTTGGCGTCGGCGACGGCGATCGGGCGGAAGTCCGCGACCGCGGCGGCCATGATGACGACGTCGGCGTCGGCCGCGCGCTTGGTCATCTCCTCGGCGAGTTGCTCAGCGGTCGAGATGCGCACGATCGACACACCGGCCGGGTCACCCGGGTCGGCGGTGGACCCGGCGACGACGGTGACGCTCGCACCGCGTTGCGCAGCGGCGCGGGCAAGGGCGAAGCCTTGCTTGCCGGAGCTGTGATTGCCGAGGTAGCGGACCGGGTCGAGTGGTTCTCGGGTGCCGCCGGCACTGATGAGCACCCGGACCCCGGCGAGGTCGTATGGGAGTGCATCGGACCGGGCGAGGAGCAGTTCACCGATCAGTGCGATCTCCTGCGGGTCCGGGAGGCGGCCGCGGCCGGAGTCGGTACCCGTCAGGCGCCCCGACGCCGGGGTCATCACGACCGAGCCATGGGACCGGAGCGTCGCCACATTGGCCTGCGTGGCGGGGTGCTCCCACATCTCGGTGTGCATGGCCGGGACGAACAGCACCGGACAGCGGACGGTCAGCAGCGACGCGGTCAGCAGATCGTCGGCGCGTCCCTGGGCGGCGCGGGCCATGAGGTCGGCGGTGGCCGGGGCGATGACGACCAGGTCGGCACCCTGCCCGAGGCGGACGTGGGCGACCTCGTCGACGTCGTCGAACACGGTCGTGGAAACGGGATTACCGCTCAGCGCCTCGAAGGTCGCCTTGCCGACGAACTCGAGTGCTGCCGGCGTCGGCACGACACGGACGTCGTTGCCGGCCTCGGTGAAGTGCCGGATCACCGAACAGACCTTGTAGGCCGCGATCCCGCCGCCGACGCCGATCAGGACGCGACGCCGGGTTCCGGTCGCTGTCGTCATCAGGGGGCCGGGACTATTCGCCCTCGGTGTGCTCGAGCAGGTCGGAGTGGATCTCGCGCATGGCGATCGAGAGCGGCTTCTCCTGGAGGCCGGGCTCGACCAGCGGGCCGACGTATTCGAGGATGCCGTCGCCGAGCTGGTTGTAGTAGTCGTTGATCTGGCGTGCACGCTTGGCCGCGTAGATCACGAGCGCGTACTTCGACGACGCGCGATCGAGCAGGTCGTCGATCGGCGGATTCGTGATGCCCAACGGCGTGTCGTAGGCCGGTGCGTCGGCGATCTCGGTGATGTCGAAATTGGTCGGGGTGCTCACACGAACTCCTGCGTCGAGGTCTGGGTGTCGGAAAGGGCCGGTCAGGTCGCGGATGCGGCCGGCTGTTCAGGTCCGACCAGCAAGGATACCAACTCATCGACGGCGCGGTCGACTTCGCTGTTCACGATGACGTGGTCGAACTCGTCCTGCGCGGCCATCTCGGTGCGCGCGGTGGCCAGTCGGCGCTCGATCGCCTCGGGCGTCTCGGTGGCCCGCCCGGTCAGGCGGGCGACGAGTTCGTCCCAGCTGGGCGGCGCGAGGAAGACGGTGATCGCCTCCGGGAGCCGGGCCACGACGTTGCGCGCACCGACCAGGTCGACCTCGACCAGAACCGGCTTGCCGGCTTCCAGAGCGGCGAGCACAGGGGCGATGGGGGTGCCCGAACGCTGCAGCCCGCCGTGGATCTCGGCCCATTCCAGGAGTTCGTCGGCGGCGATCATCTTGTCGAAGTCGCCCGCGGACACGAAGTGGTAGTCGCGGCCGTCGACCTCGCCGGGCCGTGGGTCCCGGGTTGTTGCCGAGACGCTGAAGTAGACATCGGGTACCGCGGCGCAGACCCTCGCGACCACGGTGGACTTGCCGACGGCCGAGGGGCCGACCAAAACGATCAGTCGACCCCTCGTGCGTCCGGTTCCCTCGTGGTCCGGGCGGTGGTTCACCGCCGCGTCCACGGGTTCGTTCCGCTGCCGTATCCGGTTCGGTTGCTCACGCTCAGGAGCTGAACTTCTCGAGCAGAGCCTTGCGCTGACGGTCGCCGAGACCACGCAGGCGGCGGGTCGGGGCGATCTCGAGCTCAGTCATGATCTCCTGCGCCTTGACCTTGCCAACCTTGGGCAGGGCCTCGAGCAGGGCCGAGACCTTCATCTTGCCCAGGATCTCGTCGTTCTCGGCATCCTTGAGCACCTGCTGGAGATCGGTGCCACCGCGCTTGAGGCGCTCCTTGAGCTCCGCGCGGACGCGACGAGCGGCAGCTGCCTTCTCCAACGCAGCGGCGCGCTGCTCATCGGTCAACTGGGGAAGGGCCACGGGGTTCCTCCGTCTTTCGTTCTCGAGTGGGACTGCATCGTTCGCCCGGGGGCGTCCGAGGCTCTGTTGCCGTGCGACCGCGGCTGGATCGCCATCGCCGGCCTGTCAGCCGGGTCTGCACCCGGCCGACGCCATCAAAATGTTGGCGGCGAATGCGACCGTACCCACGTGAGCAGGCATTTGCGAGTGCGACCCCCCGTTTTCGGGGCGTTTTCTCATGTTGTAGGGCCTCGTGTGCGTTCACGGGAGCACAGCACCGATTCAGTGCCTCCCCCATCGCGCTGACTACGTGTTTCGTAGCATTCTCGCAGGTCAGCGCAACATCAGGCGACAAGGTGGTCGATAGCACAGCGAACGACCTCCCGTCCGGACGTCCCTCGACTGAGACGCGTGTGACACCAGTGATGTGGCCGGAATTTGTGGGATTGGACCGAGGGATCGCGCGTGTCGCGGGCAGCCCCACGGCCTCCCTGGGGACAGTTGACCGTCGTCGTCGGTGCATGCGGCTAGCATGATCTGACTTTCGGGGAAGTAGCTGATCGGGGGCGGTTGATGAAGGTGGTTCCGGCGCGGGTGCGCGAACTGGGCGAGAAGATGCGTGCGGTCGACGGAACGGTATGCAGGCTCGCGCCGCTCGACGGCGGGGTCGACGCCTCCAGTGGTGCCGGGGGCAACGAGCTCGCCGCGAACCTCAGGGATGCGGCGAAAGCTCTGAACAAGGTGATAGACCACCATGCCGACAGGTACCTGGGTTATGCCGACCTGTGCACGCGGGCCGCTGAGTCCTATGAGAACTCCGACCGCCATGGCGCAGCCGGGATCGAGTCCACTGCCGCCGTACCGGCGACGCCGGGAGGCTGAGCGGTGTCGGATGGATTCGCGTACACCGTCGAGAAGGTGCTGGCGTGGGACTTCGGCAGCGCGAGGACGGTCAGTGACCGGTTGACGTCGAAATCCGCCGACTTGAGGGGTACGGCCAGAGCAGCTGCCACGACCTTCGACGGCTCACTGGAGTACTGGCGCAGTGACGGCGGACGGGACGCCCGGGAGTCGTCGAACGCGCACGCGGACGCTGCCGATCGCAGTGCCACCGTGATCGAGTCGCTGGCCGGGAAGTTCGATTCCCTCTTGGCGTCGATGGAAGGCGAGATCGCCAACGTGAGGTCGAAGAAGGCCGAGGCACTCGGCTCGGAGTTCGAACTCGCCGTCGCCGGTGACGGGGAGGTCTACTCGACGAAGTCGAACCTCGAATGGCTGAAGACCTGGAAGTTGGCCTACCAGGTCAAGATCGTGCAGAAGGAGTCACTGGAGAGCTACCTCACCAAGGAGATCCGCGGTTCCCTGCGGCGCATCGAGGAGATCGACAAGGTCGGGTCCGAAGGGCTGCGACGGATACTCGAGAAACTCCCCGACTCCGTGAAAGCAGGAGCGGCGGGTCACCACTCCGATCCCCGGCTCGCCGAGATCCTGCGCGAGTATCAGGTCGACGCGTCCAAGGGCGGAGCGCGCCTGTGGCCGTCGGGCGACCTGCTCGACACGATCCGCAGGTTCGATCCGACGTTCAAGCCCACCCTCATGACGCCCGAGGAAGTCACCATGCTCGCCGAGATGGGGGCGACACCGGTGACGGGCTGGCGAGCGGTCTACGACTTCTTCCAGATCCAGTCGAAGGCGGATGCCGTTTCACAGCAACGACATCCCAACGCCGGAGACTCCAAGAGATCCCAAGCCGACGGACACGGTGACGCCTTCCGACATACGTACTGGAATGCTCTGATGACTGATCGGTTCGGCAAGGACTGGACCGAGCGATTTGCCACCGCTCATGAGGGCCTGGGCGGCAATCCGGCCCACCGCGAAGCGATGGATCTCTACAACAACGAGCTAGGACGACGAATCGCCACGGAGAACACAGACGCGACTCCGGAGGAACTCGCAGACCTCGTGGACCGAGCGGTGGCCAACGGCCGCACCCTGGTCCTCGACACGAACGGAAAGATCGAGTGGAGCGACAACGTCGAGAAACACCGCACGGGTATCGCATTGAAGACAGACATACCGCTTCAGATGCCCGGACGCTGAGATGAAGAACTCAAGACTCCACCGCCCCTGGCGCTGTTTGCTGACACTTGCGATGGCATCCCTCTGCGCTGCGACGACCGGTTGTCTCGCGATACCGCGCGTCGGCGACGACCCCCAGGTCGAATGCACGCGACATTTCGACCTCGACAGCACTGCAGAGCCATTGGGCTCTTCTGAGGCATTCATCGGGGCCGCAGAGGGATTCGCTGCCGCGACGAACACCTCACCGACCCTCAACGACATCGCGCACAGCGCCGGCTGGCGGCATGACGGTTGGGACCGACTTCTCAAAATCGGAGACCACAACCAGAGCGAGGACGTGAACGTCTACGCCGGAACCAGCGGTATCTGCTTCACCGGGTTCGTCAGCAGCGACCCCGATCGTGGCGGTTCCGACGGCTGGTACATCTTCTTCCACGGACCGGACCCCGTTCAGACGATCCCCTGGGGATACGACGCGGTGATCGAAACCGACGGCAACCCTGTTCTGGGGCGCGACGAGCGGCTGTCCCCAGACCAAACGGTGACACCACCGGTTCTTCGGCGAACGAACAGCGGAACGTCGTGAGCGAGTCGTGGCGGTCGCCGGAGCGGGCCTCGCCGTGGCGACCGCCGGTTGTCTCCCGACCCCGCGACTCCTGACCGCACCTCAGCCCAGCGCGGCCTCGACCTCGTCCCGGGTGCGAACGAAAGCGTCGCGCAGAGCGGTGGCATCGGGCCCGTATCGGAGCACGCCGCGGGAACTGGCGGGCAGCACCCAGGCCGGGTCGGCCCCCTCGAACACAATCGGCAGGTCGGCGGCCGTCGCACCCTGGGCACCCAGCCCGGGGGCCAGGATCGGGCCGCGGAGGCCGGCGAGATCGAGCCCGTGCTCACGTGTCGCCCCGACGACCAGACCGACGGTCGCGGTGCCGTCCGTGTTCTCGGCGGCCGCGGCGTCGACGATCGATTGCGCGACCGTCCGCTCCCCCACCTGCGCCCGCTGGAGCTCGCCGCCCTCCGGGTTCGACGTCCGCGCCAGCACGAAGACGCCGCGCTCGCCGGACCGCGCGAGATCAAGTGCAGGGCGCAGGGATTCGTATCCCAGGTAGGGAGACGCGGTGACCGAGTCGGCGCACAGCGGCGACGACTCGGACAACCAGGCCTGCGCGTAGGCGGCCATCGTCGAACCGATGTCACCGCGCTTGGCGTCGGCGATGACGAGGGCGCCCGCCTCGCGGCAGCCCGCGACGACGCGTTCCAGTACCGCGAACCCCGCGGACCCGAACGGCTCGAAGAAGGCGACCTGAGGTTTGATGACGGCGGCCACCGGACCCAGCGCCTCGACGCAGATGTCGGCGAACGCCGACAGTCCGTCGATGTCCACCGAGAGGCCCCACTCCGCGAGCAACGCGGCGTGGGGATCGATCCCGGCGCACAGACGCCCGCGCTCGGCGACCGCCCTTGTGTAGCGGCCGCCGAACCCGGACGCGTCCGTCACGAGCGGCCGGCCAGGTCGGCGTGCCGGTTCTGCAGCGACCGCACCCCGATGTCCCCGGTCATCGCGGCCTCGATGCCCTGCACGGCGGCCGAGGCACCCTGCACCGTGGTGATACATGGGATGTTCACCGACACCGCGGCGCTCCGGATCTCGTAGCCGTCGACGCGGGGCCCCGAGTTGCCGTACGGGGTGTTGATCACCATCGTCACCTCGCCGGCGCGGATGATGTCGACGATCGTGCGCTGCCCCTCGGCGGCCTCGAAGTGCTTGCGCACCGTCTCGCACTTGATCCCGTTGCGGCGCAACACGTCCGCGGTCCCCTCGGTGGCCAGGATGTCGAACCCCAGGTCGGCGAGGTGCTTCACCGGGAAGATCAGCGCCCGCTTGTCCTTGTTGGCCACCGACACGAAGATCTTGCCGCTGGTCGGGAGCGAGCCGTAGGCGGCGGTCTGCGACTTGGCGAATGCGCGACCGAAGTCGGCGTCGATGCCCATGACCTCGCCGGTCGACTTCATCTCGGGGCTCAGCAGGTTGTCGACCCCGCTGCCGTCATGGCGACGGAACCGATTGAACGGCAGGACCGCTTCCTTCACCGAGATCGGCGCCGTCGCCGGAGCCTCTCCGCCGTCGCCGGTGGCGGGCAGGATGCCCTGCTCCCGCAAATCGGCGATCGACGCGCCGAGCATGACGCGCGCACACGCCTTGGCCAGGGGCACCGCGGTGGCCTTGGAGACGAACGGCACCGTCCGGCTCGCGCGCGGGTTGGCCTCGAGCACGTAGAGGATGTCGTCCTTGAGCGCGTACTGGACGTTGAGCAGACCCTTGACGCCGATGCCCTTGGCCAGCGCCTCGGTCGAGGTCCGCACCATCTCGAGGTCGGCGCGGCCGAGAGTGACCGGCGGCAATGCGCACGCCGAGTCACCGGAGTGGATTCCGGCCTCCTCGATGTGTTCCATCACGCCGCCGATGTAGACCTCGTCGCCGTCGCACAGGGCGTCGACGTCGATCTCCACCGCGTCTTCGAGGAACCGGTCGACCAGTACCGGATGATCCGGGGTCAGCTCGGTCGCGCGAGAGATGTAGTCCTCCAGGGACTTCTCGTCGTAGACGATCTCCATGCCGCGTCCACCGAGGACGTACGACGGCCGGACGAGCACCGGGTACCCGATCCGGGCGGCGGTGTCGCGGGCCTCGTCGAAGCTCGTCGCGGTACCGAACGCCGGGGCCGGTAGTCCGGCGGCGGTCAGCACCTTGCCGAACTCGCCGCGATCCTCGGCGAGGTCGATGGCCGCCGGGCTGGTGCCGACGATCGGCACCCCGGCCTCCTCCAAACGGTGCGCGAGACCGAGCGGCGTCTGGCCGCCGAGCTGGACGATGACACCTTCGACGGTGCCCGACTCCGATTCGGCGTGGTAGACCTCGAGGACGTCCTCGAACGTCAGCGGCTCGAAGTAGAGACGGTCGGCGGTGTCGTAGTCGGTGGACACCGTCTCCGGGTTGCAGTTGACCATGACGGTCTCGTATCCGGCGTCCGACAGGGTCAATGCGGCGTGCACGCACGAGTAGTCGAACTCGATGCCCTGACCGATGCGGTTGGGGCCCGAACCGAGGATCAGGACCTTGGGGCGCTCCGTCTGGGGCGCGATCTCACTGGTCGCCCCGGGGTCGAGTTCGTAGCTCGAGTAGTGGTACGGCGTCTTCGCCTCGAACTCGGCCGCGCAGGTGTCGACGGTCTTGTAGACCGGCCGTACGCCCAGCCCGATCCGGTGGGCGCGAACGGCTGCCTCGTCGGCGAAATCCGAACGCAGAGCGGCGATCTGACGGTCGGAGAAGCCGGTGGACTTGGCCTCGCGCAGCAACGGCTCGTCCAGTGTGTCGGCGTCGCGGATCTCCGCTCCGAGCGCGGCGATCCCGCCGATCTCGGCGAGGAACCAGGGATCGATCGCAGTGGCCTCGTAGAGGTCCTCGATCGTCGCGCCGGCCTCGAAGGCGAGCATCAGCTTGTACAACCGGCCGTCGCGCGGGGTCTTGATGTCCTCGAGCAGGGCGGGCACGTCGACCGTCGCCGGGTCAGGGCGGTTGGGCTCGGCCCAGAAGCCGCCGGCCTTCGTCTCCAGCGACCGCATGACCTTGCCGAGTGCCTCGGCGAAGCTGCGACCGAGGCTCATGGCCTCGCCCACCGACTTCATCGTGGTGGTCAGCGTGTCGTCGGCGCCCGGGAACTTCTCGAACGCGAACCGCGGAGCCTTCACCACGACGTAGTCGAGCGTCGGCTCGAAACAGGCCGGCGTCTCCTTGGTGATGTCGTTGACGATCTCGTCGAGGCTGTACCCGATGGCGAGCTTCGCGGCGATCTTCGCGATCGGAAAGCCGGTGGCCTTCGACGCGAGCGCCGACGACCGCGACACGCGCGGATTCATCTCGATGACGACGAGGCGCCCGTCGCGCGGGTCCTGGGCGAACTGGATGTTGCAGCCACCGGTGTCGACGCCGACCTCGCGCAGGATGTCGATGGAGAGGTCGCGCATGATCTGGTACTCGCGGTCGGTGAGCGTCATCGCCGGGGCGACGGTCACCGAGTCGCCGGTGTGGACGCCGACCGGGTCGAGGTTCTCGATCGAGCAGACGACCACCACGTTGTCGCGGTTGTCGCGCATGAGCTCGAGCTCGTACTCCTTCCACCCGAGGATCGACTCCTCGATGAGGACGTTCGCCGTCGGGGAGGCGGCGAGACCGCCCCCCGCGATCCGGTCGAGGTCCTCGTCGTCGTAAGCCATTCCCGAGCCGAGACCGCCCATGGTGAACGACGGCCGGACGACGACCGGGAACCCCAGTTCGGCGACGGTGTCCCGCACCTCGTCCATCGTGTGGCAGACGCGGGACCGGGCGCTCTCCCCGCCGACCTTCTCGACGATGTCCTTGAACATCTGCCGGTCCTCGCCGCGCTGGATGGCGTCGAAGTCGGCGCCGATCAGCTCGATGCCGTACTTCTCCAGCGAGCCGCGATCGTGCAGTGCGACAGCGGTGTTGAGTGCGGTCTGACCGCCGAGGGTCGCCAGCACGGCATCGATGGGATGCCCGGCGTCGCGTTCGGCCTCGATGACCTTTTCCACGTACTCGGCCGTGATCGGCTCGATGTAGGTGGCGTCGGCGAACTCCGGATCGGTCATGATCGTGGCCGGGTTCGAGTTCACCAGGCTGACCCGCAGGCCCTCGGCCTTGAGGACCCGACAGGCCTGCGTGCCGGAGTAGTCGAACTCGCAGGCCTGACCGATCACGATCGGCCCGGACCCGATGACCAGGACGTGGTTGATGTCTTCGCGGCGCGGCATCAGGCACTCGCTCCTTGGGACTTGTCCCCTTCGAGCAGGGTGACGAACTTGTCGAACAGGTAGGCGGCGTCGTGGGGACCGGCGGCCGCCTCGGGGTGGTACTGCACCGAGTAGGCACGACCGGAGAGCAGCTCGACGCCCTCCACGGTGCCGTCGTTGGCGCAGACATGGCTGACCCGGGCGCGGCCGAAGTCGGAGTCGAACTCCTCGCCCGCCTCGCCTTCAAGGGCGAAGCCGTGATTCTGCGAGGTGATCGAGACCTTGCCGGTGGCGTGGTCGACGACCGGGATGTTGATGCCCCGGTGGCCGAACTTCATCTTGTAGGTCGACCGGCCGAGCGCGCGGCCCAGGATCTGGTTGCCGAAGCAGATGCCGAAGAGCGGGATGTCCTGGCCGAGCACCCCGCGGGTGAGTTCGACGATGTCGTCGGCCGTGGCCGGGTCGCCGGGACCGTTCGAGAGGAACACCCCGTCGGGTTTGAGGTCGGCGATGGCGTCGAGCGCGACGGTCGCGGGCAGCACGTGGGTGCGGACGCCGTGTTCGGCGAACATCCGCGGCGTGTTGGTCTTGATGCCCAGGTCGATGGCGGCCACCGTGAACCGGTGCTGGTCGAGGGGTTCGACCACGTAACCGCTGTCGGTGGTGACCTCGTCGGCCAGCCGGGCGCCCTTCATGTCCGGCTGGTTGCGCACGCGGGCGACGAGTTCGTCGGTGTCGGCGAGCGCCGGGCCGGAGAAGATCCCGGCCTTCATCGACCCGTGGTCGCGGAGGATGCGCACCACGGTGCGGGTGTCGATACCGCCGATCCCGACGATGCCCTGACGGTCCAGCTCCTCTTCGAGAGAGGTCGTCGCGCGCCAGTTGGAGACGCGTCGGGTGGGGTTGCGAACCGCATACCCCGCGACCCAGATCTTGCCCGAGTCACCGTCGACTCCGGTGCTCCCGGCGCTGCCCGTGCTCTCGCCGTCCTCGGTGTTCCAGCCGGTGTTGCCGATCTGCGGCGCCGTGGCGACCACGATCTGCCGGTGGTAGCTCGGATCGGTCAGGGTTTCCTGATAGCCGGTCATCGCGGTGCAGAACACCGCCTCGCCAAGGGTCTCGCCGACTGCGCCGAAGCTCCGGCCGGTGAACACCTGGCCGTTCTCCAGCACCAAGACCGCTGTGTTCATTCCTGTGCCCCTTGTCCCTGTGGCCCGTGGCCACTGTCATGCGTCCCGGCGAAGGCGCTCACCCAGCCGGGGTAGATCGTTTTGTCGTCGGCGCGCACCCCGGAGTCGATCTCGGTGCCGCTGGGCAGGACCCAGCGGATGGCGAGGACGCCGTCGGCGGTCATCACCTTGCCCGCGATGCCGCGTTCGGTCCGGACCGCGGTAATCGATTCCCGGGGAATCCAGAGGTCACTGGCTCCCTGACGCGCGATGAGGATGCCCCTCTCGAACTCGGTCAGCACCGAGGACGCCCGGTCGCCGATGTCGCCGACGGTCACCCGGTTCTGCCAGCTCGGCGCGATGGTGCTGCCGAGGTAGAGGCCGGTATCTGGACCTCTGAGTACCGCGCCCGGCTCGGTGGGGATCGTCGGAAGCGTGCCGATCACGTCGGCCTGCGCCGCGGTCTTCTTCCGATTCCCGGTCGCCAGCAGGTAGAACACCGACGCCACCCCGAGGGCGAGCAGTGCGACCACGCCGATGAACCAGGCGTTGAAGACGATTTTGCCGTATCCGAGCAGCGACGCGATCACCGAGGCGACCACCAGCACCGCGAGGATCGCCGGTACCAGTCCACGCCTGGGTCTCGCGGTCATCGGGTCACCTGCCCGTCGTGGGCCGTCACCACGCCACGCAGCACGGTCGCGGTGACGGTGGCGGGCATGGTCATCGACTCGAACGGGGTGTTGTCCGAGAGGCTTGCCAGCTCGGGACCGTGCACCACCCAGGACGTGTCCGGGTCGACGACGGCCAGATTCGCCGGCTCGCCGACCTCGATCGGACGGCCCTGATCAGTCAGTTCGACGATCTGCGCGGGCCGCTCGCTCATCACACGCGCGACGCCGCGCCAGTCGAGCAGGCCGGGCTTCACGAGGGTCTCGACGATGATCGGCAATGCGGTCTGCAGGCCGAGCATCCCGGGCTTGGCCTGGGCGAACTCGCAGCACTTCTCCTGCGCGGCGTGCGGGGCGTGGTCGGTGGCCACACAATCGACGATCCCCTCGGCCAACGCCTGTCGCAACGCCTCTTTGTCGCGGACCTCGCGCAGCGGCGGATTCACCTTGTTGACCGGGTCGTACGTCTCGAGCCGGGAGTCGTCGAGCAGCAGGTGATGCGGGGTCACCTCGGCGGTGATCGCGATCCCCTGGTCCTTGGCCCAGCGGAGAAGTTCGACGGTGCCCTCGGTCGAGGCGTGGCAGATGTGGATGCGTGCACCCGCGTCGCGCGCGAGCAGGGCGTCGCGGATGACGATCGACTCCTCGGCCGCCCGCGGCCAGCCCGCCAGGCCGAGGCGCGAGGCCGTGGGCCCCTCGTTGGCAACGGCTCCGACGGTCAGTCGCGGCTCCTCGGCGTGCTGGGCGATGAGGACGCCGAGCCCGGTCGCGTACTCGAGCGCGCGGCGCATCAGGAGCGGATCGTCGACGCACTTGCCGTCGTCGCTGAACATCCGGACGCCTGCGGCACCGGCGGCCATCATGCCCATCTCGGCGAGCTGCTTGCCGGCCAGACCCACGGTCACGGCGCCGACCGGGTACACGTCGACGAGTCCGACCTCGCGCCCGGACCGCCACACGTTGTCGGTGACGGTCGAGTTGTCGGCCACCGGGCTGGTGTTGGCCATCGCGAAGACCGCGGTGTAACCGCCGAGCGCGGCGGCTGCCGAACCCGACCGGATGGTCTCGGTGTCCTCGCGGCCCGGCTCCCGCAGGTGGGTGTGGAGGTCGACGAACCCCGGCAGCAGCACGCCGCCCTTGCCGTCGATCGTCTCGGTGCCGTCGGGCACGGTGACCGCGGAACCCATCTCGCTGATGATGCCGTCGACTACGAGGACGTCGATCGGGTCACCCTCGCCGTATGGACGAACGGCGCGGAGAAGAACGGATCCGGTGCGGGCGGTCACTTCACATCTCCTGACACGATGTCGTGGGCGGTCACAGGTGCGCTCCCGCGGAATCGGAGCCGACGAGCAGCCGGAACAGGACCGCCATCCGCACGTGCACGCCGTTGCGGACCTGTTCCAGCACGGTCGCCTTCGGTGAATCGGCCACCGAGTAGCCGATCTCCATGCCGCGCAACATCGGTCCGGGATGCAGGACCACGGCATCGTCGGCCAGCAACGCCATCCGACGATCGTTGAGCCCGAAGCGGACCGAGTACTCGCGGGCACTCGGGAAGAACCCGCCGTTCATACGTTCGGCCTGGACGCGGAGCATCATGACGGCGTCGACGGCCGGCAGTTCGGCGTCCAGACTTCCCGAGACGCTCACCGGCCACTGGTCCACCCCGACCGGCAGCAGCGTCGGGGGCGCCACCAGGACGACCTCGGCGCCGAGCGTCGAGAGCAGGTGGGCGTTCGACCGCGCGACGCGGGAGTGGATGATGTCGCCGACGATCGCGATCCGCCTGCCCTCGAGCGAACCGAGCCGCTGTCGCAGGGTCAGCGCGTCGAGGAGCGCCTGCGTGGGATGCTCGTGCGTTCCGTCGCCGGCGTTGATCACCGCGGGACCGTCACCGTCGGGCGTGGTCGTCCAGTCGGCGATCTGGGCCGGCGCACCCGACGCCGGATGCCGGACGATCAGCGCGTCCGCGCCCGCCGCGTGCAGGGTCTTGGCCGTGTCGCGCAACGACTCCCCTTTGCCCGCAGAGGAACTCGAAGCACTGACGTTGATGACGTCGGCACTCATCCACTTGCCCGCGACTTCGAAGGAGACCCGGGTGCGGGTGGAGTTCTCGTAGAACACGGTCATCACCGTCCGACCGCGCAGCGTCGGCAGTTTGCGAACCTCACGCCCGGTCAGGGCCTGCTCGAAACGTTCGGCGTCGTCGAGGAGGGCGGTGGCATCGTCACGGCTGAGGTCTTGCGTCGACAGCAGATGCCGCATCATGAATCACTTTCCGCGGCAATCGAACTCGACGCCGAGGCGAGGACGACCTCGTCGATGCCGTCGTGTTCGACGAGGTGAACCGAGACCTGCTCGTCGCGGGCCGTCGGGATGTTCTTGCCGACATAGTCTGCGCGCAACGGGAGTTCGCGATGGCCACGGTCGACGAGGACCGCGAGTTGCACGGCCGCGGGACGACCGAGATCGCGCAGTGCGTCGAGCGCGGCACGGACCGTCCGTCCGGAGTAGAGGACATCGTCGACGAGGATCACGATGGCGCTGTCGACGCCACCGGCCGGCACCATCGTCCGTTCGAGCGGGCGGTGTGGCTTGCCGCGCAGATCATCGCGGTAGAGCGTGATGTCGAGATATCCCACCGGCACGTCGACCCCCGCGAACTCGCTGATCTTGGCACCCAGCCGGGTGGCGAGAGATGTTCCGCGAGTGGGGATTCCGATGAGGACGACGCGAGGTGCGTCGGGCGAGTCCAGAGCAGTCTTCTCGATGACCTGGTGTGCGACACGGGCAATCGTGCGCGACACGTCAGCGGCATCGAGCAGCACCCTGGGAGCGGGGCTGGCCAAAGCCGACCTCCTTCTCCGCCTCGCAGGACGGATCGTTAAAGGATGTCTGTCTCGCGACACTCTACACCGGGCGGCGACGCCGACGAATTCCCGCGACGTACGCCACACCCGGTGCTGATCAGTTGGGCTCCGGCCGTCCGGGTGCGGCCCCACCGGGTTCGGCGGAAGCGGCTGCGCGGACCTGCGGCGCGAGCTCGGCGATTTTGGCCAGCACGCCGTTCACGAAGGCCGGCGAGTCGTCGGTCGAGAGTTCCTTGGCGAGTTCGACCGCCTCGTCGACGACCACGATCGTGTCGACGTCGAGAGAATTGAACAGCTCCCACGTCGCCAGTCGCATGATGGCGCGGTCGACAGCCGGGAGGCGTTCGAGGGTCCAGTCGCGCAGATACGACGAGATGACCGCGTCGACCTGACCCTGGTCCTCGGCGAGCCCCTGGATCACGGTCGCGGTGTAGTCGTGGATCGAGCCGACGCTCTCGTCCGAGCGGACGTATTCACGACGTTCGGCGACGAGCTGCGCGGGACTGACCTTCTTGGCCTCGGCCTCGAAGAGCAGGTCCACCGCGCGCCGCCGCGCCTTGTGTCGGGTTCCGGGTTGTTTCACAGGTCAGGAGTTGACGCGGCCGAGATAGCTGCCGTCGCGCGAATCGACCTTGAGCTTGTCACCGGTGTTGATGAACAGCGGAACCTGGATCTCGGCGCCGGTCTCGAGCGTGGCGGGCTTGGTGCCGCCGGTGGAACGGTCGCCCTGGAGTCCGGGATCGGTCTGGGCGACGATCAGCTCCACCGTGACCGGCAGTTCGACGAACAACGGGTTGCCCTCGTTCAGCGAGACCTGCACGGTCATGTTCTCCAGCAGGAAGCGGGCGCCGTCGCCGACGGTGGCCGGCGGCAGGGAGAACTGCTCGTAGTCCTGCGCGTCCATGAACACGTAGTCGGTGCCGTCGTTGTAGAGGAAGGTCATGTCGCGACGGTCGACGGTCGCGGTCTCGACCTTGACGCCCGCGTTGAAGGTCTTGTCGACGGTCTTGCCGCTCAGCACGTTCTTGATCTTGGTGCGCACGAACGCGGGGCCCTTGCCTGGCTTGACGTGCTGGAACTCCATGATCTGCCAGAGCTGGTCGTCCATGCGCAGCACGAGGCCGTTCTTGAAGTCGGCGGTGGATGCCATGTGGTTTTCGTTCCCTTGCAGTCAGATGACGGTGAATGTCTTGTCGGTGGCGGTCAGCAGGTCGGGGTCGCCGTCGGTGACCACCAATGTGTCCTCGATCCGGACCCCACCCCATCCGGGTAGGTAGACACCGGGCTCCACGGTGACCGCAGCACCGCATGGCAGTGTACCCGCCGCGAGTTTGCCGATTCCCGGCGCTTCGTGGATCTCCAGTCCCACTCCGTGACCGAGACCGTGCACGTAGTTCTCGCCGTGGCCGGCGTCGGCGATCACGTCGCGGGCCGCGGCGTCGACCGCCCGCAGGTCGGCCCCGGGCGTGAGGGCCTGGCGGCCGGCGGCCTGCGCGGTGGCGACGAGTTCGTAGAGGTCCCGCTGCCACGACGCCGCGCGCCTCAGGACGAAGGTCCTGGTCATGTCGGAGTGATACCCGCCGACCACCGAGCCGAAGTCGATCTTGACCAGATCGCCGTCCGCCAGAGCCGTGTGGGTGGGCCGGTGATGCGGGATCGCCGAGTGCGCGCCGGCGGCCACGATGGTCTCGAACGCGATCCCGTCGGCCCCGAGGCGGTACATCTCCCACTCGAGCGCACGCGCGACCTGCCGCTCGGTCGTCCCGGCCCGCAGGACGCCGTCGGCGATGATCTGCGCCAGGGCCGCATCCCCGATCGCGCACGCCGCCCGGAGCAGCTCGATCTCCCCCGGCTCCTTGACCGCGCGCAGGTTCTGCACGACACCGGTCGTGCTGACGAGTTCGATCCCGGAGTCCCCGACAGCCGCGGACAGCGCTCGGTGCCCGGCCACGGTCTCGGTGTCGGCCTCGAAGCCGACGCGACCCGCCCCGGCGGCCCGGGCGTGGTCGACGAGGGCACGCGCCGCCGAGCGTTCGATGATCGGCTCGACGTCGGGCACCTGTTCGGCGACCTGGGTGAGATACCGGCCGTCGGTGGCGATCCGGTCGCCGGCCGGATCGTCGACGTCGATCAGCACGGCGGCGTTGGAGCCGGTGAACCCGGTCAGGTAGCGGACGTTGACGAGGTCAGAGACGACGAGGAACGAGACCGGGTCGTCCGCGGTACGCAGCTCGGCGCGCAGCCGGGCGCGGCGGCCTGCGGTGTCATGGTTGATCGGCACCCTGGCCACGCTACGGCCGGCGCCCGAACCGCGCGAACCCGCCCGACCCGCGAAACCGGCCACTTCGACCAGGTGTGTCCGCTGTCACCACCTCCGTGCGTAAGATGACGCGCATGTCTTCGTGGTTGGTGCGCGGTCTGACGATGACCGCAGTTCACGTCCTCGCCCGCGTCTTGCTGGGATTCGCCGTGGTGCAGGCGCCGCTGAACTCGACGATCTGGCGCACCATCGCGATCGCGGTCGTCGTGCTCATCGCCCTGGTGTGGGGTGGTTACGACGGAATCCGCGACGCCCGCGCCAACCCCGATCCCGACGACTACGAGGATCTGACCGTGCGCTGGCTGCAGGCCGGTGTCCTCGCCGGCGTCCTCGCCGGGTTGATCTCCTGGATCCTCGGCACGGTCGTCCTGGCCGGCATCGGGCAGGCCAGCCTGTTCATCGAGCTGATCGCCGGGGCGTCGTTCACCGCACTGCTCGTCTTCGTCCCGGCCTTCGTCGGCGCGGCGATCGGCCGTTTCCTCGTCCGGCGCGACCAGAACAAGGGCGCAGCCGACGACGACTGGTCGGTGCACGAGGATCGTTCGCACCGCCACGACGGCGGGACAGAGGCCGACTCGGACGCGCCGACACAGCGCATTCGCTGAGGCTCAGGAAAGAGCCCGCGTGCGAGTGGCCGAATTCTCAGCTCCCTGAGGTACGAGCGAAGCGAGCCACCTCCTGCTCCCTGAGGAGCGCTCGGAGCTTGCGGAGGGCGCGTCACGAAGGGTCTTCGCAACTCGTCTCGCCAGGACTTCGCCTCACAGCAAAATCGAGGTGCTCTTCTTCGCTGAGCCACCGGCCACTGCCGAGTAGGCAGCGGCGATCAAGCCGGGGTCGGGCCCTTCGAGCCGGCCCGGCTTGGCGAGTCCGTCGAGCACGACGAAACGCAGTACGCCAGAACGGTTCTTCTTGTCCCCCGCCATCCCCTGCAGGAGGTCGGCGAACGCATCCGGGTCATAGGTCGTCGGCAGCCCCACGAGATCCAGGATCGCCTTGTGCCGATCCGCTGTGGCGTCGTCGAGGCGGCCGGCCAGGCGCGAGAGTTCGGCAGCGAACACGAGACCCACCGAGACCGCCGCGCCGTGACGCCAGCGGTAACGCTCGCGGCGCTCGATCGCGTGGCCGAGAGTGTGCCCGTAGTTGAGGATCTCGCGCAGCGACGACTCCTTGAGGTCGGCCGACACCACGTCGGCCTTGACCTGCACCGAGCGCCGGATGAGATCGGGCAGTACCGGCGACGTCGGGTCGAGTGCGGCTTCGGGGTCGGCCTCGATGATGTCGAGGATCGTCGGATCGGCGATGAACCCGGTCTTGATGACCTCGGCGAGTCCGGCGACGATCTCGTTGCGCGGGACGGTCTCCAGCGTGCCGGTGTCGATCAGGACGGCGTCGGGTTCGTGGAACGAACCGACGAGGTTCTTGCCCGCCTCGGTGTTGATGCCGGTCTTGCCGCCCACGGCGGCGTCGACCATCGCCAGCAGGGTCGTCGGGATGTGGATGACTCCGATGCCGCGCATCCAGGTCGCCGCGACGAACCCGGCGAGGTCGGTGGCGGCTCCCCCGCCGAGGCTGATGACCTTGTCGTTGCGTTTGAGGCCGATCCGGCCGAACACCTCCCAGCAGAAGGACGCGACCGACAGGTCCTTGCCGGCCTCGGCGTCGGGGATCTCGACGCGATGGGCGTCGAACCCCTTCTCCGCCAAATACTCTCGGATCTGTTCGGCAGTCTTGGCCAGCGGCGGCTGATACAGGATCGCGATGCGGTCGGCGCCCTGCGCGGCCGCGGCCACCTCACCGAGGAGTCCCCGGCCGATGGTCACGTCGTACGGTGCGCCGGCGTTGACCCGGATGGCGATGGGTTCGTTCGCTGCCTGTTCGTTCACGGTGATACTCGGCTTCCTCACATCAGTTCACGGGCGAGTTGGACGACCACGGCGTCGGCCACCGCGTCGGGGTCGGGGTCGGCGTCGACGTCGAAGGTGCAGACCGCCTCGTAGACGGGTGTCCGCTCGGCGAGCAGTTCGGCGTACCGAGCGGCGGGGTCGGCCGTCGCCAGGAGCGGACGGTCGGTACCCGACACGCGGTCGTACCCGCGCTCGGGCGACACCCGCAGGTATACGACGCGCTGGTCGGCCAGTGCCTCGCGGATCCCGGCGGTCGTCACCGCGCCGCCGCCGAGCGACACCACCCCGCCGTGGTTGTCCAGGACATCGGTGACGACGTTCGCCTCGATCGTCCGGAATCCCTCGAGACCGTCGGATTCGAAGATCTCCGGGATGCTGCGGCCGGTGCGCCGGACGAGTTCGATGTCGGTGTCGATGAAGTCGACGCCGAGCCGGTCGGCGAGCATGCGACCGACGGTGGACTTCCCGGCTCCCATGAAACCGATCAGTACGGCCGCCGGACGGCGACCGGTCGTCGGACGCGTCGGGGTCGGGGGTGCCGGGGGCTGGGTCATGCCCGGGGCGGACGCGCGTCGACGGCAGCCCGGTAGGCGGCGAGGTTCGCGGCGGTCTCGGTCACCGAGTCGCCGCCGAACTTCTCGAGAGCGGCCTGGGCCACGACGAGCGCGACCATCGCCTCCGCGACGACGCCCGCCGCGGGCACGGCACAGACGTCGGAACGCTGATGGATGGCGCTGGCCGTCTCCCCGGTCGACATGTCGATCGTGGACAGCGCACGCGGCACCGTCGAGATCGGCTTCATCGCGATGCGGACGCGCAGGTCCTGGCCGTTGGTCATGCCGCCCTCGAGTCCGCCCGCGCGGTTGGTCGATCGCAGGACGCCGTCGGCACCGGGCACCATCTCGTCGTGGGCCTCACTGCCACGCCGGCGGGCGGTGGTGAAACCGTCACCGACCTCGACGCCCTTGATCGCCTGGATGCCCATCAGGGCGGCCGCCAGCTTGGCGTCCAGGCGGGTGTCGCCGCTCACGTGCGAGCCGAGGCCCACGGGCACCCCCGTGGCGACGATCTCGACCACGCCGCCGAGTGTGTCGCCGTCCTTCTTCGCCGCCTCGATCTCGGCAATCATGGACTTCTCGGCGTCGGCGTCGAACGCCCGGACCGGACTGGCGTCGATGGCCTCGAGGTCGGACATGCGCGGCGGCGGACCGACGTAGGGATCGCTCGCGCCGATGGAGATGACATGGGAGATCACGTCGACGCCCAGTACCTGGCGGAGGAAGTTGCGGGCGACCGTGCCCGCGGCGACACGCGCGGCGGTCTCGCGGGCGCTCGCGCGCTCCAGCACCGGACGGGCGTCGTCGAAGCCGTACTTGAGCATGCCGGAGTAGTCCGCGTGCCCGGGGCGGGGACGCGTCAGCGGTGCGTTGCGGGCGCTTCCCTCGAGTTCGGCCGCGTCCACCGGGTCGGCGGCCATCACCGTCTCCCACTTGGGCCACTCGGTGTTGCCGATCTCGATCGCGACCGGGCCGCCCATGGTCTGGCCGTGGCGAACCCCGCCGAGCACGGTGACCTGGTCGGCCTCGAACTTCATCCGCGCACCGCGGCCGTAGCCGAGCCGGCGGCGTGCCAGTTGCCCGGCGATGTCGGACGAGGTGACCTCGACACCGGCCACCATGCCCTCGACGATGGCGACCAGGGCGGGACCGTGGGATTCTCCGGCAGTTATCCAGCGCAACACAGTGATCGATTGTTCCATGCTGCCGAGCCCGGTCCGACGGCGGCGCCGCCGAACCACGCGTAGCACGCGTCACAACAGACCGGCGACCACGATGGTGGCGGCGACGAGCGCGGGTCCGTGCGGATGCGACCCGCGGCCGGCGGGGGCGCGGCGACCCACGCGATCGCCGACCACCGTGCCCACCGCGATGACCGAGGCGAGCGCCACCACGAGCAGGGCGGCGTCCCACCGTACGGTGAGCGCACCGCACGCGATGGCGAGCTTGACGTCCCCACCGCCGCACCATCGCATCCCGAAGGCGAGCGCGTACGGGGCCGCGGCGACCAGCGCGGCCACCGCCGCGCCGGGGTGGACTGCGCACGCGCCCACCGCACCGCAGATACCGGGCCAGACGAGCACGTTCGGGATCCGGCGGGTGTCGGCGTCGGTCACCGCGATGACCGACAGCCAGATCAGGATCACGCACTCGGCCATCGGTCGAGCATGTCGGGGTGATCGACCGGCACCGCTCGCCCGTCCACAACCGGCACGTCCTGTGGACGGAGTCGGAGCTCCCCCGGAATCAGTGGGCGGTGAGTGCCGCGACCATCACGTCGCGGGGTGCGGGCAGCCCGGTGAACTGCTCGACCTGTCGGAATGCCTGGTTGACGAGCATGACCAGACCGCCGACCACGGTTCCACCGGCCGCGTCGACCGCGGACGCGAGCGGAGTCGGCCAGGGGTCGTAGATCACGTCCACGACCTTGCGTGCCCGCGCCACGGCGGGCGTCAGGACCGCGGCCGCGTCGGCCGGCACCGTCGACACGACGACCGCGGACTCGCGACACCTTCGGGCCAGCGCCTCGGCGGGTTCGAAGGGCACGACGTCTCCGTTCATCCCCAACCGCTCACACAGTTCGAGGACGGGCGCGGCCCGGCCGGCGTCGCGGGCGACCACCGTGACGTCGGTGATGCCCGTCTCGGCGAGCGCCATGATGGTCGGAAGTGCCGTGCCACCCGCTCCGACGACCACGGCGACCGGCGAGGTCCCGGCGGCCCGGTCCACGTCGACCCCGAGGTCGGTGAGCGCTCCCGACACGCCGTCGATGTCGGTGCAGTCCGCGCGCCAACCGGTCGCCACGCGCACCAGGGTGTTCGCCGACCCGACCAGTTCGGCGCGTTCGGTGCGTTCGGTGGCGAACTCGAGGGCAGCGCGTTTGTTGGGCATGGTGACCGAGAACCCGATGAAGTCGGCGTCGGCTCCCGAGACGATCTCGGGCAGACGGTCGGCGGTGCACTCGATCCGGTCGTACCGCCAGTCGACCAGCCCGAGTGCCCGGTAGGCGGCCAGATGGACACGCGGCGAGCGCGAGTGCGTGATCGGCGACCCCAGAACCGCGGCCCGACGGTGGTCACCGTGCGGTGAGCGGACGTCGGCGGGCATGGTGTTCATGGCGGGTCCGCTGCTCACTGGCTGCAGCCGGTGGCCACCAGCTTGTTGCGGCAGGCGACCTGGCGGTTGCGGATGTGATCTTCGAAGGTGTTCGCGAACAACGTGGTCCCGGCGGTGTCGACGGTGACGAAGTACAGCCATCCGCCGGGCGCCGGGTCGAGCATCGCCTCCAGGGCGGGCACGCCGACCGCCGCGATGGGCGTGGGCGGCAACCCCTTGTACCGGTAGGTGTTCCACTCGTTGTCGTTCTTGTACGCCTCGCCGTGGACATCGATGTTCGTGATGTCGGCCGTGTAGTTCTGCGTCGAATCCATCTGCAGCAGCTGGTCGCGGTCGAGGCGGTTACGGATGACCCGCGCCACCTTCGGCGCATCCTCGACATGCCGGACCTCGCGCTCGACGATCGACGCCGCGATCAGGGTGTCGTACGGCTCGAGTCCGGAGTTGTTGCGGTCGAGCAGTCCCCATTGTTCGAACATCGTCGCGCTGCTGGAGATCATCTCCCGCAGGATCTGCGTGGCGGTGTGATCGGGTTCGATGCGCTCCCAGGTGGTCGGCGCGATGAGCCCCTCGATCCGGCGGTGATCGCCCGTCATCTCGGCGACGTTCTGTTCGGCCCACGCGGGCACACCGAGCTCGGCCGGGGTGGTTTCGGCGGCGGCCTTCTCGAGGTCGGCAACCGTCACCCCCTCCTGCTGCCCGTTGAACGAGAACGACGTGGCGTTCTCGATGAGCTGGAAGATGCCCGGGGTGACCTTGCCGTCGATACCGGTCTTCGAATCGAGCTGCAGCCCTGGCGGGATCACCACCCGCCCGACGCGGTGCACGGCGCCGTCGGCGGTCAGCATCTCCACGGCCGTGGTGGCCGGGATCTGGGTGCGCATCTTGTAGAGGCCGCCGGACATCGGCTGTCCACCGGCGGCGTCGACGAACGCCCGCACGCTGCCCACCACGTCGGCGTCGACGAGGATGCGGCCGAAGTCGGCGAGCGTGGAGTTGTCCGGGATGTCGACGACGACATCGCCGGAACCGGCGGCGTTGGTGTAGTCCTTGCGCGACTCGAGCAGGCCGGTGGCGCGCACACCGTAGTAGCCGACCCCGGTGATCAGCGTGAGCATGAAGACGATCGCGACGGCGAGGACCGCACGACGCTTGCCCCGGCTGCGCTTGCGGCGCGGCGTACGGCGCTGTTGCTGGTCGGGTTCGGTGTCGTCGGCGCCGGGCCACCAGTCGTCGTGCTCGTCGTGCTCGTCGAAGCGCCGGTCTCGTCGGGCGACGCGATCGTCGTCGCGGATCGGGCGTGCGGTGCCCGGCGTCTCGAAACGCCCGGTCTCGAAACGCCCGGCGTCGTGGCCACCGGTGTCGTAGCGCCCGGTGTCGTACAGCTCGGCGTCATGGCGTTCTGCCCCGTGACCCGCCGGCTCGTAGTCGGCAGCGGTGAACTCCTCCGCGGCGTGATCGTCCGGGAAAGAACGAGATTCGTCGGAGCGAGGACCCCGGGCCGGAGGCGCCGGAGCGGCCGGACGGGCCATGGTGAAGTCGGTGTCGACGTCGTCTTCGACCGGACCCCCGGCAGCCGTTGATGGACCGGGCTGCGGCGGACCGGGCTGCGGCGGACCGGGCCGCGGTAGTGCCACCGGCGGCGGGGTGGGCGGCTGCCCCGGCGGGATGCGAACCGGCGTCGCGCGGGGGCCGGGCGTGCCGGATACCGGCCGCGCCTGTTCGGCGGGCGGGACATTCGGCGGGGCCGGGCGCCGGGGAGCCGGTTCGGCATTCTCGCCACCGGCGCGCCGGCGGCGGTGCCGCGTGTGGGGCGACCCGTCGGCCGACTGCGTGAAGTACCGCAGACGCTCGGGATCCATGCCCTCGGCACGGCGTCCCTGGCCGTCTCGGTGCCGGGTGCGACGCCGATCATCGGTCACCGGAGGCTCCCCTGACTCACCGTCGCGCATCCAACCACCCCTGCAGAATAGCGACCGCCGCGGCCTGGTCGATCACCGCGCGCGAGGACTTCACCGTCCGGCCGCTGGCGTGCAGTGCCTGCTGTGCGGTCACCGTCGTGAAACGTTCGTCGTGCCAATGCACGGCCACCGGGTCGATCCGGGTCGCGAGACGGTCCCCGAATTCCTGTGCGGTCTCGGCCGCCGCCCCCGCGGTGTTCTTGAGCGTCTTCGGTAGCCCCACGACCACGCCGACGGCCTCGTACTCCGTGACCAGCGCCGCGATGCGGTCGATATCGTCTGTGCGCGAAGGGGTTCGACGCACCGTTTCGACCGGTGTGGCGAGGATGCCGTCGGGATCGCACACGGCGACGCCGATCCGGACGCTTCCGACGTCAATCCCGAGGAGTCGCCCGCGGGTCCGCTGGTGACCATCGGCCCGGGTGTGCGGATCCGGCATCAGGCGACGAACTCGCGGATTCGCGTCAGTGCCGCGTCGATCCCCGCGGGATCGGTGCCCGCGCCCTGGGCCAGATCCGGCTTGCCACCGCCACGACCGCCCACCAACGGCGCGACCTCCTTGACGAGGTCACCGGCCTTGATCCCGGCGTCGCGGGCGGCCGCCGTGGTGGCGATCACGAACGGCACCTTGGCATCCGGTCCGTCACCGCTCGGCGAGAACAGCGCGATCACCGCCTGGCGGTCGGCGACTCGGCCGCGGAGGTCGGTCACCACCGAGCGCAACCCGTTGGCGTCGAGGCCCGGCACCCGTCCCTCGACGACGAGGGTGGCACCGACGGTCGTCGCCGTGTCGAGGAGACCGGACACCGCGGCCCGGGCCGCCTCGGCACGTACCCGCTCGAGTTCCTTCTCCGCGTCACGCAGCTTGGTGACGAGCTGCTCGACCCGGCCGGGCACCTCTTCCGACGGGACCTTGAGCGACGACGCCAGGCCGGCCAGCAACGCACGCTCCTTCGACAGGAACCGGAACGAGTCCATGCCGACGTAGGCCTCGACGCGCCGGACACCCGACCCGACCGAGGACTCCCCGATCAGCGTGATGGGTCCGATCTGCGATGACGACGCCACGTGCGTGCCGCCGCACAGCTCCATGGAGAACGGCCCGCCGATCTCCACCACGCGGACGACGTCACCGTAGTTCTCGCCGAAGAGCGCCATCGCGCCCATTGCCTTGGCCTCGGACAGACCCGTCTCGAACGTGTTGACCTGATAGTTCGCCTCGACCGCGGCGTTGCTGATCTCCTCGATCTCGCGTCGCTGGGCCTCGGTCACCGGGCCGCTGGCGTTGAAGTCGAAGCGCAGGTAACCGGGCCGGTTCAGCGAACCGGCCTGCGTCGCGCCGGGGCCGAGGACCTCGCGCAGCGCGGCGTGGACCATGTGGGTGCCGGAGTGGCCCTGCGTGGCGCCGTGACGCCACGCGGTGTCGACCGCTGCGAGGACCTCGTCGCCCTCCTCGATCTCCCCCTCGTCGATGCGGACCTTGTGCAGCCACACCGACTTGCCGACCTTCTGCACGTCGGTCACCGACATGCGCACTCCCGACCCGGTCGTGATGGTGCCGACGTCGGCCATCTGGCCACCGGATTCGGCGTAGAGCGGGGTGCGGTCGAGGACGACCGTCAGTTCCTGGCCGGCCGACGCCGCCGGCAGCCGTGCACCGTCGGCCACGAGGCCGAGCACCCGCGCCTCCGACACCAGCTCGTCGAAGCCGGTGAACTCGGTCGGCCCGCGATCGAGGAAGTCCCGGTAGACGCTCAGGTCGGCGTGCCCGGTCTTGCGGGCGGTCGCGTCGGCCTTGGCGCGTTGCTTCTGCTCGGCCATCAGGGCGGTGAAGCCCTCCTGATCCACCGAGAGACCGGCCTCGGCGGCCATCTCCAGGGTGAGGTCGATCGGGAAGCCGTAGGTGTCGTGCAGCGTGAAGGCGTCGGAACCGGTGATGGTCGTACGCGACGCACTCTTGGTGGCGGTCGCCGCGTCGGCGAACAACTTCGACCCCGCGGCCAGGGTCTTGGAGAACGAGGTCTCCTCGCCCACCGCGACGTCGATGATGTGCCGGCGCTGCGTCTCCAGCTCGGGGTATGACGGTGACATCAGGTCGATGACCTTGCCGATGATCGTGCCCATGGTCGGCTGATTGTCACCGGCGCCGAGCAACCGCATCGACCGGACGACCCGACGCAGCAGGCGGCGCAGGACGTACCCGCGGCCGTCATTGCCGGGCAGCACGCCGTCGCCGATCAGCATCGCCGAGGTCCGCGCGTGGTCGGCGACGACCCGGAACCGGACGTCGTCGGCATGCGAACCGGCGGCGTATGCACGTCCGGACAATTCCGCGGCGAGGTCGATGATCGGCTTGCACAGGTCGGTCTCGTACACGTTGTCGACGCCCTGCAGGATGCAGGCCACGCGCTCGACGCCCATACCGGTGTCGATGTTCTGCTTGGGCAGCGGGCCCAGGATCTCGTAGTTGTCCTTGCCGCCCCCGGGACCGCGGACGTTTTGCATGAAGACGAGATTCCAGATCTCGATGTAGCGGTCCTCGTCGGCCTCCGGCCCACCCTCGACGCCGTACTCGGGTCCGCGGTCGTAGAAGATCTCCGAGCACGGCCCGCAGGGACCCGGGACGCCCATCGACCAGTAGTTGTCCTTCATGCCCCGTCGCTGGATGCGCTCGGCCGGCACGCCGATCTCGTCGCGCCAGATGGCCTCGGCCTCGTCGTCGTCGAGATAGACCGTCGGCCACAGCTTCTGCGGGTCGATACCGAAACCGCCGTCGTCGACGCTGTTGGTCAGCAGCGTCCAGGCGAAGGTGATGGCCTCGCGCTTGAAGTAGTCGCCGAAGGAGAAGTTGCCCGCCATCTGGAAGAAGGTGTTGTGGCGGGTGGTGATGCCGACCTCGTCGATGTCGAGGGTGCGGACGCACTTCTGCACGCTGGTCGCCCGCGAGTACGGGGGCGTCTGCTCACCCAGGAAGAACGGCTTGAACGGGACCATGCCGGCATTGACGAACAACAGATTGGGGTCGTCGAGGAGCAGCGAAGCGCTCGGCACCTCGGTGTGCCCGGCTTTGATGAAGTGGTCCAGAAAGCGCTTCCGGATGTCATGCGTCTGCACTGTGGGTTTCGTCCTAGCCGTTGGTGGTCCCAGCCGTTCGGTGGTAGCGGCCGTTGTTTGTCGCGACATCCCAGCCTACCGTCGGCGAGTCGCCGGGGGCGCAGGGACTCTGCACTGGGGAAACGCCCCACGGACGGTCAGCGCGACCGGCGCCGCGACACCGCGCCACGCACGATCGATCGCAACTTCGCGACCCGCGGCCCGATTTCGCGTTCCAGCCCATGGTCGGTGGGCTCGTAGTAGTCCCGGCCGACCAGGTCGTCGGGCGGATACTGTTGCGGCACAACCCCGTCGGGATCATCGTGCGGATATCGGTATGCGACACCGCTACCGAGCTTCTTGGCCCCCGGATAGTGACTGTCACGCAGATGGGCCGGAACCGCGCCGGCCTTGCCCGACCCGACATCGGCGAGGGCCGCGCCGATCGCCGACACCACGCCCGCCGACTTCGGTGCCGTCGCGAGGTGGATGGTGGCCTGTGTGAGCGCGAGTTTGGCCTCCGGCATCCCGACGAGGTTCACGACCTGAGCGGCCGCGACCGCGGTCTGCAGGGCCGTCGGGTCGGCCATGCCGATGTCCTCGCTGGCGTGGATCATGAGGCGCCGCGCGATGAACCGCGGGTCCTCCCCGGCCGCGATCATGCGGGCGAGATAGTGGACGGCGGCGTCGACGTCGGAACCCCGGATGGACTTGATGAACGCACTCGTCACGTCGTAGTGCTGGTCGCCGTCCCGGTCGTACCGGACGGCGGCGCGGTCGATCGCGGTCTCCACATCGGCGAGGTCGATCCGGTCGGTGGCGTCGGCGCTGGCCTCCAGCGCGGTCAGCGCCCGGCGCGCGTCCCCACCGGACACCGCGACGAGGTGGTCGTAGGCGGCGTCGGTCACCTCGACCTTGCCGTCGAGCCCACGCGGGTCGGCGACCGCACGAGTCAGCACCTCCCGGATGTCGGCATCGGTCAGCGACCGCAGCTGCAGGACCAGCGACCGGGACAGCAGCGGCGCGACCACCGAGAACGACGGGTTCTCGGTCGTGGCCGCGACGAGCAGCACGATCCGGTTCTCCACGGCGTCGAGCAACGCGTCCTGCTGGGTCTTCGAGAACCGATGGACCTCGTCGATGAACAGGACCGTCTGCTGACCGCCGTTCTTGCCGTCACCGATGAGCCGGCGCCGGGCCACGTCGATGACCGCGCGCACCTCCTTGACCCCCGCCGACAGCGCGGACAGGGCCTCGAAGCGGCCGCCGGTGGCGCGCGCGATGAGCGAGGCCATGGTGGTCTTGCCGGTTCCGGGCGGCCCGTAGAGCAGCACCGACGCCGCGCCCGAGCCACTGATCAGCCTGCGCAGCGGCGAACCGGTGCCGAGCAGGTGCTGCTGTCCGACGATCTCGTCGAGGGTCTGCGGCCGCATGCGGACCGCCAGGGGTGCGGTCGGGGCCGGTGGTGCGGTGAGACCACCGGCGTTGCCATGCCCGTCGGAGCCGGCCCGAGGATCGTCGGGTGGGTCGAACAGTCCGTCCACGAGCGTGTCAGGCCAGCCAGATGCGCTGCAGCGCGACGCCCATCGCGGTCGCGAACACCGCGATCTCCTCGTCGCCCGCGCGTCCCGCGGCGGCGGCGAGGTCGGTCCAGCGGCTGACGATCACGCGGGGGTCGTTCGTGTGCAGCGCCCAGTCATGCGTGAAGCCGGCGGCAGTGACGTCGGCCGGCTCGAAGTCGGGCGCCTCGACGTCCGCGTCCGGGCGGGTGGGAGCCAGCGGGTCGCTCGGCAGCATCCACACCGTCGACAGCCACACCCACAGCTGACGGGCGAGCAGCACCTTGCGCTGCATCTCCCGCTCATGGGCGAGCGCCGGCCAGATCGAGTGCACCTCCGAGCGCCATGCGTCGACCATCGAGACCTCGAGGTCGGTGGCCCGAGCAGTGGTCCGGGGCGGAAGCTGCGCGGTGATGGTCACGAGGGCGTAGGCGATGTCGAGGGTGGCGTCGCGGAAGCCGCCCCACTCGTAGTCCATGAACTGCACGCCGTCGTCGTTGAGCAGGATGTTCTCGGGCCCGACATCCGACGGACTGAATGCGCGGTGATCGCCCTCGTCGAACAGCGTCGCCGCGGTACGCAGCGACTCCACCACCTGCTCGGGGACCTCGACGTCGAGCGCGGCCGCGTGCCCCACCACCGAGTCGATCGACCGCAACGCCTCGTCGCGCAGGATGTCGCGTCCCTGCATCCCCGACGGTCCGCGCCGCAGCAGCGCGAGGAAGTCGCCCTCGCCGCCGACCGTCGCCGCGTGCATCCGGCCGAGTGCCTGGCCCCAGGCACTGACAGCACGTGAGGTCTCGACCGGGTCGACGCCGGCCAGGTACTCGAGCATCGTCCGGCCGTGGCCGAGGTCGGAGAGCACCATGATGCGGAGATCGGTGTCGGAGGCGATCAGTTGCGGCCCCGGGCGCGATTCGTTCGGGAGGGCGGTCGCGTACTTGTACGACGCGATCTCCCGGTGGAAGGCCTGTGGGTCCTCGTGTTCGGGAAGGGCCTTGATCACCAGTGAGCGGTCCAGGCTGAGGGGGTTCTGGGCGACGCGGACCCGCACGACCGTGGTGCGTCCGCTGCCGCCGAGGTCCTCGGGATCGTCGAGAACCACTGCTGATCCGGCGCGGTGTGACAGCAGCGCCTCTGCCGCCCGCACCACGCTGGTGATGCGGCTTTCCGTAATGACCGTCATGTCGCCAACCAACCTACCCGTTGCAACGTTGTCGCAACAGCGCGTTCGTCCATCTATACCACGTCGTTACCGGTATAGCCCGAAAACGTGCGCCGAAAACACTGTGGCACAGCGACTTACCGAGCAAGCGAGTCCGATGTGCCTGGTTCAACCCGCGGCGAGGTCATCTGTCGGCCGGACGTCGACCGACACGTCGATCCGGCTCTTCGTGGAATCGGTGTAGATGACCCCTCGGAGAGGCGGCACGTCGTCGTAATCCCGCCCCCACGCCAGCGTGACGTGGCGTTCGTCGACCAGCTTGTCGTTGGTCGGATCGAACGACAGCCAGCGGCCGTCGGGCATCCAGACGGCCGCCCAGGCGTGACTGGCGTCGGCACCGAAGACCTTTTCCTTGCCGGGCGGCGGCTCGGTCGCGAGATACCCCGACTCGTACCGCGCGGCGAGACCCTGTGACCGCAGACAGGCGATCGCGATCCGGGCGAAGTCCTGGCAGACGCCCTCGCGACGCTGCAGGACGGTGTCGACCCGCGTGGAGATGGCCGTCGACCCGGACCGGTAGGTGAAGTCGGTGAAGATCCGCGACGTCAGATCGATGACCGCCTCCGCCAGCGGCCGACCGGGGGTGAAGATGCCGGCGGCGTAGTCGCGCACCGCGGGGGTGATCTCCGGCGGGTCGAGATCGAGGACGAACTCGGCGGCCAGGGCGCTGTCCCGCCCGTCGACCACGCACGGTCGCGCCTGTTCCCACGGACCCCGGGCCGCCGGACTGAGGAGGACGCCCGGGTCCACGGGATCCACCTCGACCACCGACCGCGCGGTCACGGTCAGCTCGCGGTGCGCGGTCCGGACATGGAAATAGCTGTCGTGGTTGCCGTAGACGTCGAGCCCCGTCGACCGGTCGTCGGGTTCGGGGTCGATCTCGATCGACGTCGAGTGCACGCGCTGGCCGGGCAGGTCGCGCGGGGTCAGATGGCAGCGCCCGTACGAGGACGACACGTCGTCGTCGTAGGTGTAGCTGGTCCGGTGCAGCACACGGTAGACGCGCGTGCTCACGATTCCCCACCGGCCCAGATCGGTCGCGCCTGGCGCGGGGTGGCGAAGCGGGTCCGGGTGAGCAGATCGGAGAGTTCACGCGCCCCGTTGCGCAGGGTCGTCATCAGTTCGACGAGTTCCGGACGCCTCCGGTCGGCGTCGACCCGCACGAGGTCGGCGGGGTCGCCGCGGCGCAGTTCGGCGATCATGTCCTGCACGGCCCGTTCGGCGCCCGCCGACCGCAGGGTCTCCGGTACGGACGACAGGTCGGCGTTCATCTTGTCGAGACAGAAGATCATCGACCGGGGATTGGTCGGGTCGAACAGCAGCAGCTCGGCGACACTGGCCGCCTGATACAGCCCGCGGTTGCGGCGACGGTAGATCACCGACGATTCGTTGGCCACCAGGTACGACTCCAGCAGCGCCTGCTCGACGTCGGTGTCCTGCGCGTCGGCGAACATCGCGAGCGTGAGGTCGGCGAGGGTGACGGCCCGTTCGATGCGTCGGCCGACGTCCATGAACATCCAGGCCGGATCGTGCACCATCGACTCGGCCTGCAGCCCGGTCAGCGCCAGGACGCCGTGCAGGATCTCGTCGTGCGCGCGGGCCAGATCGGGTCCTAGGTCCAGCGCGGCGTCGCCCGCCCCGGCGTCCGCGCGCGACCGGAGGACCAGCCGGGTCGTGCTCGCCATGATCCGTTCGACCGGCGCGAGCACCATCCAGGTGCTCGTGGACATCTGGTCCCGGACCGCCCGGACCGTGCTGATCAGCCGGTCGATCGAGTAGGCGATGGTCCCGGGCACCGATCGCGACACGGTCAGGTCGGCGATCTTCTCGATCGCCTCGTTGACCTGATCGGGTGACCGCGGCCGGTCCGAACCCGGCAACAGCAGGTCGGCGGTGTCCAGATAGCGCGCGGTGCCCGTCACCGTGGCGACCGCGTGCAACAGCAGCGGTACCGCCGGCGTACCCGACATCCACGGCCGATACTGGAAGTCCTGATAACGCTCGCGGGACACCTTGGCCAGGCGGGTCACGAGCTCGGTCCGCTCCCCGTAGCGGCCCAGCCAGAACAGGTCCGCCAGGACGCGCGGACTGGCCGCGGCCGCGACGTCGGAGTACTCCCGGGTCACCGGGCGACCCGCCGACGTGCCCGCGACGACCTCCCCGGCCGGCTCACCGCGGGTCTCCGACCGCCGCGACACGTGCCCGCCCACCTCGGTACTGGTGACCCACACGTCCTTGGCGGCCACCACGTGGTGGGCGGCGCCGGCGACCCCGTCGGCGAGAACGGCCCCCAGGCCGCCCGGCATGACCGCGTACCCGGGACCCTGCGCCACGCTGAACGCGCGCACCGACACCGGCGCCGCCCGTAGCGCCGCGATCGGTCCACCGGAACCGCTGCCGGGGGTGACCGTCGGGGCCACCGAGAACGCCTCGAGCTCGCGGGCCACCCACTGCCAGGTCTGGGCCTCGATCCGGGCGGCGAGGTCGGCGCGATCGGTCGCTGCGAGCAACGGGCCGTTGAACTCCTCCCCCGTACTCGTGTTCGTCAGGACCAGGGTGGCAAGTCGATCACGAATCAGGCTGCGTTGCAACGGATCTCCGGCCCAGTACGTGGTGACCGAGCCCAGCCGCAGGTCCTCGTCGAGCAGGACGGGCGCGAGACGTTCCAGCACGGTGTGCAGCGCCGGGTTCTCCAGCACCCCCGAGCCGAGGGTGTTGAGGACCGTCACCGTGCCGCGCGAGATCGCCTCGACCAGCCCGGCGACGCCGAGCTGGGAGTCCGTCCGCAGGTCCAGCGGATCGGAGTAGGCGGCGTCGACCCGTCGCAGCAGCACGTCCACCCGCTTGTAGCGACCCAGCGAGCGCATGTAGACCGCGCCGTCCCGAACGGTGAGGTCGGCGCCCTCGACGAGGGGGAAGCCGAGTACCGACGCGAGATAGGCCTGGTCGAAGGCGGTCTCGGACATGCTGCCGGGGCTGAGGACCGCCACCGTCGGGTCGTCGACCCCGGGCGGCGCGTACTCGGTGAGTGCCAGCCGCATCGTGCCGGCGAAGGTGGTCATCGGCCGCGGTGCGCACGCCTGGAACAGCTGCGGGAAGGTCTTCGACATCAGCCGCCGCCCGACGATCGCGTATCCGATCCCCGACGGCGCCTGGGTGCGGTCCCGGTAGGCGACGAACCGGCCGTCAGCAGTACGCGAGATGTCGACCGCGTGCAGGAACAGCGCGTGCGGCCCGGCGACCTCGAGTCGGGCGGCCTTGCGGATGTAACCGGGATGGCCGAAGACCATCTCGGGCGCGACCAGACCGGCCGCGATCGTCTTCTGATCGCGGTAGAGGTCACGCAGGAGCAGGTCGAGCAGCATCGACCGCTGCGTGATGGCCTTCTCGAGTTCGGCCCATTCGACGCCGTCGATCACCAGCGGCACCGCGTCGACATCCCAGTCGCGGGTCACGGTGTGCTGACCGTCGAACTCGTTGTAGACCACGCCGTCGTCGCTGACCGCTGCGGCCAGCCGGGCCGCGGAGTCGCGGAGGCGGTCCGGACCGCGCAACTGGTAGATGCGGGCCAGGTCGGCCCACGCCGGACGGATCGCGCCGTCGGCTTCCAGGAGCTCGTCGTAGGAGTCGGCCGGCCGGTCCGCGGATGCGGCCAGACGGGCGGGATCGAAGAGAGTGTGGCCCTCGGCGCGGTAGCGGTCGAACACCGCGGAAGCGTTGCCCGGCGAAGAGGTCACCGAAGAACTGTACGTGCCCGCCGGAGGTCGAGGATCCCGGGCACCCCGAAGTCGGTGGCCTGCCGGGACTGTCGTTCGCGCAACAGCCCGACGTCGACGGTGCCGGTCGTGTGACCGGCCGCCTCGAACCGCCCGTTGCGCCGGGACTCGGCCTCGACCGCGTTCACCGGCGGCCGATCGTAGGCACGTCCTCCGGGATGCACGACGTGGTAGGTGGCACCGCCCACCGACCGGCCGTTGACCGTGTCGATCAGATCGAAGGTGAGCGGGGTGTCGATGGTGATCGTCGGGTGCAGCGAGCTCGGCGGCTGCCAGGCCCGGAACCGGATGCCGGCGACGCGTTCACCGGTGCGACCGGTTGCGCGCAGTGGAATCGGGAAACCGTTGCAGGTCAACAGGTAACGATCGTCCTCACCACCCAGGACGCGCACCTGCACGCGCTCGACAGAGGAGTCGACGTATCGGGCCGTTCCCGTTCCGGTTGCCTCCTCCCCCAACGTGTTCCACGGCTCGATGGCACCGCGCAGCTCGATCTCCTGGTCCCGGATCTGCACGGTCCCCAGACGCGGGAAGCGGAATTCGGTGAACGGGTCCAGCCAGGCGGTCTCGAACGGATAGCCGGCCTCGCGGAGTTCCTCGGCGACCAGCGCGATGTCGGCGATGACGTAGTGCGGCAACAGGTGTTTGCCGTGTAGGTCGCCGCCGTGGCGGATCAACCGGGCCCGGTAGGGCTTCTCCCAGAACCACGACACCAGGCTCCGCACTAGCAGCGACTGCACCATAGCCATCCGGTGGTGGGGCGGCATCTCGAAAGCCCGCAGCTCCAGCAGGCCCAGCCGGCCGCGCACCGAGTCGGGACTGTAGAGCTTGTCGATGCAGAACTCGGCCCGGTGCGTGTTGCCGGTGATGTCGGTGAGCAGATGCCGCAGCGCCCGGTCGGTGACCCAGGGGTTCGGGGGCGCGCCGTCGAAGCGTCCGCCGGCCCGGGCACCGTCGCCAGAATTCTTGACCGCGAGCCGGTCGATCTCGGCGAAGGCGATCTCCAGCTCGTAGAGCGAGGACTCCCGACCCTCGTCGACACGCGGCGCCTGCGAGGTGGTGCCGATGAACCGGCCGGAGAACAGGTACGACAGCGCGGGATGACGTTGCCAGTAGGTCAGCATCGACACCAGCAGATCGGGGCGGCGCAGCATCGGCGAATCGGCGGGCGTGACGCCGCCGAGGGTGATGTGGTTGCCGCCGCCCGTGCCACCGTGGCTCCCGTCGAGGTCGAAGCTCTCGGTGCCCAGCCGCACCTGTCGGGCATGGTCGTAGAGCGATTCGAGCAGCTCGGACTGCTCGGCGAAACTCCCGGTCGGCTGGATGTTGACCTCGACGACCCCCGGGTCCGGGGTCACCGACAACGAGACGAGTCGCGGATCGGCGGGCGGTCCGTACCCCTCGACGACGACCGGCGTCGACACCGTGGCGGCGGCGTCCTCGACGAGTTCGACGATCGCGAGATACTCCTCCAGGGTCGAGGTCGGCGGCATGAACACGTGGACCACGCCGCCGCGGACCTCGGCGACGAGGGCGGTCCGGGGCAGGAACTGCGCGGGGTCCACCTCGCGGACGGTGTGCCCCAGCGCCGCCGACGGGTCGGTCGGCAGGTCGTCGTGGCGCGCGGACGGATCGGCTTCGAACAGCGTCGGTGCCGGACCCCACGACAGCGAGTTGAGCGGCAGCCGCAAGCCGGCCGGCGAGGTGCCGGGGGTCAGCACGATCCGTCCCCGCCGGGTCGTCCACACCGCGCTCTGCCACGCGGTCCGGTCCTCCGAGCGGCTCAGCGGCAACACGTGCGCACTCGGCTGGGTGACGGCGGCGTCGAGCCGCTCGATCAGTGCTCGTCTGCGTCGGACGGAATCCGTTGTCGGCGCGAGGCTCTCGTCGTCGTCGCCGTCCGCCGAATCGGCGTCGACGGCGATCTCGGCCTGCGTGAACGACCGTGCGGCGGGCAGGGTGGGGTCGGTTCCGGGGTCACCGGGCGGCATCGCGGCGAGTTCCCGCATCCGGACCAGCGGGTCCTCATAGGCCGGCACGACCTGACCGACCGGGAATCCCAGTCGCGTCGCGAAGGCGGTGAGCAGTTCCCGTGCCGGGCCGGCGTCGCCGAGGTCGTCGGGGTTCGGGCCGTGGGTCTCGCGGTCGATCGCCGCGGCACAGTCGTCGGGCGTCGCCCACGGGTCGGCGAGCAAATTCGGATTCCGCCAGATCGGCAGACCGTCGGCGCGCCACATCAGTTCGAGCTGCCACCGCGGCAGCGGTTCACCGGGATACCACTTGCCCTGGCTGCGCCGCATCAGGCCGCCCGGCGCGTACGCCGTCATGAGGCGGTCGGCCAGCCGCCCGGCCAGCAACCGTTTGTGCGGACCGTCCGCGGCGGTGCGCCACTCCGGGTCCGTCTGGTTGTCGATGGACACGAATGTCGGCTCGCCGCCCATCGTCAGGCGTACGTCGTTGCGTTCCATCCGTTCGTCGACCAGCGCGCCGAGATCGGTGACCCGGCCCCACTGCTCCGCGGTGTAGGGCAGCGTGACGCGTGGGTCCTCGTGGAACCGCGTGACCGTGTTGGTGAAATCCAGAGTGGCGTGGCACGGGCCGGTCGAACCGGTGATCGGTGCGGCGCCGACCGGATGCGGGGTGGCCGCCAAGGGGATGTGCCCCTCGCCGGCGAACAGACCCGACGTCGGATCCAGTCCGACCCAACCGGCCCCGGGGAGGTACACCTCGGTCCACGCGTGCAGGTCGGTGAAATCGGCGTCGGGACCCGACGGACCGTCGAGCGACTTCACGTCCGAGGTCAACTGGACGAGGTATCCGGACACGAAGCGTGCCGCGAACCCGAGTTCGCGGAGGAGGGCGACCAGCAACCAGGCCGAGTCCCGGCAGGAACCGATGGCACTGGAGAGCGTGTACTCCGGCGACTGCACGCCGGCCTCGAGGCGGACGGTGTAGCCGACGGCGTCGCGCACCGCGGCGTTGAGGCGCACCAGGAAGTCGATGACCCGCGTGCGGCCGGACGGCCGATGCTTCGCCGCGAACCTCGCGATCTCCGGATGCACCGGCGCACCGGCGAATTCACCGTCGGTGACCCCGGCCGGCCGGAGGAAGATCTCGAGGTCGCGCCGCAGCTCGGCCGGATAGTCGAACCCGTAGAACTCGGCCCACTCCTCGATGAAGAAGTCGAACGGATTGATCGCGGTGAGGTCCGCGACCAGACTGACGGTGATCCCGAGGGTGGTCGAGGGTTCCGGGAACACCAGGCGCGCCAGATAGTTGCTGAACGCGTCCTGCTGCCAGTTCAGGAAGTGCTCACCGGGGTCGACGGTGAGCGAGTACGCCTCGATCGGTGTGCGCGAGTGCGGCGCCGGACGCAGGCGGACGACGTGGGGGTAGATCTTGGTCGGCCGGTCGAACGAGTACACCGTCCGATGCTCGAGGGCAACCTTGATCGTCACCGGCGGAACTCCCCGCCCGGGCCCGTCACCACGGTTCCGGCAGCCGACTCGATCCCACCGCTGTGCGCCATGGTGGAGATCTCATCACAGATGACCTCCAGGCGCCGGGTGACGAGCACCGCGCCGGGAACACGGTGGCCGAACTCACTTCGGTCCACCGCTTTTCGGCTCAGGCAGTGCTCCCGGCGTCCTTCTGGTCGGCGCCCTTCTGCTCGGCGTCCTTCTGGTCGGCGCCGCCCCGCGGTGCGGGCTTGGCGTCGATCCCCGATTCCTTGCGCTGCTGCGGGGTGATCGCCGCGGGGGCGTCGGTCAGCGGGTCGACGCCGCCACCCGACTTCGGGAAGGCGATGACCTCACGGATGGACGACTCGCCGGCGAGCAGGGCGGTGATGCGGTCCCAACCGAAGGCGATGCCGCCGTGCGGCGGAGCGCCGTAGGCGAAAGCGTCGAGCAGGAAGCCGAACTTCTCCTGCGCCTCGTCGTGGCCGATGCCCATGATCTCGAAAACGCGCTCCTGCACGTCCCGCCGATGGATACGGATCGATCCGCCGCCGATCTCGTTGCCGTTGCACACGATGTCGTAGGCGTAGGCCAGGGCCGAACCCGGATCGGACTCCAAGGCGTCGATCGACTCCGGCTTGGGCGAAGTGAACGCATGGTGCACCGCGGTCCAGGCCGAATGTCCCAGTGCGACATCGCCGGACGCCGTCGCGTCGGCAACCGGCTCGAACATCGGCGCGTCCACCACCCAGGTGAACGCCCAGTCCCCGTCCTTGATGAGCCCGAGCTTCGAGGCGATCTCACCGCGCGCGGCACCGAGCAGGGCGCGGGTCGACTTCACCTCTCCCGCACCGAAGAACACGCAGTCACCCGGCTCCGCGCCGACATGGGCGGCCAGACCGGAGCGCTCCTCCTCAGAGAGGTTCTTTGCGACCGGCCCGCTGAGGGTCCCGTCTTCGGCGACGAGGACGTACGCCAGACCGCGTGCCCCGCGCTGCTTCGCCCATTCCTGCCATGCGTCGAGCTGGCGGCGTGGCTGCGACGCACCGCCGGGCATGACGACCGCTCCGACGTACGGTGCCTGGAACACGCGGAACGGGGTGTCCTTGAAGTACTCGGCACACTCGACGAGTTCGATACCGAAGCGCAGATCCGGCTTGTCCGAACCGAATCGGCGCATCGCATCGGCGTAGGTCATCCGCGGGATCGGGGTGGTGATGTCGACGCCGATGAGCTTCCACAGCGCGACGAGGATCTCCTCGGCGACAGCGATGACGTCGTCCTGGTCGACGAAGCTCATCTCGATGTCGAGCTGGGTGAACTCCGGCTGCCGGTCGGCGCGGAAGTCCTCGTCGCGGTAGCAGCGCGCGATCTGGTAGTACCGCTCCATGCCCGCGACCATCAGCAGCTGCTTGAACAGCTGCGGGCTCTGCGGCAAGGCGTAGAAGGTGCCCGGCTGCAGGCGCGCCGGAACCAGGAAGTCACGTGCCCCTTCCGGCGTCGACCGGGTCAGCGTGGGCGTCTCGATCTCGGTGAAGTCGTGGGCGGCGAGCACGCCGCGCGCCGCCGCGTTCGCCTTGGACCGCAGGCGAAGCGCCGCGCTGGGCCCCGCACGCCGCAGGTCGAGGTAGCGGTGACGCAGACGCGCCTCCTCGCCCGGCGACTCGTCGAGCTGGAACGGCAGGGGCGCCGACTCGTTGAGGACCTCGAGCTCGACGGCGTTGATCTCGATCTCGCCGGAGCTCAGATTGGGGTTCTCGCTGCCCTCGGGACGCACCTCGACGACGCCGGTCACGGTGACGCAGTACTCGGCGCGCAGACGGTGGGCGGCCGGCGCGACCGACTCGTCGCGGAAGACCACCTGGACCAGTCCGGTGGCGTCGCGCAGGTCGATGAAGACCACGCCACCGTGGTCGCGTCGGCGTGCGACCCACCCGGCGACGGTGACGGTCTGCGACGCGTCGGCGCGGCGCAGCGAACCTGCGGAATGCGTGCGGAGCACTGAGAATCCTTCCGGGAGTCGAAATCGGTCGGCGGAAACGCAGACCAGGTGTCCATGGTGCCGTATCCGCGCCCCCGGCCGTCAATCGCATACCTTCGCCGAGGCAGCGAGGGGCGGGTGACGATCGTGCCAGAATGGCCGCGTGACCTTCCAAGGCAGCGGATCGATCGACACCGGCAGCGTCTCCGGCGGCGGTGGAGGCAGTGGGGGCCGGATCGCGCTGGGCGGCGGCGCGGGACTCCTCATCACGATCGTCGCGCTGTTCTTCGGGGTGAACCCCGGCGATCTGCTCGGCGCCGGCGGCCCCACTCCCGGCACCTCGTCGGACGCCGCGCAGATCCAGCAGCAACTGGACGAGTGCACCTATGAGATGGCCAACGAGAACACGATCTGCCGGATCAAGGCGACCACCGTCAGCGTCGACACGGTGTGGTCGGATCTGTGGCCCGAGTACGAGCCACCGCAGACGGTCATCTTCTCCGACGCGGTGAACACCGGATGCGGCGCGGCGAGTTCGGCGACCGGCCCGTTCTACTGTCCCGCCGATTCGACGGCGTACTTCGATCCGACGTTCTTCGCCCAGCTGCGTCGCATGGGCGGCAGCGACGGGCCCCTCGCGCAGGAGTACGTCGTGGCCCACGAGTACGGACACCACGTGCAGAACCTCACCGGCGCCCTCGCCAAGGGGCAGCGGATGGGTTCGCAGGGACCGCGATCGGGTTCGGTGCGGGTCGAATTGCAGGCCGACTGCCTCGCCGGGGTGTGGGCCCATCACGCCGACGACGGCCCAGACGCCCTCCTAGCGCCCATCACCGAGGAGCAGATAGCGACGGTCATCCAGACCGCGAAGGCCATCGGCGACGACACCATCCAGGGCGCGGGCTCCAATCCCGAGGGCTGGACTCATGGTTCGGCCGCCCAGCGCATGCGGTGGTTCACCGTCGGCTATCAGTCGGGCGATCCGGATCGCTGCGACACCTTCGCCACCGACGACCTGTGAACGCCACCGACCCCGGCGGGACCGGCCCGCGCAGGCCCACCGCCGTCGATGCGATCGCCGAGGCGCACCTGGACCGGTTGTGCGCGCTCGATCCGCTGTTCGCCACCGAGATCGGGCGCGGTGGGCACGACGACCGGCTGACCGACTTCTCCGCGCAGGGGTGCGCCGAACGCGCCGAGGTCGCCGCCGGCACCCTCTCCGCCCTGGGCGGCGCCGACGTCGTCGATGACATCGACCGCGTCACCGTCGCGACCATGAGCGCCTCGCTGCGTCGCGAGCTCGCACTCGCCGACGCGGGCGAGCACATCGGCGACTGCAATGTCATCGCGTCACCGTTGCAGGCGCTGCGCGACGTCTTCGACCTCATGCCCACCGACACCCGCGAGCAGCGGGAGACCTTCTTGTCCCGCCTCACCGCGATCCCGGCGTCGCTCACCGACGTCGTCGACGGCCTCGCCCACCGGCTTCGTCACGGTCCGCCGCCGGCCCGTCGACAGGTGGCGGCGGTCGCCCGGCAGGCCGACACCGCGGCCGATGCCATCGCCGGCAACACCGCACCGATCGCGGCCGACCCGGCGCTCGCCGGCACCCTCGCCACCGCGCTCGACGCGGCGCGGACCTCGTTCGGGACCTTCGCCCACTACCTGCGCACCGGCGTTCTCGCTCAGGCCGTCGACGACGACGCGGTCGGCCGCGACCGCTACCTGCTGCACCTGCCGGCCTACCTGGGCGCCGACGCCGACCCCGACGACGCCTATGCCTGGGCGATGACCCGGTTGCAGCAGATCGTCGCCGAGCAGCAGGAGATCGCGGAGGGTGTGCTCCCCGGACAGGGGGTCGCGGCGACGCTCGCCTGGCTGGATCGTCAGCCGCAGTACCAGATCCACGATCGCGCGGAATTCGTCGACTGGATGCAGGCGACGTCCGACGCGGCGGTCGCCGGTCTGGCGGGCACGCACTTCGACCTCCCGGCCCGGCTGTCCCGGCTGGAGTGCCGGCTCGCCCCGTCGTCGACCGGCATCATCTACTACACCCAGCCCAGCGAGGATCTGTCCCGCCCGGGCCGGATGTGGTGGGCGGTGCCCGACGACCAGACCGTCTTCCACACCTGGCAGGAGAAAACGACGGTCTACCACGAGGGCGTGCCCGGGCATCATCTCCAGCTCGGATCGGCGATCGTCGACCCCGACCTCAACGCCTGGCGCAAGCTCGCGTCGTTCACCTCCGGACACGGCGAGGGCTGGGCGCTCTACGCCGAACGCCTGATGGACGAGCTCGGCTGGCTCGAGGACCCGGGCGACCGCATGGGGATGCTCGACTCGCAGCGGCTGCGGGCCGCGCGGGTCGTGGTCGACATCGGCGTCCACTGCCGCCTGCCCGCGCCGGAGTCCCTCGGCGGCGGGATCTGGGACGCCGACAAGGCCTGGACGTTCCTGACCTCGTCGGTCGCGATGGACCACGCCGTGCTGCGCTTCGAACTCGACCGCTATCTGGGCTGGCCCGGCCAGGCGCCCTCGTATGCGCTCGGCCAGCGCGTGTGGGAGCAGACGCGCACCGCCGCCCTCCGCCGGCACCCGGACTGGACGCTCAAGGACTTCCATTCGCGCGCACTGGCTCTCGGCGGTGTCTCGCTGGACGTCCTCGTGGCCGAGGTCGCCGGCCCGCCCTCCGGGTGAGATCTCCCCGAGTGGCGGGCGCCGAAAACCGCCCATCACAGGTCCGCCGGCCGCACATCGTCGTCGGTCGAGCTGTGCGGGTCGGTTCTCAGCGGCGGAATGTGCGGCGGGCTCAGCCCAGGAGGCGACGGACCTCGGCGACCACGTCGTCCAGGGCGACCCGGTGCTGTTCGCCGTTGCTCAGGTCCTTGATCTCCAGCCGGCGCTCGGCGAGTTCGTTCTCCCCGAGCACCAGCGCCAGCCGCGCCCCCGAACGGTCGGCCGCCTTCATCGCGCCCTTGAGGCCACGATCGCCGTAGGCCAGGTCGACATTGATCCCGGCGGCGCGCAGAGCGCCTGCGACACCGACGAGTTCGGCTTTGGCCGCCGAGCCCAGCGGCACTCCGAAGACCTGGCAGCGGGCCGCCTCGGTGCCCGCGACGCCCTCGGCCTCCAGCGCCAGCATCGTCCGGTCGACGCCGATCCCGAACCCGATGCCCGACAGATCCTGCTTGGCGCCCAGCTGCCGCATCAGACCGTCGTAGCGCCCGCCGCCGCCGATGCCCGACTGCGCACCGAGACCGTCGTGGACGAATTCGAACGTGGTCTTCGTGTAGTAGTCCAGGCCGCGCACCAGACGCGGGTTGATCTCGTAGACGACACCCAGCCGGTCCAGGTGCGCCAGGACGAGGTCGAAGTGCGCCTTCGCGTCGTCGGACAGATAGTCGATGAGCAGCGGTGCGCCTGCGGTCGCCGCCTTGATCTCCGGACGCTTGTCGTCGAGGACCCGCAGCGGGTTGATCTCGGCGCGCATCCGGGTGGCCTCGTCGAGGTCGAGCCCGAACAGGAACTCCTGCAACGCCTCTCGATAGCGCGGCCGGCTCTCGTCGTCACCCAGCGAGGTGATCTCCAGCCGGAACCCAGTCAGCCCGAGTCGGCGATAACCCTCGTCGGCGATCGCGATGACCTCGGCGTCGAGCGCCGGGTCGTCGACACCGATCGCCTCGACGCCGACCTGCTGCAGCTGGCGATACCGGCCGGTCTGCGGCTTCTCATAGCGGAAGAACGGCCCGGCGTAGCAGACCTTCACCGGCAGCTGGCCGCGGTCGAGACCGTGCTGGATCACCGCGCGCACCACGCCCGCGGTGCCCTCGGGACGCAGCGTCACCGAGCGGTCGCCGCGGTCGGCGAAGGTGTACATCTCCTTGCTCACGACATCGGTCGACTCCCCGACCCCGCGTGCGAACAGCGCGGTGTCCTCGAACACCGGCAGTTCGATGTGGCCGTAGCCGGCACGACGCGCTGCGTCGGTGAGCGTGTCCCGGACCCTCCGGAAGTCCGCCGAGTTCGGCGGGAAGTAGTCCGGGATGCCCCGGGGGGCCTGAAATGCTCCGCTCACAGTCCGTGTCGTCCCTTCGGTCGCGTGCTCTGGTGCTCGAGGCCGGCCAGGAAGGGATTGCTCGCACTCTCCTGGCCGATGGTGGTCTGGGGTCCGTGGCCGGGCAGGACCAGCGTCTCTGCGGGCAGCGGCAGGAGTTTCGCCGCTATCGAGTCGAGCAACTGCTGATGGTTGCCCCCGGGGAGATCCGTCCGGCCGATCGAACCGGCAAACAATACGTCACCGGAGAAGCAGACCCCGACCACCGACGGCGTGTCGGGCCCGGCCTGATCCCGGGTCTCGTCCGGCACGTCGACGTCGACGCCGAGCAGCACCGAGCCCTGTGTGTGCCCGGGCGCGAGATCGACCGAGAAGGAGACCCCGGCGAGCTCCACCGACTCGCCGTCGGCGAACTCGACCACCTTCTCCGGCTCGGTGAACACCTGGTCGCCGATCATCGCGCCCAACGCCCGTCCGATGCCGAGACCGGGATCGGCGAGCATCGGACGATCCGCGGGATGGATGTAGGCCGGGATCGAGTACTCGTCGCAGAGTTCCGTCGCGTTCCAGGTGTGGTCGAGATGACCGTGCGTGAGCAGCACCGCCACCGGGGTGAGGTCGTGTTCGGCGAGCAGTTCCCGGACCCGCGGCGCCGCATCCTGGCCCGGATCGATGATCACCGCCTCCGATCCCGCCTCGGCGGCGACGATGTAGCAGTTCGTCTGGAACATCCCGGCGGGGAATCCGGTGATGAGCATGCTGCTCCTCGGGTCGGCGCGGACAGGACGACGCACACACGTCGGTGTCCATTGTTGCGTAGGCGGCATGGCTCGCGACCCGCCGCACCCCGTTCTCAGGTACAACTGGCACACTTGCCCCCGAGTAAGTGACATCCACGACGATGTCGGCACAGCCATGCCGAGGTTTCAGGAGGATCCACCCGCGTGTCCACCAATGAGGAGCGCCGCGAGGCGGCGAAGCGGAAGCTCGAAGAACGCCTCGAGACCGAGCGCCTCGCCCGGCGCAAGCGGAAGATCGTCATCGCCTCCGTCTCGACCGCCGTCGTGGTCGCCGTGGTCGCGGGCGTGACCGCCGTCGTGGTGAAGAAGATCATGGACGACCGCGAGGCCGCACGCTGGACGACCTGCGCCTACGAGGACTCCCCGAGCCGCTTCGACCAGCTGCCCGATCAGGTGCCCGACAACGTCCCGGCCGATCAGCGAGCGCAGTACCAAGCCGAACTCGACGAGCTGAAGGCGGCCGCGGAGAACGAGCGCACCTCGCCCAAGCCCGACGAGCGCGTCCTCAAGTCGGGCACCGAGAAGGCCACGTTCGTCACCTCCCAGGGCATCCTGCCGATCACGCTCGAACGCGATGGCGCGCCGTGCAACGCGGCTGCGGTGACCTCGTTGATCGAGAACAAGTTCTACGACGACTCCACCTGCCACCGCATGACCACCAGCGAGACGCTGAAGATCCTGCAGTGCGGCGACCCCACCGGCACCGGCATGAGCGGGCCCGGTTGGACCAGCCCCGACGAGCCGCCGACCGACCTGCAGACGGTCGGGCAGCCGGATCCGACGACTGGTTCGCAGCCCGTCATCTACCCGCGCGGCACCATCGCGATCGCCAACAGCAGCCAGGGCGGACAGAACCCGAACACCGGGTCCAGCCAGCTCTTCATCGTGATCAACGACAGCCAGTTGGGCCCGGACTACTCGATCGTCGGCAAGGTCGACGAACCCGGACTCGCGGTGCTCGACAAGGTCTACGCCGGCGGCATCAACCCCGGCCCGATCGGCAGTCAGCCCGGGGACGGCGAGCCGAAGCTCCCGGTGACCATCGAGACGGCCACGATCAACTAGGCGCCGGGAACTCTGATCCCTAATCCAAAAGAACCTCGAAACCCGTGATCCCTGAGGTGCGAGGAGCGCGAGCGACGAGCCACGAAGGGCCTGGCGAGGCAGCTCACCCGGCCCTTCGTGGCTCGCTTCGCTCGCACCTCAGGGAGCAGAGGGAGTGGGCTGGCGAATCAGAACAGAGCCTCCCGATCACGCCGCCGAGGTCACCCGGTAGACGTCGTAGACGCCTTCGACGTTGCGCACGACGTTGAGCACGTGCCCGAGGTGCTTCGGGTCGCCCATCTCGAACGTGAACTTGCTGATGGCCACCCGGTCCCGGCTCGTCGTCACCGACGCGGACAGGATGTTGACGCGTTCGTCGGCGAGCACCTTGGTCACGTCCGACAGCAGCCGGTGCCGGTCGAGCGCCTCCACCTGGATCGCCACCAGGAACACCGATTCCGGCGACGGGGCCCAGGACACGTCGAGAATTCGTTCCTCTTGCTGCCGAAGCGATTCGGCGTTGGTGCAGTCGGTGCGGTGCACGCTGATCCCGCCGCCGCGGGTGACGAAACCGAGGATGTCGTCGCCGGGCACCGGGGTGCAGCACTTGGCTAGTTTGATCACGACGTTGTCGATGCCGTCGACCATGACGCCCGCGTCGCCGCCCTGACGTGCCCGGGTCGGCATCGTCGACGGCGTCGACCGCTCGGCGATCGCCTCTTCGGCGTCCTCGATGCCACCCAGTGAGGCGACCAGCCGGTTGACGACATGCCGTGCGGAGACGTGGTTCTCACCGACCGCGGTGTAGAGCGCGGTGACGTCGGTGTAGCGCAACTCGCGGGCGATCGCCGACATCGATTCCGCGCTGAGGAGCCGCTGGAGCGGGAGCCCGCCGCGGCGGACCTCCTTGGCGATCGCGTCCTTGCCGGCCTCGAGGGCCTCCTCGCGTCGCTCCTTGGCGAACCACTGCCGGATCTTGGCCTTGGCGCGCGGCGAGACCACGAACGTCTGCCAGTCCTTCGACGGACCGGCGGTCGGCGCCTTGGAGGTGAACACCTCCACCACCTCGCCGTTCTCGAGCGTGCGCTCGAGCGCGACCAGCCGGCCGTTGACGCGCGCGCCGATACAGCGGTGCCCGACCTCGGTGTGGACCGCGTAGGCGAAGTCGACCGGGGTCGACCCGGCGGGCAGGGTGATGACATCGCCCTTCGGGGTGAACACGAAGATCTCGCGCACGGCGAGGTCGTAGCGCAGCGACTCCAGGAACTCGCCCGGGTCCGCGGCCTCCCGCTGCCAGTCGAGCAGCTGGCGCATCCAGGCCATGTCGTCGATCTCGGCGGTGTCGGACTTCTTGCCCGACTTGCGGTAGCCGTTCTCCTTGTAGCGCCAGTGCGCGGCGATCCCGAACTCAGCCGTGCGGTGCATCTCGTGCGTGCGGATCTGTACCTCGAGCGGTTTGCCCTCGGGTCCGATCACGGTGGTGTGCAACGACATGTAGACGCCGAACCGCGGCTGGGCGATGTAGTCCTTGAAGCGCCCCGCCATGGGTTGCCACAGCGAGTGCACGACACCGACGGCGGCGTAGCAGTCACGGTCCTCCTCGCAGAGGATGCGCATCCCGACGAGGTCGTGGATGTCGTCGAAGTCGCGGCCCTTGACGATCATCTTCTGATAGATCGACCAGTAGTGCTTGGGCCGCCCTTCGACGGTTGCGTTGATACGCGCACCGGCCAGCGCGTTGTTGATGTCGGCTCGCACCCGGGCCAGGTAGGTGTCGCGGGACGGCGCGCGGTCGGCGACGAGCCGGACGATCTCCTCGTAGCGCTTGGGGTGCAGGATCGCGAACGACAGGTCCTCGAGTTCCCATTTGACCGTCGCCATGCCGAGTCGATGAGCAAGTGGCGCAATGACTTCCAGGGTCTCGCGGGCCTTGCGCGCCTGCTTCTCCGGCGGCAGGAAGCGCATCGTGCGCATGTTGTGCAACCGGTCGGCGACCTTGATGACGAGAACGCGCGGATCGCGCGCCATCGCGATGATCATCTTGCGGATGGTCTCGGCCTCCGCGGCGCTGCCGAGGGCGACCTTGTCGAGCTTGGTCACGCCGTCGACGAGGTGCGCGACCTCGGGTCCGAAGTCCTTCTCCAGCGCCTGCAGGGAGTAGCCGGTGTCCTCGACCGTGTCGTGCAGCAGCGCCGCGATGAGGGTCGTGGTGTCCATGCCCAGATCGGCGAGAATCGTGGCGACCGCCAGCGGATGGGTGATGTAGGGATCGCCGGACTTGCGCTTCTGGCCGCTGTGCCGTTCGTCGGCGACGTCGTAGGCGCGCTGCAGCAACGCCACGTCGGCCTTGGGGTAGATCTCGCGGTGCAGCGTGACCAGCGGTTCGAGGACCGGCCGGACCTGGCTGCGGGTTGCGGTCATACGGCGCGCGAGGCGGGCGCGCACCCGGCGTGAGGCCGACGCACCCGGCTGGATGGAGCCGACCGCGGCCGGTGCGTTCGGCCGGTCGGCGGTCTCGGCCGACGTCGCTCCGGCGTCCGGGTTACCCGCGGGGGTCACGCCACGCTGCGCCGTGTCGGATTCATCGGGCATCAGCGGTCCTCCTCACGGTTGTCTGTCGGCATACGGTGACCCGTCCGGCCTGCCGGGCGGGCTCAGCCGATTCTAGTCGCGGCCCGCCCATGACCGGGTCGACGCCGTCAGTCCAGTGCGACCGCATGCACGGGAACGTCCGGTCCGAGGCCACGGGCGATCGTGTCCCGGCCGCCGAGACCCGCGAGTTCCATGATCACCGCGACCCCGACGACGTGCGCACCCGCACGATGGAGCAGTTCGGCCGCGGCGACCGCCGTCCCGCCGGTGGCGAGCACGTCGTCGACGAGCAGGACACGTCGCCCGCTGAGGTCGAGGCCGTCGGCCGGGATCTCGAGCGTTGCCTGCCCGTATTCGAGGCTGTAGTCGATGGCGAGGACCGGCGGCGGCAGCTTGCCGCCCTTGCGGACCGCCAGCACCCCGACCTCGAGCTCACGCGCGACCGCGCCACCCAGCAGGAACCCGCGCGCGTCGATACCGGCCACGAGGTCGATCGACGAACAACCATGCGTGAGCGCGGTGACGATCGTCGACAGCCCTTCCGGGTCCGCGAGGACCGGTGTCAGATCCTTGAAAGCGATTCCGGGAGCCGGGAAGTCGTCGACGAGGCGAGCGTGTTCGGCGATCGCCGCCTGCGCTCGCGAGACCGCCTCCGCCGTACGGTCGGGCACGACACCACCCATCGCTTCACTCCCCTGCTCAGCCACGGATCGTCCACCGATCCATGTTCCATCCGGTGCCGTCGCGGCCGAGACCGGCCACCACGTTGCCCACCCGATCCTTCCACTGCCGTACCCGCGGCGCCGCGAAGAGGGGCACCGACGGCATCGTCGCCCAGGTCGCGTTCTCGATGGACCGGGCCAGACGGAGTCGGTCGGGCGCCGAGACGGTCGTCGCGAGCTGATCCACTCCCCGACTCACCATCGGCTCCCGGATGCCGGACAGGTTCAGGGGGTCTCCGCCGCGCAACGCGTAGGCGTCCCGGCTCGGGTCGGCAGCACCGGCCGCGGCGAATGACGCGCCCCCGGCGACGATGAGTGCGTCGACATCGCGGCCCAGAGCGTCGGGCCGCAGGTCGGGTGAGGACGCGTCCTCGACGACGATCCCCGCTGCGCGGCACGACGCCGCGATCGCCGCGGTCATCTGCTGCCAGCGCGGAGTCGGCGCGACGTAGCCGATGCGTACCGTCCGCGGTCGCAGCGCGACCTCCGAACCGGCCGCCTCGCCGCCGGCCGGATCCTGTACCGCGCCCTGCACGGTGGCCGCCCGGACGAGTCCGCGCGCTCGTTCGATGTCCGGCCGCTGATAGGCCTGGCCGAATTCGGTGTTCATCTGTGCGGCCAGATTGTCTGCCGGGGAGAGCACCCGGAGATTCCAGACCTGCGCGCCGGCGCCGAAATCGCGCGCGAGGTCGGCTCGCGGGACGCAGGAGGCGAACGCCCGGCGCATCCGGACATCGCCGAACAAGCCGCGGCCCGCCAGGACGAGTTCCTCGACGCCCAGCGCGCGCGCCGGCGAGGACGTCCCGGCGGCCCCCGCCGAACCGGCGATGTCACCGTCGACGAGGCCGGCCGTCACGTCGACGACGTCGAATCGCCCGTCGGGGAGCCGGCGGGTCGCGTCGGTCCCGCGCCCCCAGACGACGACGCGCGAGGTCTCCGGCTTGTCGCCCCACCACTCGTCGTTGGGCACCAGCACGAGTCCGCCCGAGCGCGAGTACCGGTCGATGCGATACGGACCCGACGCCGGATAGTGCGCGTGATCGACCGGTCCGAACGTCAGGTCGAAGCCGGTGTTCCATGCGTCCGCGATGCGTCCGACGGCGGCCCGGTCCATCGCCCGGATCGGGTCGATGACGTCGGAGAGGCCGGCCACGCGGGCCACCACATGCGCCGGCATCATCGCCCCGGCGCCGAAGAGCGAGAGCCAGTTCCGGTACTCCCGTCCGGGCGCGAAGGTGACGGTCGCGCTCTTGTCGCCGGCCGCGCAGTTCACCGAGTCGATGTCGCGATAGCCGGCGGTGGTCGCCGGGGTGAAGCCGGGCAGCCGTCCGCTCATCGCCGCCCAGGCGAGCACGAGATCGTCGCAGTCGAGGGCCACCCCGTCGGAGAAGGTCGCCTCGGGGTTGAAGTCATACCGCAGGGTCGGCACGCGGCCGGGCACCTGGGTGACCGTGCCGACGTCGCGATCCGGGATGACCTGGCCGGCCGGGCCCAGCAGACTGAAGCCGGGCAGCAGCCGGGTGGTCGCCATGAGGACGCCATCGGCGTTGCCGCTCACCGTGTTCGCGTTGTAGGTCGTGATCCGCGCGTCGACCACGTAGTCGATCGTCGGCGGCCCGTCGTCGCCGCAGGCCGTCACCAGCCCGGCGACCGTGACGAGCCCGACGAGGAGGCTCAGGACCCTGACGAACTCCCGGCGTCCAACGCTCACGTCGCAGAGACTAGCGGTTGCGGCGGCGTTTGCCGGTCGGGACCGCGCGGTCCGCGTCGTCGGTGTCGACTGCTGCCCCGGCGGACGCCCCTCGGCGCGTCCGGACCGGCCGCGGCTCGTCGGACGGGAGCCCGGCGCGACGTCGAAGGACCTTCTCGGTGTGCCGGCCGATGTCGGGGCGACGTTCCTTCAGTGTCGCCAGGAGCGGCGCGGCGAGGAAGACCGACGAGAACGTACCGACGAGGACACCGACGAGCTGGATCAGCCCGAGATCCTTGAGCGTTCCGACGCCGAGCAGCCAGACCGCGATGACCATCAGCGCGATGATCGGCAGCACCGAGATGACGGTGGTGTTGATCGATCGCATGAGGGTCTGGTTCACACCCAGGTTGGCCTGTTCGGCGTAGGTGCGCCGGGTGGTCTGGAGCACCGAGCGGGTGTTCTCGGAGATCTTGTCGAACACGACCACCGTGTCGTAGATCGAGAAGCCGAGGATGGTGAGCAGGCCGATGACGGTCGCCGGGGTGACCTCCCACCCGACGAGCGAGTAGATACCGGCGGTCACGATCAGGTCGAAGAACAGCGACCCCATCGCCGCGATGGACATCTCCCGGTCGAATCGCACCGCGATGTAGACGAAGACGATGACCAGGAACACGGCCAGCGCGATCAGCATGCGCTCGGTGATCTCGCTGCCCCACGTCGAGCTCACATCCGAGATGCTCACCTCGGCGGGCGCGAGTTCGGGACCGAATTCGTCGGCGAGCGCGCGCGTCACCGACTCCGCCTGGGCGAGATCGAGGGTCTCGGTGCGCACCTGGACCGTCTGGCTGCCACCGGCTCCCGCGGTCTGTACCGATTCGGGCGCCTCGCCGAGGGTCGCGGTGACAACTTCTTCGACGGACTCCGCGGTGATCTCCGAGGAGACGACCGGCACCGACATCTGGGTGCCGCCCTCGAAGTCGATACCGAGGGTGAACCCGCGGATTCCGATCGAGGCCAGGCAGATCAGCAGGATCGCCGCGGTGACGCCGTACCACATGCGGCGGCGCCCGACGATCTCGAAGGCACCGGTACCGGTGTAGAGCCGGGACAGGAACGAGCGGTTGCGATCGGCGACGAAGTCGGCGTCCGCGCCGGGCTGCGCCTTGTCGGCGTCGAGGACGGCCGAGTCGCCGGTTGCCTTGTTGTCCGGCCCGGTCATCGCACGGTCCCCTTCTCCCGAGTGGCGTCAGTGGTGTCGTCGGCGTCCGTCGACGATGCAGACGTGCCGGCGGTGGCCGCACCCGCTTGCCGGTGCGCGGCGACGCGACGCTGGCGGGCGACCTCGCTGATCGCCCCGAGTCCGTTGACGCTCGGCTTCGACAGGAATGTCGAACGGCTCGCGTAGACGACCAGCGGGTGGGTGACCAGGAACACGACCATGACGTCGAGGATCGTGGTGAGACCCAGTGTGAACGCGAAGCCGCGGACCTCGCCGATCGCCAGGATGTAGATGACCGCGGCGGCGATGAAGCTCACCGCATTGCCGGACCAGATGGTGCGGCGCGCGCTCGCCCAACCGCGGGGCACCGCGGACCGGAAGCTGCGCCCCTCGCGCATCTCGTCCTTGATTCGTTCGAAGTAGACGACGAACGAGTCGGCGGTCATACCGATACCGATGATCAGACCCGCGATGCCGGCGAGGTCGAGGGTGAACCCGATCCAGCGACCGAGCAGCACGATGATGCCGTACACCATGGCCCCGGCGAGGACGAGCGACAGCACCGTCAGGATGCCGAGCATGCGGTAGTAGGCCAGGGCGTAGATGAACACCGCGACCAGGCCCACCAGTCCGGCGATCAGGCCGGCCTGCAGCGACGCGAGACCCAGTGTCGCCGAGATCGTCTCGGCGTCGGAGGCGGTGAACGACAACGGCAGCGAGCCGTACTTCAGCACGTTGGCGAGTTCGTTCGACGACGACTCGGTGAACGGACTGGCGCTACCGCCGCTGATCCGGGTCTGACCGCCCGGGATGGGCTCGTTGATCGCCGGCGCCGAGACGACGCGCGAGTCGAGCGTGAAGGCGGTCTGGGTCCGGTTGGGGGCCTGCTCGGCGGTGTACCTGGGCCAGAAGCTGGCGGCCTCACCCTCGAATTCGAGGGTCACCACCCATTCGCCGGTCTGCGGATCGGTACCGGCGTTCGCGTTCTTGATGTCGCGACCGTCGATGATCTCCGGGCCGAGGAGGTAGACCTCCGAGCCGTCCGTCGAGCAGGCCACGAGGTACTGGTCGGGGCGGTCGTTGCCCAGCAGCGGGTCGTTGGCCGTCGGCGAGCAGTCCATCTTCGCCATCTGCTGCTGGAGAGCCTCGAGCTGCTGCGGGGTCGCGTTCCCCGGCGCCTGACGGAGCTTGCGCTGCTCGTCGATGGCGGCTGCCGCGGCCTCGGTGGGCAGGGCGTCGGCCTGATCGTCGGCACTCTCGGGCTTCGGCGGTTGCGGAGTCGCCATGGCCGGCTGCCCGACGACCGGTCGGACGTACAGGCGCGCCGTCTGGCCGAGTGACTTGGCCTGCGCGCCGTCCTGGCCGGGGACCGTGATGATCAGGTTGTCACCGCTGACGACGACCTCGGAACCGGAGACGCCGAGCCCGTTCACGCGCTGCTCGATGATCTGCTTGGCCTGATCGAGCTGCTCTCGGGTCGCCGCCTGACCGTCCTCGGTCCGCGCGGTCAGCGTGACGCGCGTACCGCCCTGGAGGTCGATACCGAGCTTCGGTTCGATGGTCCGGGGTCCGGTGAAGAAGATCAGTCCGTAGACGACCGCGAGCAGGCCGATGAAGGCCACGAGCGGACGCCACGGCGGGATCTCTCGAGCCGGTCGCGACCGCTTCCCTGCAGTCCGGCCCTTCCCCGAAGTCCGAGAGGGAGTTGTCACAGCTGTTCAGGTCTCCTTGAGAGCGTCAACCGGCCGACGAGCAGCCCGACCGGCATGACCCATCGTCCACTCCTGGCCGGGACACGCCGGAAGCGCGTCGGAGGCGGTGCAGACGGACGGGCGCGCCGCATCGTGGTCCGACGCGGCGCGGATGCGGCTTACTTGTCGTTGTCGCGCGCGTCGTCGGTGGCGGGCTTGTCCAGGCTGACCGAGTCGGCGTCGTCGTAGTCGTCGGACTCGATCTCCGGGGCGACGTGGCCGGCGTAGGTGGCCGCGGCCTCATCAGTCGGGACGACGCGCATGACGGCCAGCCGGTTCCAGCGGGTGACCACGCCGGTGGCGATCTCGACATCGACGACGTCGGGCGAGCTCGCGTCGATCACGGTGCCGAAGAGACCCGAGGTCAGCTGGACGCGGGTACCGGTGGACACCGAGTTCTGCATCTCCTGCATCTCGGCCACACGCTTCTTCTGCTTCCGCATCGACAGGAACATGAAGCCGGCCAGCAGGGCGAGCAGAAGCGGGAAGAGCAGAGCGTCCATGAGTGCGAGTCAGTCCTTTGGGTATCAGTGGGTACGGCGTGAGCGAGCGGCCTGTCCGGACGAATCCGGGCAGCATCAGCTCAGCTGTGCTCCACACAGTGTGCCACGTCTTGCGCGGAGCTCATCCCCGCAGGTGGTGCCGGTGTCCTCGACGGTCGTCGAAGATCCGGCTAGAGGTCGTCGAACAGCGTGTCGGCCGCCACGTCACGGGGACGCACCCCGAAGGTGGCGTTCATCGCACCGGCGGGCGGGGTGAGTCCGAGGTGATGCCAGGCGGCGGCGGTGGCCACCCGCCCGCGCGGCGTCCGCGCGATCATGCCCGCGCGCACCAGGAACGGCTCGCAGACCTCCTCCACGGTCGCCGGTTCCTCGCCGACGGCCACGGCCAGCGTGGACACCCCGACCGGCCCCCCGCCGAAGGCGCGGATCAGGGCGTCGAGGACCGCCCGGTCCAGACGGTCGAAGCCGAGTTCGTCGACGTCGTAGACCGCGAGCGCCGCGCGGGCGACGTCCACGGTGATCGACCCGTCTCCCCTCACCTCGGCGTAGTCGCGGACCCGGCGGAGCAGCCGGTTCGCGATGCGGGGCGTGCCCCGCGACCGGCGCGCGATCTCGCCCGAGGCGTCGCCGCGGAGTTCCATGCCCAGGATCCCGGCCGAGCGATGCAGCACCCGGACGAGTTCGTCGGGCTCGTAGAACTCCATGTGCGCGGTGAACCCGAACCGGTCGCGCAGCGGGCCGGTCAGCGACCCCGACCGTGTTGTCGCCCCGACCAGCGTGAACGGCGCGACGTCGAGCGGGATCGAGGTCGCTCCCGGGCCCTTGCCGACCACGACGTCGACGCGGAAGTCCTCCATCGCGAGGTACAGCATCTCCTCGGCCGGGCGCGCGATGCGATGGATCTCGTCGATGAACAGCACGTCGCCCTCGACGAGGTTCGACAGCATGGCCGCGAGGTCGCCGGCGCGCTCGAGTGCCGGACCGGAGGTCACCCGGATGGCGGCGCCCATCTCCGAGGCGATGATCATGGCCAGCGACGTCTTGCCGAGCCCGGGCGGTCCCGACAACAGGATGTGGTCGGGGGTGCCACCGCGGCCCTTGGCCCCGTGCAGGACCAGTTCGAGCTGTTCGCAGACCCGCGGCTGTCCGATGAAATCGGCGAGTGACCGGGGACGGAGACCGGCGTCGAGGTCGCCGTCGGAGCGCACCGGCATCGCGCTCACGTCGCGATCGTCGACGTCGTGCGGATCGCCGCCCATCTACGACGCCTTGCCGAGCAGTGACAGCGAGTGACGCAGCGCGGTGGACGCATCGGCGTCGGGATTCTCGGCCAGTACCGCCGTGACCGCCTTCTCCGCCGGACCGGCGGTGAACCCGAGCCCGACGAGCGCCTCGGCGACCTGCTCGCGAATACCGCCGACGGCGGTCACACCGGTCGACGCCTCGCCCGTGGGCCGGTCCACCTTGTCCCGCAATTCGACGCACAGCCGTTCGGCCACGCGTTTGCCGATGCCGGGTACCGAGGTCAGTGACTTGGTGTCCGATTCGGCGAGCGCGCGTCGCAACGCATCCGGCTCGAGAACCGCGAGGGTCGCCATCGCGAGTCGCGGGCCGACGCCGGTGACCGTCTGCAACAGCGCGAACAGCGCACGGGCGTCGGGTTCGGTGAAGCCGTAGAGCGTCATCGAGTCCTCGCGGACGATCATCGAGGTCAGCAGCGTCGCCTCGTCGCCGCGGCGCAGCCGGGACAGCGTCGCGGGCGTCGCCAGCACGCGGTATCCCACTCCCCCGCAGTCGATCACGGCGTGGTCGAGCGCGATCTCGAGCACCGGTCCGCGGACTGACGCGATCATGCGCGACTCCCCTCTCGTGCCTGGGCCACCCGCGCGCGGTGCCGGGCCGCGGCGGCGTCGGCCTGCTTCTGTGCGGCTGCCATCCGCTCCATCATGGGTCCGCGCCAGCATTGACAGATCGCGAGCGCGAGCGCATCCGCGGCATCGGCGGGACGTGGCTTGGTCTGCATGCCGAGAATCCGGGTGACCATCGCGGTGACCTGGGACTTGTCGGCTCGTCCGCTGCCGGTCACCGCCGCCTTCACCTCCGACGGGGTGTGGAAGCGCACCGGTACGTCGCGCTGGGACGCCGCGAGCGCGATGACGCCGCCGGCCTGCGCGGTCCCCATGGCCGTGGATACCTGATTCTGCGCGAAGACCCGCTCGATCGCCACCACGTCGGGCTGGTGCACATCGAGCCAGTGACACGCGGAGGTGTAGATCGCGAGCAACCGCTCGGCGAGTTCCATGTCACTGGGGGTGCGCACGACGTCCACGTCGAGGGCGGTCACCGTCCGCCCCCGACCCGACTCGACCAGCGCGATACCGCACCGGGTCAGACCCGGATCGACGCCCATGACGCGCACTCGTACCCTCCCAGGCATCGTGATCTGCGAACAGTTGTTCGAGATCTTATCGGGGAGAGCGGACAAGTCCGGTGATCAACACACCGGGCGGGCGGCGGGTGTCAGTCGTTCTCGAGTTCGGCGAGGACCTCGTCGCTGATGTCGACGTTGCTGTAGACGTTCTGGACGTCGTCGGAGTCCTCGAGGGCGTCGATCAGCTTGAACACCTTGCGTGCGCCGTCGGCGTCCACCGCGACCTCGACCGACGCGCGGAAGCTGGCCTCGGCGGAGTCGTAGTCGATCCCGGCCTCCTGCAGCGCGCTGCGGACGGCGATGAGATCGCTTGGCTCGCTGACGATCTCGAAGGACTCGCCGAGATCGGTGACCTCTTCGGCGCCCGCGTCGAGCACGGCCATCAGGACGTCGTCCTCGGTCTGTCCGTTCTTCTCCAGCGTCACCACGCCCTTGCGGGTGAACAGGTAGGAGACCGAACCCGGGTCGGCCATGTTGCCGCCGTTGCGCGTCATCGCGGTCCGGACCTCGCCGGCCGCACGGTTGCGGTTGTCGGTGAGGCATTCGATGAGCACGGCGACGCCGTTGGGCCCGTAGCCCTCGTACATGATGGTCTGCCAGTCCGCGCCGCCGGCCTCTTCACCACCGCCGCGCTTGCGTGCGCGTTCGATGTTGTCGTTGGGGACCGAGGACTTCTTCGCCTTCTGGATCGCGTCGAACAGTGTGGGGTTACCCGCCGGGTCACCGCCGCCGGTCCGCGCCGCCACCTCGATGTTCTTGATGAGCTTGGCGAACATCTTGCCGCGCTTGGCGTCGATGGCCGCCTTCTTGTGCTTGGTGGTGGCCCATTTGGAGTGGCCGCTCATGTCCGTCGATTCCTTTCCCGGCGCCGGCACGTGCGGCGGGCCGTGGCCCGCATCCGGCGCACTCCTACCTGTATCCGGTCGCCCTGTTGGTGGTGCGCCCTGTTGGGTTGTTCCCGGCGTGCCGGGCTCGTGGTCTACCGCTGGTTCGGCACGATCTTACCGACGCACCATCTCCACGAAGTATTCATGTACGCGCCGGTCGCCGGTCACCTCCGGGTGGAACGACGTCGCGAGCACGTTCCCCTGACGCACCGCGACGATCCGCCCGGCCGCCGGGCCGTCGGGAACACGCGCCAGGACCTCGACCTCCGGGGCGACGGACTCGACCCACGGCGCCCGGATGAACACCGCGCGCATCGGCGCGGCGCCCTCGGCGTCGGTGATCCCGGTGAACTCCAGGTCGGTCTCGAAACTCTCCACCTGACGCCCGAATGCGTTGCGCCGCACCGTGACATCGAGGGCGTCCAGATGCCGTGCGTCGGGCCGGGTGTCGAGGATCGTGGAGGCGAGCATGATCATGCCCGCGCACGACCCGTACGCCGGGAGGCCGTCGGACAGCTTGTCCACCAGCGGGTCGAACAGGTCGAAGATGCCGAGCAGTTTGCTCATCGTCGTCGATTCACCGCCGGGGATGACGATTCCGTCGACCTCGTCGAGTTCGGCCGGGCGTCGCACCGCCACGGCGTCGGCGCCGGCCGCCTCGAGCGCGAAGACGTGCTCGCGCACATCGCCCTGCAGTGCCAGAACCCCGATCCGCGGCCGGTTCCCTTCGCTCACCGATCGGTCCGGGCGTGCTGGTCGTCGGGCATCACGCGGCCGGTGCGCGCCAGCCCCTCCTGGGTGACCGCCGCGACCAGGCGGCCCTGTCGATCGAAGATCCGTCCCTGGGTCAGGGCGCGACCACCGCCCGCCGACGGCGACGTCTGGTCGTAGAGGAGCCAGTCGTCCGCGCGGAACGGCCGCATGAACCACATCGCATGGTCGAGCGAGGCGACCTGCGGATTGGATTCGGGGTGGGGCACACGCGAGGACCCGAGCAGGGTCATGTCGCTCATGTAGGCCAGCGTGCCGACGTGGAAGACGGTGTCGTCGGGCAGCCGATGGCGGTAGCGGAACCAGACTCGTTGTTGCGCAGCGAAATACGACGAGGTGACCATCATCTCCGGGGGCACGATGCGCAGATCGAAGTTGCGCCACTCCTTGAACACCGCGCGCTCTTCCTCGGCCAGCTCGTCGAGGCGGTCGGTGAGCTCGTCCGGTTGCGGCGCCGGCGGCATCCGGTCCTGGTGCTCGTAGCCCTGGTCAGAACGTACATGGAACGACGCCGACATGGTGAAGATCGCCTCACCGTTCTGGATGCCGGTCACCCGCCGGGTGACGAACGACCGTCCGTCGCGGATGCGGTCGACGAGGAACACCGCCGGACGATCCGGGTCACCGGGACGCAGGAAGTAACCGTGGAGGGAATGGACGTCGAACTCGTCGGACACCGTGCGGGTCGCCGACATCAGGGCCTGGCCGGCGACCTGGCCGCCGAAGGTGCGCTGAAGGTGACTCGGGAACGCACCGCCGCGGTAGATGTCGGTCTCGATCTGTTCGACCTGGAGTATGTCCTCGATGGCTGCCACGCAGACCAGTATCGCGCACGGCGCCGGTGGGCACTCCCCTGCCCGCCGAAGCGCGGCCGGCGATCAGAGTTCGTCGAGGGTCATGATCCCGTCTTGGATGGCCCGGGCGACCAGTGATGCCTTCGTCGGGGCGGGACGACCGATCTCGGCGTACTTGGCCCGGATCCGGGTGAGGTGGGTGTTGACCGTACCGAGCGAGATGTAGAGCTCCTGGGCCACAGCGGGTTTGGAGTCGACGAGCATCCAGGTGCGCAGGACCTCGACCTCGCGCGAGGTGAGATTCGGCTTGGCCCGGTCGGCCGTGGCCTCCGCGACCTCGGGGACCTCGGTGAGCGCGGGAACGGCGACCGCACGGTGCAGGTGGGGGTGTCCCGGACGATGGCCCAGGCCGAGCGGCTGACCCGCGCGCGGCGTCTGGATCTGGTGGCCGGGCAACGGCATCCGGCGAGCCGCCAGACGCGCCAGGGCTTCCTTCCGGCGGGCGATGGCCTCCGCGTCACGACGAGCGCTGACCGAGCGCAGGTGCTGGGGGGCCTGATGGGCGATCGCAGTCATGTGTGCTTCCTCTTCACTCATTCAACCGGTGGTCTTCCGGGTTCTCCCGGCGATGAGATGAAGATTATGGGCTGTGGCCCGGGTGGTCGATGGGGAGAACTCCCCTACCCGTGGGGAGAAGTACCCACGGAGAAACCGCAGGTCAGCGACGTGCAGACGCGGCGGCTGACTCAGTCGGCCGCGTTTCGGGCCGCCTCGGCGTCGATGAGGGGGAGATCTTCTCGCGTGACGATGCGTGACGACACCGCGTACTCCACCAGTTTGGTCCGGCGGTTGCTCGCGAGTTTTCCGCCCCCGCCGCGCATTCCGCTCACCCCGAGTTGATCGAGTTTGTCGCAGACGTTGTCGAGCTTGCGATTGAACTTGGTCAGCGGCCAGCCCAGCCGGCGCGCCGCCTGCGCCGACGACGGGATGGCACTCGAGCCGGTCCCCTCACGCCGCAGGATCTCCTCGGCCAGCACGATGATCAGCAGCTTCTGACTCTCCGTGAGCGTGGGCACGCCTTGCGTCGTGTGCCCGCCGCTGTATTCCGGACGCGTCACCGATTTCACCTGCGGTGCGCGGGCGAAGAGGCTCAGCTCGTAGGTCGTCGGGCCGGCGGTGAACACGATGGTCGTCTCACCGAAGACGAGCGGCATCCGCGCACCGGGGCCCAGGGTCGCCGAGAACCCGACGTCGCCCGCCGAGACGCTCGCCGACAGGTGCGTACCGAGATTGGTGAGCCACCAGAGCCCGTTCTCGTTGTGTATCACCAGGAATCGGCGATGTAGGTACGGGTTGTCGTCGATGGACAGATCCGCTTCGCGGCCGATGAAGAACCGTCGGTCTGCGTCGAGCGCGATGCGCTCGCCGCAGTATTCGACGTAGGTCGCCCCGGCGTCCAGCGCGGCGTCGCCGGACTCTGCGGGGGGTGTCTCGGCCCGGTCCTGACCCGTGGTCATCAGTCCTCCGATCAGCTCGGGTCGGGGGCCGGAGCAGCTCCGGCGGCCTCTCCCTGCGCCGAGTCGTCGAGCGCGGGCATCGTGAGGGTCGGCACCGATTCGTGGACACTCACGACGATGACGGTGACGTTGTCGTGCGCGCCGAGCGCCAGGGCGGCGTCGACGAGCCGTTCGGCCGCCTGCCGGGAGTCCTCCGCATTGCGCAGGATGTCACCGATCTCCTCGTCGGGCAGCTCCCCGGTGAGACCGTCGGTACACAGCAGCAGCACATCCCCCGGGAATGCCGGCGTACTCGAGTAGTCGGCGACCGGGTCGACCATGCCCGCGCCGAGGGCGCGCGTGATCACGTTGCGGCGCGGGTCGGTTCGGGCCTGCTCGGGGGTGAGGAATCCGGCGTCGATGAATTCCTGGACCTGCGAGTGGTCGGTGGTGAGCTGGTTGAGCGACCCGTTCTGGAAGCGATAGGTCCGCGAGTCGCCGATGTTGAGCACCAGCCAGTGGGGGGTCTGTTCGTGCGTGACGAGCACGATGCCGGTGGCGGTGGTACCCGCGCGTCGCTCGGTCTCGGTGTCGATCTCGCCGATGCGCCGCTGGGCGGCGAGCAACAGATCGTCAAGCTGCAGTTGGGTCGCCTTGAGTTCACCCGCGCTGGTGGCCTCCGACAAGGTGAGCAGTGCGGCCTCGCTGGCCAGTTCGCCGCTGTCGTGCCCGCCCATGCCGTCGGCGAGCAGGTACATCCCCGGCAGCGCGAGTGCCGCGTCCTCGTTCGTCTCCCGAACTCGCCCCACATTGCACGCGGCGGACCACTCGAGCCGCAATTCACCCACGATGTGTGTGCCCGAGACCGAAGCGTCTCGAACGATGGTCGCCGCATCCATGATCAGCAGATACTACCGCCGCGAAGCCCCTGACCCGCCACGCATGTCGACTGTTCGGTCTCCGGCGTGTTGAGACGGGGCGCCGCGGCGGCCGGCGGTCGGTCTGACCACCTACGATTCGGACGAAGCGGTCACCAGCCGCGCTCGGCGAGGCGGTGCGGCTGCGGGATGTCGTCGACGTTGATGCCGACCATCGCCTCGCCCAGGCCGCGCGAGACCTTCGCCAGCACGCCGGGATCGTCGTGGAACGTGGTCGCCTGCACGATCGCCGCGGCCCGCTGTGCCGGGTTGCCCGACTTGAAGATCCCCGATCCGACGAACACGCCCTCGGCGCCGAGCTGCATCATCATCGCCGCATCGGCCGGGGTGGCGATCCCGCCGGCGGTGAACAGCGTGACCGGCAGCTTGCCGGCCTCGGCCACCTCGACCACGAGCTCGTAGGGAGCCTGCAATTCCTTTGCGGCCACGTACAGTTCGTCCTTCGGCAACGAGGTCAGACGCCGGATCTCGTCGCGGATCTTGCGCATGTGGGTCGTCGCGTTCGACACGTCGCCGGTGCCGGCCTCGCCCTTCGAGCGGATCATGGCCGCGCCCTCGGTGATCCGGCGCAAGGCCTCACCGAGATTGGTCGCACCGCACACGAACGGCACGGTGAAGGCCCACTTGTCGATGTGGTTGCTGTAGTCGGCCGGGGTCAGGACCTCGGATTCGTCGACGTAGTCCACCCCGAGGCTCTGCAGGATCTGCGCCTCGACAAAATGGCCGATGCGGGCCTTGGCCATCACCGGGATCGAGACGGCGGCGATGATGCCGTCGATCATGTCGGGATCGCTCATCCGCGACACCCCACCCTGGGCACGGATGTCGGCGGGCACCCGCTCCAGAGCCATGACGGCCACCGCGCCGGCATCCTCGGCGATCTTCGCCTGCTCGGGGGTCACGACGTCCATGATCACGCCGCCCTTGAGCATCTCCGCCATGCCGCGCTTGACCCGGGCCGTGCCCTGGCCGACCTCGGGAACGGTAGCGCCGTTGTGACTCACTGAAGATCTCCTCGTGTCGCAGTCCCGACCTGCCGCGTTCGCGGCGGCGGTATGCCCACCAGTCTAGGTGAGGGGCCGAGGGCCCCCGACGAGGGATCAGTCCGCCTGGCCTGGGGTGACGCGCTCGATGATCTCGAAGTACTCCGGGGGTGCCGCGTGGCCGCCGAGCCGCAGCCATCGAACGGGCCGTCGTTGCGCGAGGGCCCTGGTGTCACGCACGGCGTCGTTGTAGAACCGACGCGCCATCATCACCCGCGTCTCGGCGTCGGCGAGTTCGACGACGAGGGCCGCGGACCGACGATTCGGGTCGGTGCGCGCCAGTGCGGCCGACAGCGCGTTCTCGGCGTCCTCACGTGCCGACGGCGCGGCCCGCTCGGCGCGATCGGCCAGCGTGGCGAGCTCTCGCGCCTGGGCGGCGACGCCGTCGTCGACGGACGTGCGGGAGTTCGCGGCGCCGTCGCCGGCGATCATCTCCGCTGACACCGCACGCACGACCACCGCGCGCCGGTCGAGGTTCGATTCGAGCGCCTGGCGGGCGAGATCGACGCGGACGTTGAGCCGGTCGAGGCGGTTGGCCGTGTGGTAGGCCCATCCCGCCACGAGCAGCACGGCCACCACGCCGAGGACGATCCAGGTGGCCATCAGTCCGACACCACGACCGGACCGGCTCCCACGGTGACGGTGTCGTAGACCCGGAGGATCTGGTCGGCCACCCGCGACCAGTCGTACTTGTCGGCCCGAATACGTCCGGCGGCGACGAGGTCGCCGCGCGCCTCCGGGTCGGCGAGGAGTTCGACGAGGCCGGCGGCGAGTTGATCGGGGGAACCCGTCTCGACGAGTCGCCCGGCCCGGCCGTCGTCGAGCACCCGCCGGAAGGCGTTCAGGGAGCTGGCGATCACCGCCGCCCCGGCCGCCATCGCCTCGACCAGGACGATGCCGAAGCTCTCGCCGCCGAGGTTGGGCGCGCAGTAGACGTCGGCGGAGGCCAGCGCCCGCGCCTTGGTCGCGTCGTCGACCTGCCCCAGGAACACCAGGTGTTCGGCGAGTGGACCCGCCCGCCGCCGCAGCGCCGCCTGGTTGCCGCCGCCGACGACCAGGACCCGCACGTACGGGAACCTCTCCACGACCGCGGGCAGCGCACGCATGAGCACATCGATGCCCTTGCGCGGTTCGTCGAAACGGCCGAGGAACAGAATCGTTCCACCCGGGTGCGGATACCCCTCGAGAGGCTCGGCGTCGGCGAAGGACGCGACGTTGATGCCGTTCGGGATCTCGACGGCATCGGAGCCGAGTGACTCCATCTGCCAGCGACGCGCGAGCTCGGAGACGGCGATCTTGCCCGCGATCCGTTCGTGATACGGCCGTAGGATTCCCTGGAACACGCTCAGCCACAACGATTTCGAGGTGGCGGTGTGGAAGGTGGTGACGATGGGCCCGGAGGCCACCATCAACGACAGCATCGAGATGCTCGGCGAATTCGGTTCGTGGACGTGCAGGACGTCGAATCCGTTCTCGGCGACCCAGCGACGCAAGCGCAGGTAGCCCTTGGGACTGAAATTCACCCGGGAGACCGAGCCGTTGTACGGGATCGCCAGCGCGGGCCCCGCCCGGACGACGTAGTCCGGCAGTTCGGTGTCGCGGCCGGCCGGGGCGAGCACGCTGACCTCGTGGCCCCGGTCGAGGAAGACGTCGGCGAGTTCGGTGACGTGGGCCTGTACACCCCCGGGCACGTCGAACGAGTAAGGGCAGATCATTCCGATTCGCATAGCACTCCCCTGGTCGTCGTCATGTCGGCGTCCCGTCCTGCTCCACGCGACCGCGCTGACGGTCGGTCCAGTCGCTCTCCCAGAGCGGCTGCAGCATGTGCCAGTCCGCCGGATGCGCGGCGATATTGACCGCGAAGGCGTCGGCGAGGGCCTGGGTGGCCGTTTCGATCCCACCGGAGACGTCGATCTGCTCCCCGCAACACATCCGGGAGTACGGCGCCTCCTCGAACCAGTGATGGACGGGCATCAGCGCGGCACCGGTCTCCATCGCCAGCCGTGCGGACCCCGCCGGCATGCGGGTTCGCTCGCCGAAGAAGGTCACCGGCACCCCGTGCCGGGCGATGTCGCGTTCGCCGAGCAGGCACACGATGCCGCCGGCGCGGAGCCGGTCGGCCAGCTGCCCGAACGGGGGTTGCTCGCCACCGCTCAGCGGGAAGATCTCGAAGCCGAGCGATTCCCGGTAGGCGACGAACCGGTTGAACAGTGACTCCGGCTTCAGGCGTTCCGCGACCGTCGCGAACCTGCCGTAATGGTGGACCAGCCAGACACCGGCCATGTCCCAGTTGCCGGTGTGCGGCAGCGCCAGGATGACTCCCTTGCCCCTCGCCAGCGCGGCGTCCAGTCGGGCCCGGTCCTCGTCGGGGAGCGTGACGGTGGACGTGACGGTCGCACGATCCTGCGTCGGCAGGCGGAACGCCTCGCACCAGTACCGGGCGTAGGAGCGCATGGCGTCGGCGACGAGGTCGTCGGGCACCTGCGCGGGTTCCACGCCCAGGACACGGGCCAGGTTGTGGCGCAACTGGTCCGGGCCACCGCCACGACGACCCGCGTAGCTGCCGGCACGGTCGAACAGACCCCGCGCGGCGCGTTCCGGAGCCCAGCGAACGGCGGCCCAGCCGGCCCGGTACCCGAGATCGGCGGCCATCGCGCCGAGATCGGTCATCGCTGTCCCGCGGGCGGGGTCTGACCGTCCGAGCCGGACGAGGGTTCGGCATCGCCGTTCTCGGTGTCTGAGGGCCCGGTGTCTGCGGGTTCCGAGGCGATGGGGATGAGGTCCCGCGCACCCGGCGACTGCGCGATCGACCACATCCGCTGCCCGACGGTGATGACACTGGCGACCGCGAGGAACCACATCGCGACGTGGATGGCCCACCACAGGCCGAGACCCGTGAGACCGGCGCCGACGAGCACGATGATCAGCCGGTCGGGCCGCTCGATGAGACCGCCGTCGCCGTACAGGCCGCTCGCCTCCGCGCGGGCCTTGGCATACGAGATGACCTGGGAGGTCACCAGACAGATGAGGGTCGCGACGAGGAGCAGGTCGTGGGGTTCGGTGACCGCGCACCACCAGGCGAGGCCGGCGAAGATGGCGCCGTCGGCGACGCGGTCACAGGTCGCGTCGAGAACGGCGCCGAATCGCGTGCCGCCGCCCCGGGCACGGGCCATCGCGCCGTCGAGCATGTCGAACATCACGAACAGCCAGATGACCAGCGTGCCCCAGAACAGCTCCCCCATCGGGAACAGCGTGAGGGCGGCTGCGACGCCGGCCAGCGTGCCGATCACCGTCACCGAGTCCGGCGTCAGCCCGGTCCGCAGGAGCGCCCGACCCATCGGGAGGGTCACCTTCGAGACCGATGCCCGACCCAGAATGCTCAGCATCGCCGAGTTCCTCCCCCATCTCGCGCCGCGTCGTGGCTCAGCGCTTCCCGATCGCTCTCGTCTGACATCGCCTCACCTGATCGCACCGGCACCCGATCGCTCACAGCGGGGTCAGTCGTCCAGCCGTTGCCAGGCGGTGGCCAGCAGTCCGCGAGTGTCCCGGAGCAACTGCGGCATGACCTTCGTCTCGCCGACGATGGTGATGAAGTTCGCGTCGCCCATCCATCGCGGCACGATGTGCTGGTGGAGGTGCTCGGACAACGAACCGCCGGCCGCGTAGCCGAGATTCAGACCCACGTTGAACGCGTTGGGGTTCGACACCGCCTTGATCGTGCGGATCATCCGCTGCGTGAACGCCATCAGTTCCGCGGACTCCGCGGCGGTCAGATCCTCGAGGTCGGCGACCTGCCGGTACGGCACCACCATGGTGTGCCCCGGGTTGTAGGGGTACAGGTTCAGCACCGCGTAGACGGTGTCACCACGCGCCACGATGAGACCGTCCTCATCGCTCATGGTCGGGATGTCGAGGAACGGGTGCCCCGTCTTCTCGGCCGGTTGCGGGTCGGCGATGTAGGTCATCCGGTGGGGACTCCACAGCCGTTGCAGGCGATCCGCCACACCGACACCCTCGTCTCGGATCTCGCCGGGCGCCTCACCGAACGCGGCGTCACTCATCGAGCGCCCCCGCCACCACGACCGTCTCCACCTCGCCGAGCGCGGCCTCGACCAACTCCTTGGTGGGCGACTCGTTGCGCCTGCTCCGGACCCACTCGACGATCACCGACACCGCATCGGCGACCGGTACGCCGTTGACCTGTGTGCCGTCGCGGAACCGGAAGCTCACCGCCCCGGCCTCGACGTCGCGTTCGCCGGCCAGCAACATGAACGGCACCTTGCCGGTGGTGTGGTTGCGGATCTTCTTCTGCATCCGGTCGTCGGAGGCGTCGACCTCGGCGCGGACACCGGCGGCGAGAAGGTCGGCCACCACATCAAATAGGTGTCCCTCGAACGCCTCCGCGACCGGGATGCCGACCACCTGGACCGGTGCGAGCCACGCCGGGAACGCGCCCGCGTAGTGCTCGGTGAGCACGCCGAAGAACCGCTCGATGGAGCCGAACTTCGCCGAGTGGATCATCACCGGCTGCTGCTTGGTGCCATCGGCGGCGGTGTATTCGAGGTCGAATCCGGCCGGCTGGTTGAAGTCGTACTGGATGGTCGACATCTGCCAGGTACGCCCGATCGCGTCCTTCGCCTGAACCGAGACCTTCGGTCCGTAGTAGGCGGCACCACCCGGGTCGGGCACGAGGTCGAGACCTGATTCGACGCACACCTCTTCGAGGATGGCGGTCGCGGCGGCCCACTGCTCCGCGGAACCGATGAACTTCGGCGAGTCGTCACGGGTGGACAGCTCGAGGTAGAACTCGTCGAGGCCGAAGTCGCGCAGCAGCCCGAGGATGAAATCGAGCAGATGCTTGATCTCGTCCTTGGCCTGTTCCGGCGTCACATAGCTGTGCGAATCGTCCTGGGCGAACCCGCGGACGCGGGTCAGACCGTGCACGACGCCCGACTTCTCGTAGCGGTAGACGTGACCGAACTCGAAGAGCCGCAGCGGCAGTTCACGGTACGACCGTCCGCGCGACCGGAAGATCAGATTGTGCATCGGGCAGTTCATTGCCTTGAGGTAGTAGTCCTGCCCCTGGCGGGTGATCTCCCCTGCCTCGTTGCGTTCCTCGTCGACGTGGATCGGCGGGAACATGCCGTCGGCGTAGTACGGCAGATGGCCAGACAGGTGGAACAGATGTTCCTTCGAGATGTGCGGGGTGCCGACGTACTGGAAGCCGTTCTCGATGTGCTTCGCGCGGACGTAGTCCTCCATCTCGCGCTTGATGATGCCGCCCTTCGGGTGGAAGACCGGGAGTCCCGAGCCGAGCTCGTCGGGGAAGCTGAACAGGTCGAGTTCGGCGCCGAGCTTTCGGTGATCGCGCTTCTCGGCCTCGGCGAGCATCTCCAGGTGTGCGTCCAGCGCCTCCGACGATTCCCACGCGGTGCCGTACACGCGCTGCAGACCGGCGTTGGCCTGATCGCCGCGCCAGTACGCCGCCGAGCTGCGGGTCAGCTTGAAGGCCGCGATGTACTTGGTGGTCGGGACGTGCGGTCCGCGGCACAGGTCGCACCAGATGCGTTCTCCGGTGCGCGGATTGAGGTTGTCGTAGACCGACAGTTCCCCGCCGCCGACCTCCATCACCTCGGCGTCGTCGGCCGCGCCCTTGTCGTCGATGAGTTCGAGTTTGAACGGCTCGCCGGCCAGTTCGGCGCGGGCCTCGTCCTTCGACTCGTACACCCGCCGCGAGAACCGCTGACCCGACTTGATGATCTGCTTCATCTTCTTCTCGAGGGCGGTGATGTCCTCGGGGGTGAAGGGTTCGGCGACGTCGAAGTCGTAGTAGAAGCCGTCCTTGATCGGCGGGCCGATGCCGAGCTTGGCCTCGGGGAACAGCTCCTGGACCGCCTGCGCGAGAACGTGTGCGGTGGAGTGCCGGATCACGCTGCGGCCGGCCTCGGTGTTCGCGGCGACCGGTTCGACATCGGTATCGGCGTCAGGTGCCCACGACAGGTCGCGGAGGTCCCCGCCCGCGTCACGGACGACGACGATGGCCTCCGGGCCCTTGTTGGGCAGCTCGGCCTCGCGCAGTGCGGTGCCCGCGGTCGTCCCAGCCGGCACACGGATCGTGGCGGGGCTGGTCACCTGGACGTCGTCGGGCACGGGGGCGCTCCTCGGGTTGGGGCGGACACGCGAAGACGCGTCCGGGTCGGACGTTTGCGACTCTGATGGTATCCGCGACGGGTCGTCGTGGAGTGCACCCCTACCTTGCGGCGTCGGAGATCAGCCGAAGATGGGACTCGCCAGCCAGCCGTAGTCGAGGCCGACCCACCCGGCGACGGTGTTGAGCGCGCCGAGAACCCACAGGGTGGCGATGACGATGGCACAGGTTGCGAGCCAGAAGACGGCCTGTACCGACCAGTGTTGCCGACCGATCCAGTCCATCCAGGCGTCGTATTTCGCCCGCGCGAACTTCAGCAACCGGTGCGCCCAGTCGAACTCGGACGCCAGGATGCCCAGTCCGAGGAACACGATGAGCCAGCCCGGGCCCGGGTACGGGATCGCGACGATTCCGCACAGCAGGACGATCGTGCCGATGGTCCCGACCGCGATGCGGTACATGCCGTGCCACTTCGGGTTGCTGCGCACGACGTAGCGACGATGGCGTGCGCGGATGCGCACGCGATGCCGGAGAGACCCGCGGTCCGCGTCGGCCGACGTCCGCGCGCCGCTCGGTGTGGACGTCTCGTTCACTCCGGACTCGCTCGCCCCCTGTGTCGGCATCGTCTCCCACCTCGTTCATTCGGCCCGCTGCGCACTTCGGCCCGGTGTTCGTCTCGGCCTGGAAAGTGACGTCCAGGCTACGCGATGCAGGTGTGGGCCTCCGGCGTCGGCAGGGTGGTCGAGCGGCGCCGTCGCCTCCGCCGCGCGCCGTCGATCAGAGTCGCGGACACGGTGACCGCGAGAAGCAGCGGATAGCAGCCCGAATACAGCACGACGAGCAGATCGCCCACGACGGAGTCGTCACCGTTTCGCGGCATCATGAAAAGCCCCAACGCGATGGCGTGGTCGGAGGTGAGGTACGGCCCGCTGTCCCACCAGTGCCGCCACCAGGTGAACGTCAGCGTCGCCACGCCGGCCGGCGCGAGCCAGTACCACCACGTGCGAGCCGTACTCCCCCGCCGCATCGCCAGATCCAGCGCGACGACGAACAGCGGCACGCACCAGACCCAGTGATGTCCCCACGCGAAGGGTGAGACCGCACACATCGTCATCCCGACGATCGTGGCCGCGAGGAGGTCGCGACCGTCGCGGTGGGCAACCACCGCGGCGAGCAGTCCGAGCGCGGCGACGACCAGCGCGAGCGGGAGCCACAGCCACGTCGGCGCGACGAAGACGGGCCCGCCGGGTGCAGGCTCGGCGAACCGCCCGATGTCGAAGTGGGACAACATCTGCGACACGAATCCGCGCACCGACTGGTTGGCCGGCGAGTCGGCCCGGCCGATGCGTTCGGTGTCCGTGAGGTGGCGGGTCCAGTAGGCCCACGAGTCGGCGGGGACGGCGAGGAATCCGATCATCACGGTCGCCGCGAACGTCGCCAGCGCCGTGGCTGCCGCGCGCCACTGGCGGGTCACCAACAGGTAGACGACGGCGAACAGCGGTGTCAGTTTGATCCCGGCGGCGATGCCGATGGCGACTCCGCGCCACCGCGATGTCGTCGAGAGGAACACCAGGTCGACGAGGATCAGGGTCATCACCAGGAAGTTGACCTGTCCGAGCCAGGTGGTGGTGCGGATCGGTTCGAGGGCGGTCGACGAGATCGCTAGTAGGGCGGCAAACGTGATCAGGCGACCACCGGGCCGGTAGTGCAGGCTCCGTAGGCACATCCCGATCACGCCGGTGAGCGCGGCGAAACCGATTGTCCACCAGACGATGTTGGCGACGGCCTCGGTGAGCAGAGCCAGCGGGACGAACACGACCGCAGCGAACGGCGGATAGGTGAAGTGCAGACGCCACAGGACGGGTGCGTCGTACAGCGGACCCGCGTCGAGCACGGTGGCCGCGCCCGCGCGATAGACGCGGGCATCAGTGGCGTTCTCGAAGAGCCCGTAGAACGGGTTGGTGATCGGGAACGCCGCGATGTGCCAGGCGATCACCCCGACCGCGACGACGGCCGCCACGACGATCGCCGCCATCGGGATCCGTGCGGGCACAGAACGAGACGACTCCGGCGATTCGACGGCAGTCTTCGCGGCCACGCGGCGAGCGTACGCCCTGTCTGTGAGCTGCATCACGCGCAACGCCGTGGGGCGTGGTCGGTTGTTCGGTGGACAGCTGGATCGCGACGGTCCGTGCCGGACTACCGTTGTCCTCGGTGGGTGACGAGATCACCTTGGGGACGACACCATGTCATCACTACGAGCAACCCTCGGAGTCGTACTGGTCATCGCGGCATCGTCGACGCTGACCGTCACATGCGTCGGGGAAGGCATCGAGCCGGTCGCGATGACGCGCGACACCTCGTCGAGCACCGCCGACGGTCCGGTTCCACCGATCCACATCGCACTCGAGACCACGTCCGAGGACGTGCGCCCGCGGCTCGACCCCTGGCCACTCCCCGACGACACTGCGCTCCGACCCGACCAGCGGCGAGTCGTCGACATACTCGTCGACCTCTCGACCGGGACCGACGGTGAGGAGCTCGCGCAGCGGTCGACCTGCCGCGTTCTCGACGGCATCCAGTCACCGCCGGCCGACGCGCCGGCCTGGCAGGCGCGCATCGTCGCCACGGTGACGATGCGACACGGTTACGCGCTCCTCGCCGCGCCGTTGCAGCGGTCCGCGGACGCCGCGGTCGTCGTGCTGGCCCGGGCTCTCGACGACGTCGATGCGGTTGCGGGACAGCCATACCGGCCCGTGTTCGTTCAGGGATGCAGTCCATACTGACGCAGGTCGGTGATGCCGAACGGACGAAACGCTGGTGCGGCGATTACCACTGCCACCGCAAACCGGCGCTGCTCGACTGGCGGCAGGTGGCGATGCCGTCGGTCTGGTAGACCATCGCGCGAGCACCGAGCTTCGGGCAGGGTGTGCCGATTCGGACCTTGGGCGCACTGGTTACTGCGTAGCTGCGCCAGAACCCATCGCCCTCCGGCGAGCAGTACAGCGTGCCGTCGGCAGAGTCCATGCCGTACTCGTGCTGATAACAGGGTCCGCCTTCGCGCTGAACCGAAGACGGTGCCGCCGACGCCCCGCCGGCACCCGCTAGCAGTCCTCCGCTCAAAGCCATCGTGACGAGGATTCCGGTGATGAGTCGCTTCATCTTGCCTCCAAGCATGTGCCTGCGGCCGTGACCTCCCGATGACCCAACTGCCGCTGCCGCCGGATCGTAGCGCCGCGAGGCGAGGCGATCGGCAATTCCGAGGCACTGTTCATCCGATCGACCGAACCCCGGGTTCCGGCGAGACGAGCGGGTGAGGTCGAACGAAAAAAGCCCCGCCGATGTCGGCGGGGCTTGTGGAACTGTGGTGGTCCCGGCTGGGATCGAACCAGCGACCTTCCCGGTGTGAACGGGACGCTCTTCCACTGAGCCACGGGACCGTGTCGGGCGCCTTCGGTCAGTGCCGGGGGCGCCTGCGCACGAGCCAGAAGATTACACGGGTTGCGCAGAAGTCCCAAATCACCGCGGTGGGCCACGTCACAAACGCCCCTACACGGCACGGGAGCGAATCACACGCTGGGGATTCACTCGCGGCCACGCCCCTGACCAGGCGATTTGGATAGTTCGGAAACCATCGCGTAAGTTTCTCTTCGCACCGCGAGCAGCACGATCCACAAGATCGCTCGTGGGCATGCGGATGTAGCGCAGCTGGTAGCGCATCACCTTGCCAAGGTGAGGGTCGCGGGTTCGAATCCCGTCATCCGCTCGGCGCGAGTCGACTCGCATCTGGTGGTGTGGCCGAGTGGTGAGGCAACGGCCTGCAAAGCCGTGTACACGGGTTCGATTCCCGTCGCCACCTCCACCGCTGCACAATTCCATACCCGCGCGATTAGCTCAGTGGGAGAGCGCTTCCCTGACACGGAAGAGGTCACAAGTTCAATCCTTGTATCGCGCACCACGACAAAACCCCCGGATCGCTCCGGGGGTTTTTCGTTGGCTCCTCGGCGTCTCAGTTGCCCGCCGACCACTCGTCGACGATTTCCCCCAACGACGCCGCCGACGGACCTGAGGGCGCCGGCAGTACGGTCCGGGAGAACCGCGGTGCCGGCGCGGGGGCGATTGCGTCGTCGACGCGCACGAAAGAACCGCGTTGCACCGCGACCGGGTCTGCGGCGGCCTCGTCGAAGTCGAGAACCGGTGTCACGCAGGCGTCCACACCGTCAAACACACTCCCCCACTCGTCGCGCGTACGCGACCCGAAGCGGGCTTGCAGTGCCGCCCTGATCACCGGCCACGCGGCACGGTCCCACCGGTCGGGCAGGTCGCCGATGCCGAGGGTGTCGATCAGGTTCCGCCAGAACTTCTCCTCGAGCGCGCCGACGGCGACGAACTTGTCGTCGGCGCACCGGTACGTCGCGTAGAACGGCGCCGAACCGTCGAGCAGGTTGCCCCGGTCCCGAGAACCCCAGCGTCCGGCGGCCTTCCACGACCACTGCAGCGCCCCGAGCAGCCCGGCACCATCGACCATGGCGGCGTCGATGACCTGGCCCCGGCCGGTCCGAGTGCGGTCGTGCAAAGCGGCCAGCACGCCGACGACGAGCAGCATCGATCCCCCGCCGAAGTCGCCGACGAGCGAGAGCGGCGGCACCGGCGGGGCGCCGGCCGGACCCATCGCCTCGAGCACACCGGTGACCGCCAGGTAGTTGATGTCATGCCCTGCGCTCGCGGCACGATCCCCGTCCTGCCCCCACCCGGTCATGCGCGCGTAGATGAGTTGCGGTGCGTCGGAGCAGATCTCGGGACCCAGGCCGAGACGTTCCATCACGCCCGGCCGGAACCCCTCCACGACGATGTCGGCGCGCCGGATCAGCTCTCGGATGCGGGCCACGTCGTCGGGATCCTTGACGTCGGCGTCCACGGTGCGTCGCGACCGGTACAGACCGGCGTCGGCATCCGGGATACCGTCGGGCCCGGGCAGATCGGGGCCGGGCCGCCGGATCCGGATGACGTCGGCGCCGAGGTCGGCGAGCAGCATGCAGGCGTGCGGGGTCGGCCCGAGTCCGGGCATCTCGACCACCCGCACGCCGGCGAGTGGTCCGCTCACGACGTCGAACGATGGTGGAGAACGCCACCGATCGTGAAGTCGACGTAATCGCGGACCAACTGGTCGACATCGTGGGAGTCGTTGAGCCACCAGCTGATCCCGTTCATCAGGTCCAGCACCGCGATCGCCGACTGGTGCGGGTCGCGGACCTCGAACAGCCCTAGTCTTGCGCCGGCGGCGATCACATCGCGAATTCGACGCTGGTAGTACTTCCGATAGTCGGTGACCACCCGTCGGTGCTCGGGTGTCAGAGCCGACAATTCGCGAAGGGCGACAAGGTGTTCCACCCGGTGCCGCGCCAGACGCCGGACGTGGGCCTCGATCAGGTTCGTGAGCCGTTCGACGGGACCACCCTCGACATCGAGCAGCAGCAGATCCTGCTGGGGATCCTCGGTCATCCGCAGCGCGATGGCGTAGAGGATCTCCTCCTTGGACTGAAAGTGGTTGTACAGGCTCGCTCCCCGCATACCGACCGCCTGGGCGATGTCACGCATCCCCGCGTTGGAGTAGCCGTGATCGGCGAAGTAGCGGGCCGCGGCCTCGACGATCTCGTCGCGCCGTCGGCGGGGCCGCCGCGCCGGCGGCGTCCGGTGTTCGTCGGTGGCCGCGTCGGCGTCGATCTCAGCCCTGACCGGTTCCATAGGCCTTCCTCAACTCGCGTTTGAGCAGTTTGCCCTGGGCGTCGGTCGGCAACGCGTCGACCACGTGGACCTCCTTGGGCACCTTGTACGATGCCAGGTCGGTCCGGCAGTACTCACGGATGTCGGCGCCGGTGTGTTCCGCGCCGGCGCGGAGCACCACGAATCCGGTGACCGCCTCCGACCAGTAGGGGTCGGGCAGCCCGACGACAGCGGCGCGCTCGACGTCGGGATGCGCCTGCAGAACTCGCTCGACCTCCTGCGACGCGACGTTGAATCCGCCGGTCTTGATCATGTCCTTGCGCCGGTCGCGGAAGAACAGGTTGCCCTCCGCGTCGATGCGGACGATGTCACCGGTGTGCACCCAGCCACCCTCGAAGACCTGGGCGGTGCGCTCGGGGTCCTTGTGATAGCCGAGCATGACCGACGGTGTGCGACAGAGCAGCTCGCCCTCGTCGGCGTCGTTGCCATCGGCGTCGACGACCTTGACCTCCAGGTGACCGACCGGCTTGCCGATCCAGGTCGGGTCCTGGTCCGGTACGTCTTCGAGCCGCCGGAACCAGCCCACCGAGCCGAGCTGGGTGAGCTCGGACTGTCCCCAGTAGGTGCCCCACACGGACTCCGGGGTGGCCGCGGCCCACGCGTCGACCGCGTGCGGCGACACCTGCCCGCCGTAGGTCAGGCAGCGGCGCACCGAACCGACGGTGTCGGCCCCGAAGTCGGGGTGGTTGGCGAGCGCGATGAAGAACGTCGGCGTCTGCGCCAGGACGGAGATCTTCTCGTCCCGGATCATCCGCAACGCCGTCGCCGGGTCGACCGCGGCCGGCAGGACGAGGGTGGCACCCAGCAGCGTCAGCGACGTCAGCGAACCGATCCCGGCGATGGTGTGGAAGGGCATGACGTAGAGCCACACGTCGTCGTTGCGGCAGCGAAGTCCCCATGTGTACGCGGGCGAGGTGGAGATGAGGTAGTTCCGGTGCGCGATCTCGACGCCCTTCGGCGTCGACTCGGTGCCGCTGGTGTAGACGATCATCGCGAGATCGTGTTCGTCGACCTCGCAGTCGGGTTCGGAATCGTCAGCCGCCGCGACGGACTCGTCGAACGAGTTCCACGAGTTCGCCTCGTCGTCGCCGACGACGAGAACCGAGACGCCGAGACTGTCGGCGATGGGGCCGGCCAACGCGGACAGCGGCTGCTCGACGACGAGCACCGTCGGTTCCAGGTGCCGGAGCTGCTGGGCGACCTCGCCCTCCCGGAACATGGGACTGACGCCGGAATACGCGGCACCGACCTTGAGGGCGCCGTAGTAGGTGGCGACCGTCTCGACCCGGTTACGACTCATCACCGCAACGCGATCCCCGCGCCCGACGCCGAGGTCGAGCAGCACATGGGCGACCCGGTTGGCCATCGTGTTCAGCTCCGCGTACGACGTCGACGTACGTCCGCCTTCCGCGTCGTAGGCCACGATCACCGGGGTCGAACCCTGGGACCGGGCCAGGCGACGCAGCTGGTCACCGATGGTGGCCCGGCCCAGCATCGAGGTCTGAGCGGGAGACAGGGCGCGCGTCGAGGGGTTCACGGCGGGGGCGCTCACGCGAACATCCGGTTGTCGAAGCGGTCGAGGAAGGCGATCTCCTCGACCGGGGTCCGGGACAGCTTGCGGGGGAAGTCATCACGCGGATAGCCGACGGCGATGTGGGCGGCGGTGAGATAACCCTCGGGGATGCCGAGGAGGTTCTTCACCTCGTTCTCGGCGGCGCAGAGCAGGGTCGTCAGCGCAGTGGCCACGCCTTGCTGCCGGAGCGCAAGGGTGAGGTTCTGGACGCTCGGATAGATCGACGCCCCGCCGACGACGCTGAGCCTGCCCAGTTCGTGGTCGGTCGGGTGCAGTCCGTCCATCTCGGCGCACACCACGATCAGGGCGGGCACCTCGGCGAGGTGGTGCGCGAAATAGTTGGCGCTCTCCACGGTCTTGGGTATGGCGCCGACCTTCTTCGACCCCTCGACGACCGCGGCGTAGTAGCCCTCCCAGAACGGCAGGTACAGGTCGGCGAGAGCCTTCTTGGTCACCTCGTCGCGGACGACGACCCAACGGACGGGCTGGCGGTTGCCGCCCTGCGGGCCGAATCGCGCGTCGTCGAACGCCCGGTACAGCACCTCGTCCTCCACCGGACGGTCGCTGAAGTAGCGGCAGGTGCCCGTCGTGCGCATTGCCTCGCTGAGATCCATGTCAATCCTCCGTGCTCACTAACCGTTGTTAGTATGACTGAGGACACAGTGGCACAGCCGGCTTTGGTCGTCAAGGGCCGTCAGACGGAGTTGAAGGCGGTGTTGACGTCGCACTACTAACAGTGGTTAGTTTTAGTTATGACATCTGTTTCGCTGCGTCCGGAGACGCGACCGACCACAGCGGAGATCAGGGCGTTCGTGGCGGCGGGCAACATCCCGACCCTGCTCGCGGTCCTCGTGGAGATGACGGGTGACCACCGGTGGATGGCCGATCGATACCGCCCGACGCGGAGCCGAGGCATGGACGACAACTCCTCGGGCGGGCTCGGAGAGGACGTCCAGCAGGAGATCCGCGCGGCGGTCGTCGACGCCCTCGAGGACTGGTACGACCACGGCCGGCCCGCGCGGAAGCCGGCCGACGAGGCACTCGTCGCATCGTTGATGTCGTTCACCGCGGGCGAGCAGGTGGCCCCGGAATTCGCGCCGATGATGACCGAGATCGTCCGCGGCGACCTCCGGGACACACATCTGCCGGTGTTGCCCGACGATCTCGCCACGTCGATGGACGCATTGGTCATCGGCGCCGGTGTGGCCGGCATGCTGATCTCCACGCAACTCGCCGAAGCCGGCGTCGAGCACACCGTGCTGGAGAAGAACGACGAGGTCGGCGGCTCGTGGTACGAGAACCGCTACCCCGGCGCCGGCGTGGACACGCCGAGCTACCTGTACTCGATCTCGTCCTTCGACCACCCGTGGTCCACGCACTTCGGCAAGCGCGACGAGGTGCAGGGCTACCTACAGGCCTTCGCCGACCGGCACGCGGTGCGCGATCGCGTCCGCTTCGGCACCGAGGTCCTCTCGGCCGCCTACGACGCCGAGACCCAGCGCTGGACGGTCCACGTCCGTAACCGCGAGGGCCACCAGGACACCCTGACCGCCCGGATCCTCATCAGCGCAGTCGGTCTCCTCAACCGCCCGAAGCTTCCCGAACTTCCGGGGATGGACGACTTCACCGGTCCGATCTTCCATTCCGCACAATGGCCGGACGAACTCGACGGGCCCGGCGCGCTCACCGGCAAACGGGTCGCCATCGTCGGATCCGGTGCCAGCGCGATGCAGATCGGGCCGGCCATCGCCGATCGGGTCGGATCGCTGACGATCTTCCAGCGCTCGCCGCAGTGGATCGCGCCGAACGATGACTACTTCGCCCCGGTCGGCGACGACGTGCACTGGCTGATGGACAACCTCCCCGGGTACCGGGAGTGGTACCGCGCACGACTGTCGTGGATCTTCAACGACAAGGTCCACTCGACCCTGCGCATCGACCCGGACTGGCCCGAGCCGACCGCGTCGATCAACGCCGTCAATCACGGTCACCGCGAGTTCTACCTGCGCTACCTGCGCAGCGAACTGGGTGACCGCGACGACCTCATCGACCTGTCGACTCCCGACTACCCGCCCTTCGGCAAGCGGATGCTGTTGGACAACGGCTGGTTTCGCATGTTGCGCCAGCCGAACGTCGAGCTGGTTCCACACGGCGTCGAACGGGTCACCTCCGATGGACTCGTCGACGGCACCGGCACCGCCCACGACTTCGACATCATCGTCTTCGCCACCGGATTCCACAGCGACCGCTACCTCTACCCCATGGACATCGTCGGACGCAGCGGGCAGAACACCGTCGAGGCGTGGGGTGATCACGACGCGTACGCCTACCTGGGGATCACCGCACCCGACTTCCCCAACCTGTTCATCCTCACCGGGCCGAACACCGCACTGGGACACGGCGGCAGCTTCATCAGCATCCTCGAATACCAGGTGCGCTATGTCTGCGACGCTCTCCGCGCGATGATCGAGAACCGGCTGGGCGCACTGGAAGTCCGGCGTGACGTCACCGAGGAATACAACGACGCCGTCGACCGCGCCCACGCGCAGATGGTGTGGACGCATCCGGCGATGACCAACTGGTATCGCAACCCCGACGGACGCGTCGTCGCCGTCCTGCCATGGCGGATCGTCGACTACTGGGCGCGGACGCGCAGTGTCGACCTCGACGATTTCGTCGCCGAACCCCTCGTCGACTGACGGGACTACCGTGGCTGTCATGACGCCCCTCATCTCCGCCACCGATCTCGCCGCCCGCCTCGGCGAGGAGAACCTCCGCATCGTCGACGCCACCGTCCATCTGACCTTCGATGCCGACGGCGCACACGTCGCCTCCGGCCGGGAGACCTATCTGGCCGGGCACCTGCCCGGCGCGGTGTTCGCCGATCAGATCACCGACCTCAGCGACCCCGACGGCGAGGCACCGTTCGCCGCAGCAGACTCCGCGCGTTTCGCCGATGCGGTCGGCCGCCTCGGCATCGGCGACGACTCCACCGTCGTCGTGTACGACACCGCCAACGGCATCTGGGCCACGCGACTGTGGTGGCAGTTCGGACTCGAGGGCTTCGACGACGTACTCGTCCTCGACGGCGGATACGCCGCCTGGACCGCGGCCGGCCTCCCGGTCGAGACCGGCGAGGTCACGACTACCCCGGCTTCGTTCACCCCGCGCCGCCGGCCCCAGCGGATCGTCTCCACCGACGAGGTCGCGGCCGCCACCGGCGAGTCCTCCGTCCTGCTGGTCAACGCGCTCGACCGGGAATCGTTCGCGGGCGGCCACATTCCCGGCAGTGTCAACGTGCCGTTCGCCGAACTGGTCGACGACGCGGGGCGCCTCCGGCCGCTAGAGGAGTTGCGCGAACTGTTTGCAGATGTCGGCGCCCTCGACCCGTCGGTACGCCCGGTCACGTACTGCGGCGGCGGAATCGCTGCCACCGCTGCGGCATTCGCACTGCACAGCCTCGGACGCGACGACGTCGCGGTCTACGACGGATCGATGAACGCCTGGACCGCCGATCCGGCTCGGCCGCTGTCGTGACCGATCCCGGTATCGCCGACCTCGCCGATGTCACCGTCGAGGTCGTGACCGACCCCGCAGCGGCGGCGGGAGTCGCCGAGGTCGCCGCCATCACGTTCCCGCTCGCGTGCCCGCCGCACGCAACGCCGGCCGACATCGAGAGTTTCGTCGCCGACAATCTGCGGGAGAACAACTTTCGTGATCACATCGCCGATCCGACTGCGGACGTCCTGGTCGCGCGCGACGGTGTCGGCGGACCGATCCTCGGGTACGCGCTGGTGATGCATCGCGACCCGACGCACCCCGACGTGTGTGCGGTCGTGACCGAGCGTCCGGTGAGCGAGATCTCGAAGATGTACGTGCTGCGCGACCATCATTCGCGGCAGGGCGCGACTCCGTCTCACCTGCTCATGGGTGCCGCGCTCGATCGCGCACGGTCGCACGGCAGCGCTCTGGTGTGGTTGGGCGTGAACCAGCTCAACGTCCGGGCCCAGCGGTTCTACACGAAGATGGGTTTCGAACGCGCCGGCGCGAAGACCTTCACCCTCGGTGACAGCATCGAGCACGACTACGTGTTCACGCAGCGGCTGTGAGCCTTCGGTTCGATCGGACGTCGCACCTGGACTGGTGACTTCGGCCACGCGCTGTCAAGACACCACGCTTTCCGTGTGACCATTCGAGAGTGTCCGCAGAGCGTCATGCAGTAGTCACCGCGATCTCGGCGGCGGCCGCCGACGCCGGGATCGTGCTGGACCCTCAGCAACGGCTACTCGTCGATCGGCTCGCCGTCCTCGTTCCGGAGGGACGCCGGCGGACACGACGCTCGTCGGGCCCGCGCGGGCTTTATGTCCACGGTTCGGCCGGCCGGGGCAAGACGTGGCTGGCCGATGCCTTCTACAACGTGAGCCCCGTACCGAGGAAGACGCGGATCCATTTCCACAGCTTCTTCGAGGAACTCCATCGCCGAGTACACGAGCACCGGCACGACCCGCACTCGCTACGCCTGGGCATGGACGATGTCGTCGGCAACAGCGAGCTGTTGTACTTCGACGAGCTTCACGTGCACGACTCCGGGGACGCACGTCTCCTCATCCGATTGCTGGAGTACGTGCTCGCCCGCCGGATCACCGTCCTGGCGACGTCGAACTACGCCCCGGATGACCTTCTGCCGAACCCCATCTGGCATCACCTCTTCGAGCCCGGCATCACGCTGATCAAGAATCATTTCGACGTCCATCACCTGAACGGGCAGACCGACTACCGCACATCTCCCCGCGGGGACTCCGTCGGCTTCGCCGCGGGAACTTGGATCACAGTGCCGCCGTCAGGTCGCGTGTCCGAGACCACCCAGACAGTCGGGCTCACTGTTCGTGGGCGACGTTTCGAGGTCCACTCCGAGCGTGACGGGTGTCTGCAGGCCTCGTTTGCGCACTTGTGTGACGCGCCGGTGTCAACCATCGAGTATCTGACGTGGGCGCGAATGTATTCCCGATGGACGATCACCGACGTACCGACATTCGATGTCGCCGACGAGGAGGCGCAGCAGCGGTTCGTCAACCTTGTGGACATCCTGGTCGACGAGGACATCGCCGTCACGTTCACCTCGCCCCACTCCTTGCCCGACTTCTGCGCCGCCGCAACGGCCTACCGTCCCGATGCATTTCGTATGACCAGTCGTCTGCGGTTGATCCGCTCGACTCCGTAATCGCGGCGTTCCGCCGTCGTGGTCGAATCCCTGGCGTTTTCTTGAGTCGAACCAACTCAAGTTCGCGCCACATCACGGGACAACCGGATACTCCTGTGACTGAAGGTGCGTTCTCGTGGTAATCACGCCTCGATCCACACTCTCAGAGTGATTGCAGTGCAACAGTATTCATGTGCACAACCCCTGGCGCTCGCCAGGATGTTCGAGTACCTTGAAGGCATGACCGATCTCACACTGCTTCTCGATCAACTGGTCGACGCCGAGTCACCACCTGACGATCCCGCCGGGCGTGCAGCTTTCACCGAGCTGGAGACACTGCGGCTCCTGCGGAACGTGATCGATCACCGGATCGCCATGCGCTCAGCACAACTGGGGCGCCTACGGGTCGCTGAGCGAAACCACTCGACGCTACGGAGACTGCTGATCGAGATGGGCTTCGCGCCCGCTGTGGCCTCGCGAATCGTGCGGATCGTTGACAGACTAGAAGATCTACCCAAGGTTGCCGCCCACGCCGCCGACGGCCGTCTTTCCGCCGAGATCGTCGACGCCGTCGCCCGAGGCCTGGGTCACATCGAGAAGCGTTCGGCCACTGCGCTTGTCGACGACGACCGAGCCGCCTTCGAGACCGAGTTGATCACCCAGGCACTGTCCGGGGCCACGCCCGCAGAGGTGCTGCGACGTGCTCGAGCCCTCGGCAACACGGTTGCCGAGACCAACGGCGGAGTCCCGGCCGCCGAGGATCGGACACTCAATGCCGTCGTCCACAACGTCACCGACGATGGCCGGGTCGAGATCGCCGCCGACTTGACCAACGTCATCGGCGAGAAGTTCATCGCCATGATCGACGAGCGCTCCGTCCCGCGACCCGAACCCGACGGCGCCGGCGATCGCCGCTCGCCCGCAGAACGGCGCGCCGATGCGCTCGAACTGATCCTCGACCAGGCATGCCTGGGCGCCACCGTCCAGACCGCGGGAGCCCCACGCACACAACTGATCCTGACCATCCCCGCCGACGCCACCGACCTCGGCGCCCTGCCATGGACGGGCACCATCACCGACACCACCGCCCGCGCTCTCACGTGCGACGGCACCCTGACCGAGATCGTGGTCGACTCGGCCACCGTGCCCCTCGACATGGGTCGCGAGAAACGGGTCTTCCCACCGGAGTTGCGCAAGGCCGTGGTCGTCCGCGACGCGTGCTGCATCAAATGCGGTGCGCCACCCTCACATACCCAGGTCCACCATCTCGAGCACTGGGCGGACGGCGGAACGACCAGCCTGGACAACGGTTGCCTACTCTGCCAGCGATGCCACACGCAGGTGCACCATCATGGCTGGGACGTCGTCATGGGCTACGACCGACATCCGTGGCTGATCCCACCTGTCGAGGTGGACCCCAACCGAAAGCCGCTACCGGCCTACAACAGACGCACGATGCGCCTCGACGACGCCGCCTGAGTCACCGGACCTCACGACAACCTCGTCCACCTGCTGGTGGCACGTTCCTGCGCGGCCCCGAACCCGGGACCCTGCACGTACATTGAAAACTCCACAGTGTGTGGGCCGCCGACGACGGCCTCTACCCCGAAGTCAGGCCGCCGACTCCGCGAACCGCGAGAGAGCCAGCAGGCGCGACGTGGCGCGTAGGTACTTCTTGCGGTAACCGCCGGCGAGCATCTCCTCGGTGAAGATCTCGTCGAGCTTCGCGCCCGAGACGGTCACCGGGATGTGGGCGTCGTAGAGACGGTCGGCGAGCACCACCAGGCGCAGGGCGACCGACTGGTCCTCGGCCGGGTGCACCCCAGAGATGCAGACCAGGGAGACGCCGTCGACGAGGTCCTTGTACTTCGACGGGTGCAGGGTGCTGAGGTGGTCGCACAATGCGTCGAAGTCGTCGAGGGTCGCGCCGTCGGTGGACTCGGCGATCTCGGTCAGTTCGGACTCGCTGCGCGGCTCCGGCGCCGGCGGCAGATCGCGGTGACGATAATCGGGACCGTCGACGCGGATCGTCTCGAACACCGAGGACAGCTTGCGGATCTCCCGTAGGAAGTCCTGGGCGGCGAACCGGCCCTCCCCCAGCTGGCCGGGGAGCGTGTTGGAGGTGGCGACGATCGACACGCCCTTGGCGGTGAGTTCGGTCAGCAGCCGGGAGACGAGCATCGTGTCGCCCGGGTCGTCGAGCTCGAACTCGTCGATACACAGCACCGTGTGCTGCGAGAGCCGCTCGACGGCGTTCACGAAGCCCAGCGCGCCGACCACGTGTGTGACCTCGACGAACGTGGCGAACGACTTCGGTGCGGGCATCGAGTGGTAGATCGACGCCAGCAGGTGGGTCTTGCCGACGCCGAAGCCGCCGTCGAGGTACAGACCGACCCCTTGGGCCGGCGCCTTCCGGGAGAACAGGCCCTTCTTGCCCGAGCGCGCCTTCGACGCCCGCGCCACGAAGTCGCGCGCCTTGGCCACCGCCTCGGCCTGCGACGGCTCGTTGGGGTCGGGGATGTAGGAGTCGAAGCTCACGTCGTCGAAGGTCGACGGGGGCACCATCTCGTCGATGAGTGCGTCGGGCGAGGTCGCAGGGTTGCGATCGCAGAGTCGGGCCACCATGTGTGGAGAGTAGCCAGGCGCGGAATGATGAACGCATGTTCCACCTGCAGAAAGCGACCCAGGTCACATCCGAGGACGAGCTGGTCCGGCTGGCCGAGCTCTACTCGTACCCCCCTCGATCGTCCACGGATCCGGACGACGGCGCGCCGTTCGTGCGGGCGAACATGGTGTCGTCGATCGACGGTGCGGTCACCGTCGACGGCAAGTCCGGCGGTCTCGGCGGTCCCGGCGACAAAGCCGTGTTCCGCGTGCTGCGAGGGCTCGCCGACGTCGTCCTCGTGGGTGCGGGCACGGCGACCACCGAGGGATATGGGCAACCCGAGCCCGACGACGCCCTCGCCGCAGTCCGGCGATCGCTGGGGCAGGCGCCCGCCCCGGCACTCGCGCTCGTGTCCCGGTCGCTGTCGATACCGCCCGACTTCGAGCCCGTGTCCCACGAGAACACCGTCGTCCTCACCTGTTCGAGCGCGCCCGCCGATCGCCGGCGGGCTCTGCTCGATGCCGGCGCGACGCTGGTGGACTGCGGCGACGACACCGTGTCGACCGCGGCCATCCTGGAGCACTGCGGTGTTCGCGGATGGTCCCGGGTGCTCTGCGAGGGCGGTCCGAGTCTGCTCGGTTCGCTCGTGGCGGCCCATGCCGTGGACGAGCTGTGTCTGACCACGAGCCCGCACTTGGTCGGCGGGAGCGCCGGCCGCATCGCGGTCACCGACGAGGGGACGGCGGTCCTGCGCGCACTGCACCCGGCGTCGATCATGACCGACGACGATGGGTTCGTGTTCACCCGCTGGGTCCGCGACGGCCGCGCGTCCACCCGGTGAGCTGTCCGCTCTCTATCCGGGACTCACCCCGACACCCGGCTCGAGCGTCCTCGCGGATTCGTTGACTACGCTCGCGGACATGCCAAGAGCGCACACCCCGGCCGTCGGCGCAGCACCGAACTCCCGCCCGAGGGCTCTCGCGGGTGTGGTCGCCGGCGTGATCGCGGCGATAGTCCTGTCCTCTTGTGCCGTCGGTCCCGACCGTGGCCCCGACCTGATCCCGGGCGGCGGCGGTCAGGAGGGACCGGCACCGTCGTCGTCGACCGCTCCCCCCGCCCCCGCGCTCGCGGTACCGAAGACCGATCTCGAGTGGAGCGAGTGCGCCGCCGAGACGAGCGAACGATACGGGGTGCCCCGTCCGGACGGCGTGACGATCGAATGCGCCGAATACGACTCGCCCATCGACCGCGACCAGCCCGACGGCGAGGTCGTGTCGATCGCGGTGACGCGCGCCCGGACCGCGGACACCCCACCCGACGCTGCGCCGCTCGTCCTCACCTCCGGTTCCGATCTGCCGTCGTCGCGGACCCTGATGGTGATGACCGCCGGCCAGGGCCGGGCGTTCCTCTCCTCGCACCCCGTGGTCGCGGTCGACCACCGCGGCATCCCGCTCAGCAGCGACATCGACTGCATGACCCGACTGGAACGCACGACGATCGCCAACAACGGCCTCGTCGACCGCGCCACGACGACGGACGCGCGGATCTCGCGCCTGTCCACGGCCGCGTCATCGGCCTCGGACGGGTGCACGGAGACGCTCACCCCCTACCAACTGAGTTTCGGGGCCGCGAACGCCGCCGCGGACCTCGAGTCCCTGCGGCAGCGCTGGGGCGTCGAACATCTCGGGCTCATCGGCACCGGTGAGGGTTCCGACGTCGTGCTCACCTACGCGTCCCTGTACGGCGGACGTGCCGGGCGGATCATCCTCGACACCCCGACCCCGTTCGGCGCGAACGCCCGGGATCGCGCACAGTCCCAGGCGCGGGGCGTCCAGGTGGCGCTCCAGGGCTTCGCACAGCGGTGCTCGGCGTTACCGGGCTGCGCGCTCGGGTCCAACGGGGTCGCGACGATGACCCGCATGCTGGGCAAGGCACGGGCGGGCGACCTCGAGTCGCTCTCCGACACGGCCGCGCTCGAGGCGATCACCACGACCCTGGCCCTGGCGCCGGACCGCCCGCAATCGTTGCTCGACCTCGCAGATGCCATCGCAGCGGCCGACCGCGGACAGACCGCGGCGCTGGTCCGGCTCGCCGATCGCGCCGCGACCCTGCGGCTCCCCGACGGCGCCCTGGTGTCCCGCTGCAACGACGTGACCGGCCCGGTCGGACAGAACGAGGTGCCGGGTCTGGTGGACGCGTGGTCCAAGCAGAACCCCCTCACCGGCGCCAACAGCGCGCTGTCACTCGTCCGGTGCAACGGCTGGGCGTCGGGCAATCCGGTCCGGCCACCCACGTCGCTGCCCGCCGACCCGTTGATCCTCAACGGGACGCGCGACCCGATCAACGGTGGCGAGGGAGCCAATGCTCTGGTGCCGCTGTTCATGAACGCCGAGGCCGAGCCGGTGACCGTCACCTGGGACGGCCTGGGGTATTCGGTCCTGGGACGCAGTGCGTGCGCCGCCGAGGTCGTCGCGGAGTACGTCGATCGGGCACCGCTGCAGGGTCCGACCCAGCGAGGCTGCCCCACCTGAGTCCCCGGACCACGCCGCACTGTTCTGAGCTCGGCGGCGCGCGTAGTACGGTTCGCGGGTGGCCAATCTCGACAGGTATCTCTATCCCCCGATGAGTGCTCAGCGGATCATCCCGATGGTCCTGTGGCCGATCAGCCTGCTCATGGTCGTGCACCGCTCGGTGTTCCTCGGGGTCAACGGTGACCGCACCGACGACTTCAAACCGGTGTACGCCGCGGCCTACAACTTCCTCAACGGCCTGCCGGTCTACGGCGAGAACTATGCGACGGTCGACCCGCACTACCTCTACCCGCCGTCGGGCACCCTGCTGATGGCGCCGGTCGCCGTCATCGACTACGAGCGCGCGCGCTGGGCCTTCATCGCCGCGAGCGTCATCGCGTTGCTGATCTGCGCCTACCTGCTCACCCGGATGTTCGGGTTCGCGTTCAACTCGTGGGTCATGCCGACGGTCCTGTTCTTCTTCTTCAGCACCGAGACCGTCTCGCACACACTGATCTTCACGAACTTCAACTCGTTCGTGCTCCTCGGCCTGCTCGCCTTCCTGATGCTGATGCTCAGCCGGCACGACTGGTGGGCCGGTGTGCCGATGGGCCTCACCCTCGCGGTGAAACCGGTACTGGCGCCACTGATGCTGCTTCCCCTCCTCAACCGGCAGTGGCGGGTGTTCGCGCTCGCCATCGTGGTTCCGGTCGTCCTGACGATCGTCGCCTGGCCCTTGTCGATCGACGCCGACGACTTCATCAGCCGGACCGTCCCGTACCTCGGCGAGGCGCGCGACTACTACAACAGTTCGATCGCCGGCAACGGCGCGTACTTCGGCGTCGCACCCTGGCTGGTGCTGCTGCTCCGCGTCGCCTTCGTCGCGATGGCCGCGTTCTCGCTGTGGTTCCTGTACCGCTACTACCGCCGGACCAACGAGTTGCTGTGGATCACGGCATCGTCGGGAGTCCTGCTGTGCACGACCTTCCTCGTCGGTTCGCTCGGTCAGGGCTATTACTCGATGCTCCTGTTCCCGCTCCTGATGACGGTGCTCCTGCCCGGCTCGCCGATGCGCAACTGGCCCGCCTGGCTCGGGGTCTACGGGTGCATGACCTTCGACGGTTTCTACTCCGACCGCTGGACGGCGTTCGGCTGGATGGTCGAGTACAACAAGGTCACCTGGGGTTGGTCACTCCTGATGATCGCGGTGTTCTGCTCACTGCTGTTCCGCTACCTCGACATGCGGTCCGACGGGGTGGCCGGCATGGTGCCGCCGGTCCGTTCGGAGACCGACGCGCCGAGCGTCCCCGCCACCGAGACCGCGACTTCCACGAGCGAGACCGTGGGCCTGTCGAAATAGTGCTGCCAAAGCCGGTCCGGCTGCGCGCTACCGTGGAGGACATGACCGACAGCACCCCGTCGACCGACGCCGAGAATCTCGCCGAACTCACCGACGAGCAGTGGCGGCAGCGCCTGACGCCGGCCGAGTACCGTGTCCTCCGCCAGGCGGGCACCGAGGCGCCGTTCACCGGTGAATACACCGACACCAAGACCGTCGGCATCTACCGGTGCCGCGCCTGCAACACCGAACTGTTCCGTAGCGAGCAGAAGTTCGAATCGCACTGCGGCTGGCCGTCGTTCTTCTCCCCACTCGCCGGCGACAAGATCATCGAGGTCGAGGACAACTCGCTGGGCATGCGGCGCGTCGAGGTGCTCTGCGCGAACTGCAAGAGCCACCTCGGCCACGTCTTCGCCGGAGAGGGCTACGACACCCCCACCGATCTCCGGTATTGCATCAACAGCATCAGCCTGACGCTGGAACCGGCCGAGTAGCGGCCGGTTCCAGCGGCTCGGCTCAGGGCAGCGCGTCGATCAGCGCCGGCACCTCGACCCGTGGGCCGGTGAAGAACGGCGTCTCCTCGCGGACGTGCATCCGCGCCTCGGTGGCGCGCAGATCACGCATGAGGTCGACGATGCGGTGCAGCTCGGGCGCCTCGAAGGCCAGCAGCCACTCGTAGTCGCCCAGCGCGAACGACGACACCGTGTTGGCGCGGACGTCCTTGTACGCGCGCGCTGCCTTGCCGTGGTCGGCGAGCATCTTGCGCCGCTCCTCGTCGGGCAGCAGGTACCACTCGTAGGACCGCACGAACGGGTACACGCAGATGTAGTTGCCGGGGTCCTCGCCCGCGAGGAACGCCGGGATGTGGCTCTTGTTGAACTCGGCGGGCCGGTGCAGCGCGACGTTGCTCCACACCGCGTTGCACGCCCGTCCCAGAACGGTCTCGCGACGGAACTTCGCGTAGGCGGCCTGGATCGGCTCGACGTCCTCGGCGTGCCACCAGATCATGAAGTCGGCGTCGGCGCGCAGACCCGACACGTCGTAGACACCGCGGACGACGACGCCGGTGTCCTCGAGGGACTTGAAGAAGTCCGCGGCGTCGGATTTGGCCTGATCGCGATCAGCACCCAGTTCACCTGGGCGGACCGCGAACACCGAGAACATCAGGTAGCGGATCGTCGAGTTGAGTTCTGCGTAATCCAAGCGGCTCATGGGTGCCATCGTGCCACCGGCGCCCACCCGGCGACCAGGCAGGTCAGCGGAGTCGGGTCACGTCAGATCTGCCAGCAGTTCGGCCGCCGCGCGGCCGGCCCGGCCGATACAGGCCGGCACCCCGACACCGGCATACGACGACCCGGCCAAGGCCAGACGCGACGGCCGCGCGGCCAGCACCTGCGACATCGCCGCGAGGTGCCCGGGCGCATAGACCGGCAATCCGTCGTCCCAACGCTGCACGTATGCGTCGACGACCCGCGACGACACCGGCGCGACACCGGCGGCGCGGCACACCTCGTCGAGGTCCTCGAGTGCCTCACGACGCAGCCGGTCGTCGACGCCGGGTTCGGCCGTCTCATCCGGTACCACCGCACCGAACCGTCCGAACGACGCCCGCACCGAGACCGGCCGGCCCGCATCCGACATATGCGCCCACTTCTGCGAGCTGAACGTGAAAGCCTTGGCGCGCAACCCTTCTCCGGTCCCCACCAGCACACCGGAGTGATCGGGCAGCTCGGTCCCCGGCGCGAGCGCGATCGACACCACCACCGACAAGGCGCCCCGAACCGCGCGCAACGGCGCGGACAGGTCCGGCGCGGACCGACCCAGGAGCTCCCCCGCCCGCCAGGCCGGCACGGCCAAGAGCACGGCGTCGTACGGCCGCGGGTCGCGGGCCCCTCCGAACTCGAGCACCCAACCGTCCCCCGACGGAGTGACATCGGTGACCGGACAGGAGATCTCGGGTTCGACGCCGGCCGCGGCCCGCAGGGCGTCGAGCAGGACCGTGTATCCGCCCACGAGGGCGCCGAAGACCGGCCCCGAGGCCCCGGCCCCCGCGGCGATGAGGTCGCCGACGGCAGCGGTGAGCGACGGCGCGCCCGCGTCGAGGCGCGTGGCCAGCACCGGTAGCGCCTCGCGGACCCCGATGTCGCCGGCGAGACTGGAGTACACACCCCCGAGCATCGGGTCGACGCTGCGCGCCACCACCGAGGGCCCGAACCGGTCGGCGACCAGCTGCCCGACCGACGTATCGGTCCCGGCTTCCCACCGCATCGAACGGTCGGGTTCACCGGACATGCGGTCGACGTCCTCGGGGTCGGCGAGACCGTCGACGACGGCCGGTCCGGCCGGGATGCCCATCAGCGCCGGACTGGGCAACGGATGCAACCGCTTACCCGACCACACCGCGGGACGGCGCGGCGTCGGCGAGACGATCCGGTCGGCGAGGCCCAGTTCGGTGACGAGTTCGAGCGCCTCGGGTCGCCGGACGATGAACGCCTCGGCCCCGACGTCGACGGCCCGACCGCCGACCGTCGTGGTGTGCAGGACCCCGCCCACCCGTCCGGAGGCCTCGAGCAGGTCGAGGTGCGCGTCGGGCCCGAGCGCACGACGAAGGCGGTAGGCGGCGGTCAGACCGGAGATCCCGCCGCCGACGATCGCGATCCGGACCCGCGGGGACATCAGAGGCTGTGGATGACTTCGACGGCCCGGGTCAGCACGTCCGGGTCGGTGCCGGGCAGCACGCCGTGTCCGAGGTTGAAGATGTGCCCGACCGCCCCGGCGGCGATCGCCCGGTCACCGTCGGCGACGACCCGGCGGACCTCGGCGTCGACGACGTCGGGGCCGGCGAACAGCAGGGTGGGATCGAGGTTGCCCTGCACGGCCTTGCCCGGGCCCACCCGGCGCACGGCCTCCTCGAGCGGCACACGCCAGTCGACGCCGATGACATCGGCACCGACATGCGCCATCGGGGCGAGCAGCTCACCGGTGCCGACGCCGAAGTGGATGCGCGGGACGCCGTACCCGGCGACCTCGGCCAGGACACGGGCGCTGTGCGGTGCGACGAAACGCTGGTAGTCGGCGGCCGACAGCATGCCCGCCCACGAGTCGAAGAGCTGGATCGCGTCGACCCCGGCCTCCAGCTGGACGCGCAGGAACGCGATGGTGATGTCGGCGAGACGCGCCATCAGCTCGGCCCACGTCTCCGGGTCGCCGTGCATCATCGCCTTGGTCCGCTCGTAGTTGCGGCTCGGGCCGCCCTCGATGAGGTAGGAGGCCAGGGTGAACGGCGCTCCGGCGAAGCCGATCAGCGCCACCTGGTCCCCCAGCTCGCCGAGGAGTAGTTCGATGGCCCGCGCGATCGAGCCGACCGCTGCCGGTTCCAGCCGCGGGATGCGCGACACCGCGTCGGGCGAGCGCACCGGCTCGGCGATCACCGGCCCGGTGCCCGCGACGATGTCGAGGTCGATGCCGGCGGCCTTGAGCGGCACCACGATGTCGGAGAACAGGATCGCCGCGTCGACGTCGTGCCGGCGGACGGGCTGCATGGTGATCTCGCAGACCAGTTCGGCGTCGAAGCAGGACTCCAGCATGCCGTGATCGGCGCGGATGGCCCGGTACTCGGGCAGCGAGCGACCGGCTTGCCGCATGAACCACACCGGCCGGCGTGACGGGGTCGCGCCGGTGGCCGCGGCGACGAGCGGCAGGTTCGACCTATGGACCCGGGTACCAGTTGCGTTCGACATCACCGCTTACTCTGCCATGCCCCTCGATCTGCGCACGGGTGGTCCTCGGCGCGCCTCCGCCGTGGCCGGGCACCCCAGCCCTACGGTCGAACGGTGACCTCTTCGGGAGCTCCGGACGAGCCTGCTGATTTCCGCGCGGCGGTGGAGTCGCTGCATGCTGCCCGGGTGCGCCGCGAGATCGAGGTCGGACCGATCCGGCCGCCGCAGCGCCTGGCGCCGTACAGCTACGCCGTCGGTGCCGAGGTGCGCCCGCCCGAGGACCTCGACGTGGTGCCCACGGATTCGCAGGGCAGCGCGTTCGGGCGCCTCATCCTGCTGTTCGATCCCGCTGGACAGGACGCGTGGAACGGCACCATGCGCCTCGTCGCGTTCCTCCAGGCGGAGGTGGAGGCCGCCTTGGCCATGGATCCGCTGCTGCCCGAGGTGGCCTGGAGCTGGCTCAGCGACGCCCTCGGCGTCCCGGTGGGCGCGACCGCCACCCCCGACGGTTCCGCCCACCGAGTCGAGGTGACCGCGCTCGGCGGCACCGTCACCTCCACGACGTCGGTCCGGTACGGCGACATCGCCGGACCTCCGCGCGCACATCAGCTCGAGGTGCGCGCCTCGTGGACCGCCCTGAGCTCGGACGGCCTGAACAACCACCTCGAGGCATTCTGCGACGTCCTCGCCTCCGCCGCCGGCCTCCCGCCGGTCGGGGTCACCGAACTCGGCGCGACGTGAACGACTCCGCCCCCGGGGATGCGGCCGAGCCGGACCCCGCGCCGGAGGTCACCCCGTTGCTCCGGCCGGCCGACGGCGTGCCCCCGGTACTGGCGACCGCCACCGAATTCGCCGACGCGGCAGCCGCTCTGGCAGCCGGCGACGGGCCGATCGCCGTCGACACCGAACGCGCGTCGGGCTACCGGTACTCGCAACGCGCCTATCTGATCCAGATCAAACGACGCGGATCGGGGAGCTTCCTGCTGGACCCGATCGGTGATCCCGGCGCGCTGGCGCCCGTCATCGACGCGATGCGCGGACCGGAATGGGTGCTGCACGCGGCCGATCAGGACCTCCCGTGCCTCCGCGAACTCGGTTTCGAGTGCGTCGAGCTGTACGACACCGAGCTGGCCGGACGCCTCCTGGGCCTGGCCAAGGTCAACCTCGCCGCGATGGTGGCGGAGTTCCTCGGGCTCGGACTCCTCAAGGGACACGGCGCCGCCGACTGGTCGCGCCGCCCGCTGCCCGACGAATGGCTGAACTACGCCGCGCTCGACGTCGAGGTCCTCGTCGAACTGCGCGACGCCATGGACGCCGCACTCGCGGAAGCGGGCAAGGACGGCTGGGCGCGAGAGGAATTCGCGTACGTCCTGGGCCGGCCACCGGCACCGCCGCGCACCGACCGGTGGCGCAAGACGTCGAACGTGCACACCGTCAAATCCACCCGCGCCCTCGCCGCGGTCCGCGAATTGTGGACCGCGCGTGAGGAACTGGCGCAGCGTCGGGATGTCGCGCCCGGACGTGTCCTGCCCGACACCGCCATCGTCAACGCCGCGACCGTGAACCCCCAGTCCATCGCCGAACTCACCAAGCTGCCGGTCTTTGGCGGCCCGCGCCAGCGCCGTCAGGCCGGGGTCTGGATGTCCGCGCTGCAGCGGGCGCGCGAGATCCCCGACAGCAAGCTGCCCTCGCGGAAGTCGACCGGACCGGGCCTGCCCCCGGTCAGCCGGTGGGATCAGCGCAACCCGGAGGCCGCGGCGCGGCTGCAGGCGGTCCGGCCGGTGCTCAAACAGATCGCCGAAGACCACACCCTGCCGGTGGAGAACCTCCTCGCACCCGATGTGGTGCGACAGCTGTGCTGGGACGGGTTGGCGGAACCGATCACGACCGAGGCGGTCGATGCACATCTGGCCGCCGCCGGCGCCCGCACGTGGCAGCGGACGCTCTGTGCGGAGGCCCTGACCGAGGCCTTCCTCGACGCCGCCCGACCAGGGCCGACGGCGGCCGCCGAGTAGATCGCCCAGCCCGACGAGACCCCCGGCCATCGCGCTGTGGCGCCGACCGTCGCGTACATTCGGGGGTCACGACCCGAATGCCATCACCCGAGTACGCGAGCCACCGGGAAGTCACCTCCGGTGTGCACACCACCTTCCGCGATGGGAGCAGTTCTGTGGCCACAGTCTCCGTCGGCATCGACTCCGACCTCGAACCGAGCGCAGCATGGGCGCTCGCCAGCAACCTCTCGCGCTTCGACGAGTGGATGACCATCTTCGGCGGGTGGCGCTCGCCGGTCCCCGACACGATCGCCGAGGGCACCACCATCTCCTCCCTCATCAAGGTCAAGGGCTTCCGCAATGTGATCCACTGGACCGTCACCGACTACGACGAGCCGCGGCTCATCGCGCTGTCGGGAACCGGCCGCGGCGGGGTGAACATCGATCTGGCGATGAAGGTCGACGAGATCGCCGACGGTTCGTACTTCGATCTGTCGGCCGAGTTGTCCGGCGGTCTGCTCAACGGCTCGGTCGGTAGGCTCGTCGCCAAGATCCTGGAATCCGATGTGCACAAGTCGATCTCGAACCTGGCGACACTGCGCTGAGTCGATCGGGGCCGACCTGACCCCTCTGCACCCTAACCCGAGGAACCACCAAACCGCTGGTCTGTGGGGTGCAAGCGACACCCTCCCTCCGCTCCCTGAGGTGCGAGGAGCGCCAGCGACGAGCCACGAAGGGTTCGCGACGCATCTCACCAGGACCCTTCGTGACGGCCTCCGCAAGCTCCGGCCTCCTCAGGGAGCAGTAGTAAGGCTCGCCGCGAGCACACAGGTTTCTTTCGTAGTCCAGGACGGCCGTCAGGCCGCTGGTACTGAGGTGCGAGGAGCGCCTAGCGACGAGCCCCACGAAGGGCAGGCGTCCGTCGTCAGCCAGGCGGGTGCAGTGTCGCGGCCCGGACTACGGCGAGAGCTGATCCGGACTCCTCGAAGAGGCGCCGCTGGCGAGAGGCCCCGTTGCCATCCAGACGCAGCCGGTCCAGCGCCTGCATGACGCCGTCCCGCTCACCGAGTCGGTCCAGCGCCGGCGCGAGCACGGTGAGGAACTGCTCGACCCGCGTCCAGACCGGCACCAACGCGCCGGTCGTCGGGTCGAGCGCACGCCCGTCGACGCCGTCGTGGGCGGCGATCCAGTACGCGGCCGACAGCAGCGCCGGATCGAGGTCCGCGGCCGGGAACCGCCGGTCCTCCGCGCGCAGGTCGTCGAGGGCGGTCATCACCGCCGCACGGACGAGGGTGGCGAAGGTCCGCGTCTCCTCCACCCGCATCTGCACGTCCCCGACCCGCACCTCGACCGTGGGCAGGTGATCCGACGGCCGAGCGTCCCAGTACAGCATGTGCGGGTCCAGGATCGTGCCCGTGGCCACGAGGACTTCGACCGTCTCGGCGAAGTGTTCGGCCGAGCGCAGGTGCGGTGGCGGTCCCGCCGCGGGCCATCGCGACCAGAGCACCGAGCGCCAACTGGCGTGGCCGGAGTCGGCGTCGCGATAGATCGCCGAGTTCGCCGACAGCGCAAGCAGTATCGGTAGCCACGGGCGCAGGCAATTGCACACCGCGACGGCGGTGTCGGTGTCCGGGACACCCACGTGGACGTGACAGCCACTGATGCCCTGTTCGTGGGCCAGCATGCCGTACCGCGCGGCGATCGCCCGGTAGCGGCCGGTGTCGGTCACCGGAAACGACTCGGGCACGCGTGGCGGCACCCCGCAGGCGACCACGTCCACGCCTATGTCATCGGCCGCCGCCGCCAGGATGCCCCGCAGCCGGTGCAGGTGGTCGCCGATCTCCTGACTCGTCGCCGCGGTCGGCGTGGCGATCTCCACCTGCGACGAGGTGAGTTCCAACTCGAGATCGAGGCCGCGCGCGGATGCCGCGGTCGCCACCTCGCGGTTGCTCCCGACCGGCCGTCCGGTCTCCCGGTCGACGAGGACGAACTCCTCCTCGACCCCGAGGGTCGGCGCCGGAATGCCCCGGAAATCCCCGCCCGCGGAACCGTACTCGTCGTTCACACGGAGAAAATGCCCAGCGGCGGCATCGGTCAAACGGGACGTCAGTCCTCGGCGCGGCTCTCCGCCGGATCGGGCGTGTTCTCGATCGCCCGGTCCAGGCCGGGACCGGCCTGCATGCCCGAGACCGTCGCGGTGATCGACCGGGCGAGGTCCTGCGCGGTCAACCCGATATCGGCGAGGATCTCGTTGCGCGAGGCGTGTGCGATGAACTCCTGCGGGATGCCCTTGATCTGGACCGGGACGAGCACCTCCGCCGCCGACAGCGCGGCGGCGACCGCGGACCCGACGCCGCCGCTGGTGCACCCGTCCTCGAGCGTGACGACGAGCCGGTGGCGGCGCGCGACCTCGACCACCGAGGTGGGCACCGGCAGTACCCAGCGCGGATCCACGACCGTCGCATCGATTCCCTGACGGGCCAGGCGTTCGGCGGTGTCGACGGCCAGCCCGCAGAAGGCACCGACCGCGACGATGAGCACATCGCCGCCCGCCGGACCGAGGTCCCGGTCCGTCCGGTGCAGCACGTCGACACCGTCGTCGAGCCGCTCGACCGCCCGGATGTCTTCGGGGACAGCACCTTTGGAGAATCGGAGGGCTGTGGGGCCGTCGGCGACGCCGAGAGCCTCGTCGAACTCCTCGCGCAGTCGGACGGCGTCACGGGGTGCGGCGACCCGCAGGCCGGGCACCATCGCCATCAGCGAGAGATCCCACATGCCGTGGTGGCTGGGGCCGTCGGGTCCGGTGATGCCGGAACGGTCGAGGACGAGCGTCACCGGCTGCTTCAGCAGCGCGACGTCCATCAGCAGCTGATCGAATGCGCGATTGAGGAACGTCGAGTAGATGGCGACGACCGGATGCAGTCCGCCGAGCGCGAGACCGGCCGCCGAGGTCATCGCATGCTGTTCGGCGATGCCGACGTCGAACATGCGGTCCGGGTAGCGCTCGCCGAAGGGGGTGAGTCCCGTCGGCCCGGGCATCGCCGCGGTGATCGCGACGACGTCGGGACGGTTGGCGCCGGCGTCGAGCAGTGCGGCGGAGAACACGGCGGTCCAGTCCTGGGGTGAGACGCTCGTGGGCCGGCCGGTGACCGGGTCGATGATGCCGGTCGCATGCATGAGGTCGGCGACGTGGTTCTCGGCGTGGGCGTAGCCCATGCCCTTGCGGGTCACGGTGTGCACGATCACAGGGCCGCCGAAGTCGCGGGCCTGCCGCAGCGCCGACTCGACCGCGTCGATGTCGTGACCGTCGACGGGCCCGACGTACTTCAGTCCGAGGTCGGTGAACATCGCCTGCGGGGCCAGGAGGTCCTTGAGCCCGCTCTTCATCCCGTGCAGGACGGCGTATGCCGGCTCCCCGACGACCGGCACCTGCTTGACGACGCGGCGACCCTCGTCGAGGAACTTCTCGTACCCGGGCTGCAGGCGCAGCCCCGACAGGTGACTTGCGAGTCCGCCGATCGTCGGCGCATAGGACCGACCGTTGTCGTTGACGACGATGACGACCCGGCGGTTGCAGGCGGCGATGTTGTTGATCGCCTCCCAGCACATGCCGCCGGTCAGGGCGCCGTCGCCGACCACCGCGACCACCGTGCGATCCGGCTGACCGGTCAGTTCGAAGGACTTCGCGAGCCCGTCCGCATACGACAGCGCCGCCGACGCGTGCGAGGACTCCACCCAGTCGTGTTCGGACTCCGCGCGCTCCTGATATCCGGTGAGCCCGCCGCGTTGGCGCAGCTGATCGAAGCCGTCTTTGCGTCCGGTGACGATCTTGTGGACGTAGGACTGGTGGCCGGTGTCGAACAGGATCGGATCCGACGGCGAGTCGAAGACGCGGTGGATTCCGAGGGTCAACTCGACGACTCCGAGGTTCGGTCCGAGATGTCCGCCCGTGGCGGCGACCTTCTCGATCAGGAACGTCCGGATCTCGGCCGAGAGAACCTTCATCTCCTCGTCCGACAGCGGCCGGAGATCGGCCGGCGAGCTGATCCGGTCGAGCACACCCATCGTTTCCTCCATCACCGGCGTGACGCCAGGTCGGCTGTCGAGCCGGAGAGCGTCCGGCACATGTCTGGTCAGTCTACGGAAGCATTCGTCGCGAGCCCGATCGACGGATGGCCGACACGTCGGGATCCCGGACCTCGCGAGCGCGCCCCGCTCACCCGTCGGCGGCCGGAACGAGGCAGGCCACCGCCTCCACGTGGTGCGTCAGCGGGAAAGCGTCGAAACCGCGTATGTCGACGACACGGAATCCCCGCGCGGCGAAGTATCCGAGATCACGTGCGAATCGGGCGGCGTCACAGCCCACGTGGACCACGATGCCGGGCCGGGCGTCGGCGATCGCCCCGATTACCCGTTCTCCGGCTCCGGTACGCGGGGGATCGAGGACGACGACGTCCGGCCGCGCGGTGAGGTCCGCGATCCGGGCCGCGACCTCCCCGCGGTGGGTGTGTACCCGATCGCCGTCGCCGGCGAAGGCCTGTTCGGCGGCGTCGAGTGCGGCCGGATCCGAATCGACGATGTGCACCGTGTCCGGCGCACCGGCCGGGCCGTCGAGCAGTGCACCTGCGAACACCCCTGCCCCGCCGTACAGATCCCACGCCACCCGCGTCGGTCTTCCGAGATGCGCACCGACGAAGTCGACGACGGTCTCCGCATAGGTCCGCGGCGCGTCGCGGTGCGCCTGCCAGAATCCCGCGACGGGAATGTCCCACGACCGCCCGCCGACCCGCTGGACGGCCGTCGCCCCACCTTCGACGACCCGCTGGGCACGGGGCCGTGCGTGCCGGGCGCGGTTCTGCTGCGCCCGGCGCCGGCTGTCGGCGCGGCCCCGCCGCGGCTCCGCCACGGGCGCGAGTTCGGTGACGTGGCGCGCGCCGTCGGCGTCGAGCACGACGGCGAGTTCGGAGTGCGGGGTGAAACCGCGGTCGGCGAGTCCGTCGAGCATTCCCGGGGCAGGCTGGACACAGGCCTCGGTGACGACGCCGCGGCCGCGGAACGCCGACTGCCCCGGGCGCCCCCGGCCGTCCACGGCCAGGCGGGTCCGGATTCGCCACCCCGTGTCGGCGTCCCCGAGACGCCGGACGCCGTCGGTCGCCAGCTCGGTGCCGGCGACGATCTCGCCCGGTAGACGGCCCACGCGATCCAGGACGTCGAGCAGCACAGCCTGTTTCAGGTCCCGCGCGTGATCGGGTGCCACGTGCGCGAGATCACAGCACCCGGCCCCGGCCGCGGCCGCCGGACACCGCGGCTCCACCCGATGCGGCGAGGCGTCGAGCACCTCCGCCGCCTCGGCCCGCCAGTACGAGTCGTGCCGGTCGTCGGTGATGTCGGCGACCACCCGTTCGCCGGGGATCGCCCCGCGGACGAACACGACGCGGCCGTCGGCGCGGCCCACGGACTCACCGCCGTTGGCCGGACGGTCGACGGTCACCTCGACCCGTCGCGGTGTTGCCGGGCCGCTCACGGTCGCCGTTCGGGTTCGCCGAGCGCACGGCGGGTCTCCCCCGGCGCCCAGTACGCGCGGTCTTCCTTGCGCCGGTCCGACGAGGTGAGCTGCCACGGCACCGAGGTCACCATCACGCCGGGCTCGAACAGCAGCCGGCCTTTGAGGCGCAGCGCCGACTGGTTGTGCAGGATCTGCTCCCACCAGTGCCCGACGACATACTCCGGGATGAACACGGTCACGACGTCGCGCGGCGACTCACGCCGCACCCGGCGCACGTATTCGATGACGGGCCGGGTGATCTCGCGATAGGGCGAGGCGATGACCTTCAGCGGGACGGTGATGTCGCTGGCCTCCCACTCCGAGACGAGCTTGCGGGTGTCGCGGTCGTCGACGTTGACCGTGATCGCCTCCAGCACGTCCGGACGGGTGGCCCGCGCATACCGCAGGGCCCGCTTGGACGCCATGTGCAGGCTGGACACGAGCACGATCGAATGTGTGCGGCTGGGCAGGACGGCCTCGTCGTCGTCCTCGGCGCGGTCGAGTTCGCGCTGCACCGACGCGTAGTGGTGATGGATGAGTTTCATGATCACGAACAGCGAGACCATCGCGATCACGGCGATGTAGGCACCCTCGGTGAACTTGGTGATCAGGACGACGACCAGGACCGTCGCGGTCATCACCAGGCCGACCGTGTTGACCACCCGGGACTGCATCATCCGACGCCGCGCGCTCGGGTCGGTCTCGGTACGCAGCAGGCGGGTCCAATGCCGCACCATGCCGGTCTGGCTCAGGGTGAACGACACGAACACGCCCACGATGTAGAGCTGGATCAGGGACGTCACCTGCGCGCCGAACGCGACGACGAAGATGATCGCGGCGATCGCGAGGAACAGGATGCCGTTGCTGAACGCCAGGCGGTCGCCTCGGGTGTGCAACTGGCGCGGCAGGTAGCGATCCTGCGCGAGTACCGACCCCAGGACCGGGAAACCGTTGAAGGCGGTGTTCGCGGCCAGCAGCAGGATCAGCGCGGTGACGGTGGCGACGAAGAAGAAGGCCGGCGGGAAGGAGTCGAAGACGGCATGGGCCAGCTGGGCGATCATGGCCTTCTGCTGGTAACCCTCCGGCGCCCCGATGAGGTCCTGCTCCGGGTTCATCACGTACTTCGCGCCGATCTTCTCCGCCAGCAGCACGATGCCCATCAGCAGGGTGATGGAGAACGCGCCCAGCAGCAGCAGCGTCGTCGCGGCGTTGCGCGACTTCGGTTTCCGGAAGGCCGGCACCCCGTTGCTGATGGCCTCCACCCCGGTGAGCGCCGCACAGCCCGAGGAGAACGACCGGGCGACGAGGAAGATCAGCGCCAGCCCCGTGAGGTTGTCCTGTTCGGGCACGATGCCGAAGTCGGCGGTCTCGGAATGAATGTCCTGCCCGAGCACGTAGATCTCGGTGAACCCCCAGATGAGCATGCCCAGGACACCGATGATGAACCCGTAGGTCGGGATCGCGAGCACGGCGCCGGACTCCTTGATGCCGCGCAGGTTGACCGCGGCGAGCAGCATGATCGCGCCGACGCAGAACCACACCTTGTGCTCTTCCACGAACGGGATCGCCGAACCGATGTTCTCCGCCGCCGACGTGACCGACACCGCCACCGTGAGCACGTAGTCCACCAGCAGAGCGCTGCCGACGGTCAGGCCCGCGTTGGGACCGAGATTGACGGTCGCGACTTCGTAGTCGCCGCCACCCGAGGGATAGGCGTGCACGTTCTGGCGGTAGCTCGCGACGACCACGGCCATGACGACGGCGACGGCGATCGCCACCCAGGGCGTGAACGCCAGCGCGCTGATGCCGGCGACGGACAGGACCAGGAAGATCTCCTGCGGCGCGTACGCCACCGAGCTCATCGCGTCGGAGGCGAACACCGGCAGGGCTATCCGCTTGGGCAGCAGCGTGTGACCGAGCGTGTCGCTGCGGAAAGGCCTGCCGAGCAGGAGGCGTTTCGTCGCAACGGACACCTTGGAGACGGTGGACACCAGGCAACCCTAGAGCGTTGGCGCCGAGGCGGGTAGGTTCGACTCGCGGCAGACGAGCCGCGTGTGGAGAGGAATGCCGTGCAGGTGGTCATCATGGGTTGCGGGCGGGTCGGATCCGCGCTCGCGATGTCGATGCAGAAGCGCGGACACGACGTCGCGATCATCGATCGGGATCCGAGCGCGTTCGTGCGGCTGAGTCCCGACTTCGCGGGCCGCACGATCACCGGGGTCGGGTTCGACCGCGAGATCCTCGTCAAGGCGGGCATCGAGCACGCCGACGCGTTCGCCGCGGTGTCCTCCGGGGACAACTCGAACATCATCTCGGCGCGGGTGGCCCGCGAGACCTTCGACGTCGAGCGCGTCGTCGCCCGGATCTACGACGCCAAGCGCGCCGAGGTGTACGAGCGACTCGGCATCCCCACGGTGGCGACCGTCCCCTGGACGACCGAGCGATTCGTCTCGGCGCTCGGCGAGACGACGACGATGGAGTGGCGTGACCCGTCGGGTTCGCTGGCGATCGCCCAGATCGACGTCGACGACTCGTGGATCGGGATCTCGGTCGGCAAGTTCCAGGAGCAGACCGGCGCGCGGGTGGCCTTCCTCAGCCGTGTCGGACGTCCGGTTCTCCCCGAGGCGAGAACCGTTCTGCAACAAGACGATGTGGTCTACGGGGCGGTCATGCTCGACAACCTCAAGAACGCCCGCGGCGTCGCCGCGCGGCCGTTCACCCAGAACGAGTCCGGATGACCCGGGCCGAAGGAGTCCCGAAGTGAAGGTCGCCATCGCCGGAGCCGGCGCGGTCGGGCGCTCGATCGCCCGCGAACTGCTGGTGAACGCCCACGAGGTCACGCTTTTCGAGCGCAACGCCGGCCACATCGACACCGACTCCGTCGTCGGCGCGGGGTGGGTGCTCGCCGACGCGTGTGAACTCGCCAATCTCGAAGAGGCGCAACTACAGACCTACGACGTCATGATCGCCGCGACCGGCGACGACAAGGCCAACCTCGTCGTGAGCCTGCTCGCGAAGACCGAGTTCGCCGTCAATCGGGTCGTCGCCCGCGTCAACGACCCGCGTAACGAGTGGCTGTTCGGCGAGGACTGGGGGGTCGACGTCGCAGTCTCGACCCCGCGCCTGCTCGCCTCCCTGGTCGAGGAGGCGGTGTCCGTCGGCGATCTGGTCCGGTTGATGACGTTCCGTCAGGGGCAGGCAAACCTCGTCGAACTCACCCTGCCGTCGAACACTCCCCTCGCCGGCAAGCCCGTCCGGAAGCTGGAGCTGCCGCGCGACGCCGCGCTCGTCGCGATCCTGCGCGGCGGCCGCGTCATCGTCCCGCAGCGCGACGACCCCATCGAGGGCGGCGACGAACTGGTCTTCATCGCGCCCACCGAGGCCGAGCCCGCCCTCTACGAGGCTATGCAGATCGCGCGGTGACGTCCGCGTCCGGCGGGGTGCCGGCGCGCGCCGCCTCGGCTCGCTGCGCCCGGCGGACCAGGAGGATCGTCGCGAGCACCACGAGCGCGGTCAGCGGCCACCCCATCGCGATGCGCGCGAACGCCAGCCACCCGGTGGCCCCGTCGTCGTACAGTTCCGACTGCGTGAGGTAGCGCGCCGCGAAGAGCACCGCCCACAGTGCGGTGGCGATGTCGTAGGCGCGGAGGATGGAACGCTGCTTGCGCCAGCCGGAACCCTCGCCGTTGATCAGATGCCAGGCCACCCCGATGAGGGGCCACCGAACCAGGATCGAGACGGCGAACACGATCGCATAGACGAGGGTGCTCCAGATCCCGAAGAGGAAGTAGCCCTTGGCGTCCCCCACCCGGTCGGCGATGAAGACGCAGATGGCGACGCCGAGCAGACCCGAGATCGCGGGGGTCAGGGGTTCGCGGCGCACGAGCCGTACGACGAAGAGCAGCGCCGCCACGCCGAGCGCCGCGTAGATGGCGGTCCGGAGGTCGAAGAAGGAGTTGACGGGGACGAACACCACGACGGGCACCGTCGAATAGACCAGGCCGGAGACGCCACCGATCTGTTCGAGGACCGTGGGCGCCGTCCGCTCGGGTGCTGACGGTCCGGGTGCCGACGGTTCGGCGTCCGCCTGTCTCGAGGCCGGATGCTCGGGGAGCGGACCGGTCACTCGTCGACGCCGTGCAACTCGTAATAAGGGTTGTAGATCACCTTGTGGCCGTCCTGCTCGGCGAGCCGGCCCCGGACGGTGACCTTGCGGCCGGGCTCGATGCCGGTGATGCGGTTACGGCCCAGCCACTTCAGCATCACGATGTCGGATCCGTCGAAGAACTCGGCCTTCACCCCCGCCTTGGCCGAGCGCGAACAGGTCTCGACGGCACGCAGTTCGCCGTGCATGGTGACCTCGTCACCGCGGCAGCACTCGGATGCGCGCTGAGCGCCTGTCGCCTTGGATTCCTCGGCGATCTTCTCTGCGTCGGCGTCACCGAGATCTTCGGTCAGCCGACGGGTCAGTCGTTTGAGATAGCCGGCAGTGGGCATCTCGACCCTCCCAATGGATTTCGGCCGGCACCGCAGGGCTGTACAGAGCGGTGTCCGTGGGTCGCCGAACGAGTGATCGGTGACCTGCCCGCCAGCGTAGACCTCGGCCTCGGCCAGTGACAACGTCGGCGACCGCGGGGCCATTCCGTGGTCGTCGGACCCCCGCTGTCCAGGTCTGCGCGGGGGCCTCGGGACACCCTAGTGGTGTGTCTCGGAAACAAGCGAATGGTCCCCGGCGCCCCACCGGATACCGGCCACCTATTTCCGAGACATACCACTAGGGGATGATGCCCTGATGCCTGGCACCGACGGTCCGCACCGCCCTCGCCCGACGGCTCTCGTCGGCATCCCCGGAACGGGCTCCGACGCCGATCACGTCACGCGTTCCTTTCAGCGCGCCGCAGCTGACCTGGAGGTAGAGCTCATCGCGCTGGACCCGACGACGCCGTTGATCGACGGCCACCTCCGCGGGCTGGAGCGGGCCGCCGGAGCGCACCGCTCGATCCTCGTGGGCGGGGTGTCGATCGGGGCCGCGATCGCGCTCGAGTGGGCCCTGCGCGACACCGGCCGACGCTGCGCCGGGGTGCTCGCCGCGCTGCCGGCATGGAGCGGTGACGCCCACTCGGCACCCGCGGCCGCGAGTGCCGGCGCCACCGCCGATGCGCTCGAACGTGACGGACTCGAGGCGACCATCGCGGCGATGGCGAGCAGCAGCCCGGCCTGGCTGGCCGCGGAACTGACCCGGTCGTGGCGGGGTCTGCACCCGGGCCTCGCCCGCATGTTGCGCGAGGCGGCTCGTCATCGGGCGCCGACGCCGGCCGAGATTGCCGGGCTCACGGTGCCGCTGGCCATCGTCGCGGCCGCCGACGATCCGGTCCACCCCATCGCCGTCGCCCGCGAATGGCATGCTGCCGCACCGCAATCGACCCTCGTCGAGATCACGCTCGACGACTGGGGCCACGATCCGGGTGTGCTGGGAGACGAGCTCCGGGCCGGGCTTGTCGAACTCACCGACCCGCCGGGGTGATCGGAGCCCGGTGTGGCCGGAGCTTCAGCGGCGGCGGCGGAAGCGCTGCATCGCCGAACCCGACGACGGCGGCAACGGCTCCTCGTCGATCTCGGGATCGGTGGGAGCCACCGGAGCCGCGGACTCCGCATCCGGGGCGGCGACCGCCTCCGGCTCGTCGCGGTAGGCGTTCTCCCCGTAGACGGTGGCGTGGGCGACCTGATCGAGCGCGCCCCCGGCAACGGGTACCGAATCGTCGATCGCGTCACCCGGGCCCGCGTCCTGTGCGGTGGGGTTCGGGGACTCTTGTCCGGCCGGGGGGCCCGCGAACATCTGCTGCTGGGCGGCCGCGACCTGCTCGGCGAGCACCGGCGGCAACACGACGGGCAGCGGATCCCGCGGGGGGAACGGCTCGGACCCGCGTCGGACGACCGTCTCGGCCAGTACGGCGCGGCTCAACCGTGCGAGGTCGTCCGCATGCTCGGTGGGTCCGCTGCCCACGCACCGGACGAGCCAGCGCGGGCCGTCGACCCCGATGAACCGGTGGGTCGCACCGTCCGTCTCGGCGACCACCTCCCGCCCCCAGTGCCCGTCTTCGACACTCGTGGCCGCGCCGTCGTCGCGGAGGGAACCGGCCAGCTCACGGACCACCTCACGCCACATCCCGGGGGACTTGGGTGCGGCGAAGGCGCTCACCGAGATCCGGCCGATGGGGGTCACCAGGTACACGTTCTGCGGCTGGTGGGCCTCGGACATCTCGACGGTGACCTGGCCACCCTCGACCACCGGGACCAGCACCGATCCGAGGTCCAGATGGGAGTTCTCGAGCTCTTGCGGCCGGGTCGCCAGTGCGTCGATGTCATAGGGACCGCGCGCCTGACCGACCCGCAGCTCCTCTGATCCGTCCTGTGCCATCGCGTCACTCCTCGTTCGTCACCGCCGGCGACAACGATCCGCCGGACACACGGGAAACACTAATCGACTCCCGCCGGGGAGAGCCCCGGCCGACGGTTCACCGAAGAGGTCAGGCGAGAATCGCCGATCCCCCGCTCGATCCGTACCCGCCGTCGCCGCGTGCGGTGTCGTCGAGTTCGTCGACCTCGACGAAGTCGGGCAGCTCGACGCGCTGCACGATCAGCTGGGCTATGCGGTCGCCACGCGAGATGGAGATCGTCTGCTCCGGATCGTGGTTGATCAGACAGACCTTGATCTCCCCGCGATAGCCCGCGTCGATGGTGCCGGGGGTGTTCACGACCGACAGGCCGGCCCGGGCGGCCAGTCCCGACCTCGGGTGGATCAGCCCCACGGTGCCGATCGGCAACGCCACGGCGATCCCGGTCCCGACGAGTTGACGGCGTCCGGCGGGCAGTTCGAGATCGATCGTCGAATAGAGATCGACCCCCGCATCCCCTGGGTGCGCCCTGGTCGGCAGCGGTAGGTCGGGATCGAGGCGTCGGAGCGCGATCGGCGCCGGGTCAGCGGGGTGCGCAGGGGGGAGATCTGAGGCCACGCAGGCAGACTACGCTGGTCACGTGACCGCAGATCATTCGCCCGAGCGCCCCGGAGGACCCTCGGACGCCTCCCCCGCACCCACCGGGCGGAACGCCGGCGTCACCGACTCGACCGCCGATCTGTTCGACGAGCGCCTGTACGTGCCGTGGTGGTGGTGGTTGGCAGCCGTGGTCCTCACCGGCGTGGTGGGCTACGAGATCCAGCTGTCGGCGCGCGGGAGCGCCTGGAGCATCATCGGATACGTGGCCACCGGCGTGCTGTGCGTCGTGATGCTGTGGTCGATGAGCCGTACCCGCATCCGGGTGACCGCGGATCGGGAGCTGCATGCCCACCGTGCGGTCCTGCCGCGCGCCGTCGTCGCGCGGGCGGCGACGGTCCCGGCGACCGCGAAGAGCGCCGCACTCGGGCGGCAGCTCGACCCGGCGGCCTATCTCGTGCACCGCTCCTGGGTGAAGACGATGGTCCTCATCGTGCTCGACGACCCCGACGACCCGACTCCGTACTGGCTGGTCTCGACACGTCGGCCGGCCGAACTCCTCGCGGCACTGGGCGTCGACGACGCCGCGGCCGACCGTCCCGCACCCACCGCCTGACCCGGGCACGACTCTCTACCCGAGACACGACGAAGGGGCCGCGCCGTATTCGGCGTCGGCCCCCTTCATCAGCTGTGACAGCTGGACTCAGTTCATCTCATGCGCAGTCGACGCAGATGAGCGAGCTTCCGTTCTCCTCGGCCAACCGGCTGCGGTGGTAGACGAGAAAGCAGCTGGTACAGGTGAACTCGTCGGCCTGCTTGGGGATGACACGCACCGACAGTTCCTCGCCCGAGAGATCGGCACCCGGGAGTTCGAAGGACTCCGCGGTATCACTCTCGTCGACATCCACTGCCGAGGACTGCGCCTCGCTGCGTCGGGCCTTCAGTTCTTCGAGCGAGTCCTCGTTGAGGTCCTCGGTCTCCGTCCGTCGTGGCGCGTCGTAATCTGTAGCCATTCTGTGCCTAACTTGTCGAGAGTGTGAGGGGCGCTCACGGTGACGGCGCTGACGTCGCCACCCGGTGTTATTGCGCACGACTCCGCCGGGATTGTCTTACCGATGGGGTCACTGCAACGTCGTCTCGGGCGAGATTCGTACCAGAGGATCAGACGTATTGCGTGATTTCGATCACGGTTTCATATCGGGCGCACCCCGGGTCTGGAAGCGCGGGCGCCCGAAGCATAGTCGACACGCTATCGAAGGTCAATACCCGGGACCCAACTCGTCGGTAAGTTTCGGTTCGGCGCCCGATCCATGCCCCGGCACACCCCAGTCGTACCGCTCCCGGCGAGGCTCGCGGGGCACTGCGGGGTCACCCTCTACAGTGATCCGAGGTCACGCAACGCCCAGTGAGGAGTCAGTCCACGGTGGTGTCGAAGATTACGGTCGGCTATCCGACCGACGAGCAGGGCCGACCCTACCGTCGGCGGCGCTACGCACCGGCGATCGTCACGGTCGTCGTCCTGATGGTCGTCGGCGTGGTGGTGTGGGCGGTTGCGCTGGGCGGCGGCGAGTCCGAATCCGTTCCGACAGCGTGCAATCAACCGACTCCGCCGACGTCGATGGAAGCGGGCGCGCCACCTCCGCCGGCCCCGCCGACCCTCACCGTCGTCGGACGGGACGAGATGCTCGGAGTCGCTCCGGCCCCGCTGTCGACCTTCGGCGTCCGCGTCCTCAACGCCTCCGACGAACGAGGCGCGGCCCGCACGGTGTCCGACGACCTGACCGCGCAGGGGTTCAGCCCGGTGCCGGACACGCCGTACGCCGATGACCCGGTCTATCCCAATCGGGATCTCAACTGTGTCGCACAGATCCGATTCGGGCCGGCCGGTCGCGCGGCGGCGGCGGCCACGTGGCTGGCGTTCCCGTGCGCCCAGCTGGTCGACGACGGCCGGCGCGGTACGGCCGTCGACGTCGCACTCGGGGTCCACCACTCGGGTGGCGAGATGTCGCAGGACGCGCAGGCTGCCCTGGAGGCGCTGCGGTCGGCGGATCCGAAGAACCCGGCGAGTGGTGTCGACCCGGTCCTCGTCGAGGCCGTGCACTCCGCCCCCTGCTGACCTCCGCACGCCGTGCGGCGGCCGCCGACCCCATGGCGAGACGCGGGAGGGCCGTCAGGTGAGCGGGCTGCGGGCGTCGAATTCGTCGAGCAGCGCGAGGAATTCGTCGGCCACCCCGGGCGCGACAGCGACGGTGATGTGACCCTCGTCGGCCCGTGAATCCGGTGGCGGAGTCTGGACGACGGCGCCGGCCTCGGCGGCGATCAGCCCGCCGGCGGCCCAGTCCCACGGGCTCAGACCGTGTTCGTAGTGAGCGTCGACCGCGCCGGACGCGACCATGCAGAGGTCGAGGGCCGCGGCGCCGATGCGTCGGACGTCGCGGACACGAGGGAGCAGTTCGGCGACGATGCGTCCCTGCTTCCGGCGGCGCGCCGCGTCGTACCCGAAACCCGTTGCGACGAGCGCCAGTTCGGCCCTGTCGACCGGATTGCAGCGGAGCGGCCGGCGTACCCCGGCGGAGTCCGCCGCCCACGCTCCCCCGCCGAGGGTCGCGCCGTACGTGACGTCGCGGGCGACGTCGACGACGACCCCGGCGACCGACTGTCCGTCGACCTGGGCCGCGATGGACACCGCATAGGCCGGCACGCCGTACATGAAGTTGACGGTCCCATCGATCGGATCGACCACCCATCGGACACCGGTAGGCACCGCCCGGCTCCCGCCGTCCTCCTCGCCCAGCACCTCGTCGTCGGGGCGCGCCTCACGGAGCAGGGAGCGGATCAGGCGTTCGGTCTCGGTGTCGGCGAGGGTGACCGGATCGGTTTCCGTCGACTTCGTCGACACCGGCTGCACCGTCGACTTCGTCGACACGGACTGCACGGTGGAATCCACCGCGGCGGGCTGCGGCGGCTCACCGTGTCCCGGTGTCGCACCGAACAATTCGGGCCGGCGGCGACGTACGTGCGCGGCGGCCTCCCGGGCCACGGCGCCGGCGACCGCGGCGAGCTCGTCCACCGGAATTGTCTGATCCACGCCCTCCATGTGAGCACATGGCCGGTGCGCACCACCGATCGCGGTGACCGATCTCTCCCCCTGCGTGGTCGAATCGTGTCGACATGCGTTGCGATGACGGGCGTTGCGCCGGTCGCGTGAATAGGCTGGTCTCGGATTGCCCCCACCCTCAGACACCGACCCGGACAGGGAGCCCGCCATGACCGACACGTCCGTCCCCGGATCGTCCGACTCCGATGTCGCCGGCCCCGATGATCCGACACCTCCGACGAACCTCGGTTTCGGGGTCGACGTCGGCGGTTCCGGGATCAAGGGCGGCATCGTCGATCTCGACACCGGTGAACTCGTCGGCGAACGGTTCAAGGTGCTCACCCCGCAGCCCGCGACACCCGAGGCCGTGGCCCGGGGCGTCGCCGAGGTGGTCGCGCATTTCGACTGGACCGGCCCGGTGGGTGTCACCCTCCCCGGGGTCGTGACCGACGGGATCATGCGTACGGCGGCGAACATCGACAAGGCCTGGATCGGCACCGACGTCTACGACCTCTTCAGCGGACACCTCGGCGGTAGGCAGGTGTCGGTCCTCAACGACGCCGACGCCGCGGGTATGGCCGAGGACGCGTACGGCGCGGGCAAGGGCGTCGCGGGGGTCGTGATGCTGCTGACGTTCGGAACCGGTATCGGGTCGGCGATCCTGATCAACGGCACCCTCGTGCCCAACACCGAGCTCGGTCACCTACAGGTCGGCAAGAAGGAGGCCGAGCACCAGGCGTCTTCGCGTGTCCGCGAGGAGAAGGGCTGGTCGTACGAGAAGTGGACCGAGAAGGTCTCCGAGGTCCTCGAGACCTACGAGGCGCTGTTCTGGCCGAATCTCTTCATCGCCGGCGGCGGTATCAGCCGCAAGTCCGACAAGTGGATTCCGCTGCTGACCAACAAGACGCCCGTGGTACCGGCGACGCTGTTGAACACCGCCGGCATCGTCGGTGCGGCCATGGCAGTGGCCCAGGGGCTGAAGACGTGACGCCGCGCAGGGCGTGACCAGGGCTTTGACACACCGGGGACGGCGATGTCGTTACAATGGTCGTCACCGGTCATTCCAACCGAGAAACCAAGACCTCGTCCACGGCGGCTCATGCTGCCGTGTCGCGTCTGGTGACAGACGACAGAAGACACCACAGAAGACAGCTCGAAAGGTTGTACGTGGCAGCCATCACGACCCACCAGGGTGATGCAGAGGCCGAGTCGACGGAGTCGACCCCAGCCGCGACCGACGCCCCGGCGAAGCGAACCGCCAAGAAGGCTGCGAAGAAGACCGCTGCCCGCAAGGCCCCCGCCAAGAAGGCCCCGGCGAAGAAGGCCACCAAGAAGGCGGCACCGAAGAAGGCCGCCAAGAAGGCCGCGTCCGCGGAGGGTTCCGGCGACGATCCGAACGCCGAGCCCGACGACCCGGACTCGATCGACGACATCGACGGTCCCGACGCCGAACTCGAGGACGTCGAGATCGACGACGACCTGGAGGTCGACGACGACGACTCCGAGGACGAGTCGGAGGACGACGAGTCCGAGGAGGCGACCGCGCCCGCCGCCGGCGGCGCGGCCCCGGCCGCCGCGAAGGCCGCGTCCAAGGACGAGGCCGCCGCCGCGAAGTCCGGCGACTTCGTCTGGGACGAAGAGGAGTCCGAGGCGCTGCGTCAGGCCCGCAAGGACGCCGAGCTCACCGCCTCCGCCGACAGTGTCCGCGCGTACCTGAAGCAGATCGGCAAGGTCGCCCTCCTCAACGCCGAGGAAGAGGTCGAACTCGCCAAGCGCATCGAGGCCGGACTGTTCGCCACCGAACGTCTTCGGCGCATCATGGATGCCGGCGAGAAGCTCAGCACCGCCCAGAAGCGTGACCTGAACTGGATCTCCCGCGACGGCAACCGCGCCAAGAACCACCTGCTCGAGGCGAACCTGCGCCTCGTCGTGTCGCTGGCCAAGCGCTACACGGGCCGCGGTATGGCGTTCCTGGATCTCATCCAGGAGGGCAACCTCGGTCTGATCCGCGCGGTCGAGAAGTTCGACTACACCAAGGGCTACAAGTTCTCGACGTATGCCACCTGGTGGATCCGTCAGGCGATCACCCGCGCCATGGCCGACCAGGCCCGCACCATCCGTATCCCGGTGCACATGGTCGAGGTCATCAACAAGCTCGGTCGCATCCAGCGTGAACTCCTCCAGGACCTCGGCCGCGAGCCGACGCCGGAAGAACTCGCCAAGGAGATGGACATCACCCCGGAGAAGGTGCTGGAGATCCAGCAGTACGCCCGGGAACCCATCTCGCTGGACCAGACCATCGGCGATGAGGGCGACAGCCAGCTCGGCGACTTCATCGAGGACTCCGAAGCCGTCGTCGCGGTCGACGCGGTCAGCTTCACGCTGTTGCAGGATCAACTGCAGTCGGTGCTCGAGACCTTGTCCGAACGTGAGGCCGGCGTGGTCCGCCTCCGCTTCGGACTGACCGACGGCCAGCCCCGCACCCTCGACGAGATCGGGCAGGTGTACGGCGTGACCCGCGAGCGCATCCGTCAGATCGAGTCGAAGACGATGTCGAAGCTGCGTCACCCGTCGCGCTCGCAGGTCCTGCGCGACTATCTCGACTAGTCGGTGACGACAACACCCTGATCGCCCCCGGAACCTCACGGTTCCGGGGGCGATGTCGTTCTGCCACCCACATAGACATCGATCTGTCAATAGTTCTGCGCGCTCCGATTTGGACACGACCGGATTCTCGGGCTTTCGGGGACGCACTACATAGGATGGCGCGGTGACTTACGCAGTGACCGGGAGCAGACGCGGCGCCATGCTGGTGCGTCGTGCCACCGTCGACCTGCTGCGCACAGCATCGATGCTGTGTCTGTGACGCGACAGACCCCACCCGAGGGCGAGAACGCCACCTGCGATCCCCTCCTTCGCGTTCCACTTCGTCGCGGGCACCGAGTGCCTGCCCCAGCCTCGTCACGTCCCTGACGACGTGACTTCCCGGAAAGACCCACTATGAGAACGATTGTCCTGATCGGCCTCGTCGGCTTCGCTGCTCAGCTCGTCGACGGCAGTCTCGGCATGGCTTATGGCGTCACCACCACGACCCTCCTCCTCGCCATCGGTACCAACCCGGCTGCCGCCTCGGCCACCGTGCACCTGGCCGAGATCGGCACCACGCTGGTCTCCGGCGTCTCGCACTGGAAGTTCGGGAACGTCGACTGGCGCGTCGTGCGCCGTATCGCGATTCCGGGAGCCATCGGCGCCTTCCTCGGCGCCACGATCCTGTCGAATCTCTCCACCGAGACCGCTGCGCCGGTCATGGCCGTGATCCTGCTGCTGCTGGGGCTCTACATCCTGGTGCGGTTCACTTTCCAGGGCATCCCCCGCCACAACCTCGGCAAGCCGCTGCGCAAGCGATTCCTCAGCCCGCTCGGATTCGTCGCCGGATTCGTCGACGCCACCGGTGGCGGCGGTTGGGGTCCGGTCGGCACCCCGGCCATCCTGGCCAGCGGCCGTCTCGAGCCCCGCAAGGTGATCGGTTCGATCGACACGAGCGAGTTCATCATCGCCGTCGCAGCGAGCCTCGGCTTCCTGTTCAGTCTCGGTTCGCAGGGAATCAACTTCGCATGGGTCGCGGCCATCCTCGTCGGCGGCGTGATCGCCGCTCCGATCGCGGCCTGGCTCGTGCGTCACATCCCGCCGCGTCTGCTGGGCGCCTCGGTCGGCGGCCTGATCGTCCTCACGAACACCCGCAGCCTGCTGAAGAGCGACTTCATCGACGCCCCCGGCTCGGTGCGCAACGTCTTCTACATCGTGATCGCCATCGCCTGGGCCGCGGCGTTCGCCTACTCGCTCCGCGAGTACCTGCGCGACCGGGAGAACGAGTCCTCCGACGCGGTCACCCATTTCCGCGAGGAGCAGGAAGAGGCGCTCGTGGGCGCCGAGGGCGCGGAACGCCCCGGCTCCGAGGGAACGTCGACGTCGGACATCCCGGCCGCCGACTCCGCACCCGAACCCGATGCGGGTGCGAGCGGAACACACACCCCCACGCGGACGAGCTGACCGAACGACTCGTCCCGCGCACAACGCGTAGAGTGGTGCGACCCGGCCCCATGGCCGGGTCGCATTGCGTTCGGGCGATCGTTGTCGAGTTGTTGCCTGGTGTAAACGGTGAGTGACGACACACCGAGAGCACCGTCGGAACAATACGAACGCCCCGAGCGTCTGACAGAGTGAGGTTGACGCATCGCCCGGATGTGTCGGCTCGAAGGGAAGGCGACCGGACACCCGGCGCCGGACCGGGACGGAGGAACGAACATGACTGACATCGCCACCACAGCCCCGATCTACCTGCCGCTCACTGCCGCCGATCGCTGCGATCGCTGCGGCGCCGCAGCCAAGGTACGGGCCGTCCTGCCCAAGGGCGGCGAACTTCTCTTCTGCCGCCACCACTTCAACGAGCACGAGGCCCGCCTTGTCGAGTTGAGCGCCACCGTCGTCGAATCCGCCGGCGAGCTGGTCTGACACCTCCGACGATCGAACGCGGGCTTTCCCTACGCGCACAGAGCCCGGCCGGAGCAATCCGGCCGGGCTCTGTCGTGTCCGGGGCCTGTTCCGGGCCGACCGACCAGCGCCGCTGCGCAGCCTCTGTCAGCGCCATTCGCGCAGTGTCTATCAGCGCCACTCGCGCAGTGCGGCGATCCGTTCCTTCAGCTGATCGGCGCTCGCCATGGCGGTCGGGGGCCCGCCCAGCCGAGTCCGCAACTCGTTGTGCACCATGCCGTGTGGTTTGCCCGTGCGGTGATGATGCATCGCGACGAGCGTATTCAGTTCCTTGCGCAGGGCGTGCAAATTCTCGCCGGTGGTTCCCGCCGGCCGGCCGGGAGTGGGCGGCTCGGCAGCCGACGACTCCGAGGACGACGCGACCGTCCGCGCCGTGACCTGTTCCTCCTGGCGTTTGCGCAGGAGGGCACGCACCTGGTCGGCATCGAGCAGCCCGGGCAACCCCAGATAGTCCGACTCCTCGTCGCTACCGGCGAACGTGGCCGTGCCGAACGAGGTGCCGTCGAAGATGACCTGATCGAGTTCGGCGTCGGCATGCAGCGACTGGAACTTCGGCTCGTCCTCCCCCGGCTCGTCCTCCTGCTTGTTGGCGTCGATCAACAATTGGTCGTCGAGGCCGTCGCTCTCGCGGTGCGGCTTGCCGAGCACGTGATCGCGCTCGACCTCCATCTGGCTGGCGAGGTCGAGCAGCACCGGGACCGACGGCAGGAAGACGCTCGCGGTCTCACCCGGACGACGCGATCGCACGAACCGTCCGATGGCCTGGGCGAAGAACAGCGGCGTCGACGAGCTGGTGGCGTACACACCCACGGCCAGGCGGGGGACGTCGACACCCTCGGACACCATGCGGACCGCCACCATCCACTCGTCGGTGGACGCGGCGAACTGGCCGATCCTCGACGACGACTTCGGGTCGTCGGAGAGCACCAGCGTCGGCGGCTTGCCGGTGATGGCGGTGAGGAGTTCGGCGTAGTCGCGGGCCGCGGTCTGATCGGTGGCGATGACCAGCCCGCCCGCATCCGGTGTGCCGGTCGCACGGAGCTGTCCCAGCCGCGTGTGTGCGGCGGTGAGGACCGCCGGAATCCAGTCGCCGTGGGCGTCCAGCGCGGTACGCCAGGCGCGGGTGGTGTGCTCCGCGGAGAGCGGTTCACCCAGCCGGGCGGTGTACTCCTCACCCGCGCTGTCGCGCCAGCTGGCCTCACCGGAGTAGGCGAGGAACACGACCGGACGGACGACGCCGTCCTTCAGTGCGTCGGCGTAGCCGTAGGTGTGGTCGGCCTTGGAGCGCTGATGCCCGCCGGCCTCCGGTTCGTAGGTGACGAACGGGATCGGCGAGTCGTCGGAGCGGAAGGGTGTACCGGTCAGCAGGAGCCGGCGCTCGGCGTCGTCGAAGGCCTCCCGGATCGCCTCGCCCCACGACTTGGCATCGCCACCGTGGTGGATCTCGTCGAGGATGACCAGGGTGCGATAGTTCTCGGTGCGCACCCGGTGCCGGGCCGGATGGGCAGCCACCTGTGCATAGGTGACAACGACGCCGTGGAAGTCCGAGCTGGTCTGTCCGGCGGCGTTGGTGAACCGCGAGTCGAGCGCGATCCCGACCCGCGCGGCGGCCTCGGCCCACTGGTGCTTCAGGTGTTCGGTCGGGGCGACCACGGTGATCTTGTCGACGGTGCGGTCATCGAGGAGTTCGCGGGCGATACGCAGGCCGAACGTCGTCTTTCCGGCGCCCGGCGTCGCCACGGCGAGGAAGTCCTTCGGCTTCTGCGTCAGGTACTTGGTCAGCGCACGACGCTGCCAGGCGCGGAGCTGGAGTTTCGGGCCGGCGGTGGATCCGGGGGGTTCGGCTGACGTCACCTTCTGGGCTGCTCCTCCACGCGTGCGGGTTTCCGGCCGGACATGAAACGACCCCTCGCGTGCGGGACCCGCGCCCGAGGGGACCCGCCAACTGTACCGCCGAAGCGCGACACCTCCCGCATCCCGACACCGGGCCGCGGCGTCCGCCGCGACGGGCGCCCGTGGGCGATCCGAACGACTCGCCTGGTGACCCGGGTACCCAATCGGCCTCCCGATCGGGGATATTGAACACATCACAACGCGCAAGAGGAATCCGGTCCCACTGGCCGACGACCCGTCGTCGGTGGTTCCCGCCGTCCCGCCGGGTCCCGTGTCGGCTGCGGTCACCGCGCCGATCGGCGACCCACTCGCCGATGTCGGGGCCGCGACCGAACCCCTGCGCGCGCCGCTGCGGTCCGCCCCGGCCTCCGGGGACGTCGAAGTCCTCCGCGGCGCGAAGGGGTCGACCGAACCGGACGCTGGGTCGGAGAAGACCGGGAACGACGATCCGGAACGAACCGAGGCGGCGTCCGGACCGGGCCTGCCGGTCCTGCCGAACATCCATCGCGTGGTCTGGCGCACGATCGTCAAGTCCTGGGACGACGGGATCATCGGTTGGGCCGCACAGGCCGCGTTCTGGCAGGCGCTGTCGCTGCCGCCGCTGCTGCTCGGTCTGCTCGGCTCGGTCGGTTACGTCGCCGGCTGGTTCGGCCCCGACACCGTCGACGTCGTCTACGCCCGCATCATCGACCTCGCCGGCCGGACCTTCACCCCCACGGTCGTCGACGACCTGATCACCCCGACGGTCGACAGCGTGCTCGGGCGTGGCCGGATCGGCCTCATGTCGGTCGGGTTCGTCATCTCATTGTGGGCGGGATCGTCGGCCGTCTCGTGCTTCATCGCCTCGATCGCGCACGCACACGACCAGCACGAGGTCCGACACCCGGTGTGGCAGCGGTTCTTCGCGCTGTTCCTCTACGTCGGCTTCCTGAGCGTCGCCGTGTTCCTGCTACCCCTCGTCGCGCTCGGACCGAACTACCTGCGGTCGATCGTGCCGGAGTCGTGGGGATCGTTCGTCACCACCCTCATCGACTACGGCTACTTCCCGTTCGTCGCCGTCCTCCTGCTGTTCGTCCTGACGACGCTCTACCACCTCGCGCTGCCCAATCCCCTGCCGTGGCATCGGCTCATCGGCGGGGCGATCGTGGCCGGCGTGTTCTTCTGGGTCGCGAGCTACGTGCTGCGCATCTATCTGACCAAGATCACCGAGGCCGGGGTCTCCTACGGGGCGCTGGCCACACCGATCGCGTTCCTGCTCTTCACGTTCTCACTGGGCTTCGGCATCGTGATCGGCGCCGAGTTCAACGCGGCGGTGCAACAATTCTGGCCCGCGAAGGCGTCGACCACCACGCAGGTCCGGCACTGGGTGAACTCCCAGACCTCCGACTTCACCGGACAACTCCGGACCCTGCCCGACCGGCTGTCCTCCGGCCCGATCCGCCGGCAGGCGCGGCACCGCGACCGCGGCTGACCGGCGACGCCCGCCGATCAGCCGCGTCGCGTCACTTGCGCATCTTGTTGTAGATCTTCTTGCACTTCGGGCAGACCGGCGACCCGGGCTTGGCCGACCGCGTGACCGGGAAGGTCTCGCCGCAGAGGGCGACGACATGATTACCCATGACCGCACTCTCGGCGATCTTGTTCTTCTTCACGTAGTGGAAGAACTTGGGGCGATCGTCGTCACCCCGGTCGGTCGCGTCGGCATCGGGACGCTCGTCGGTCTTGGTGTCGGACCATTCGTCGAGGTCCGGGCGTTCGATGGTTTCGGTTCCCATTCGTCCATTGTGCGTCACAACCGGGCCGACGGAACACCCGAGTGCTCATTCGCCCCGCTCGCTACGCTCCCGGCGGCGGGTGCGATAGACCGACAAAAGGAGGACAGTGGAGAGGGTGTTCGAACAAAGGGAATCCATGGGTGAGTCCGGTCGCGGACAGCACGGCCGCAACAGCACGTCGCCGCACGTCGACGAGCACGGACATCCCGCGTCGAAACGTCCGGGCGCCGAGGCCTACCTGATCACCGACGCACCGGACTCGCTCGAGGCCCAGCACCGAGCGCGTGTGCGTAAGTACCTGTTCCTCATGGCTTTCCGCGTGCCGGCGCTCGCCATCGCCGGTATCGCCTACGGCATCACCGGGTCCGGACTACTGGCGCTGGCCATCGTCGCGATCTCCATCCCGCTGCCATGGGCGGCGGTCCTGATCGCCAACGACCGTCCTCCGCGCAAGCGCGGCGAGGTCCCCCAGTACAAGTACGGCGCCGACCATCACGTCGTCGGACCCCCGGCACTGACCGACACCGGCACCGACCACCAGCTGTCGCGCACCATCGACGGGCAGGTCGTCGATCCCGACGACCCCCGCGCCTGACACCTCCGGACCACGGGTCGGCACCGCGGCCCCGTGCGTTCCCCGCGTTCCCTCGGGTTCCCCCGCGCGCGACATCTCAGCAACTTCTCAGCCGGTTGTCGAGTCGCGAAAAAGAATGCGCAGGTCACCAAGCCTCGGCGAGGTTTGCTCCGAACCACTCTCGGGAACTATCGCCCACACAAGGGCGTTGGACCCAGTGAACGCACTCAAGTCAGGAGGCCGCATGTCACGCTCGACAGTTGCACGTTCGACCCCGACCAAAGGTTTCGCCGAAGTCACCCCTCCGGGTACCCGGCCGGCGATGACCGAACAGGATCTCGACGCCCAGTCTCCAGCGGCGGATCTGGTCCGTGTCTATTTGAACGGAATCGGTCGCACCGCACTTCTCAACGCGGAGCAGGAGGTCGAACTCGCCAAGCAGATCGAGGCCGGGCTCTACGCCAAACACGTTCTGGCCAACAAGAAGCGGCTGTCCGCGGCCAAGAAGCGTGACCTCGCGGTCATCGTCCGTGAAGGCGAGGCCGCCCGGGCCCACCTGCTCGAGGCGAACCTCCGCCTGGTCGTGTCGCTGGCCAAGCGCTACACCGGCCGCGGCATGCCTCTCCTCGACCTGATCCAGGAGGGCAACCTCGGTCTGATCCGGGCGATGGAAAAGTTCGACTACGCCAAGGGCTTCAAGTTCTCGACCTACGCCACCTGGTGGATTCGTCAGGCGATCACCCGCGGAATGGCGGACCAGAGCCGCACGATCCGGCTCCCCGTCCATCTCGTGGAGCAGGTCAACAAACTGGCCCGCATCAAGCGCGAGCTGCACCAGCAGCTCGGCCGCGAAGCGACCGACGACGAGCTGGCCAACGAATCGGGCATCCCCGCGGAGAAGATCGCCGACCTGCTCGACCACAGCCGCGATCCGGTGAGCCTGGACATGCCGGTGGGCAGCGACGAGGAAGCTCCCCTGGGCGATTTCATCGAGGACGCCGAGGCCACCTCCGCCGAGAACGCCGTCATCGCCGGCCTGTTGCACTCCGACATCCGCGCCGTCCTGGCGACGCTGGACGAGCGCGAGCAGCAGGTCATCCGGATGCGCTACGGCCTCGACGACGGCCAGCCGCGCACCCTGGATCAGATCGGCCGCATGTTCGGGTTGTCGCGCGAGCGCGTGCGTCAGATCGAGCGCGAGGTCATGGGCAAGCTCCGCCACGGCGACCGTGCCGAGCGCCTGCGCGCCTACGCCAGCTGAGCGTCCCCGCACGCTCAGCCGCCTCCTTCACTGAGTCCACTCGGTCACCCGAGTCGCCTGGGTCCGGTGTCCCGCCTGTCGGGCACCGGGCCCACGCGTATGCGGGCATTGAGAACGGCCGCGCCGTCGACCGAGGCCAGGATCGGATCGCAGACCACCTCGCGGACCTCCGGGATGTCGTCGGTGAGCGTCGAGATGCGCAGCAGCAGATCGGCGAGCGCCTCCTTGTCGGCAGGCTCCTCCCCGCGGTATCCCGACAGCAGCGGTGCCGAACGCGGCTCCTCGATCAGTTCCCGTGCATCGAGTTCGGACAGCGGGACGGCGCGGTAACCGTGATCGCCCAGCAGATCGAAGGTCCGCCCGGACAGACCGAACGACATCACCGAACCGAACGACGGATCGTCGCGCACCCGGATGACCGTGCCGACGCCCTTCGGCGCCATCTTCTGCACGTGCAGCACGCGGTCGCCGGTGAGTTCGGTCAGTTCGGCGAACGCCGTCACCACCGTCGTCGCGTCGGGTAGGTCCAGGCGCGCGCCCTCGCGATCGAGACGACCGCGCCACTTGTCCGACGTCGCCTTCACCGCCACCGGCAGCCCGAGTTCACGGGCCGCCGCGGATGCCTCGTGCATCGTGGTCACCTCGCGGAACGGGACCACGTCGATCCCGTACCAGCGCAACAGCTTCGCCGACTCCACATGCCCCAGCAACCGTTCGGCTGGACGACCGGTCGCACCGTCGCCGACCATCGCCTCGCGCACGAACATCCGTGCGGCCTCGGGATCGGTGCCGTCGGGACGGTGGACCACCGATTCCGGCCGCAGGCGCCACCGGGCGTACTGCCACGCCCTCGCCAGTGACGCGGCCGCGCGCTCGGGCGAGCCGTACGACGGAATCGACCCCTTGGTCGGCATGCCGTTCGGGCCGGGCCGAGTCAACCCCGGCGGGATGCCGTCGACGGCTAGGAAGGTCGTGACGATCGGCTTGTCGGCGTCGGCGTCGGGGGTGTTGGCCGCCGCCATGAGCGCCCGGGCGTGCCAGTCGGCGCCGACCGCGACCGGCGGCACGAACACGACGATGATCCCGTCCACGCCCGGGTCGGCCATGGCCGCCGAGACCGTCGACTCGAACTCCTCCTCCGAGGCGCCGGCACCGAGATCGACGGTGTCGACGACCTCGAGGCCGCCGTTGCGCGCGGTGTCCGCCGCCAGGCTGCCCAGAACCGACGAATTGCCGATGATGCGGACGCGCGGGCCGCGCGGCAGCGGCTGATAGGCGAACACGGCCGCGCAGTCGAACAACTCGGGGATCGTGTCCACCTGGATGACGCCGGCCTGTTCGAGCATCATGCGGGCGATCTGGTCGTCGAGGGTGGCCGCCGAGCGCGCCGCCCGGACCGGCGTCATCGCACCCCGGCCGGATTTGACCGCGATGATCGGCTTCGAGCGTGAGACCCGCCGCGAGATCCGGGAGAACTTGCGCGGGTTACCGAAGCTCTCCAGGTAGAGCAGGATGACGTCGGTGGTGGCGTCGGTGTCCCAGTACTGCAGGAGGTCGTTGCCGGACACGTCCGCGCGGTTGCCGGCCGAGGCGAACGTCGACAGGCCGATCTGGCGACGGGCCGCGGTGTCGAGGATCGCGATGCCCAGGGCGCCCGACTGACAGAAGAACCCGACCCGGCCGGCGGCCGGGATGCGCGGCGCCAGGGTCGCGTTGAGCGCGACCGCCGGGTCGTTGTTCGCAACGCCCAGCGCGTTCGGCCCGACCAGTCGCATCCCGTGCTCGCGGACCTGGGCGACCAGGCGGCGCTCGTTCTCGAGGCCCTCCTCCTCGCCGGACTCGCCGAAGCCCGACGACACCACGACGAGCGTGCGCACACCCTTGACCAGGCAGTCGTCGAGCACGTCGTCGACGCGCGCGGCCGGCACCGCGACCACCGCGAGGTCGACGGGGTCGGGGATGTCGCGGACGGTCTCGTACGCCCGGATCCCCCGCACCGACGGCGGTCGTTCCCGGGTGCGACGACGCGCCGGCGTCGGTTCGCGGCCGACACCGGGCCGTCCCGGCTCGGGCTCCTCCTCGACCCGGGCGGGGCCGTTGACCGGGAACACCGGCCCGGTGAATCCCCCGGCGATGATGTTGGCCAACAGGGCGTTTCCGACCTTGTTCGGGTCGGTCGAGGCCCCGATCACCGCGACCGAGGCGGGTCGCAGCAGATTGGCGACGCTGCGGGCCTCCGACGCGCGTTCACGGGCGTTGCGCACCGACAGCAGCGCCTCGGTGGGGTCGATGAGGAACTCGACGTGCACGGTCGAGCCGTCGAAGCTCCGTGCGAGCTGATACCCCGCGTCGCGGAACACCGCGACCATGTTCGGGTTCTCGCTGAGGACCTCGGCCTCGAAACGGGTGAACCCGTTCTCCGCCGCCGCACCGGCCAGGTGCTCGAGCAGGATGGGTCCGAGGCCGCGGCCCTGGTGTTCATCGGCGACGACGAACGCCACCTCGGCCGATTCGGGTTTGCCGTCGAAGCCGAGACCCTCGTAGATGCCGACCGCGATGATCTCGCCCCCGAGTTCGGCGACGATCGCGACACGCTGCTGGTGGTCGACGGTCGTCATCCGGGCCACCTCGCGCGGCGGCAGGGTCGGGGTCGGACCGAAGTACCGCATGTACCGGGTGCGCTCGGAGAGCTTGGAGTGGAAGGCCACGATGCGGTCGGCGTCGTCGGGCACGATCGGTCGCAGGTGCACGACGCCGCCATCGGAGGCCAGCACATCGGCGATCCAGTGCCGCGGATAGTCCCACGGGCTACGCGGTTCCGGCTGATCGGCCATCGCGGGAGCGCCTGCGGGCGCGGTGGCGTCGGCGGTCGAGGTGTCGTCAGTCACGGGGGTCCTCCGGGTCGAGACCGTGGAGCGGGTAGACCGCGCGTCGGGTGGCGAGGATCGCGCGGTCGGTCTGGCGTTGGGCGTTGGCCGCGACACCCTCGGGTGGTTCCTGGCCGGCGTCGCCGGCCCACGGCTGGTAGTCGACGATGCCCCCGTCGCCCATGACCCGAACGGGCGGGGCGGCATAGTCGGAGTGCACCTGCTCGGAGATCTGTTCGGCTGTGGCACACCAGGATTCGTCGATGACCGACGACACGTCGACCTCGCGACCGAGCGCGACGCCCAGCAGATGCGTCCAGCTGCGCGGCACCACGTTGACGACGCCGTAGCCACCGCCGCCGACCGCGATCCAGCGGCCCTCGCAGTACTTGTCGGCCAGGTCGCGCATGGCGATCATCGCCGCCCGCTGTCCGTCGACGGTCAGCGAGAGGTCGGTCAGCGGATCGGCGCGGTGGCTGTCGGCACCGCACTGGCTGACGATGATCTGCGGCCGGAACTCGGCGATCAGCGACGGCACCACGGCGTGGAAGGCGCGCAGCCACAACCGGTCCTCGGTGTTGGGCATGAGGGCCAGGTTGACCGCGCTGCCCGCCGCGTCGCCGTCCCCGACCTCGGTCGGCCATCCCGTGCCGGGCCACAGGGTCGCCGGGTGCTGGTGCAGCGAGACCGTCATCACCCGCGGGTCGGCGGCGAACTCGACCTGGACGCCGTCGCCGTGGTGGGCGTCGACGTCGATGTAGGCGATGCGGTCGAAACCGTGGTCGAGCAGATACCTGATCGCGATGGCGCAGTCGTTGTAGATGCAGAATCCGGCGGCGCGCGAACGCATCGCATGATGCATGCCGCCGCCGATGTTGACCGCTCTCGTCGCCGCCCCGGAGACGACCGTCTGCGCCGCGGCCAGCGTGCCGCCGACGAGCAGGCGCGCGGCCTCGTGCATCCCGGTGAAAACCGGGTTGTCGGCGTCGCCGAGGCCGAACAACCGCTCGAGCAACGGCCCCGACAGCGACGCCGTCCCCGAACCGACCGCACGGACCGCGTCGATGTAGTCGCGGCTGTGGACGACGGTCAGGGCGTCGTCGTCGATGGCCTGCGGCGGGATCGTCTCGACGTCGTCGAGGACTCCGAGGCTCTGCGCGAGGGTCATCGTGAGGGCGAGTCGGACCGGGTTCATCGGGTGCGTGTGGGCCCATCGGTAGGACAGGAAGTCCTCGCTCCAGATGACGGCCGTCGTCATCGGGCGCTCGTAGTGTTGATCACGACCTCAGGCTAGTGGTACACATCGCGCAGCGGCCACGGATGTCGCGTCGGACACGAGTGCGCGCCACGTACCGCCGCCCCGGGACTCCCCGGTCGCGGTGAGATCGCGGTCACCACTCCCGAAAAGGGTAATCTTGGCGGGGACGAAAGGGATTGCGCACAGTGAACGACCTGGTTGACACCACCGAGATGTACTTGCGAACGATCTACGATCTCGAAGAAGAGGGCATCGTGCCGCTGCGGGCGCGGATCGCCGAGCGTCTGGACCAGTCCGGTCCCACCGTGTCGCAGACCGTTGCCCGCATGGAGCGCGACGGTCTCCTCCGGGTCGCCGGGGACCGGCACCTCGAACTGACCGACCGCGGACGCACGCTCGCCGTCGCGGTGATGCGCAAGCATCGCCTCGCCGAACGCCTCCTGGTCGACGTCATCGGAATGCCCTGGGATCAGGTCCACGAGGAGGCCTGCCGCTGGGAGCACGTGATGAGCGAGAACGTCGAACGCCGCCTGCTCGCGGTCCTCGAATACCCGACGACCTCGCCCTACGGAAACCCCATCCCGGGACTGGAGTTGCTGGGCGTGGAGGTGCCGAGCTCCGACGACGGCGCCACCCGCCTCGCCGACCTCCCGCCGGGTGAGACGGTGCCGGTCATCGTGCGTCGCCTGTCCGAACACGCCCAGTCCGACACCGAACTGCTCGGCGCGCTGCGCGAGGCGGGCGTGGTTCCCAACGCCCGTGTGACGGTGTCGAACACGGCCGGCACGATCACGATCGACACACCCGGTCACGACGGCCTCGAACTCTCGTCCGACATGGCGCACTCGCTGTTCGTCGAGAAGGTCGTCGAAAAGGTCTGACACAGCAAGGTCTGACACAGCAAGGTCTGCAGTGGTCACCCGGCGGTACGCAGTGTCGCCGCCGGGATGACGACGCCGAGGCGTTTCGCGGCGTCGTAGGACTTCTCGATGGTGCCCCACAGCCTGGCCGGGCGGACACCTGCCCGCAGGGCGGTGTCGAGCAGCGTGGCCAGGTGGTCGGTGTCCGTGCCCGCAAGCGCGACGTCGAGGGCGACACCGGTGTAGGCGCCGTCCCCGCCGATGTAGTGCAGGTGTGCGAGAAGTGTTGCGGCGGTGGACCTTCCGCGTCCGGTCAGACGGCGGGTGAGTTCTCGCCAGAGGTGTTCGGCGGCTCCCCGGAGTTCGGTGACGGCCAGGGCGAGCGCGGCGTCGCGGACGTCGGGGCGCAGGATCGCCCGTTCCAGTCGGTCCAGTTCGCCACAATCCAGGGGTTGTTCCGCTTCGATCATCGCGCTGATGACCAGGTCGAGTGCCCGTGTCGAGGCCTCGACGTCCTCTTCCTCGGGTTCGAACAAATCGAGATCGCTCTGATCCAGATCGATGCCGCGGCACGCCCGACAGTCCGGCAGCGGACGTCCCGGACCGCATTCGCCGTCGAGCGGTTCGAGCATCGTCCGCATCTCCGAGCGCCGGGCAAGAATCCGTCGCCCCGAGCGCACCGCCTCCGCGACCGCGGTCGGACTCGTGTGCGGATCGTCGAGTTGTCCGGCCGACCCCGCGGACACGTCGACCGACCAGGCCCGGTCCTCCGGACACCAGATGGTCGACCAGTGCACGCCGGCATCGAAGCCCGGCATCACGAAGCCGGCGGCGACACCACCGACATCGGCGAAGTACCGGTCGCTCATCGCGAGGATCCGCCGATAGCGACGGTCGTCCGCCGGGTAGCGGTCATCGGCGATCACGACCACGATCTCCTCGATGCCGTAGGTGGACGTGATCTCCCCGAGTCCGGCGAGGACGACCACCAGTTCGCGCGTGGGGCTGCCGTCGGGTTCGAGGGCGAGGTCGTGCCGCATGGTCGCGTTCACCGTGCGGTCGCCGGCGATGGCGATCGCGATGATCGACCGCTCGGGGACGAACCCCAGTCGAGCGGGGATCGAGGTGAGCAGCGTCGTCGGGTCGTGGGGGCCGTGCGGTGGTGGTTCGAGGATCTGCATGGCGACAGCGTCACCCGCAGCGAAGCCGCTCGAACGGCGGTCGACACACGCTGTGGACAACCGGGGAAGGTCATCCACAGGGCGGTACTGGTCAGCCGAACGCGGCCGCGAGCGCCTTTCCGAACAGCGTGTCGAGCGCGGCGGACGCTTCGGGAGGTACGGGACCTGCTGCGGGCCAACGGTATTCGGTGTACACCCGGACGCCGTCCCGCTCGCCGAGCAGCGTGAGAGCGCTCGTGGTGGACGGGACACCGCCGCCGGTCACGATCGTGCGGCGGATCGTCGCGGTGTCGACCCCGTCCGGCGCCGGCGGTGGGGGCAGCACCTCGGTGGTGATCGTCGAAGACGCCCCGAACGTGGTCGTGGTGGTCTCAGGGCAGCGCTCGGCCGACTCGACCACGTCGCCGAGCGGCGTCTCGACACCGGCCACGACCGAGGTGAGGGTGGCCCGCTCCCCCGGGCCGGGACCCAGGAACGCGACCGCTCCGTCCGCGGAGACGGACGCGGGTGCACACTCCGGCGGCGACACCTCGGTGCCCGTCTGTCCGGGCATCGGCGCCCCGGTCACGTCGGCCAGCGCGTTCGCGACCGCCGACGTCGGGATGGGACTCGCGGCGCCGTCCGGGAAGTCCGCGGCCTCGACCGATCGCGCGGACAGGTCCGGACTCGACGGCTCCGGCTGACCGCCGACCGAGCAGGCGGACAGCACGAGCGCCGCGGCGACGAGACCGGCCACCGCGCCGGGAACGAGGCGGCCGGACAGGGACAGGCGCAGTCGGGGCGCATGCGGCTCGATCACAACGGTCTACTGTGCCACCGGCGCCTTCGCCAGGTGTCGAGGACACACCCCTGGGGAACAACAAACAGGAACACCAACTGGGGGAATCACCGGTGTGTCGAGGTGGTTGCACCGAGGCGAGTGGCCACCGCCGGGTGCGGTGCGAGACAATGGACGTTCAGCTGTCTCTTCCGGGACAGCTGCCAGCAGAAGGAGGGACGACGTGGACGAGCAGCCCGCGCGCAACGACGCGCTGTATGAACTCGCCTTTCCCGCTCCGCAGGTGACCCGGCCCGACGGCACGGGTCCGGTACTGATCCACGCGCTCGAGGGCTTCGCCGACGCCGGGCACGCGGTCGCGCTGGCCGCGACGCACCTCCGCGACAGCCTCGAGTCCGAGTTGGTCGCGACCTTCTCCTCCGACGAGCTGATGGATTACCGGTCACGCCGGCCGACCATCTCGTTCAGCGGCGAGACCTTCACCGACGTCGAGATGCCGACGCTGGCGCTGCACGCGATCCGCGACAACTCGGGCAAGGGTTTCCTCCTGCTCGCCGGTTCCGAACCCGACCTCCGGTGGGAGCAGTTCGTCGACGCGGTCCGACGCCTGAGCGACGGACTCGGCGTCACCGATGTCATCGGCCTCAACGCGATCCCGATGGCCGTGCCGCACACCCGACCGCCGTCGATCACGGCGCACGGCAGTGATCCCGACGCCCTCGGTGACCTGCCCCGGTGGGGATCGGCGATGAAGCTGCCCGCCAGCGCGTCGATGCTCCTCGAGTTGCGGATGGGCGAACACGACTACCGGGCGTCGGGCCTGTCGGTACATGTCCCGCACTATCTCGCGCAGACCAACTACCCGGCGGCGTCCGCACGCCTGCTGGCGGCGGTCGCCGAGCTCGCCGGTCTCGACCTCCCCCTCGCCGCTCTCGACAGCGCCGCCGAGAAGGTACGCGCACAGGTGGACAACGAGGTCGAGGGCAACTCGGAGATCGAGTCCGTGGTGGCTGCGCTGGAGACCCAGTACGACACGTTCACCCAGGCCGCGCAGGAACGCTCGTCGCTGCTCGCCGCCGAGGAATCGCTGCCCAGCGGTGACGAACTCGGCGCCGAACTCGAACGGTTCCTGGCCGAGCAGACCGGCGACGGTGAGGCCGACCCCGGGGACGAGGGTCCGCGATCACCGATCTGATCCCGGACACCGCACCGATACCCGCGCCGCACGTCCTGGTCCCCACCGACGACGAGGACACCGCACTCGAGCGGTACACCGAGTGGTGGACGGGACGCGGCCTCGACCTCTACCCGCATCAGGAGGAGTCGCTTCTCGAGCTCCTCGCCGGCAGCCACGTGATCCTGGCGACGCCGACCGGCTCGGGCAAATCACTCGTCGCGGCGGGCGCGCTGTACTTCGCGCGCTGCCGCGGCGAGCGTGCGTTCTACACCGCACCCATCAAGGCGCTCGTCAGCGAGAAGTTCTTCGAGCTGTGCGCCATGTTCGGCGCCGACCAGGTCGGACTGCTGACCGGCGACGCCGCGGTCAACGCCGACGCGCCCATCGTGTGTGCGACCGCCGAGATCGTCGCCAACCTCGCCCTCGCCGCCGGCGGTGCGAGCGACATCGGCACCCTCGTCGCCGACGAGTTCCACTACTACGGCGAACCCGACCGCGGCTGGGCCTGGCAGGTCCCGCTCATCGAATTGCCGTCGACGCAGTTCCTGCTGATGTCGGCGACGCTCGGCGACGTGTCGTTCTTCGTCGACGACCTGACCCGGCGCACCGGACGCGAGACGGTCGAGATCACCGGCGCCGAGCGTCCGGTCCCCCTGGACCACGCCTACGCGATGACCCCGATCCACGAGACGATCGAGGAGCTCGTCGACCGGGGACGGGCGCCCATCTACGTGGTGCACTTCACCCAGGCCGCCGCGGTGGACCGCGCGCAGGCGCTGCTCAGCGTCCGGATCTGCGACAAAGCGGAGAAGGCGGCGATCGCCGAGGCGATCGGTGACTTCCGGTTCTCCACCGGCTTCGGCAACACACTGTCCAAACTGCTGCGCGCCGGTATCGGCGTCCACCACGCCGGGATGCTCCCCCGTTACCGCCGTCTGGTCGAACGTCTTGCGCAGCAAGGGCTGCTGAAGGTGATCGCCGGCACCGACACCCTCGGCGTCGGCATCAACGTGCCGATCCGCACGGTCCTGTTCGCGGCCCTGAGCAAATACGACGGACGGCGGGTCCGGCGGCTGCGGGCACGCGAGTTCCATCAGATCGCCGGCCGGGCCGGGCGGGCCGGTTTCGACACGATCGGCTATGTCGTCGCGCAGGCTCCCGACCACGACGTGGAGAACGCCCGTGCGGTGGCCAAGGCCGGCGACGATCCCAAGAAGCTCCGAAAGCTGGTGCGCAAGAAGCCACCCGAGGGTTTCGTCTCGTGGGGGGAGAAGACCTTCCTCCAGCTCGTCGATGCGCCCGACGAGCCCCTGCGCAGCCACTTCCAGATGACGACGGCCATGCTCCTCGAGGTACTCGGCCGACCGGGCGACTGTTTCGCCGCGGTCCGCCACCTTCTCGAGGACAATCACGAACCGCGCGACCGCCAGCTGCGCACCATCAAGCACACGATCGAGCTCTACCGGGGGCTCCGGGACGCGGGCATCGTCGTGCAACTCGCCGAACCCGACGACACCGGCCGGCACATCGCCCTGAGCGTGGACATGCCGGAGAACTTCGCGTTGACCAACCCGCTGTCCGCCTTCGCGCTGGCGACGTTCGAGATCCTCGACCCCGAGTCGTCCACTCACGCACTCGATGTGGTCTCCATCCTCGAATCGACCCTGGAGAACCCGCGACCCCTGCTGCTGGCCCAGCGCAAGGTCGCGCGCGACGCCGCGATCGCGGAGATGAAGGCCGACGGCATCGAGTACGAGGAGCGGATGTCGCGCCTGGAGGAGATCACCTGGCCGCAGCCGCTGGCCGAGGAGATCTACGCCGCGTTCGACATCTATCGTCGCGGGCACCCGTGGGTGTCGTCGTTCCCGCCGGCGCCGAAGTCGGTGCTCCGCGAGATGCTGGAGAAGGCCATGACCTTCACCGAGCTGATCTCCGCGTACGGGCTGGCGCGCAGCGAGGGCGTGCTGCTGCGCTATCTGTCGGACTGCTATCGCGTTCTCCGGCAGGGCGTTCCGACGAGCGTCGTGACCCCCGAGATCGAGCGGATCGTCGAGGAGCTGGGCACCATGGTCCGTGAGGTCGACTCGAGTCTCGTCGACGAGTGGGAGGCTCTCGCCGCACAGGCGGCCGCGGCCGAGATGGCCGGCGGCACGGTCTAGAGCGCGGACACGGCACCGGTCGCGCCGACGAGATCGCCGATGAGAGAGCCCAGTTCGCGGTAGGCCTCGTCGTGGCGCGCGGACGCCCGGAAGACCAGGCCGATCCGCCGCCCCGGCCGCGGGGCCGCGAAGGTCGCGGTGGCCAGATCACCCGACGCCGTCTCGGAGGCCACCGCCGTCTGCGGGATGAGCGTCACGCCGAGTCCGCCGACGACGCAGTGCACCGCGGTGGTCAGCGAGGCGGCCCGGGTCTGACCCAGATCGGGCCGCACGCCCGCGAGCCGGCACACCTCGAGCGCCTGATCGCGCAGACAGTGCCCCTCGTCGAGGAGGAGGAGCGGCAGGTCGGCGAGCGCGGTGGGATCGACGCGGCGGCGTCCGGCCAGCGCGTGACCGGACGGGAGTGCGAGAACGAAATCCTCACGATAGATGGGAACTTCGACGATGCGGGGCATGTCGACGGGGAGAGCGAGCAGCGCGACGTCGAGCGTGCCGGTGCGCAGTTGTTCGATGAGGCGGGCGGTCTGTTCCTCCACCACCCGGGGTACGAGGTCCGGGAGCCGTTGCCCGAGTCCGCGCAGCAGCGTCGGCAGGACGTAGGGCGCCACCGTGGGGATGACCCCCAGCCGCAGCGGCCCGCTGAGCGGTCGGCCCGTTCCGGCGGCCGCCGAGGTGAACTCGTCCATGGCCTCGGTCACCGCGATCGCTCGCGGGAGGAGTTCGTCACCCTCGGCGGTCAACAGGACACGCCGCGTGGTGCGTTCGACGAGGGTCACACCGAGACCGGACTCCAACGCCGACAACGCCTGCGACAGCGATGGCTGACTGACACCGAGATCGGCTGCCGCAGTGCCGAAGTGGCGTCGATGCGCGAGTGCGACGAAGGCACGCAACCCGGCCATGGTCGGCTGATAAGTTCTATCGGACATGCTTATCAGTGTAGTGCTAGTAATCACGTTTCGTTTTCGACCGTAATCCGGCACGATGGTACCTGTACGTCGCGAAACTCATTCGCGCGCAGATTCCGTACATTCACCAGCTGAAGGAGCGATACATGGCCCTGCTCACCATCGGTGACCAGTTCCCTGCCTACAACCTCACCGCCGTCATCGGTGGCGACCTCAGCAAGGTCAATGCCCAGCAGCCCGACGACTACTTCACCACCGTGTCGTCCGACGATCACCCCGGTCAGTGGCGCGTCGTGTTCTTCTGGCCGAAGGACTTCACCTTCGTGTGCCCGACCGAGATCGCCGCGTTCGGCAAGCTGAACGACGAGTTCGCCGACCGCGACACCCAGGTGCTCGGCGCCTCGGTGGACAACGAGTTCGTCCACTTCCAGTGGCGCGCACAGCACGAGGACCTCAAGACCCTCCCGTTCCCGATGCTGAGCGACCTCAAGCGCGAACTCGCCACCGCCGCAGGCGTTCTCAATGCCGACGGCGTCGCCGACCGCGCCACCTTCATCATCGACCCGAACAACGAGATCCAGTTCGTGTCGGTCACCGCGGGCTCCGTGGGCCGCAACGTCGACGAGGTCCTGCGCGTCCTCGACGCACTGCAGTCCGACGAACTGTGCGCCTGCAACTGGAAGAAGGGTGACCCGACGATCGACGCCGGCGAGCTCATGACGGCCGGCGTCTGAGAGGAGAACAGATGAGCATCGACAACCTGAAGGAAGCACTTCCCGAGTACGCCAAAGACCTCAAGCTCAACCTCGGTTCGATCAGCCGCACCACCGCGCTGACCGAGGAGCAGCTCTGGGGAACCCTGCTGTCGACCGCTGCCGCCACGCGAAACGCCAAGGTGCTCAGCGAGATCGCCGACGAGGCCGCCGACACGCTGTCCGCCGAGGCCTACAACGCCGCGCTCGGCGCCGCGTCGATCATGGGGATGAACAACGTGTTCTACCGGGGTCGCGGCTTCCTCGACGGTAAGTACGACGACCTGCGTCCGGGCCTGCGGATGAACATCATCGGCAACCCCGGCGTCGACAAGGCCGTTTTCGAGCTGTGGTCGTTCGCGGTGTCCTCGATCAATGGCTGCGGTCATTGCGTCGCCGCGCACGAGAACACCCTGCGCGAGGCCGGCGTCGACCGTGAGGCGATCCTCGAGGCGCTCAAGGTCGCGTCGATCGTCAGCGGTGTCGCCCAGGCGATCGCGACCACCGAGGTGCTCGCCAACGCCTGATCCGTCGCATGTGAGACGACGACGGGGCCCGGCTGCGCTACGCAGCCGGGCCCTGACGTTTTCAGGCGCGCTGGACCGCCTGTCCGGCACGGAACAGATCGACGACTCGGGACCACCCGTCGGCGCCGTACCCCTCGGCCACCGCACTCGTGGCGAGGTCGTGTAGCAGGCGTGGCAGCCGGGCATCGAGCCCGGCCTCCTCGGTGGAGTCGACGATGTGCCCCAATGCCGCCGCCTTCATGGCGATGTTGTCCTCGGTTCCCGGGTACTCTCCTGCGTCGACGTCGGCCGCGAGTCCTCGGAAGGTCTCCGGCAGGATGTCGAGCATCTCGGTCGCCATCGGGACGAAACCCGACGCGGTGTGACCGGCGGAGGTGACCAGCGCGGCCGCACGCAGGAAGGCGGTCATCCCGCTGAAGAAGATCTCCAGCATGCCGGTGTCGAGCACGGAGGCATCTCCGGGATCGGCCCCGACGAACACCGATCTCGGTGCGAGAACCTCCAACTGGCGCCGATGCCGCTCGAGAAGGTCCTCCCGTCCGCTGTAGAGGACGAGAGCTCCCGGTGTCCCGATCACCGGAGTCGGAACCATGATGGCGCCGATCAGGACGTCGATACCGCGCTCATCCGCCCACCACTGGGTCGTGCGGGCTTCGTCCGGTGTCGACGAGGCGAGGACCACCACGAGTCGCCCGCGGAACGCCTCGGCCGGAATCGATCCGAGCACCTCGCGGGTGGTCTCCTGATCACGCAGACACGTGATGATCAGGCGGGCGTCGACCACCGCCGACGCGACGTCCTCGGCCACCGTTGCCCCACCCGCGGCCACCTTGTCCGCCGCCGATCGGGTGCGAGTCCACACCGTCGTCGCGACATCAGCGGCCAGAAATGCCTGTGCGAGTGCGGACCCCATCGGTCCGAGACCGATCACCGTCACCGCGGCGTGGGACGGCATCGTGCATCGTGAGGTCTACCAGGAGGTACCGCCCCGGGTGGTCTACAGCCTGACGCCCAAGGGCGCGGCGCGCGACCGGGCACTCGCACCCCTGGGCGACTGGGGTGAGGAACACATGCAGACCATCACGGCGGCCCGGCGATGACCTCCGGATCGTCGGGATGACCACGACAAGGCGTGGCCTGCGGCGTCAGCTCAGCGCTGCGCGCATCCGGTCGGCGAGTTCGCCGACCTCGGCCGTCGTCATCACGAACGCGGGCGAGATCTGCAGCGCCCCTTGACCTGCGGCCCGGGTGCTCACCCCATGTTCGCGCAGCTTGACCACCGCGGCCGGCGCCGTCGCTGGGTCGGCCAGCTGTACCGCGGTGACCGCGCCGAGTCCGGTCCGGACCTCGGCGACCGTGTCGAGGTCGGCGAGCGGCGACAGCGCGGCGGCGAGGTCGCCCTCGAGCCGTGTCGCCTCGGCGAGCAGGTTCTCTCGCCGGATGATCTCAAGGTTCGCGAGGGCCGCCGCCGCCGCGCCCGCGTGGCCGCCGTAGGTGTACCCGTGCCGCCACCAGACGCCACCGGCGAAGAACGGCTCGGCGATCCGCGGTGCGATGAACACCGCGCCCATCGGGACATACCCCGAGGTGAGCCCCTTGGCAGTGGTGATCATGTCCGGTTCGAGGCCGAATCGTGCGGAGGCGAACCAGGATTCGCCGCCGATGCGGCCGAAGCCGGTGACGACCTCGTCGACGACGAAGAGGATGTCGTGGTCGCGGCAGATGTCCCGCACCTCGGCGAGGTAGCCCTCCGGCGGGAGATAGATGCCGCCGGCGCCGATGATGGGCTCGCAGAAGAACGCGGCGATGTTGTCGGCGCCCACGCGCTCGATGAGACCGAGCAGGCTCTTCGCGTCGTCCCATTCGACGTTCTGGACGTCGTGCATGAGTTCGCCGTAGCCGTCGTGGTTGAGCGGGATGCCCGCCAGCGAGGTACCCGCGGCATGCATCCCGTGATAGGCCTTGGTGCGGCTGACGACGACCCGCTTGGATTCGCGGCCCTGCTCCACCCAGTAGCGGCGGGCGAGTTTGACCGCGGTGTCGATGGAGTCGCTGCCGCCGGAGGTGAAGAAGATCTTCGATCCGGGTACCGGCGCGATGGCGCCGAGCTCCTCGGCGAGTTGCAGGGTGACGTCGCTCGCGAAGTCACCGAAGTTAGAGTAGTGCGCGAGGGTGCCGAGCTGGCGCGCGACGGCATCGGCGATCTCGGTCCGGCCGTGCCCGACGTTGGTGAACCACAGTCCGGCGGTCGCATCCAGGTAGGAGTTGCCGTCGCGGTCGAAGATCCGCGCACCCTCTCCCCTGGTCACGACGAACGGCCCGCTCGCGGTCACCGCACCCATGTCGGCGAAACCGTGCCACAACGATCCAGTACCAGTGCTCGAACCATCAGCCATGGCCCCATGATGCCGGTCCACGCGGCCCACGCGGCCACTGGGGTGAACCGGCCTCGGCGCTTCCCCATATCCTGGAGTGATCATGTCGGCCCCGTCCTCGTCACCTGACCCGTCCCCGTCTCCACCGGACACCGCTGCATCGGACATCCCCCGCTCGGATCTGCTCCGCGCACTCGACGACGTGGGCCTCGTCGACGCCGACCGGTTGCGTCGTCGCATCGATCGGCTCGCCGCGCGCCCGGATGCCGCGAAGTGGCGACAGTTGGTCGCCGATGTCGACAAGGCACGCGCCCGTCTCGACCGGCGGCGCGCGACCGTGCCGATTTTGCGCTTCCCCGACGAACTACCGGTCTCCGCCGCACGCGACGAGATCGCCGAGGCGATCCGCAACCACCAGGTCGTGGTCGTCGCGGGCGAGACCGGCTCGGGCAAGACCACCCAGCTCCCCAAGATCTGCCTCGAACTCGGGCGTGGCATCCGCGGGTCGATCGGGCACACCCAGCCCCGGCGCATCGCCGCGAGCTCGGTCGCCAAGCGCATCGCCGACGAGACCGACACCGAACTCGGCGACGCGGTGGGCTACTCCGTCCGGTTCACCGACCGGTCTGGCGCCGACACCCTCGTCCGGGTCATGACCGACGGCATCCTGCTCCGCGAGATCGCCACCGACCCCATGCTGCGCCGCTACGACACCCTCATCATCGACGAGGCCCACGAGCGCAGCCTCAACATCGATTTCATCCTCGGCTATCTGCGCCGCCTGCTGCCCCGACGCCCCGATCTGAAGGTGATCATCACCTCGGCGACGATCGAACCGGCGCGCTTCGCACGGCATTTCAGCACGCCGAAGACCTCGGTCCCGGTCATCGAGGTATCCGGACGCACCTATCCGGTCGAGATCCGGTACCGACCGCTGAGCCTGCAGGAACGCCCCGACGACGGGGACGACGCCGGCGGCGGCGAACATGCCGACCTCGACCAGATCCAGGGCATCGACGCCGCCGTCGACGAACTGTGGGCCGGTGGCCGCGGCGACATCCTCGTGTTCCTGCCCACCGAACGGGACATCCGAGAGACCGCCGAGGCGCTCCGTCGACGAACCGGCGGCGGCAAGGGGCCCGGTGCCGAGATCGTGCCGCTCTATGCGCGACTGTCGATCGCCGAGCAGCAGAAGGTGTTCTCCCCCTCCGACGGACGCCGGATCGTGCTGGCGACCAACGTCGCCGAAACGTCGGTGACCGTGCCCGGCATCCGCTACGTCATCGACACCGGCACCGCCCGTATCAGTCGGTACTCGACCAGGACCAAGGTCAATCGTCTTCCCATCGAACCGGTCTCACAGGCCAGTGCCCGGCAGCGGGCCGGTCGATGCGGTCGTGTCGCCCCGGGCGTCTGCATCCGTCTCTACAGCGAGAACGACTTCGACTCCCGGCCGGCCTTCACCGACCCGGAGATCCTGCGCACCAACCTCGCGGCGGTCATCCTCCAGATGACCTCGCTGAAACTGGGTGAGATCGCCGAGTTCCCGTTCGTCCAGCCGCCCGACGACCGCGCGATCCGCGACGGTATGGGTGTTCTCACCGAACTCGGCGCCATCACCGTCCCGCGCGAGGGCGGGCCCCCGCGACTGACCCCGATCGGCCGGTCGATGTCGCGGATCCCGGTCGATCCCCGGGTCGCCCGGATGCTCATCGCCGGACACGAACTGGGTTGTCTCGACCACCTTCTCGTGATCGCCGCCGCGATGTCGCTCCCCGATCCACGGGAACGGCCGGCCGAGCACCGGGAGGCCGCCGACGCCCAGCACCGGCGCTTCGTCGTCCCGCAGTCGGACTTCCTGTCCTACGTGGAGCTGTGGCGGTACCTCGGCGAACAGCGCAAGGAGTTGTCCGCCAGCCGCTTTCGGCGCATGTGTGAGCGCGAGTACCTCCACTTCCTGCGCATCCGGGAATGGCAGGACCTCCATCGGCAGCTGACCGAGATCGTCAAGGACCTCGACTGGTCGGTCGCACCGACCGAACTCGACGCCGACGCCGTCCACCGATCCATCCTGTCCGGGTTGCTCAGCAACATCGCCGCCCGCAACACCGAGGGCCGCGAGTTCACCGGTGCGCGCAACACCACGCTGATGATCTTCCCCGCTTCTCCGCTCGCCAAGAAGCCGCCCGCCTTCATCATGGCGGCCGAGGTCCTCGAGACGTCGCGCCTGTTCGCCCACACCGTCGCCGGGATCGATCCGCTGTGGGCCGAGAAACTCGCCGGGGATCTGGTGAAGCGCACCCACAGCGAGCCGCACTGGTCGGCGAGACGCGGAGCGGCGATGGCCTACGAACGCGTGACCCTCTACGGGGTCCCGCTCGTCGCCCGCCGGCGCGTCGACTACGGCCCCATCGACCCGGTGGTCTCGCGGGAGCTGTTCATCCGGCACGCTCTCGTCGAGGGCGATTGGCGGACGCAGCACGCCTTCTTCGACCGCAATCGCAAGCTTCTCGAGGCCGCCTCGGACGTCGAGAACCGCACGCGCACCCGGGGTCTCGTGATCACCGAGGACCAGCTCTTCGAGTTCTACGACCAGCGGCTACCGTCCGACGTCACCTCGGCCCGGCACTTCGACACCTGGTGGAAGAAGGCCCGCCGTGCCGAACCCGATTTGCTGGATCTGCGCCCCGAGGACGTCACGGGAGGCACCGACGTCGCCCCCACGGACTATCCCGGCGCCTGGCAGCAGGGCGACACCCGACTCGAACTGCGCTACCGGTTCGAACCGGGCGCACCCGACGACGGCGTCACCGTCGTGATCCCGCAGGCACTGCTCCCCCATGTCCGACCGGCCGGTTTCGACTGGTCGGTACCGGGCATGCGCGCCGAACTGGCCACCGCACTGGTCAAGTCGCTACCGAAACAGCTGCGCAAGAGCATGTCACCCGCGCAGCGGTTCGCCGAACTCGCGCTCGGCCGGCTCACCCCGCGCAAAGAGCCGCTGGCCACCGGGCTGGCGCGCGAGCTCTCCGCGATCACCGGGATGCGGGTGACCGCAGCCGATTTCGACACCCACCGGGTACCGCCGCACCTGCGCATGCATTTCGCGGTGGCCGACGACTCCGGGCGGATCGTCTCCCGCGCCGACTCGTTGCCCGAACTTCAGCAGACCGGAACGCCCGCGGCGCCGAAGACGGTGTCGCGCACCCTGTATCGGACCTGGACCGCAGACGGGATCGGCTCGCTCGCCGAGCAGACCACGGTCGATGTCGCGGGGCAGCGGCTGACCCGGTACCCGACGATCGACGTGGTCTCCGATGCGAAGGGCCACGCGCGGGGCGTCGTCGTCGTCGATGCGGCGAGCCCCGAGACACGAGATCGCCTCCTGCGACGAGGGATCGTCGCCCTCCTCGACCTCGCGATACCTCCGCTGCACAAGCGGATCGCCGGCTCGCTGAGTCCGGTCGAACGACTCGCCCTGAGCCAGAGCCCGTACTCGACCATCGAGGCACTGCTCGCCGACTGCACCCGCCGGGCGACCCGGGACACGGTCGCCGACATCGACGACGCAGAGCTCGCCGCGGTTCGCTCACCGCAGTCCTTCTCGGCGCTGCTCGAACAGATCCGGCCACGGGTCGCCGCGGCCGCACCGGACTACTTCTCGCTGGCCGTCGCGGCCCTCGAACGGATGGCCCCGCTGCGGGCGGCGATCGACCGGCACGCCGGTTCGCTGGCTGCCGACGACGTCGCCGAACAGGTCGCCCACCTCGTGTTCGACGGATTCGTGGCGGCCACCGCGCGACGCCACCTGGAGAATCTGCCGCGCTATCTCGACGGCGCGCAAGCACGTCTGGAGGCACTACCCGCGTCCGCAGCACGCGACCAGGCCGGGGTGGCCGCCGTCGATCGCGTCGTCGAACGGTGGGCCCAGCGCATCGAACAGGTACCCGAGCACCGGCGGGCGGTGGTCGACGACGAAGCGCAGTGGCTCGTCGAGGAGTTGCGCGTGGGGCTGTTCGCCCAGCGTCTCGGTACCGCGTTCCCGGTGTCGGAGAAACGGGTCCTACGAGCTCTGGACCGACTCGGCTGACACGGGTTCGGCGAGCGCGCTCCCGGAACCCGATGCCGCCTTCAGGTCGTCGATCTCGCGCTGGAAGTCCTCCACCGAGTCGAACGACCGGTACACCGAGGCGAAGCGCAGATACGCCACCTCGTCAAGATCGCGGAGCGGACCCAGGATGGCGAGTCCGACCTCGTTGCTGGGGATCTCGGCCGATCCACTGGCGCGCACCGTGTCCTCGACCTGCTGGGCGAGTTGCGCGAGCGCGTCCTCGGCGACGTGGCGGCCCTGACAGGCTCGCCGCACGCCGCGCATGACCTTCTCCCGGCTGAACGGTTCGGTCACGCCGTTGCGTTTGACCACCGCGAGCACGGCGCTCTCCACGGTCGAGAACCGGCGACCGCACTCCACACAGGAGCGACGGCGGCGGATGGCCTGCCCTTCATCTGCGACACGCGAGTCGATGACCTTGGTGTCGTCGTTCTTGCAGAAGGGGCAGCGCATCGTGTCCTCACGCAGGTCGCGGGACGCTGGAACGCACCCGAAGCGTGCGCCCCGCCGCTTGTCGGCCGGCCCCTGTGACATCGAGGATACCGCCCGGCCTCAGCGGTACCGGGGGGTGAGCAGGGGCTGGCCCACCTGCAGCGCGCTCGACCCCAGATCGTTCATCGCGACGATCTCGTCGATCACGACCTCGCGCGGCATCTCGGGTGCCACCCGGCCGGCGATCGAGCTGAGCGAGTCCCCCGAGCGCACGTGGACGACCTCGGCACTCACGGCGGACGGGGTCAGCGAGTCCGAGTAGTTCTGGCCCACGACACCGAACACCCACACGACGAACGCCAGCCCGACGCCGGCGAGGAGCGCGACCGCGGTGCGGCGGCGCCGACGGAACACCGCCGCGTCGGGTCCGACCGGGCCACGCCCGCGCACCCCGACCGGAGAGCCACAGTGGGTACCGCCCACCCGCGGGGTCACCGGCGACGCACCCCGCGGTCGGGTGCCGGCCGGCCGGTTGTCTATCGGCCGGCCGCCGTCGGACAGCGGGGCGCGCGTCCGGACCCGATCGGCGCGGTCGGTGGGGGGCCGGACAGCGTCGGGACGGTCGGTGCGGACGGGAGCGACGAGAGTGGCGGTGCGCATGGTGCCCTCCGGTGTTCTGGTGTCTGGATCGTGCGGGGTGTCGCGGTCGGTGTTCGAACATCGATCAGATGTTCGATGCACTGATGTTCGAATTTGTAGCACGACGGCCCGACAAAGTCTCGCGACACATCGAACAAATGTTTGAGGTGCCGGTCGAACTCCGCTAGGCTCGGACCCGGCGCAAGCCATCTACCAGCACGTTCCGAAGACGAGAGGAACCGAACATGAGTGACACCGGCGATAGGCGCGGCCGAGCGCGGGGCGCCGACGACGAGGCCCCGTTCGACGCCGCCGCCGCCGAGGCCTCACTCACCCCGCGACAGGCCGGGGTCCTGGAGGTGATCCGCCGCTCGGTGCGCGAGCGCGGTTATCCGCCGAGCATCCGGGAGATCGGCGACGAGGTCGGCCTGGCCTCGACGTCGTCGGTGGCCCATCAGTTGCGGACGCTGGAACGCAAGGGGCTGCTCAAGCGCGACGCGAACCGTCCCCGTGCGGTCAACATCGCCCCGAGTGACACCCCGTCGCCGGACACCCCGACGGCCGGCCAGCTTCCCGAGCCGACCTTCGTGCCGGTTCTCGGCCGTATCGCGGCCGGCGGTCCGATCCTGGCCGAGGAGGCCGTCGAGGACGTCTTCCCGCTGCCCCGTGAGCTGGTCGGCGAGGGATCGCTCTTCCTGTTGCGCGTCGTCGGCGAGTCGATGATCGACGCCGCGATCTGCGACGGCGACTGGGTCGTGGTCCGGCAGCAGAACGTCGCCGACAACGGCGACATCGTCGCGGCCATGATCGACGGCGAGGCCACCGTGAAGACCTTCAAGCGTCAGGGCCCCAACGTCTGGCTCATGCCGCACAACGAACTGTTCGATCCGATCCCGGGCAACGATGCCGTCATCCTCGGCAAGGTCGTCACCGTGATGCGGCGAGTCTGACCTCTCCGCCGACCGAACCGTCGAGCACCGCCGCGGCAGCCTCGCGCGCCGCGGCGGGATCCGAGGTGGCCAGGGCGGCCTCGGCGGCGGCCCGGCAGTCCGGTGCGGACACCTCGCCGAGCCGGGCCCCCACGGCCGCGGCAGCAGCCGGCGCGCTGGACAGCGAGGTGACGCCGAGACCGACGAGCACGCAGGCGAGGTTCGGATCGGCGGCGGCCTCGCCGCACACCCCGACCGGCTTTCCCTGACGTGCGCCCGCTGCCGCGACTCCCGCGATGAGGCTCAACACGGCCGGTTGCCACGGGTCGGTCAGTCCGGCGAGATCGGCCGACATCCGGTCGGCCGCCATCGTGTACTGGGTCAGATCGTTGGTGCCGATGGACACGAAGTCCACCTCGGCGAGGACGGCTTCGGCCAGGATCGCCGCCGCGGGCACCTCGATCATCACCCCGGCGACCAGACCACGGCCACGGACCTCGGCGGCGAAGGTGCGCGCCTCCGCCGGCGAGGCGATCATCGGCGCCATGACCCACGGCGCGACGGCCGACCCCGACGCGGCCTGCGCGATCGCGTCGAGCTGATGCGCGCGGATCTCGGGGTGCGCCAGCGCGATCCGATCACCCCGCACGCCGAGCGCTGGGTTCGATTCGTCGGGATGGGTCACGAACCGGAGCGGTTTGTCGGACCCGGCGTCGAGGGTGCGGATGACCACCTTCTGCCCGTTGAACGCATCGAGCACCTCCCGGTAGATCGCGGCCTGCTCGTCCACCGACGGTTCGTCGGCACGCTCGAGGAACGCGAGTTCGGTGCGGAAGAGCCCGACGCCCTCGACTGGGTACCCGGCCGCGGCGCGTGCCGACGATCCGTCGGCGACGTTGGCGAGCACCGCCACGGCCACCCCGTCGGCGGTCTGCCCCGGACCGGTCCAGCCGGCGACGAGTGCGGCATGCCGCCGATCCTCGTCGACGCGAGCCCGGGCCGCCTCCGCATCGGGCTCCACCTCGATTCGCCCGGTGCTGCCGTCGACGAGAACGGTTGTGCCGGGCTCGATCTCGTCCAGGTCGGCCACCGCCACCACGCACGGGATCCCCAGCTGGCGCGCGATGATCGCGGTGTGGCTGGTCGGTCCGCCGAGGCGGGTGACGAGGGCGATGGTGCTCGTGGGGTCGAGGCCCGCGGTGTCGGCGGGCGCGAGGTCGTCGGCGAGCAGGACCGACGGCACCTCCGGAGTGGGCACACCAGGTTCGGGTAGGCCGAGCAGTTCGGCGAGGACCCGGTCGCGCACGTCGTTGAGATCGGTGACCCGCTCGGCCATCAGTCCGCCGAGCTTGGTGAACACCGCCGCGAACTGTTCGGTGGCCGCGACGGCAGCGGCCTCGGCGGGGGCGCCCTTGCCGATGAGCGCGGTCGCGGCACCGATCCAGCCGCGGTCCTCGGCCAGGCCCGCCGTCGCGGCGAGCACCTCGGCCGTCACCCCGGTGTTCTGCGACGCGCGCGTGCGCAGCCGCGCCGCGACGGCGCCGGCCGCGGTGGCGAAGCGCGAGACCTCGTCGGCGCGCCGTTCCTCGGCGATCTCCACACCGACGCCGAGCTTCTCCGGCGAGTGGTCGGGTCGCTCGCCCGGCCACAGCGCGGGACCGTGGGCCAATCCGCCGACCACCGGGGTTCCCGTCAGGATCTGCGCCATCGTCTTGCCTCTCACTCGACTATCGATGTGACCACCGTTACAAAAAGTGCTTGACTTGTCAACACAAACAGGCGTAAACACAATTACTACAACATCCAATCCCACACGCCTCAACAAGCGGGTGGTCGAAACCGGAGATCGGAGCGGTGTGTACGCCGAGGAGAGACAACAGGCGATCGTCGACGAGGTGCGCCTCGCGGGGCGGGCATCCGTGGCCGCGCTCGCCGAGAAATTCGACGTCACCAGCGAGACCGTCCGACGCGATCTCGCGGTACTGGAACGCGCCGGACATCTCCAGCGGGTCCACGGCGGCGCCGTGCGCGCCGAGATCATGCGCACCCTCGGCGAGCTCGGGATCGACGAACGGGAGTCGAGCCAGATCGAGCAGAAGACCGCGATCGGCCGGGCGGCCATCCGGTTCCTGCCGCCCGACGGCGGCTCGGTGCTCTTCGACGCCGGCACCACCACCTACCGCGCGGCCGAGGCGACCGCTCCCGATCGGAGGCTCACCCTGTTCACCAACAGCCTGCCCATCGCCGGCCTGCTCGCGGGAACCCATCCCGACGGTCTCCATGCCCTCGGCGGACGCGTACGCGGTCTCACCCAGGCGACCGTGGGCGTCGACACCGTGGACGCGCTTCGCCGACTGCGCGTGACCACCGCCTTCATCGGGACGAACGGCCTGAGCGAGGCCCACGGGTTGTCGACACCCGACCCGGACGAGGCCGCGGTCAAGGCGGCGATGGTCGCAGCCGCGCAACGGGTCGTAGTCCTTGCCGACAGCTCGAAGATGGACCGCGAGGACCTCACCTCCTTCGCCGGACTCGACGACGTCGACGTCCTCATCACCGACTCCGGGATCGACCCGGCCTATTCGGCGGCCCTGTCCGCGCGTGGCGTCGAGGTCGTGATCGCATGATCGTCACCGTCACCGCCAACCCGAGTCTCGACCGCACCCTCGAACTCGGCGCACCGCTCGCCCGCGGCGAGGTGCAGCGCGCCGGCGTGGTCCGCACCGAGCCGGGCGGCAAGGGCGTCAACGTGGCCCGGGTCGTCGCGGCCGCGGGCCTGGCCACCCGCGCACTGCTCCCGGCGCGGCCGGGCGACCCGTTGCGGGCCGCACTCGACGACCTCGCACTCCCCTACGACGCCGTGCCGGTCGAGGGCGAGGTCCGGTCCAACATCACCATCGCCGAATCCGACGGGACGACCACCAAGATCAACGCACCGGGCGTCACCTTGACGGGCCCGGATCGCGAGGCGCTAGTCGGGCTGATCCGTGAGCACGCCGGCTCCGCGCAGTGGGTCACCCTCTGCGGTTCGCTGCCTCCTGGCGTCCCCGACGACTGGTACCGCTCGATCGCCGACGACCTCGTCCTCGCCGGATGCCGGGTCGCGGTGGACACCTCGGGCGCTCCCCTCCGTGCCAGCGTCACCGGTCGCGTCGACCTGATCAAGCCCAACGAGGACGAGCTCGCCGAACTGACCGGAGCCGACCCCGGACAGCTCCGAGAAGCACTCGCGCGCAACGATCTCGGACCGGTCATCGACGCCGCTACGACCATCGCCGAGCAGATCGGGGGCAACGTCCTCGCCACCCTCGGCGCCGTCGGGGCCGTGTTGGTCACCGCATCCGGCGTGTGGTCGGCGACCCCGCCGCCGATCGTCCCCCGCAGCACCGTCGGCGCCGGCGACTCGTCACTGGCCGGCTACCTCATCGCGCAGAGCACCGGGGCCGCGCCCGCCGACTGCCTCCGGTCGGCCGTGGCGTACGGCGCGGCGGCGGCATCGCTCGCCGGCACCCAGGCCCCCACGCCCGACCACCTCGACCTCCCCGGCGTGCGGGTGACCGAACTGTCGGGAGCCGCGCGCATGACCTGACGGCACCGTCCCGGCGGGTCCTCACATCCATCCAACACCGCACCCATCCAGCACCGACTCCATCCACCATCGACCCACCCAGCACCGACCCCACCCTTTCCACCGAAGGACATGCCATGACCGAGCAGATCATCACCGACCAGACGGTGAGTCTCGACGTCGACGCCGGCGGCGATCCCGCCGCCGTCATCACCACGCTCGCCGACGCCCTCGCCGCGGCCGGCCGGACCACCGATCCCGCCGACCTCGCGCGGGCCGCACTGGACCGAGAAGCCAAGTCCGCCACCGGACTTCCCGGCGGCATCGCCATCCCGCACGCCCGTACCGCGTCGGTGACCGCGGCCAGTCTCGCCATGGCGCGGCTGTCCCGCAAGGTCGACTTCGGCGCACCGGACGGGCCGGCCGACCTGGTCTTCCTCATCGCCGCGCCCGAGGGGGGTGCCAGTGCGCACATGAAGCTCCTCAGCTCGCTGGCGCGCTCACTCGTCCGGCCCGACTTCGTGGCCTCGCTCCGCGCGGCCGAGAACGAGGAGCGGGTCATCGAATTGGTCAACGAGGCCATCGACCCCGCACCCCCTGCCCCCGCCACCGCGCCGACCGCCACCCCGTCGACCCCTGCCCCGTCGACCCCTGCCCCGGCCGCCGCGGCAGCACCAGCGACGTCTACCAAGGAACCCGAAGGTGCGCCGGCCCACCCGGACTCGGACCGGACCCCGGACCCGGGACCGGCCACGCCGCGCATCGTCGCGATCACCGCGTGCCCGACCGGCATCGCCCACACCTACATGGCGGCCGACGCCCTGAAGTACGCCGCCGAGCGGGCCGGCGTCGAGTTCGCGGTGGAGACCCAGGGGTCCTCGGCGACCACGGCCTTCGATCCGGATGTGATCGCGTCGGCCGACGCCGTCATCTTCGCCACCGACGTCGGGGTCAAGGACCGCAACCGGTTCCGCGGCAAACCCGTCATCGCATCCGGGGTGAAGCGCGCCATCAACGAGCCCGACGCGATGATCGCCGAGGCGGTCGCGGCGGGGCGCGACCCGAACGCGGCGCGCGTCACCGGCGACGGCGCGGACGCGGACGCGGCCGACTCGTCGAAGTCGGGCATCGGTCTCGCCGGCCGTACACGCCAGGCACTCATGACCGGTGTGAGCTACATGATCCCGTTCGTCGCGGCGGGCGGACTGCTCATCGCGCTCGGCTTCCTGCTCGCCGGCTACGAGGTCGCCAACACGAACCTCGACGACGGCGGCACCCTCAGCGACGGCGCGTTCATCGCCCTGAACAACAGCCTCTGGGATCTGCCGGCAGGCGGGTTGTTGCAGTACCTGGGCGCGGTGAGCTTCGCGATCGGCTCAGGCGTGATGGGCCTGGCCGTACCGGTCCTCGCGGGCTACATCTCCTTCGCGATCGCCGACCGCCCCGGTATCGCACCCGGTTTCGTGGCCGGCATCGTCTCGCTCGCCGTGGGCGCCAGCTTCATCGGCGCACTGATCGGCGGTCTCATCGCCGGCGTGGTGTGCCTGTGGATCGCGCGGACCCCGGTGCCCCAGTGGGCTCGTGGTCTCATGCCGGTCGTGGTCATCCCGCTGTTCGGCAGCATGATCGTCGGCGGACTGCTCTACATGGTCCTCGGCAAACCGCTCGCCTGGCTGACCGAGCAGATGAACAGCGGCCTCGAGAGCATGTCCGGCGGATCGGCCATCGCCCTCGGCATCGTGCTCGGCCTGATGATGTGCTTCGACCTCGGCGGACCGGTCAACAAGAGCGCGTACCTGTTCGCCACCGCCGGGATCGCCGACGCGGCGACTGCCGGACCCGCGCAGTTCCAGATCATGGCGGCGGTCATGTGTGCAGGCATGGTGCCCCCGCTCGCCCTGGCTCTCGCCACCGTCGTCCGACCGGGCCTGTTCACCGAACCGGAGCGCGAGAACGGCAAGGCCGCATGGCTCCTCGGCGCGTCGTTCATCTCCGAAGGTGCCATCCCGTTCGCCGCGGTCGACCCCTTCCGGGTCATCCCGTCGATGATGGCCGGTGGTGCCCTCAGCGGTGCGCTGATCATGGCCTTCGGTGTCGAACTGCGCGCCCCGCACGGCGGCATCTTCGTCTTCTTCGCCATGAACAACTGGGTCCTGTTCCTCGTCGCGCTGGTCGCCGGTACGGTGCTGTCCGCTGTCCTGGTGGTCGCGGCCAAGCAGGTGCACCGCAGTCGGGACGCCGTCGCCTTCGACGAACTCGAGGCGGTCGCCGTCTGACACCCGATCACACGACCACCTGACATCCGGGGCGCTCCCCGGCACCGAATCGCCCGACAACCACCGCAGATCGCACGACATCACTCGAAGGAGTTCCCATGCCCAGCACCACCGCCACCGTCGGCTCCGCAGTCGGACTGCACGCCCGCCCCGCCACGATCATCGCCGAGGCGGTCGCCGAGACCGGCAGCCCGGTGACGCTGGGCCTCGAGGGCGGTGACCCGGTGGACGCGGGGTCGGCGCTGATGATCATGACGCTCGGGGCCGAGAAGGGCACCCGCGTGGTCGTGACGGCCGACGACCAGGCCGCGCTCGACACCATCGTCGGTCTCGTCGAGAAGGATCTCGACGCCGACTAGGTCCGTACAGCCGACTGGGTCCGTACAGCCGACTGGGTCCGTACAGCCGACTGGGTCCGTACAACCGGCGAAGCGCTCAGATCCGGAGGTCCGCGATCTCGCCCGCGAAAGCGGCCGGGACGCGGACCTTCATCGTGGTACCGGTCTCGGTGTGCTCCGACGAGATGACCTCGCCCTCGCTGTGGACGCGAGACACGACATCACCCCGGTCGAACGGCACCTCGATGGTCATCTCGACGTCCTCGCGACCGACGAACTCGCGCACCCGCCCGAAGAGTTCGGGCAGTCCCTCACCGGTTCGGGCGGAGATGAACACCGCATCCGGACCGAGCGCGCCACGCAACTCGGTGAGGCGGTTGCCGTCGATGGCGTCGATCTTGTTGATGACCAACAACTCCGGCGGCGCGGTGACGCCCTCTTCGGCGACGATCTCGTTGATGACCTGACGGACGGCCGAGATCTGCTCTATCGGAAAGGCGTCCGCACCGTCCACGACGTGCAGAAGCAGATCGGCGTCGACGACCTCCTCGAGCGTCGACCGGAACGCCTCGACGAGCTGGGTCGGCAGATGCCGGACGAACCCGACCGTATCGGTGAAGACGACCGCGCGGCCGTCGTCGAGCGTCGCCCGCCTGGTGGTGGGATCCAGGGTCGCGAACAACGCGTCCTGCACGAGGACACCGGCGCCGGTCATCGCGTTGACCAGGCTGGACTTGCCCGCGTTGGTGTAGCCGGCGACGGTGATCGTCGGGATCGAACCGCTCTTGCGCGCAGCACGTTTCGTCGTCCGCGCCTTCTTCATGCCACGGATCTCGCGCCGCAGCTTGGCCATCCGCTCCCGAATGCGGCGACGGTCGGTCTCGATCTTGGTCTCACCGGGACCGCGAAGGCCCACACCGCCGTTGCTGCCCGCCCGGCCACCGGCCTGCCGGGACATCGATTCACCCCAGCCGCGCAGACGCGGGAGCATGTACTCCATCTGCGCGAGGGAGACCTGCGCCTTGCCCTCGCGAGAGGTCGCGTGCTGGGCGAAGATGTCGAGGATCAGCGCGGTGCGGTCGATGACCTTCACCTTCACCACCTTCTCCAGCGCATTGAGCTGGGCGGGCGTGAGCTCACCGTCGCAGACGACGGTGTCGGCGCCGGTCGCGAGGACGATCTCGCGCAATTCCTCGGCCTTGCCACTGCCGATGTAGGTGGCGGGATCGGGTTTGGAGCGACGCTGGATCACCGCGTCCAGGATCTGGGAACCGGCCGTCTCGGCGAGGGCGGCCAGCTCGGTCATGTTGGCCTTCGCGGCAGCCGCGCTGCCCTCGGTCCACACGCCGACCAGGACCACGCGTTCGAGTCGTAGCTGCCGGTACTCGACCTCGGTGACGTCGGTGAGTTCGGTGGAGAGTCCCGCGATGCGCTGCAGTGAGGCGCGCTCGGACAGTTGGAGTTCGCCGGTGGTGGGATCCGCGGTGTCGCGGATCCCGAGATCGGCCGCGGACATGATCTGTGCTTCTGATTCGGTCATACGGGAACCATGGTCTCACGACCGTCCAGGACCGAGCACGCGAATATCGAGCTCAGCGCTCCCAGCCGGGCCGCAGCACCCCGTCGGCGACCAGCATCGACGGCCCGCGCAGGGTCGAGCCATCGGGACGGATCGTCACGGTGACCTCACCGCCGGGGATGCCGATGCGCAGCTCGCCGGTGTCCGCGCCGCGGGCGTCGAGAGCGGCGCGCGCCGCCGCGACCAGGCCGGTTCCGCAGCTGCGCGTCTCCCCGACGCCCCGTTCGAACACCCGCATCCGCGCGGTCAGGCTGCCGTCGGGCCCTTCCGCGGGTGGGGTCAGCAGCTCGACGTTCGCGCCGTGCGGGAAGTCGGCGGCCTCGATGATCACGCCGGCGGAGAAGTCGACCGCGTCGAGGTCGGCCGCGGTCATGTCCGCGACGACGCACGCCAGGTGGGGGTTGCCCACGTCGACCATCGCGCCGGGGTAGATGTCGTCACCGATGCGGACCACCGACGACCCGTCGAGCCGCGCCGGACCCATCTCCACCGTGACCTCGGCGTGCACGGCGTCGAAGGAGTGGATGGTGACGCCGCGGGCACCCGCACGGGAACCGACGGAGAACGTGTCGGTGTCGACGAGTCCCGACGCCCGGACGTAGTGGGCGAAGACGCGTACCCCGTTGCCGCACATCTCCGCGACCGAACCGTCGCCGTTGCGGTAGTCCATGAACCAGTCGTCGGCCGACACCCCGTCCGGCAGGGCGTCGAGGACACCGGTCGCGACGAGGGCGCCCGAGCGGGCGACGCGCAGCAATCCGTCGGCGCCGATCCCCCGTTGCCGGTCGCACAGCGCCGCGACCGTCGCGGCGTCGAGCGCGATCTCGGCGTCGGGGTCGGCGAGGACCACGAAGTCGTTCTGGGTGCCATGACCCTTGACGAAGTGCAGGCCGTCGCTCGCACTGCTCTGCGGGGCGGAAGTCACGGATCACAGCCTACGGGGAAGGCGCGTCGACGATGCGCAGCGCTCGGTCGAGCAGATCGGGCGCGGCGGCGTCGAGCCACTGCGCCCGGTGATCGCGACGGAACCACGAGCGCTGCCGACGGACATAACGCCGGGTGCCGATGAAGGTCAGCTCCTCGGCCTGCGCGAGGTCGTACTCGCCGTCGAGGGCCGCGAGGACCTGTTTGTAACCGATCGCCTGCGACGCGGTGCGTCCCTCTCGCAGGCCGCGGGAACCGAGGTCCTCCACCTCCTCGACGAGGCCCTGCTCGAACATCGCTCTCGTACGACGGCGGATCCGGTCGTCGAGTTCATCGGTGTCCCGGTCGAGGGCGAGGATGATCGTGCCCCAGCGCGGTTCGCCGATGGTGGGCTGCGACGCGGCGAAGGGTGCACCGGTCAGCTCGACCACCTCCAGCGCCCGCACGATGCGGCGACCGTCGGTGGCCAGGATGGTCGACGCCGCGGCCGGGTCGACCTCCGCGAGCAGCCGGTGCAGCTCGCCCACTCCGCGCTCGTCGAGCATGTCCTCGTAACGCCGGCGGACCTCCGGGTCGGTGGCCGGGAACTGCCAGTCGTCGAGGAGTCCCTGGACGTACATCATGGATCCCCCGACGATCACCGGGACCCGACCCGCGGCGCGCAACCGATCGACGTCGGCCCGCGCGCCCTGCTGATAGCGCGCGACGGTCGCCACCTCGGTCACGTCGAGCACGTCCAACTGGTGGTGCGGGATGCCACGGCGTTCGTCGGGCGGGAGCTTGGCCGTCCCGACGTCCATGCCGCGGTACTGCTGCATCGCGTCGATGTTGACGATCTCGCCGCCGAGCCGTTCGGCAAGGTCGAGGGCCAGATCGGACTTGCCGCCGGCAGTGGGTCCGACAACAGCGATCGGGGTGGGCGGCGCGGTCATCGGACGTGCTCACCGTCGTCGACGGTCCAGGTCACGACCACGTAACCCACGCCGAAGGGCGCGTCGGCGAAGTCGGGTACCGCCCGGACCGACCGGTCGCCGACGAGACCGGCCGCCACCTGCCACGCGACCCGGCCGCCGACGCCCTCGGCATCGCACTTCGCAGGGTCGAGTGCCATCAGCGTGTCCGTGTCCGCCGATCCGAGCGCAGCCACGATCGCGTCGTTCAGCGCCACCGCCGATTCCCGACGCCCCCCGCCGGGGGCCTTGTCGGTCAGCGCCGTCGACCCGTCGCCCACCACCAGGACCCCGACGGCGTCCGAGCCCTCGTCGAGACGGGCGGCCAGCCGGGTACCCACCGCGACGCACTCCGCGGGCGGCGTGGCGGAACCGACGCTGCACACGCTCAGCGGACCCAGCGACATCCGCTCGGCGATCCACCCGGCGATCAGCGCCGACAGACTCATCCGGGGCAGCGGGTCGGTGACCGCGACATCGGCGATAGCAACATCGGTGATCGCGGAGTCGATCGTGACCGGGACATCCACGCCGAACCGCGCGAAGGTGCCGCGCAAGGGCTCGCCCACGAGGCCAGCGGTCGACTCGTCGGCGGTTCCGATCGCCACCCAGCGGTCGATGCCGAGCGCGCCCGCGACCGCGTCGAGAGCTGCGCGCCGCACCGGCTCGGTGTCGGAGGCGGCCGGTCCGGCCAACTCAGGGACGAGCAGCGGGGCACTCGGAACGAAGACGACGGCCGCAAGCACACCACGACGCTAGTCGACAACACGAGGCCCGCTCGCTCCGCTCCCGGCGCCGGTGACATTCGGCCCGCTCGCTCCGCTCCCGGCGCCGGTGACATTCGGCCCGCTCGCTCCGCTCCCGGCGCCGGTACCCCGCGCCGCGACCCACCAACTCGGCACGGACGCCACATCGACGGGCCTGAACTGCTTGAATGGAACGGTACTTGTCGGCGATCGCGGGCGTAGGATGCCCGGCGAGAACCGACTCCAGCGACCGGCAGCCGTGACGCGCGGCACCACTGAGCGGCAGGACACGTGCACATGAGCAACCCGACCGAATCGGCTTCCGAACCCCAGCAGGCACCCGCCGGGCAGGACACACCGAAGCCGGGACCCAAGCCGGGACCCAAGCCGGGACCCCGGCCCAAGCCCGGACCCCGGCCCGGCATCGCGTCCGAACCGGTCGTCACGCATCTCGTCACCGGCGATCCGCACCGCTTCGGTCGTATCGACGAGTCGGGTGTCGTGTGGCTCAAGACCGACGAGGGCGAACGCGAGATCGGTTCGTGGCAGGCCGGCACGGTCGAGGAGGGGCTTGCGCACTTCGGACGCCGGTTCGACGACCTCGCCACCGAGGTCGAGATCCTCGAGGAACGGCTCACCGCCCGCTCGGGAGACCCGCGTAAGGCCCAGCAAGCCGCCAAGCACCTGCTCGACGAGTTGCCCAACGCGCATGTGATCGGTGACGTCGCCGCGCTGCAGCGGCGCCTCGAGGCGATCGTCGGCAGCGCCGACGAGGTCGCCGAGACCATCCGCGCCGAGCGCGAGAAGACCCGGTCGGAGGCCATCGCGCGCAAGGAGGTCCTCGCCGCCGAGGCCGAGCAGATCGGCGCCGACGCGACCAACTGGAAGAGCGCGGGCGACCGGCTGCGCGAGATCCTCGACGAGTGGAAGTCCATCAAGGGCGTCGACCGCAAGACCGACGACGCGCTGTGGAAGCGGTACGCCAAAGCGCGCGACGCCTTCAATCGCCGGCGAGGTGCGCACTTCGCCGAACTCGACCGCGAGCGCGCCGGTGCGAAGGAACGCAAGGAAGCACTCATCGCCCGCGCGGAGGAGCTGTCCGGCTCCACCGACTGGGGTCCGACGTCGGCCAAGTTCCGGGAACTGCTCGGTGAGTGGAAGGCGGCCGGCCGCGCCCCGCGGGACACCGACGAGGCCCTCTGGCAGCGGTTCAAGGCCGCACAGGACGTCTTCTTCGGCGCCCGCAACGCGGCGTCGTCGGAACGCGACGCGGAATTCTCCGCGAACGCGACCGCCAAGGTCGCCCTGCTCGATGCCGCCGAGAAGGCCATCGACCCGGCCGCCGATCTCGACGCGGCCCGCCGCGAGTTCCGGTCGTTCCGCGATCAGTGGGACGAACTGGGCAAGGTCCCGCGCGATCAGATGCACAGCCTGGAGGCCCGCGCGCGGGCCCTGGAGAAGCGCATCCGCGACGCCGAGGACGCTCAGTGGCAACGGACCGATCCCGAGGCACTGGCGCGGGCGGCGCAATTCGCCGATCGCGCGGCGCAACTCGAGGACCAGGCACGCAAGGCGGCCGAACGCGGAAAGGACCGCGACGCCGCGAAGTTGCGCGATCAGGCTGCGCAGTGGCGCGAGTGGGCCGCCGCCGCGGAGAGTGCCGTCACCGACCGCTGAGTCCGGTCGGGGCCGGCCGGATCAGTCCTCGTTCGGGTTCTTGCGGTACAGCGCTGCGGCGTAGGCCTCCTGCTCGGCGGCCTGCCGGCGCCGCTCGTCCTCGAGCGCGAGCTGATAGGAGCTCCGCGCCCACACGACGCGGGACCAGTGGAACGTGAGCACGAAGACCGCGATCCAGCCCAGCACAAGGCCGATGCCGACGCCCGACGGCGGCTCGACGCCACCGACGCCCGGCGTGTTCCGCGACCACCACGCCAGCATCCCGGCGACGCACGCGATGGCGCACCCGCACAGCGCGATCCACGCCAGGAACCACCGGCGGGTGAGCAGCGCGAGCATGGAGACGACGATGCCGAAGATCGTCACCAGGTAGACGAAGATCCTCGACACGATCGTGACGCGCTCGGCGGCCGCCTCGGGCGTGAAGGTGAGGACCTCGAGCCCGGTGACGGATCCCGTGTGCGGCAACACCATCGACACCATGGCGAGGACGACGGCCACGGCGACGACGACCGCGCGCGCACCCGGGTCGATCTCGCCGGCCACCCGCCGTTCCGCCTTGCGCAGGTCGTTCTCGTACTGCTCGAACGCGGCCTTCTCGGACGCAGAGCTGCCGGACGCCTCGTTGTCGGACGCCGAATTCTCGGACATGGTCATCGCCTCACTTCGTGATGGTGGTCAGCTGCCGCAGCCACTGCCGCAGCCGGCGTCGGCCGGGACGGCGGCGGGGGCACCGAACCCCGGCAGCCCGAGCCCGACGCCGACGGGCGCGGTGGTGGGGGTACGGCTCTGTTCGTGTGCGTCGCCGGCGCGGGTGCGGCGGTGCGCGAGAACGCCGGAATCGGCGATCAGATGGTGTGGTGCAGCTGCGGTGAGCTGCGTGTGCACGACGTCACCCGCGCGGATCCCCGACGCCGTTCCGGGCGAGAAGTGCACCAGGCGGCCGTCCCGGGCGCGGCCGGTCATGCGCTGGGTCTTCGCCGACTTGCGCCCCTCGTCGGCGACCACGAGCAACTCCACCTCGGTCCCGACCAGCGCCTCGTTCTCGGCCAGGCAGATCCGCTCCTGCAGCGCGATGAGACGCCGGTAGCGATCGGCCACGACCTCGGGCGGCACCTGATCGGCCATCGTCGCGGCGGGCGTGCCGGGGCGGGGCGAGTACTGGAAGGTGAACGCGCTCGAGAAGCGGGCGCGCTCGACGACGTCCAGGGTGGCCTGGAAGTCCTCCTCGGTCTCGCCGGGGAAGCCGACGATGATGTCGGTGGTGATCGCCGCATGCGGCATGGCCTCGCGGACCTTGTCGAGGATGCCCAGGAACTTGGTCTGCCGGTAGCTGCGGCGCATCGCGCGCAGGATGCGATCGGACCCCGACTGCAGCGGCATGTGCAGTTGCGGACACACATTCGGCGTCTGGGCCATCGCCTCGATCACGTCGTCGGTGAACTCGGCGGGGTGCGGTGAGGTGAACCGGACGCGTTCGAGCCCCTCGATGTCACCGCAGGCGCGCAGCAGTTCGGCGAAGGCGCCCCGGTTGCGGGGCTGATCGGGATCGGCGAAGGACATCCCGTAGGCGTTCACGTTCTGGCCCAGCAGCGTCACCTCGACGACACCCTGGTCGACGAGGGCCTGTACCTCGGCGAGCACCTCGCCCGGCCGGCGGTCGACCTCCTTGCCGCGCAGCGACGGCACGATGCAGAACGTGCAGGTGTTGTTGCACCCCACCGACACCGACACCCAGCCCGAGTAGGCGGAGTCGCGCTTGGCCGGCAGGGTCGACGGGAACCGCTCGAGCGCGTCGAGGATCTCCACCTGGGCGGCGTCGTTGTGGCGGGCACGATCGAGCAACGCGGGCAGCGACCCGATGTTGTGTGTGCCGAAGACGACGTCGACCCACGGTGCTCGGGACAGCACCGTGTCCTTGTCCTTCTGCGCGAGGCAGCCGCCGACGGCGATCTGCATGCCGGGCCGATCGGACTTGACCGGGGCGAGGTGCGACAGGTTGCCGTACAGCTTGTTGTCGGCGTTCTCCCGGATCGCGCAGGTGTTGAAGACGACGAGATCGGCGGGGTCGTCCTCACCCGCGCGCACGTACCCGGCGTCCTCGAGCAGACCGGCGATGCGCTCGGAATCGTGGACGTTCATCTGGCAGCCGTAGGTACGGACCTGATAACTGCGCGCGGCGGGTGCTGCCTGCTCAGGCCGATCCGACAACTCGATACTCACCCCTACGAGGGTACGGGGCGCACGCAAATCGACTCCCACAGGACACCGTGTTCCACGTCGGCCGATAGGGTGCCCCAATGACCGTTTCGCCGAGTAAGTCCGCGGACCCAGGGTCCCAGCCGATGATCGCGATGCGCGGGGTGCAGAAACACTTCGGGTCGTTGCACGTCCTCAAGGACATCGATCTCGAGGTCCCCGCCGGTCAGGTCGTGGTGGTCCTCGGACCGTCGGGCTCGGGCAAGTCCACCCTCTGCCGCACGATCAATCGCCTCGAGCCGATCGACGGCGGCGAGATCCTGGTCGAGGGTCAGGTGCTGCCCGCCGAGGGCAAGGACCTCGCCCGGCTCCGCGCCGACGTCGGAATGGTCTTCCAGTCCTTCAACCTGTTCTCGCACAAGACGATCCTCGAGAATGTCACGCTCGCGCCGATCAAGGTGCGCAAGAAGAGCAAGGACGAGGCCGGCAAGCGCGCCCTGGAACTGCTCGAGCGCGTCGGCATCGCCAGCCAGAAGGACAAGTACCCCGCCCAGCTCTCCGGCGGCCAGCAGCAGCGCGTGGCCATCGCCCGGTCGCTGGCGATGAACCCGAAGATCATGTTGTTCGACGAACCGACCTCGGCCCTCGACCCGGAAATGGTCAACGAGGTGCTCGACGTGATGGTGTCCCTCGCGAAAGAGGGCATGACGATGGTGGTCGTCACCCACGAGATGGGCTTCGCGCGCAAGGCCGCCGACCGCATCATCTTCATGTCCGACGGGGCGATCATCGAGGACTCCGATCCGGAGACGTTCTTCAGCAACCCGTCGACCGATCGCGCCCGGGACTTCCTCGGCAAGATCCTGGGGCACTGACATGACACAGCGAACCACCCGCCCGATGCGGACCGCGGGCCTGGTCCTCGCGGTCGGCGCCCTGCTCGCCACCGTGTTGTCCGCCTGCGGCAGCACCGAACCGCGCAACCTGCTCGACTCCATCCGCGAGGGATCGGTCGTGCTGGGCGTCAAGTTCGACCAGCCCGGTCTCGGCCTCTACGAGCCGGACGACAACGTCGAGGGATTCGACGCCTCGGTGTCGCGCTACGTCGTCAACCACATCGCCGACGACCTCGGTGTCCCCCATCCCGAGGTCACCTGGCGCGAGACCCCCTCGGCGCGCCGCGAGGCGATGATCGACAACGGTGAGGTCGACCTGATCGCGGCCACGTACTCGATCAACGCGGCGCGCTCGAAGAAGGTGTCCTTCGGCGGTCCCTATCTCGTCACGTACCAGGGTCTGATGGTGCGCGCCGACGACAACACGATCGACGAACTCGCCGACCTCGACAAGGGCAAGAAGCTCTGCTCGGTGACCGGCTCGACACCGGCGCAGAACGTCAAGGCACAGCTGCCCGCGGTCCAGTTGCAGGAGTACGACTCCTACTCGGCCTGCGTCGAGGCGCTGCGTCGCGACAAGGTCGACGCGGTGACCACCGACGAGGCGATCCTCGCCGGCTACTCCAACTTCTGGGAGGACGAGTTCAAGCTCGTCGAGATGACCTACCTCAAGGACGCCTGCGTGAAGGATGCCCTGAAGACCGCGGGCAGTCCGTTCTCCACCGAGCGCTACGGCGTGGGGCTGGCTCTGGACGACACCGCGTCGCAGAACGCCGTCAACACGGCACTCGACGCGATGCTCGCGCCTTCCGTCGACGGCGAGTCGGCCTGGAACGCCGCGCTGCGCGAGGCGCTCGGCAATCCCTACGTGGACGAGATCATCGCCCGCGCCGACCGTCCGGACTCGAAGTTCCCCTACCTGCCCGATCCCGGCGACCTCGACTTCCTCGACTCGCCCTCCACACCGTGCCCGCCCGGGCTGCAGTGAGCGACGGAGCTACCGATGAATGACGTCTCTCTGTGGGAGAGCATGGGTCCAGAGCTGTGGCCCGCCTTCTGGGTGACCATCCAGCTGACCTTCTACTCGGCGATCGGCTCGCTGGTGTGGGGCACGATCCTCGCGGCCATGCGGGTCTCCCCGGTGCCGGTGATGCGCGGCTTCGCCGAGGTCTACGTGAACATCGTCCGCAACACGCCGCTGACACTCGTGGTGCTGTTCTGTGCGATCGGCCTGTACCAGAACCTGGGCCTGACCTTCGCGCCGACGATCGAGTCGAACAACTTCTGGCTCGCCGTCCTCGCCTTCGTGCTGTACACCTCGACGTTCGTCTGTGAGACGCTGCGCTCCGGCTTCAACACGGTCCCGCTCGGGCAGGCCGAAGCCGCTCGCTCCCTCGGCCTCTCGTTCACGCAGGTCTTCGGGGTCATCGTGCTGCCGCAGGCGATCCGGTCGGTGATCGGTCCGCTGGGCAGCGTCCTGATCGCGCTCACCAAGAACACGACGGTCGCCTCGGTGATCGGCGTCGCCGAGGCGGCGGCTCTGATGAAGACCGAGATCGAGACCTACTCCGACCAGCTGTTCGTCATCTTCGGCGTCATCGCGGCGGGATTCATGATCATCACACTCAGCGAGGGTGCCGTCTTCGGCTACCTCGCCAAGCGACTGGCGGTGAAACGATGAGCGCTGACTCGACCGTCCTCTACGACGCCCCGGGACCACGCGCCCGCACCCGGAACCGCTTGCTGGCGATCGCGTTCATCGCGGTCCTGGCCGCGATCGCGATCTACGTGATCGCCGTCCTCACCGCCAACGAACAGTTCACCGCCGAGAAGTGGTCGCCGTTCGTCACGTGGAGCACGTGGACCGGCTACATCCTGCCGGGCCTGTGGCGGACCCTCGCGGCCGCGGCGGTCTCGATCGTGCTGTCGTTGTTGCTCGGTGCGGTCCTCGGTATCGGCCGACTCTCCGATCACCTGTGGGTACGCACCATCGCGGGCCTGTTCGTCGAGGTGTTCCGCGCCATCCCGGTGCTGATCCTGATGGTGTTCACCTGGTTCCTGTTCGCGATCTACGGGGTCTTCCCGTCGTCCTTCCTGGCGTTCGCGGCGGTGGTCACCGGACTCACCCTGTACAACGGGTCGGTCATGGCCGAGATCCTGCGATCCGGTATCAACTCACTGCCCAAGGGACAAACCGAGGCGTCGATGGCCCTGGGTCTGCGCAAGAGCCAGATGATGCGCATCATCCTTCTGCCACAGGCGATCACGGCGATGATGCCCGCACTGATCTCGCAGATGGTCGTGGCGCTGAAGGACAGTGCGCTGGGCTACATCATCGGTTACTCCGAGGTGGTCCGCAGCGGCCTGCTCTCGGCGTCGCGCTACGGCAACTACATCCCGGCACTGATCGTCGTGGCCATCATCATGATCCTGATCAACTTCGGGCTCTCGACCTTCGCCACCAGCCTCGAACGCCGGCTCCGGCAGGGGCGCCGGTCGTCCGCACCGCCCGCGGATCCGGAAGAGACCGAACTCGCTGCGTCGGAGAACCTGCCGACCGGCAGGTGACACCCGCACGATCGTCGTGTGGGGGCGCTCAGCCGCTACGCAGCTCGCTGAGCGCCTCCCCCACGACGTCGAACGCCAGGGACTGGGAATAGCCGCGCCGCACCAGCATTCCGACGAGACGTCGCATCGCCTTGTCGCGTTCGGCGCGATCCTCGGCTATCCGGTCGACTACCGAGGGCGTGAGTTTGCGCACGACCAGACCCGACGCGATCTCACGTTCGTCGTCGGGGTCGATGTCGGCGAGGGCCTCGGCGATGATCGACTCGTCGATCCCCTTGGTGCGGAGCTCGTGTCGTAACGCGACGCGCCCCTTACCGGAGTTCAGGTGGCGGGATCGTACCCACTCGGAGGCGAACTCCTCGTCGTCGAGGAGGTTGTGTCGCTCCAGGCGCGCCATCACGTCGTCGACCGCCTCGGGTTCGAAACCCTTGCGCGTCAATCGCTCTCGCATCTCCTGGCGTGAACGCGCACGGACCCCGAGCAGTCGGAGCGCCGAGTCCCATGCACTGGGTCCCTTACGGTCGGGGTCGTTGCCCCGCCGTGTGCGCGTCTGCCCGGGGTCCGTTGCCTCGCTCACGGTCTACCTGAACTCGCCTTCGATGTCAGAATTCGACTGGGGCGGGGGCGATGTCGTCGGCGTCGACGGTGGCGCCGATGCCCAGCTTCTCTTTGATCTTCTTCTCGATCTCGTCGCGGATGTCGACGTTCTCGAGCAGGAACTTGCGCGCGTTCTCCTTGCCCTGGCCGAGTTGATCGCCCTCGTAGGTGAACCACGAACCGGACTTGCGGATGAAGCCCTCCGCGACACCCATGTCGATCAGCGAGCCCTCCTTGCTGATGCCCTGGCCGTAGAGGATGTCGAACTCGGCCTGCTTGAACGGCGGTGCGACCTTGTTCTTGACGACCTTGACGCGTGTGCGGTTACCGACCGCGTCGGTCCCGTCCTTGAGGGTCTCGATCCGGCGAACGTCGAGGCGCACCGACGAGTAGAACTTCAGCGCCTTTCCGCCCGTGGTGGTCTCGGGCGAACCGAACATGACGCCGATCTTCTCGCGCAGCTGGTTGATGAAGATCGCGGTGGTCTTCGACTGGTTCAGCGCGGAGGTCATCTTCCGCAGGGCCTGGCTCATCAGGCGGGCCTGCAGACCGACGTGGCTGTCGCCCATCTCGCCCTCGATCTCGGCCTTGGGGACCAGCGCGGCCACCGAGTCGATGACCAGGATGTCGAGCGCGCCCGATCGGATCAGCATGTCCGCGATCTCGAGCGCCTGCTCACCGGTGTCGGGCTGGGACACCAGCAGCGCGTCGGTGTCGACGCCGAGTTTGGCGGCGTAGTCGGGATCGAGTGCGTGCTCGGCGTCGATGAACGCGGCGATGCCGCCCTGCGCCTGGGCGTTGGCGACGGCGTGCAGGGCGACGGTCGTCTTACCCGAGGACTCCGGACCGTAGATCTCCACGACGCGGCCGCGGGGCAGTCCGCCGATACCGAGGGCGACGTCGAGCGCGATGGACCCGGTGGGGATGATCTCGATCGGCTGACGGGTCTCCTCGCCGAGCCGCATCACCGAACCCTTGCCGAAGTTCTTGTCGATCTGCGCGAGGGCGAGGTCGAGAGCCTTCTCGCGGTCTTGGGGCGCAGGTGCCATGGGAGTTCTCCTCGGTTGTGAGCCGGATTTCCGGCGGGCGGTCTGTGCGGTCCGGGCGTTCATGTGATGAAAGTAGCCGGTGGGTCCGACAACTCTTCAGACGCAGACTCGGCCCGTGTGGTTCCGTCTGATTTCACCTCTGGGCACCAGGATGGACGAACACCTGTTCGATGGCAAGTGTGACACGCGGTGGCGTGTCACCAGCGATGGCGCGGTACGTCGAAGTCGCGACAGATCGCGATCCAGACGTCGCGCGGGTCGACCCCGTCGTCGATCGCCTGGGCACCCGTGCGTCCGCCGACCTCGATCAGGATGTGATCGGACAGGATCGAATCCGCCGACGGCACACCGAATTCGGTGGTCATCAATTCGGTGAACTCGGTCAGACGCACGGGTCCAGCCTAGGTGACGCCGCCAGAACGCGATGCGCGACCGCCACCGGGTCGACGACGTCGGTCACCGACTCCCCGATCGCACCCGCCGCGCGTGCATGTGCCGGATCGTCCAGGACGGCCCGCACGGCGTCGGCAACCGCGTCCGCGGTGACCGGACGCACCGCCTGCCCCGCGCCGGCTCGTCGGATCCGGGCGGCGAGCTCCCACTGGTCACCCCCACCGGGTACCGCGACGACCGGCACCGACGCGAGCATCGCCTTCGCGAGGATCCCGTGCCCGGAGCCACAGATCAGCAGGTCGGCGTGCGCGAGCACCTCGTCCTGCCGGCCCGGCCCCGCCGTGATCAGTTCCCCGCGGAAGCGGGCGAGATCAGCCCCGTCGGGGTCGCGGAGCCCCGAGACCACCACCCGCACGGTCCGGCCCAGTGTGTCCGGCGACAGGGCTTCGAGAGCCTCGCCGAGCATGTCGGCGGCGCCGGTCTGCGCGGTCGACGGGGCGACGACGACGAGGGGGTGATCGCCGGGAGGCACGGTGAAGTGATCGTCGGTGGGCTCCCACACCAGGGGTCCGACGAGATGCGCGTCGGTCGGCCAGTCGGGGCGCGGGACCTCGAGGCCGGGAAGGGTGGCGATGAGTCGCGCCGCCGGTTCCGCGTCGACGTCACCCAGCCCGATCGTCCGCCGGGCAGCGTCCCGCTGCCGCACGCCCTGGCGGATCGACGACGCGGTGGCGGCGCGCATCAGCGTGTCGCGCAGCCGACCCCCGACGCCGCGACCCGGTTCGAGCCCGGACCCGATCGGCGGTAGTCCCCGGGACGGCCGGTACAGCGGATGCGGCGACAGCTCGATCCAGGGCAGTCCACACAGTTGAGCGGCCCAGCCCCCGCCCACGGTGATGACGTCGGAGATGACGAGTTGCGACCCGGCCGCACGCAGCGGCCCGACGAGCTGCTGGGCCATGCGCGCGGCGCGGGCACTCAGTTTGGCTCCGGCGTCGGAGTCGTCGTCGGAGTCCTCGGCGCGCAGCCCCGGGAGATCAGCGATGTCGATCCCCCGGCGGCGCGCGGCCTCCGACCATGCGAGGGAGGTGAACACGACCGGTGTGTCACCGGCGGAGCGGAACCGCTCGGCCAGCGCGAAAGCCGGGAAGGCATGCCCGGCGTCGGAGCCCGCGACGATCGCGACGCGCACGGGTTCGTCGTGCACGCGTGCGCGATCTGTCAGTTCTGCTGGGGCGGCTCGGTGGTCGGCGGCGCGGACTGGGTCGCCGGCTTCTGCAGACCCGGTGCGGTCGTGCCGGCGGCGGGCAGCGCGTCACCGCGCATGCTCGCGCGGATCTGTTCGAGACGAGAATGTCCGGCCATCTGCACGCCGGCCTGCTCGACCTCCTGCATGCGGCCCTGCACGGAGTTCTTGGCCAGCTCCGCCGAACCGAGCGCGTTCGCGTAGCGTCGTTCGATCTTGTCGCGGACCTGGTCGAGGCTCGGCGTGTTGCCGGGCACCGACAGCTCGCTCATCTGGTTGAGCGACGCCGAGACCTGCTCCTGCATCTTCGCCTGCTCGAGTTGACTGAGCAGCTTCGAACGCTCGGACAGCTTCTGCTGCAGGATCATCGCGTTGCGCTCGACGGCCTTCTTGGCCTGATCGGCCGCCTGGAGCGACTGGTCGTGCAAGGACTTGAGGTCCTCCACGCTCTGCTCGGCGGTCACCAGCTGGGCCGCGAACGCCTCGGCGGCGTTGGTGTACTCGGTCGCCTTCTGGGTGTCGCCGGCCGCGGCGGCCTGATCGGCCAGCGTCAGCGCCTGGCGGGTGTTCGCCTGCAGCCGCTCGACGTCCTCGAGTTGCCGGTTCAGCTTCATCTCGAGCTGACGCTGGTTGCCGATCACCGAGGCCGCCTGCTGCGAGAGCGCCTGGTGCTGGCGCTGGGCGTCCTCGATCGCCTGCTGGATCTGGACCTTCGGGTCAGCGTGCTCGTCGATCTTCGCGTTGCCGAGTGCTGTGAGGTAGCGCCACAACTTCACGAACGGGTTCGCCATGCTCGTCGTACTCCATTCAGGGGTCTGAGAACTCTGGTGACCAATCTAGCGTCTGCGAGTCCGGTGTTGAGTCGGTGTCGTTCAGACGGTGCGGGTCAGGCAGCCGCGAGAGCCGTGGCCTCCCGGCGGCCGGCGGGAGCCGGGATCACGACCTTGGTCGCGGTCAGTCCGGCCTCGGTGGCCTCGACGCCGTCACCCATCGGCTCGGCGCCGACCACGACGGGTTCGGCACCGGCCGGACGCATGGCGCTGCCGACTTCGAGGAGCAGGTCGGCGATCTCGACGTCGAGCGCGTCGCAGATCGCGGCGAGCAGTTCGCTCGACGCCTCCTTCTGACCGCGTTCGACTTCCGAGAGGTAGCCCAGACTCACCCGCGCACCGGTGGACACCTCGCGCAGGGTCCGACCCTGCTGCGTCCGGACCCGACGCAGGCTGTCGCCGAGCGCCTCGCGTAAGAGCATCGCCATCGAGTCTCCTCCCTACTGAACGTCTCGGCCCAACTGAACTGCTCGGCGGCCACCGAACCGGCGGCGCGCCTGCTGCCCTACCCAACGCTTCGCGGTCCCGACGGGTTCCCGCGGCACCGGCGGCGTCGGCACCCACGGTCGGGGCAGCACCGTCTGATCGACGATAGTCGAAGTCAGTGACCGCCGCCGGTTCCTCCCACAGCACGTCCGCGCGGTGCCACCGGCCGGGGTGCGGTCTCATCGCGATCGGACCGGACCTTGACCGCCTGCCAGGTGTAGTCCAGACCCGTGTAGATCGTCACCACCACCGCCAGTCCCATCAGGATGTCGGCGGCGAGCTGCCACGGTCCGCCGAGCGGGAGGAGGTACAGACCGATGGCGAGCGCCTGCAGCAGCGTCTTGAGCTTGCCGCCGCGGCTGGCCGGGATGACCTTGTGCCGCAACACCCAGAAACGCAGCGCCGTCACCCACACCTCGCGGGCGACGATCACCACGGTGACCCACCACGGCAGGATGCCGAGGATCGACAGCCCGACGAGGGCACCGCCGATCAGGGCCTTGTCCGCGATGGGGTCGGCCAGCTTCCCGAAGTCGGTGATCAGGCCGCGCTGCCGGGCGATCATCCCGTCGTACCGGTCGGTCAGGGCCGCGACCCCGAAGACGATCGTGGCGATCGTGCGCCACAGCATCGACTCGCCCGACTCCATGAACAGCGCGACCAGGAACACCGGCACCAGGACGATCCGGAACACCGTGAGTGCATTGGCGATGTTGACCACCGGCACCGGGTCCACCGGGTCGGTGATGTGGTCGGGCCCGCGGCCCGCATTGGCGATGCCGTTCTCTTCGACGGCGCGCCGGATCCGGTCGGTCATGAGCTCGCTCCTGACCGCGGCGTCGTGCCGCAGTTCAGGGCAGTCCTCAAGTACACGCCCATCAGGGTATCGGCAGTCCCGGCGAACGACGTGCACAGGTCGCCCCATCGCAGAGACTAAGCTGAATTCCCATGTCCCCCGCCGATCACGTCGTCATCCGTCGTGCGCGCACCTCCGACGTCCCGCGGATCAAAGAACTGATCGACCAGTACGCCGGGAAAATCCTCCTCGAGAAGAACCTCGTCACGCTCTACGAGTCCGTCCAGGAGTTCTGGGTCGCCGACGTCGACGGCCTGGTCGTCGGTTGTGGTGCGCTGCATGTGCTCTGGGCCGATCTCGGCGAGGTCCGCACGGTCGCCGTCGACAACGCCCACGCCGGGCGCGGCATCGGCCACCTCCTCGTCGACCGGCTCATGGCGGTCGCCCGCGAACTGCAGCTCTCGCGCGTCTTCGTGCTCACGTTCGAGACGGCCTTCTTCGCGCGGCACGGTTTCGCCGAGATCCAGGGCACCCCGGTCACGCGCGAGGTGTTCGAGGAGATGTGCCGGTCCTATGACACCGGCGTCGCAGAGTTTCTCGACCTCAGTTACGTCAAACCCAACACCCTGGGCAACACCCGGATGCTGGCAACCATCGAGCAGGAGTGACCATGCCGTTCTTCGCCGTGCAGTACACCTATCGCCCCGCCAAGGCCGCCCTGCGGGATCAGCACCGGCCTGTGCACCGGGAGTGGCTCGCGGAAGAACATTCGGCGGGCAACGTGCTGATCGCCGGCCCCTATCCCGACGGGTCGGGCGCGCTCATCGTCATCCGCGCAGCCGACCTCGAGGCGGCCGAGGCATTCCTGGCCAACGACCCGTTCCAGGCGCATCAAGCCGTCGACGCCATCCGCATCGACGAGTGGACGCAGGTGTTCGGGCCGTTCCCGGGCTGATGCCACGTCCACCCGTCGGCGACGGGTGGACGTGGACGGGTCAGGAGTCCTTGGACTTCGGTGCCGGGGCGTCGGTCGTGTCGCCGGCGGATTCGACCTCCGGCGACTTCGCCATCCCGCGACTCTTGATCAGGCTGGCCACCGTGGTGATCACCAGGACACCGAGGATCACCGACAGCGACAGCCCGGTCGAGATCTCGGGGACCGCCACGTGCTCGCCACCGTTGATGAACGCCAGGGTGTTCTCGTGCAGGGCGTGGAGGACCAGCTTGACGCCGATGAAGGCCAAGATGATCGACAGGCCGATGGACAGGTACACCAAGCGGTCGAGCAGTCCGCCGATGAGGAAGAACAGCTGACGCAGACCCATCAGGGCGAACGCGTTGGCGGTGAACACCAGGTAGGGCTCGGACGTGAGCCCGTAGATGGCCGGGATCGAGTCGAGCGCGAACAGCACGTCGGTGAAGCCGATGACGATGAGGACCATCAGCATCGGGGTCGCGAGGCGCTTGCCGTTGACGCGGGTGAACAGCTTGTCGCGGTCGTACGAGTCATGCGTGCGCAGGTAGCGCTTGACGAAGCGCTCGAGGCGCGTCTCGCGCTCCTCCTCGTGCTCGACCGGGTCGTCGCTCTCGCGGAGCAGCTTGACGGCGGTGAAGATCAGGAACGCGCCGAACAGGTAGAAGACCCAGCTGTAGGCGTTGATCGCGGCCGCACCGACGGCGATGAAGATGCCGCGCATGATGAGGGCCATCAAGATGCCGAGCAGCAGGACCTTCTGCTGGTACTCCTTGGGCACCGCGAACTTCGCCATGATGATGACGAAGACGAACAGGTTGTCCACCGACAGCGCCTTCTCGGTGACGTAACCTGCGAAGTACTCACCGCCGAAGGTCGAACCCCAGTTCCACCAGACGAACAGACCGAAGACGACGGCGAATCCGATGTAGATCGCCGACCAGATGCCCGACTCCTTGAGCGACGGCGCGTGGGGCACGCGCACGTGGGTGAAGAAGTCGAACGCGAACAGGGCGAGGATCACCGCACAGGTGATCAGCCATACGGACAGCGAAACATCCACTTGTAACCTCCAGCAGGCAGCATGAGCTGACGAGCCAGAGGTCTCTCCCACCGAACGGGGGCCGACGCTCCGGGTCAGGGCCGCGACGATGATCGGCATCGTTGCGAATCGTGACCGTATTGACGGAGACGCCGCTTTGGGGATACTCCCCTCATGGATCTCCGGCTACCTTATACAAACTGCAGGAAACCTGCAGAAACCGCAGGTCAGCGACCCGAGTCAGGTGCCGGAACTGTCCGTTTCGTCGCCGCCGCCGGTGATCGAGGCGATCACCCCCGCCAGATCGTCGGGCTTCACGAGCACCTCACGCGCCTTGGAGCCCTCGCTGGGGCCGACCACTCCCCGCGTCTCCATCAGGTCCATGAGACGGCCGGCCTTGGCGAACCCGACCCGCAGCTTGCGCTGCAGCATCGACGTCGACCCGAACTGGCTCGACACGACCAGTTCGATCGCCTGCAGGAGATCGTCGAGGTCGTTGCCGATGTCGCTGTCGATGTCCTTTTTGTCGCCCGCCTTCGCCGCGGTGACACCCTCGGTGTACTCCGGCTCGGCCTGCTCCTTGGAGAAATCGACGACCGCGGCGATCTCCTCGTCGGTGATGTAGGCACCCTGCATGCGGATCGGCTTGTTGGCGCCCATCGGGAGGAACAGGCCGTCGCCCATGCCGATCAGCTTCTCGGCACCCGGCTGGTCCAGGATGACGCGTGAGTCGGTCAGCGACGACGTCGCGAACGCCAGCCGCGACGGCACGTTGGTCTTGATCAGACCGGTGACGACATCGACCGACGGACGCTGCGTCGCGAGCACCAGATGGATGCCGGCAGCGCGCGCCTTCTGGGTGATCCGCACGATCGCGTCCTCGACGTCGCGGGGCGCGGTCATCATCAGGTCGGCGAGCTCGTCGACGATGGCCAAGATGTACGGATACGGCTTGTAGACGCGTTCGCTGCCCAGCGGGGCGGTGATGTCTCCCGACCGGACCTTCGAGTTGAAGTCGTCGATATGGCGCACCCGCGAGGCCTTCATGTCCTGATAGCGCTGCTCCATCTCCTCGACGAGCCAGGCGAGTGCGGCAGCGGCCTTCTTCGGTTGCGTGATGATCGGCGTGATGAGGTGCGGGATTCCCTCGTACGGGGTGAGCTCGACCATCTTCGGGTCGATCAGGATCATCCGCACCTGCTCCGGCGTCGCACGGCTGAGCAGCGACACGAGCATGGAATTGACGAAGCTCGACTTGCCCGAGCCGGTCGACCCGGCGACCAGCAGGTGCGGCATCTTCGCCAGGTTGGCGCTGACGAAATCACCCTCGATGTCCTTGCCGAGCCCGATCACCAACGGATGCTTGTCCTTCCGGGTCGACGGCGAATTCAGCACGTCGGCCAGGCGAACCATCTCACGGTCGGAGTTGGGGACCTCGATACCGACCGCGGACTTGCCGGGGATCGGCGCGAGCAGGCGCACGTTGTCCGTTGCCGCGGCGTAGGCGATGTTGCGTTGCAGCGCGGTGATCTTCTCGACCTTCACGCCCGGGCCGAGTTCGATCTCGTATCGCGTGACGGTCGGCCCGCGGGTGTATCCGGTGACCGCGGCGTCGATCTTGAACTGCTCCAGCACGCCGGTCATCCGGTCGATCATGTCGTCGTTGGCGCTGCTGCCCATCTTCGGCGGATCGCCCTCGAGGAGAAGGTCGGCGGGCGGCAGGCGATAGTCCCCGTCCGCGGTGGGATCGGACGGGATGAACGCCTCGTCGTCCGACATCCCCTCGTCCGTCATCTCGTCGTCGAGATCGGGTTCGTGCCGGGGCTCCGGTTCGGGTGCGGGACGCGGCGCGGATCGCGCGGCGGCGCGACGGGCCGGGGTGGCGCGGGTACGGGGGCTCGGCGCGATCACCTCGGTGACCTGCTGGTCGGCATCCGCAAAGTTCTCGGTGACGGCCTCCTCGAGGGGGTCGACGTCGGCGACGTCGGCGGGCTTGCGCCGCGACGTCCGTCCCGAGGTCCGCGCCGGCGCCGAATCCGGCGGGTAGTTGTCGTACGGGTTCGACGAGTACGGCCGACGCCGGGACCGCGACTCGAGCGCGCCGGAGTCCCAGGGATCCGACTCGGCGGTGTCGGTCTCGGGATCGGGGTCGTCGAAATCCGGATCATCGTAGTTCTCGGCGTCGGCATCCCACTCGTCGTCGTCCCAGGGCGCGTCGTCCGCTCGTCCGACACCCAGCCCGAGGTAACCGGCGGCGGCGTCGACGACCTCGCGGACGGTTCGGCCGCTGAGGATGAGTACGCCGAATGCCATGCCCAACAACAGGATCGGCACCGAGACCCACGCGGTGACACCCGCGGTCAACGGTGTGCCCACCGCGAAGCCGACGAACCCGGCCGCGCCGGACCGTCCGGGCAGGTCGACTGGCGCACCGGCGACGAGGTGCATCAGACCGAGCAGCGGAAGGATCACCAGGAACCCACCCGACAGGTAGCGGCCGCGTCGCTCCGGGGCGGCCGGCCGTCGCATCAGGACCACTGCCAGCGCGAGGAGACCGACCGGCACGAGCACGGCCGCCGACCCGATGACCGCGCGGATGAGGGCCTCGATGAAGGCGCCCACCGGACCCGCCGCACCGAACCACACACTGGCGCCGACGAGCAGACCGAAGGCGAGGAGACCGAGTGCTGTCCCGTCCCGCCGATGGCTGTGACCGCCGGGCCGGGGTCGACCGTTGCCGTCGGACCCGTCGTCGAACTCCTCGAAGTCCGGGTCGGTGTCGTCGATGTCGTCGAACTCTCCGACGACTTCGGTGCGCGGTCCGCGGCCGACGCCCGAGCCCGCCCGGGCGGCGCTGCCGACGCCCCGCGCGAACAACGACCATCCGGCACCGATGCCCTTGCCCACCGCGGACGCCCCGGCCGCGGCGACGGAACGACGATGCAGGTCCACCGACTCCGCTGGTGCAGCGGACCGGGAACTCTTCCGCGATGCCCCGGCCTTCGACCTCGTCGAGGCACCGGCGCCCGTCTGACGACGCGAACCACCGCTCTTCGAACCGCCGCTCTTCGAACCGTCACCCGCTGAGCGACGAGCGGCGGTCGAACTCCCTCGAGCCGAACTCGCCCGCCCCGAACCACCGCGTGCGGATCCACCGCGCGTGGAACCAGCAGCGCCGCGCGCGGAGGACGCGCGTGTACCCGTGCTTGCCTTCGAAGCCATACCGACAGACTAGTGGGCAGCGGTCACATCAGTCACACGGGCAACACAGACAACGAATGCGTGTCGAAGTTGTGATCGCTCAGAGGCCGCGCGAACTCTCGCGGACGCCCGTGATCGCGGCGGCGTCGCCGGCGAATGTGACGTCGACCGGTGTACGGCCGAACGCGAACAGCACCAGCTCACCGACGCGACCGGTCACGATGACGTCGTCACCCGATCCCGCCGTCACCAGGTCCTCGCCGTCCGGGGTGCGCAGGGTCACGCGGGCCGGGACCTTCTTGAGCGTCATCCGGCCCATCGACTTGGCCGGCGTTCGCAACTCCGCCTCGAGTTCGGGGGCCAGCGACCGGGGCGTCCACGGCCCGTCGGGGTCGGCGGCACCACGCAGGACGTCTTCGTGGTGGACGAACATCTCGGCGAGGTTGGCGAATCGGTCGATCAGCTTGAACGGCGAGTAGACCGGCGGTCCGGAGGCGAGCAACGCGAGTTGGGCATCCCAGTCCTTCGACGTCGCCTGGGCCCGCACCTTCTCGGTGTGGCCGGCGAAAGCCGGGATGAGGATGCCCGGCCCGGTGTCGGGGCGTCGTTCCCGGACCACGAGATGCGCCAACAGATCGCGGGTGGTCCAGCCCTCACACAAGGTGGGCGCGTCGGGGCCCACCTTTCGAAGGGTCTCGACGAGGGCTGCTCTTTCCTTCTGCGCTCCGGTCACACGACCACGGTAGCGACAAAGAGGTGGTCTCGTTCCTCCGCGCCGGTCAGTCCCCGACCGCGATGACCGTCGGCACGATCATCGGACGGCGACGATAGGCGGTCGACACCCAGCGCCCGACCGCACGGCGAATCCCCTGGGCGATCCGGTGTGTGTCGGAGACACCCTCGGCCGCCAGCGAATCCAGCGTCTGGTTGACGATGTTCGCCGCCTCCTTGAGCGCGTCCGGGTCGTCGGAGAAACCGCGTCCGGAGACCTCGGGTGTGCTCACCGCACGGCCCGTCGTCACGTCCACGGCGACGGTGATGGCGATGAATCCGCCCTCCCCCAGCACGAGCCGTTCGGAGAGCGTCGACTCCCCCACGTCGCCGACCGAGAGGCCGTCGACGTAGACGTGCCCGACCGGAACCCGTCCGACGATGTCGGCGCGACCGTCGACGAGGTCGACCACCACGCCGTCCTCGGCGAGGACGACCCGGTCCTCGGGCACACCGGTCGCTACCGCGAGCGCGGCGTTGGCGCGCAGGTGCCGCCATTCGCCGTGCACGGGCATCGCATTCGAGGGGCGCACCGCGTTGTAGAGGTAGAGCAGCTCACCGGCCGAGGCGTGGCCCGAGACATGGACCTTCGCACTCTGCTGGGTGATGACGGTCGCGCCGCGCTTGGCCAGCCCGTTGACGACGGCGAACACCGAGTTCTCGTTGCCGGGGATGAGCGAGGACGCCAGCACGACGAGGTCGTCGGCCCGGATGTTGATCTGCCGGTGCTCTCCGCGCGCCATCCGGGAGAGCGCGGACAGCGGCTCGCCCTGCGAGCCGGTGGAGATCAGCACGACGCGGTGGTCGGGCAGGGTTGCCGCGGTGTCGAGATCGACGACGACGCCGTCGGGTACCGAGAGGTAGCCGAGATCCTGCGCGATCTGCATGTTGCGCACCATCGAACGGCCGACGAAGGTGACCCGCCGATTGTGGGTGTGCGCCACGTCGATGATCTGCTGGATGCGATGGACGTGGCTCGCGAACGACGCCACGATGACCCTCTGTGTGGCCTTGCCGATGACCTGGTCGAGCACCCCGCCGATCTGACGTTCCGGGGTCACGAAACCGGGCACCTCGGCGTTGGTCGAGTCCACCAGGAACAGGTCGACGCCCTCATCGCCGAGGCGGCTGAACCCGGCGAGGTCGGTGAGCCGGCCGTCGAGGGGCAGCTGGTCGAGCTTGATGTCGCCGGTGTGCAGCACGACGCCGGCGGGGGTCCGGATCGCGACGGCCAGGGCGTCCGGGATCGAGTGGTTGACGGCGAAGTACTCGCACTCGAACGGGCCGTGCGAGGTCTTCTGACCTTCGACGACCTCGACGAGCTTGGGTCGCAGGCGATGCTCGCGACACTTGGCCTCGACCAGGGCGAGCGTGAACTTCGCGCCGATCACCGGGATGTCGCTGCGTAGCCGGAGCAGGAACGGCAGAGCGCCGATGTGGTCCTCGTGGCCGTGGGTCAGGATCACCGCGTCGACGTCGTCCATGCGGTCTTCGATGTAGCGGAAGTCCGGCAGGATCAGGTCGACGCCCGGCTGGGCGTCCTCGGGGAAGAGCACACCGCAGTCGACGATCAGCAGACGGCCGTTGTATTCGAAGACGGTCATGTTGCGGCCGATCTCGCCGATCCCGCCGAGCGCCACCACGCGCAGACCACCCTTGGGCAGTCGGCGGGGTGTGCCCAGTCGGTCGACAGGGGCCGGGGTTGCCGGTTCGGGCCGGCGGCCGCCGCGGGCGTCGCCGCGCTCGTGGCGGGGGCGACGGGTGTTCGACGCGGGACTCGCCGGACGCTTGGCCGCGTGCTTCGGCGAGTTCGCGTCGGACTTCGGTTCCGCTGATCCGGTCCGCTCGGCTCGCGCGCGCCGGGGTTCCCGTGCCTTCGAGGTCACCTCGACAGGCTCGGCGGGCGGGGTCGGCTCGGCGGGGGGCGGACTCGGCGGGCCGGCCTTGCGGGCGGCGGCCCGGCGTCGGGTCCGGGGGCGGACGGTGCCGGTGGTGTCGTTGCCGGTGGTGTCGTTGCCGGTGTGGGGGCCGGTGGTGTCGTTGTCCGTCATCAGACCAGCACACCCGCCGCGCGCAGATCCACGATCAGTTCCTCGATCTGCGCCGGGTTCGCGGGCACCTGCGGCAGGCGCGGGTCGCCGACCTCCAGCCCGAGGATGCGCAGTGCCGCCTTCACCATCGTGACCCCGCCGAGGCGCCCCATGGCGTTGACCAGCGGCAGCATCGAGGTGTTGATCGCGCGGGCGGTCGGCAGATCGCCCTTCTCGACAGCGATCTGCATGTCGCGCAGGCGATCCGGGACGAGGTGGCCGATGACGCTGACATAACCGGTCGCGCCGATCGACAGCCACGGCAGGTTGAGTGCGTCCTCGCCGGACAGGTACTCCAGGCTGGTGCTGGCGATCAGGCCGGCCGCCGAGTGCAGGTCGCCCTTGGCGTCCTTCACCCCGCGGATGTTGGGGTGTTCGGCCAGGGCGAGCATCGTCTCGTTCATGATCGGGACCACCGATCGCGGCGGGATGTCGTAGAGCAGCACCGGCAGCGCGGTGGCGTCGGCGACGGTCCGGAAGTGCGCGAGGAGCCCGGCCTGCGGCGGCTTCGAGTAGTACGGGGTCACCACGAGGAGCGCGTGAGCACCGATCTTCTCGGACTCGATCGCGAACCGGACGCTCTCGGCGGTGTCGTAACTGCCTGCGCCCTGGGTGATCCGGGCCCGGTCGCCCACCGCGTCGAGGACCACCCGCAGCAACTCGAGCTTCTCCGGCACGGTGGTGGTCGGCGACTCACCGGTGGTGCCGGACACGACCAGCCCGTCACATCCCTTGGCGACCAGATGGTCGGCGAGGACGGCGGCCTTGTCCAGATCGAGGCTTCCGTCCGGGCGGAAGGGGGTGACCATCGCAACCACGTTCGTCCCGAAGGGATGCTCGTGCAGCGGTTCCTGGACTGCGTTCATGGTGCTCAAGGCTACCGCCTCCCTGTTGGTGACGATCCTCACCCTTCCAGCACGAATGGTGAGGTGGCGACCTCGGTCCCGTCGGCCAGGGTGCCGATCTCGAAATCGCCGAACACGGTGGGCGCCACCCGCATCAGCTGGCGTAGACACTCCACCGCGAGCTGGCGGATCTCGACGTCGGCGTGCTCGGTGGCGCGCATGCCGACGAAGTGCCGCCAGGCGCGATGGTTGCCGGTGACGACGATCTTCGTCTCGGTGGCGTTCGGCAGCACGGAGCGAGCAGCCTGACGTGCCTGTTTCCGACGCAGGATGGCGTTGGGGACGTCGGCGAACTTCGCCTCCAGCGCCGCGAGGAGCTCGGTGTAGGCCGCCCGGCTCGCGTCGGTCGCCGCGGCGAAGAGGTCCTCGAGTTCCGGGTCGCCCACGATCGCCGGCGGCGCCACCACGTTGGAGTCGTGCTCGGGCACGAACCGCTGGGACAGTTGCGAGTACGAGAAGTGGCGGTGCCGGATCAGTTCGTGGGTGCACGAGCGGGAGATGCCACTGATGTAGAACGTCACCGATGCGTGTTCGAGCAGCGACAGGTGCCCGACCTCGAGGATGTGCCGCAGGTAGCCGGCATTGGTGGCGGTACGCGGGTTCGGCTTGTCCCAGCTCTGATAGCACGCCCGGCCGGCGAACTCGACCAGCGCCTCACCGCCTTCGGCGTCGGTGCTCCACGGCACGTCTTCCGGCGGGGTGAACTGGGTCATCGCCACCATCTGCACCTTCAGCGGCACCAATTCGGACACGCATGTCTCCTGTCGTCCGTCGCGGCCACACGTCCGCGTGCCGCGCGGTATCCGATTCTCCCCCACCACCTGAGTACCGCACCGTCGGGCTCCGCCCGCGGTAGAGTCCCTGCAGGCGTGGGCGAGTACCCGGGGGTGGATGCGATGACGACGCGACGCGACTTCCTGCGCACGGGCGCGGTCGTGACCGGTGCGGCGCTCGCCTCCCCCGCCGTCGTCGCCCAGGGCGCCCCGCGGTCGCCCGGGCCCCCGTCGGCGGCGGTGTTCCGCCACGGCGTGGCGTCCGGCGACCCGCTCCCCGACGCCGTCGTCCTCTGGACCCGCATCACCCCGACCCCGGCTGCGACCCCCGGTTCCGGCCTGGGGCCGGAGAGCCTCGTCCGCTGGGAGATCGCCCGGGACCCCGGCTTCGGCGCCGTCGTGGCCGCGGGCGAGGTGCGGACGTCCGCCGACTCCGACCACACGGTGAAGGTCGACGCGTCGGGTCTGACGCCGCGCACCTGGTACCACTACCGCTTCACGGTGCTGTCCGGACCCGCCACCGGCGCGGTGTCGCCCGTCGGTCGCACGTGCACCGCCCCCGCAACGGGTGCCGACGTCGCGAAGATCCGTTTCGGCGTCGTGTCCTGTGCCAACTGGGAGGCCGGATACTTCGCCGCCTACCGGCATCTGGCCGCGCAGCCGGCACTCGACGCGGTGGTCCACCTGGGCGACTATTTCTACGAGTACGAGACCGGGCGATACACCGGCAAGACCGGAACCGTCCGGCCGCACGACCCCCGCCACGAGATCGTCACCCTGCGCGACTACCGGACACGCCACGCGCAGTACAAGACCGACCCCGACCTCGCCCGGCTGCACCGGGACCTGCCGTTCATCTGCATCTGGGACGACCACGAGTCGTCGAACGACTCGTGGTCGGGCGGGGCGGAGAACCATCAGGCGGGCGAGGGCTCCTGGGCCGCACGGCGCACCGCCGCGCTGCGCGCGTACGCCGAATGGATGCCGATCCGCCCCGCCGTCGACACCGCGGGCCGGCACCTGTTCCGCAGGCTCCGCTTCGGCCGTCTGCTCGAATTGTCCATGCTGGATCTGCGCTCCTACCGCGACCTGCAGGTCAGCGCCCGGTCGGCGGCCATCGACGATCCCGCCCGCTCGATCCTCGGCCGGTCTCAGATGTCGTGGCTGACCAACGGACTCACGTCGTCGGAGACCCGCTGGAAGATCGTCGGCAACCCGGTGATGATCGCCCCGGTGCTGATCCCCCCGCTGGACCCGCAGACGACCGGGGCCGTCACCGCGCTGCTCGGCATCCCGCGCGAGGGCATCCCGTACAACGCCGACCAGTGGGACGGTTACGCGGCCGATCGTCGACGGCTCCTCGAATCGCTGCGACGCAACCGCGTCGACAACGTCGTCTTCATCACCGGCGACATCCACTCGTCGTGGGCGTGCGACATCCCGGCCGACCCGGCGAACTATCCCGGCGGCGGGACTGTCGCAACGGAATTGGTCGGCACCTCGATCACGTCGACCAACATCGACGACATGCTGAACGTGCCCGCGAACACCGCCGGGGTCGCGGTGTCCTCGGCCTTCGCGGCCACGAACCACCACGTGCGCTGGAGCGAGTTCGACGCGCACGGGTATTCAGTCCTGACCGTGACGCCGGCGGCGACGCAGATGGACTGGTACTTCGTGCACGACAAGACGAATCCGCGCTCCGGCCAGTATTACGCGAGGTCTTACCGGGTCGCGAACGGCACCCAGCGGGTCGTCCCGGCGGGCGGGCCCGTCGACTAGCTGCCCGTCTCGACCTGATCCAGCAGCGCCGACAGCTTCGCGTGGGTGTCGGGCCAGCCGTGGACGGCGATCGACGTGATGCCCAGAGCCTTGACCGGGTAGTCGTTGCCGCCCTCGTCGAGCCGGTCACCGAAGAACAGGATATCGCTGGTGCTGAGGCCGAGGATGTCCATCAACTTCAGTGCGCCGTAAGCTTTGTCGATGCCCTTCTTGGTGACGTCCACCGACGTCGAACCGCCGCTGCGCACCTCGAGGTCGGGAAGTCGCTCGGCGGCGTAGGCCCGCAGGGACTCCTTCTTCGCTCCGTCGGGGTCCCAGGCCGCCTTCGCGTCGACGGGCGCCTTCTGCCCCAGCGCGCTGAAGGTAATCTGGCTGCCGCGGTCCTCGAGGATGTCACCCCACGTCTCGCTCTCCCACAGGCCGAGCTCTTTCGCGCCGGCCTCCAGCACGTCGAGCGTGCGCTGCTTCTCGTCGTCGGTGAGGAATTCGGCGTAGACCGTCTCCCAGTCGTTCCCGGACCACCGCACGTACTGCGTTCCGCACGTCGGCATGAGGTGGAGGTTGGCGACGCTGTCGAAGTTGCCGAGCCGCGCGAGAACCTGCTTCTCGAACTGGGTGAAGTTGCCGCCGGAGATGATGCAGCCCAGGCTCACGTCGAGCATCCGCCGCAACAGATCGACCATCTGGTCGTCGAGCGGGCTCTTCGACGGGGCCAGGGTGTCGTCGAGATCGAACATCACCAATCGGTAGTCGTTGCCCTCATACGACACGGTCATCGCTTCGTCTCCCATCGCTGTCGTGAACTTTCGATCCTCAGCATCGCATCACTCGGGGTGAGTCACGCGACGTGCAGCACCCGTTGCAGGTCGGGCGCCAGGTCGCCGCGTCCGGACACGACGACTTCGTCGAGGTCCTGCCAGCCGGCGAAGCTCCGCAGATCCGCGGACAGCCGTTCGGCGACGAGGCCTCGGGAACGACCCGGCTCGCAGTATGCCCCGAGCACCTGCAGGGTGCGGTTCTTGCGGTCGGCCTTCAGGTCCACGCGCGCGGCGATGTCGGTGCCCAGCAGATACGGCAGCACGTAATAGCCGTGCACGCGTTTGTGTTCGGGCACATAGATCTCGATGCGGTAGTGGAAGTCGAAGAGTCGTTCGGCGCGGGGGCGGAAGAACACGAGCGGGTCGAACGGCGACAGGATCGCCGAGGCGTCGACGCGCCGCGGAATCACTGCGCCGGCGGCCAGGTAGGCCGGGTCGCGCCAGCCGTCCACGGAGATCTCCTGCAGCCCACCGTCCTCGACGAGTTCGGCGACCGCCGGCCGCGCGTCGGCCGGCCGGAGCCGGTAGTAGTCGGCCAGATCGGCCACGGTGGCGACACCGAGCGCCTGGGCGGCACGGCTGACGAGTTCACTGTGCGCCTGCCCACGGTCGGGTCGCAGCGCGACGATGTCCGCGCCGACGATCCGTTCGGTGAGGTCGTAGTGCCGCACGAAGTTCCCGTTGCGGACCGCCGACAGGTCACCGGCGGCGAACATGGCCTCGCACAGGTGCTTGACCTCACCGCGCTGCCACCAGCTCCCGGCTGCACCGGGTTCACGTTCGATGCCCAGTTCCGCTTCGATGGCACGGGGCGTGGTCGCGCCGACCGCCTCGATCACGGCCCGGATGTCGCCGACCAGAGAACGGTTGCGACGCATCACGTCTCGCGTGTGCCGATACCGACCGTCGGCGAAGTCGTCCATCCGCCATCGGAAGAGGGGCCAGTCGGGTACCGGGATCAGCGCCGCTTCGTGGGCCCAGTACTCGACGAGTAGCCGCCGACCGCGCCCGGGCTGCCACGCGGCGCGGTGCAACAGGTCGGGATCGTAGGCACCCAGGCGAGAGAACAGCGGCATGAAGTGCGCACGCGCGGCAATGTTGACCGAGTCCATCTGCAGCAGCCGCGTCCGGCCGACGACGCGCTTCAGGTGTGCCATGGTGGGCGCGGCGGCGGGCCGGCGGTCGGTGAAACCCTGTGCGGCGAGCGCGATTCGACGCGCCTGCGCGATCGAGAGACGATCCGGCGCCATCAGCCCTGCCGAGCGCGCCGATAGTCGACGAAGCGGTACCCGATGCCGCTCGTCGAGGTCTGCCACTCACCGCGATGTGCCAAAGCCCACTCGTCGGTGATCTCCGGGGCGAACGCGTCGGCGCCGTCGACCTCGACGTCGATCTCCGTGACACACAGTTCGGTGGCGAATTCCATTGCCAAGCGGTAGATCTCGCCGCCGCCGATGATTCCGACCCGTTCGCCACCGGCCAGCTCGAGCGCCTCGGCGACCGATCCCGCGACCGACGCGCCGTCGGCCGACCAGCTCGCGTCGCGGGTGACGACCACATTGGCGCGACCGGGCAGCGGCCGAAATCGCGGCGGCAGCGAATCCCATGTCTTGCGGCCCATGACAACCGGGTGCCCGACCGTCAGTTCCTTGAACCGCGCCACATCTTCGGGGACCCGCCACGGGATCGTGTTGTCCCGGCCGATCGCCCCGCCGCGTCCCTGTGCCCACACCAGGCGCACCTCACGCGAGCCCTCCCCCGCGAGGTCGGACGTCACACCGCCACCGGGGCTTTGATCCCGGGATGGGACCGGTAGTCGACGATGGCGATGTCGTCGTACTCGTAGTCGAAGATCGAATCCCGTTTGCGCAGTTCGAGTTTCGGGTACGGGTACGGGTCGCGAGACAGTTGCAACGTCACCTGCTCGACGTGGTTGTCGTAGATGTGGCAGTCGCCGCCGGTCCACACGAACTCGCCGACCTCGAGGCCCGCCTGCTGGGCCATCATGTGCGTCAGCAGCGCATACGACGCGATGTTGAACGGTACTCCCAGGAACAGGTCGGCGCTGCGCTGGTACAGCTGGCACGACAGTTTGCCGTCGGCGACGTAGAACTGAAAGAACGCGTGGCAGGGCGGCAGTGCCATCTGCGGGATCTCCCCCACGTTCCATGCGGACACGATGTTCCGGCGCGAATCGGGGTTGGTCTTGAGCAGGTCGAGGGCGGCCGCGATCTGGTCGATGTGCTCGCCGGACGGTGTCGGCCAGCTCCGCCATTGCACGCCGTAGACGGGTCCGAGTTCACCGTTCTCGTCGGCCCACTCATCCCAGATCGAGACCCCGCGCTCCTGCAGCCATCGGACGTTGGAGTCGCCGCGCAGGAACCAAAGCAACTCGTAGACGATCGACTTCAGATGCACCTTCTTGGTGGTGATCAGCGGGAAACCCTCGGCGAGGTCGTAGCGCAATTGCCTGCCGAAGAGGCTGCGCGTCCCGGTGCCGGTGCGGTCGGCCTTTGGTGTCCCGGTCTCCATGACGAGGCTCAGCAGGTCCTCGTACGGAGTCGGGATGGTCCCGGTCGATGACATGTCGCGGATGGCCGTGCTCACGGGTGCCAGTCTAGGCAAAGCAGTAGTCGCACCGCCGGGCGCACGACACGGCCCCGACTCGGCCTGTGACGGCTGTGACACGTGTGATCCGAGCGGTAGGCTCCTCCCGTGGCCACCCGCAGCACCACCCGCGCCAATCGGTACGCGAAGCGTCGTCGCAAGCGTGTTGCCGCCCGCGACAACGACCTCACCGACGCCCAGTGGCTCGCGCTGCAGGAGGCCTGGGGTGGGTGCGCGTATTGCGGCGCGGTGGGCGTCGCCCTCCAGCGCGACTGCATGCTGGCCATCTCCCGCGGCGGCCGGTACACCGTCGCCAACGTCGTGCCGTGCTGCGGTTCGTGCAATGCGAGCAAGTGCAACTCCGAGGTCACGACGTGGATGCGGCGGAAGAAGCTGGACGAGAAGGCGTTCCTGGTCCGGCAATTCGAGGTGAGCAGCGCGCTCGCCGCCGCCGTCGACCCGGCCGCCGGCGAGGACGAGTGATCAGCCGGCTCGCGCTGCGCGTCGTACTCGTCCGGGTGAGGACCGGTGACGACATCAAACGTCGGATCACGCCGCGGTTCTCACCGAGTCACCGCGGTCACTGCGCCGAGTTGCGGGCGATGATCAGTTTGTCCGTGCTGCGCAGCGGTCCCGGCGATTCGAGGGTGCGACTCAGCGTGCCGTCACGGACGATCCCGATCACGTCGTCCGGCAGGTCCTGCGGCTCTCGTCCGATCTCGCCGGAGGTGACGGCGCGCTCGCGGATGGCCAGTCCGGTGGCCGGGGTGAGCAGATCCTCGATGACGTCGACGACGTGCGGAGTCCGTGTCGCGATGCCCATGAGCCGCCCGGCGGTCGCTGCCGAGACGACGACCGAGTCCGCTCCGGATCTCCGTAACAGGGCGGCGTTGTCCGCATCACGGGCCGCGGTGACGATTCTCGCGGAGGGGTTGAGTTGCCGTGCGGTCAGCGTGATGAGGACCGCGGTGGCGTCTCGGTGGGCACCGATCAACACGGTGCGCGCGTCGTCGACCTTGGCAAGGGCCAGCACCTCCCGCCGTGTGGCGTCACCTCGTACGGCCACCACGCCGAGCGCTTCGGCCGCCTCGAGCGGTTCCGGTTCCGAGTCGACCACGACGATCTGCGATCGGTCGACACCGGCATCGAGCAGCGCGTGGGCGGCGCTGCGTCCCTTTGTGCCGAAACCGACGATGACATGGTGGTCACGGAGCTGCTGCCGCCACCGCTGGATACGCAAGGCCTGCCGGGAACGCTCCGTCAGGACCTCGAGGGTGGTCCCGATCAGCACGACCAGGAACAACACCCGGAGCGGCGTGATCACGAAGACGTTGATGGCCCGGGCCTCGGCGGTGATCGGCGCGATGTCGCCGTAACCGGTCGTCGACAGTGACACCGTGACGTAGTAGAAGCTGTCGAGCAGCGTGAGCGGTTCGTCCGTGGAGTTGGTGTACCCGTCTCGGTCGAGGTAGACCACGAACGCGGCGATGCAGATGACGGTGACCGCGATGGCAACCCGCCGTCCGATGGCGCGCAACGGGTTCTGCGCGCGCTCGGGGACGGTGATCACGCCGACCGCGAGGTTCTCCTCGCCCTTGGGCCGCCGGCTCAGGAACATGCCCTTCCCCCAGTTTGCGCTCTCACCGTTCTTGTTGTTGATACACGTCCGGGATGCCGTCGTGGTCGTCGTCGCGCATCTCCTCTTCGGCGATCCTTCGATAGTGCCGGTTGCGCATCCGCAAGATCACCGCTGCGGCCGAGGCGGCGGTCAGCGAGCCGACCAGGACACCGATCTTGACGTACTCGGCGCGTTGGGAGTCCGGGTCATACGCCAGGTCCCCGATGAGCAGGGAGACCGTGAACCCGATGCCGGCGAGCATCGCGACACCGGTGACGTCGATCCATCGGATGCTGGCGTCGAGGGTGGCCCGCGTGAACCTGGCCAGCATTGCGGTGGTGCCGACTATGCCGGCCGTCTTGCCGGCCACCAGACCGAAGATGATGCCCAGCGCAACAGGACTGGTGAGCGCCTCGCCCAGCCCGCTCAATCCGCCGATCGTGACGCCGGCGGCGAAGAAGGCGAACACCGGGATGGCGAAGCCGGCCGAGATGGGTCGGATTCTGTGTTCGAAATGCTCTGCCAGGCAATGCCGGGTATCAGTCTGGTCGCTCTCGGTCCGACGGAGCACCGGGACCGTGAAGCCGAGGATGACGCCGGCGACGGTGGCGTGGACGCCGGACTCATGGACGAACGCCCACGTGAGCGCGGCCAGTGGCAGCAGGAGCCACCACGAAGTGATCCGCCGCTGCACGAGGAGGGCGAACGCCGCGAGTGGGATCAGGGCCAGGGCCAGCGCGGTGCCGTTGATGGAGTCGGTGTAGAACACCGCGATCACCGTGATGGCCAGCAGGTCGTCCACGACGGCCAGGGTGAGCAGGAAGGTACGCAGTGCGGCGGGCAGATGCGTCGAGATCACGGCCAGCACCGCGACCGCGAAGGCGATGTCGGTGGCGGTGGGAATGGCCCAGCCCTGCACGGCTCCATCCCCCGCCCGCATGGTGATCGCGACGAAGATGAGTGCGGGAACAGCCATTCCACCGACCGCCGCGGCGATGGGCAGCGCGGCCCGCGCGGGGTCGCGGAGGTCGCCGGCGACGAACTCGCGTTTCAGCTCCAGTCCGACGACGAAGAAGAAGATGGCGAGCAGACCGTCCGCCGCCCAGGTGGCCAGGGAGAGATCAAGGTGCAGACCGAGCGCGTCGGACCCCACATGGATGTCACCGAGGCCGAAGTAGGCGGCCGACCATGGCGAGTTGGCCCATACAAGGGCTACGACCGCGGCGACGAGCAGCAGCATGCCGCCGATGGTTTCGCGCCGGAAGATGTCGGCGATGCGGGAAGCTTCGGGCCAGGAGCCGCGCGAGAAGAGCGTCGGGGTGGCCCGACGTGAGTCGGTGTCAGTCATGGTGCGTACGGAGTCCTTCGTCGGGTGGGCTACGTACGCGTCGTGGCCGCCCCCTCGTGCAGGGCTCACCGTCAACGCGCAGCCGACCAGACTTCCCGGCACACCGCGTGTCAGTCTAACAGCTAGGCGCCTACGCGGCCCTCTGCACGGCGGGATCGGAGCGAGTTGCGTTGCGTGCCTTCCACTCCCACACGGCGTAGAGCACCTCGGTGGTGTAACCCAGGTCCATCCGACCACCGCCGACCGGGATGGTCGCGTCTGCGTCTATCCGGGCGTTCGGCCGCCACCCAACCGGTCTCTCGGTTGGGGGCGCCGCCTCGATCTCCGAACCGTCCGGACGATGAAAGGTGAACCGTTGCTCACCATGTGCGGTGATCGAGAACTCACCCCGATGCAACGACCGATGACACGACCCACACAACAAGATCAGATTGTCCGGATCCGTCCGCCCACCCGCCGACCAGAACACCACGTGATGGGCATGCAGATGACGCGTCCGACCACACCCCGGCACCTGACAACACCGATCCCGCACGAACAACGCCCGCACCAACGCCTTGTTCGGCGCCCGCTTCCGACGCCCCACCCCCAACAACGCCAACTTTCCCGGCCGCCCAGGCATTCCGCGGCTCACCACATCCCGCGTCGACGCCCCGCACCGGGCTTCGTCCACCTCGACCTCCGACAATGCCGGACCGTCATCGAGATGAGCATGCTCCACCCCGTCACCGGCATGGATCAGGATCTCCGCACCCGGTGCGAGATCGGGCATCGCGATCCCCTCGTGCACCATGTCGGCCATCGCCACCACCGCCGGCGCCACATTCGACGGCACCTGCCGCCACAGATCCCGCCGCCGCGACGGAACCACCTCCGAATCCTCAGGTGCCGAACCGGCTTCAGTGTTCCGCGGAACACTCTTCACCGTAGGTAGATCCGGGTCATCGCAGGTCCGGGTGCGTTCATACTCCGCCCGCACCGACCCCGCCAGGAACCGCGCCCCATCCAACGGACTCAACCGCAACGACACCGACAACGACCCATCCGCATTCCACTTCCACCGCCCGGTCGACTCCACCGGCGGCCGGCGTTCGTCTTCGACGCCACGGTTGCGGTCGATCTGGCCCATCGCCCGTACCGCCCGATCCAACTGAGACGCCGTCGTCGACAACGCCAGATTCACCAATTCCGCCTCACGCTCCGGCGTAGCCACCCGTGTCAGGGCGCGGACCTTCGAATACGACAACCGGCCTTCGCCAAAGGCCCTGCGGATCACCGGCAACTCCCGTATCGCCTTGGCGACCCTCAACTGCTCATGCGCCGTTCGCGGTGCGATGCCGGCTTTCACGACAACCAGTGCGCCAGCGAGTGAATCCCCGGCCCCCGCCACGACTCCCGCTCGTTCAGTTCTGCCACCAGGTCAAGGAAATCCGCTGTCAGCGCAGTGATCTGCGCGGCATACCCCAGCACACGGCCCTCGAGCACCTCATCCGTCAGCGACGCCGGAGCCGCACCATCGAACATCGACGACGCATCTCCACCGCAACGAAAAGCACTGACCCCCAACGCAACCCCCTGAACCGAGCGAGAAGTACAGGAACAAGGTATCGCCAGGCACCGACAATTCCTCGAGCCTCAACCCGAGGTCACGAGTGTTCCGCGGAACACTCGTTCATCCCTCCATCAACCCCGCGGCCACCGTCGCACCCAGCTCCCAGCACGCTTCGCGATCGTCCTTGCTCGGCGCACCGGAGACGATGACGTACTCGGCGGCCTTGGTCCAGCCGAGGCCGGAGGTGATCGAATCGACCGCTCGCACAGCCCCTTCGGTGCCCTGGTTCCCATGCAGGTACAGCCCGAACGGCCGACCCTGAGTCGAGTCGAGGATCTGGTAGTAGCTCACGTCGAACGCGTGTTTCAGTGCGCCGCTGATGTATCCGAGGTTGGCGGGCGTGCCGAGGAGGTAACCGTCGGCGTCGAGGAAGTCGGAGGCGGTGACGGCGAGCGCCGCGCGTCGGATCACCTCGACGCCTTCGATCTCGGGGTCGGTAGCACCGGACACGACTGCCTCGAACATCTCCTGGCATGCCGGTGACGGGGTGTGGTGGACGATGAGCAGCCGGCTCATCGGACTACTGCTCCCGGCCGTGGTACTGGGCGACAGCCCGTTTCATCATCGAGCGGGCACGGGTGCGGTCGCCGGCGTAGTCGTAGGCACGGGCGATGCGGTAGGTGTTGCGCCAGTCGCTCGGGTCGGCCTCCCATTCGGCCTTCACCTGGGCGAAGAGTTCGTCGGCCGCGTCGCGCTCCATCCGGCCCGATGCGCGGTGCGGCAGGTTCGAGATGTCGAGTTCACGTCCCTCGTCGGCCATGATGGCGGCTAGTTTCTGGTGCTCGAGGCCCGCCCGCAGCGTCGCGTAGACCAGCCACGCCCCGATCAGCGGCAGCGCGATCACGCCCAGACCGAGACCGATCCCGGCGGCCGACCCGGAGGCGATCAGCTGGAAGCCACGCCATCCGAGCAGGACGAAGTACACGATGAGCGCCACGACGAGAAATGCGATCATCCAGACGATCGGACGGGAGTCCTTCTTCCGCGGGCCGAGTCGGGGTGCGCCGCCCTCGGTGTCGTCGTCGTGAGCTGGCTCGTTCGGCGGGCCGGAGGAGGTCATCGTCAGAGGTCCATCAGTTCTTCGAGCCCGATCGTGAGTCCCGGACGGCCGGCGATGCTGCGCACGCCCAGGAGCACTCCGGGGGCGAACGACGCCCGGTCGAGGGAGTCGTGCCGGATGGTGAGCGTCTCGCCTTCGGTGCCGAGCAGCACCTCCTGATGTGCCACGAGTCCCGCGAGGCGCACCGAGTGGACACGTACGTCGTCGACGACCGCGCCGCGGGCGCCGTCGAGTTCCTCGGTCGTGGCATCGGGACTGCGTCCGACACCGGCCTCGGCCCGCGCGCGCCCGATCAGCTCTGCCGTCCGATAGGCGGTTCCCGACGGCGCGTCGGCCTTGTGCGGGTGATGCAACTCGATGACCTCGACCGAGTCGTAGTACTTGGCGGCCTGGGAGGCGAAACGCATGGACAGCACTGCGCCGATCGCGAAGTTGGGTGCGATGAGGACGCCGACACCGGGGTTCTCCGACAACCAGCCGCGGACGGTGTCGAGGCGTTCCTCGGTGAATCCGGTGGTCCCGACGACGGCGTGAATTCCGTTGGCGATGAGGAACTTCAGGTTGTCCATGACCACATCGGGATGGGTGAAGTCGACGACGACCTGGGTCTCGGTGTCGGTGAAGAACTCGAGTGAGTCACCTTTGTCGACGCCCACGGTGTAGGTGAGGTCGTCGGCATTCTCGACCGCCGCGACGATCGCCTGCCCGACCTTGCCCTGGCTGCCCAGGACGCCCACCTTGATACCGCTCATGTCCACCTCTTCGTGTCGTGTCCTGCCGGCCGAGTCGCTGCCGGGCCAGTCTAGTGGCGTCTCTCCTCAGAAGATCGGGGCACCGCCGCGGCGGTGTTCGAACACCAGCGACGTGGTGGTTCCGGCGACCTCCGGCCGGCCGTTGAGTCGTTCGACGAACTGGCGCAGAGCCTCGGTGTCGGCGGCGGCGACATGCAGCAGGTAGTCGTCGGTGCCGGCGAGGAAGAACACGTCGATCACCTCGTCGTGGGTGGCGATCTCGCCGACGAAGCGCCGGATCTGACCGCGCGCGTCGGACTGCAGACTGACGGCGACCATGGCACGCAGCGGGCGCCCCAGCGCCGCCGGGTCGACGTCGGCGAAGAAGCCGCGGATGATGCCGAGGTCGACGAGCCGACGCAGTCGGCCGTGGCAGGTCGACGCGGCGATGCCGACGCGCTGCGCCAGTTCGCTGTTCGGCATCCGCGCATCGGACTGCAGCAGGCGGAGCAGCTCCCGGTCCGTCGCGTCGAGTTCACCGGCCCGAACATCCTTCGGTGTGGTGGCCATCGCACCCTCCGTCCTCACACGATCGTCGGCAGACCGAGCTGCACGAGAATATTCTTCCGCACGATTGTGTCATGGCCGATGTTCCTTCACTCTGAAAACAAGTTCATCGAGGAACGTTCAGGAGACCACAACCCGACGGAGTCATCATGCGCATCGGCATCCCCACCGAGATCAAGAATCACGAATACCGCGTGGCCATCACCCCCGCCGGCGTCGCCGAACTCCACCAGCGCGGCCACGACGTGATCGTCCAGGCCGGCGCGGGCGAGGGATCGGCCATTGCCGACAACGACTTCAAGGCCGCCGGTGCACAGATCTTGGGAACCGCCGCCGCGGTCTGGGAGCAGGCCGAACTACTGCTGAAGGTGAAGGAACCGATCGCCTCGGAGTTCGCGCTGATGCGTCGGGATCAGACGCTGTTCACCTACCTGCACCTGGCCGCCGGCAGGGCCTGCACCGACGCGTTGCTGGCGTCGGGCATCACCTCCATCGCCTACGAGATGGTCCGGACCGCCGACGGCGCGCTCCCGTTGCTGGCCCCGATGAGCGAGGTCGCCGGACGCCTCGCACCGCAGGTGGGTGCCTATCACCTGATGCGTTCGGCGGGCGGTCGGGGCGTACTCATGGGCGGCGTGCCGGGAACCGAGCCCGCCGACGTGGTCGTTCTCGGCGGTGGCGTCAGCGGCGTGAACGCGGCGCAGATCGCGCTCGGCATGGGCGCCCAGGTCACCGTCTTCGACATCGACATCGCCAAACTCCGCTCGATCGACGCCCGCTTCGGCGGCCGCGTCCACACCCGGTACAGCACGGCCCTGGCAGTCGAGGAGGCGGTCGTCGGTGCCGACCTCGTCATCGGGGCCGTCCTCGTGCCGGGTGCTAAGGCACCGGTCCTCGTCTCGAACAGCACGGTCGCCCAGATGAAGCCGGGCGCGGTGCTCGTCGACGTCGCGATCGACCAGGGCGGCTGCTTCGAGGACTCTCGACCCACCACCCACGACGACCCGACCTTCGCCGTCCACGACACAGTCTTCTACTGCGTCGCGAACATGCCCGGCAACGTCGCGCGTACGTCGACACAGGCGCTCACCGGTGCGACCCTCCCCTACGTCCTCCGGCTGGCCGATTCGGGACCGGAGCAGGCGTGCGCAGCCGACCCGGCACTCGCCTCGGGACTGAGCACGCGGCACGGTCAACTGTTCACCGCCGAGGTCGGCGCCGCACTCGACCTGGACGTGTCGCCAAACCCCCACGCGCACAACTGATCAGAACGTCAGCGTGGTGGTTCCGCGGCGTCGGCCCCGCCAACCGTAGCGGCGCTCGGTCATCGATCCGTGGCCGTCGTACCCGACGCGCAGCAGGGTCGATGCCCGGGTCCCGTACCCGGGGATGTTGATGAACATCGGCGACAACGCCGCCTCGGCCTGTGGCCCGACGCCGGTGTCGGGCAGACGCGTCGGGTCGGGCCGATCCTGGTCGGCCAGCATGGCGAAGTAGGACTCGTCCGCAGACCCAGCCGACCCGCCGCCGTCTGCCTCGACCAGCCCACTCAACGCCGCCGCACCGTCGACGACCTTCGGCCAGTCGTTGTCCAGGGCACCGTTCGAGAGACCGTGCACACCGTCGGCGACCCGCTCGGCGCGCGGTTCCGGCCAGTTGGTCATCCACCACAGCTCGTCCCGATCGGCGATGAGCAGATTCACCGGATCGTACGCGGCCGCATCGTCGAGGACCCGGTGGGCGTACACCTTCGGGTCGTCGTCGCCGATCAGATAGTCCACGGGAAGTTGTCCGCGCGAACGGATTCCGGCCCGTCGAGCCGGCCCGACACGGACGTTGGTGACCATGGCCACCCGGTCGGGGATCTCGGCCGAGACAGCCATCCACGTACCGCCGGCGACGGCGTCGCGACCGCCGAGGATCGGCAGGTCGTCCCAGTGCGACAGCGCGAAGGTGCGGCGACGGTGTTGCTCGTCCCGATTGGCGGCCACGATCAGCCGCTGAGTGGGGTGTGCGTTCCACGCAAAAAGGATCAGGCACATCGGGTTTCAGGTCACCTGCTCGGTTCCGGGGATGAGTCGGCTCATGGTCGACATGCGGCGCTGCACTCCGGCGATCTCGCGCACCGCCTGCCCGAGCAGGCTGCGGTCCAGCGGGGACAACTGCCTGACATCGAACCGATCGCCGGGCGGATCACCGTTGTCGAACTGTGCGACCTGATATCGCAGCCGAACGCGCTGCAGCACATCGAAGACCTCGATGAGCGTCGACGCCTGATCGGTCGGCAGCATCTCGCTGCCGGACGCCGCGCGCAGACGGCCGCGGGTGTCGACGTCGGTCGAACCCACACTGACCGCGGCCCACCGCGCGATGTTGACGAGCGGTGTCACCGCATGCCCCTTGATGTCGACGATGTTGCCCCGGCCGGTCAACACATCCCGCCGGGACCGCAGCCGGGCACGCGTCGAAAGGGTTTCGGCCAGCAGCAGATTCATCGTCCGGGGGTCACGCCGCAACCCGGTTATCATCGCGACCGCGGGCGTCGCCGACACCGCGTCGCGCCCACGGACCGGCCGGCCGTCGAGCATCAGCGATGTGAAGATCATGCCCTTGCCGGCGAGCGGATCATCGATCCACGCACGCGCCGCCGTCTGCCACTGCGTGTGGGTCCGCGCGAACAGCGGCTTCGACGCGACGGCGCCGTTGTCGTCGACCCGCAGTCCCGCGTTCCGCACCACCTCGTCGACCTCACCGAAGGCTGCCCGATAGCGTTCGATCTCGCCGCCGGCCGAATCGTCGAAGGAGACAGCCGAATCCACGTCCGAGCTCAGCACCGGCTCCCGACGTGCGTTGCTGCCCAGCGACAACCAGGTGAACGCTGCGGGGTCGAGTTCGGGGTGTGCGGTCAGGACGACATCGAGCGCGCGACCGACGACCGCGTCGACGATCATGGAAGCCGCGCGCGAGATCTCGTACGGCGGTCGGTCCCGGCGAACCTGATCGGCCACGAACTGCGGCAGCCTGCGCGCGTGCCCCTGCAGCTCCTCGACGTCGATCGAACGTCGGATCTGTTCGCGCAGCGGGATACCCGCACCGACGGGGTCGGCGACGAAATCCCCCGCCCCGACGACACCGATCACCTCGCCGTCGGCGCCACGGACGGGGACGATCGCCAGATCGCGGTCGACGAGCTCGGTCAGCACGTCCATCGACGCCGCACCGGCATCGACGACGAACGCCGGTTCCGTGACGATCTCCCCGACCGAGGTGTCGATGCTGCGGCCGGCCGCGACCACCTCGGCCCGGATGTCGCCGTCGGTCAGCACGCCGAAGCGCCGGTCCGGCAGCGGGATCACCACGTAGTCCTGTCCGCGCTCGGTCATCAGCGCGGCCGCCTGGCGGACGGTCATGTCGGCCCGGCCGATCACCGGTGCGGTGCGGAGCAGTTCCGCGACCGTGCTCGCCGCAGAGATCCCACCGGCGTCCCGACGCCGCGCCACCGTCAGCCTCGGCTTCTCGTCACCGGCCATGTCTGCAGAGTCTAGGCGGGCCCGGGGTCTCCGAAGACCGTCGGCCGGTCGAATGATTCGGAGTCCGGCCGGCACACCGCGAGGCCCGGGTTCGGCTCGAAGGGAGCAGACACCCTCTCGGAGCAAAGGACCCCCGATGATCAAGCCGCACGTCGCCGCCGCGACCACCCTGCTGGCCGCTCTGGCCGTGGCAATGGGCACGACCGCCCCCGCAGCCGCCATCACGCCCGAATACGCCGACACACTCACCGCCGGCCAGGGCATCCTGATCGGCGACGGCCTGTGTTCCATCGGCTTCTTCGGGACCAACGCCGACGGTGATCGCCTCGCCGTCACGGCCGGGCACTGCGCCGAGGGCGTCGGCGACGAGGTCACCACCACCGACGGCGAGACGATCGGTGAGGTCGTGGACTGGCAAGACGACGGCGGCACCCCCGACGGGTCGATCACGCTCGCCGATCCCCGCGGTTACACCGTCATCGCGATCGAGGACGACTGGGAGGTGGAACCCGTCTTCGCGACGGCGGCCGACCCCGAGGTCGGCGAACCGGTCGCCAAGACCGGCGAACGCACCGGCACGACCGTCGGCACCGTGACCGCCCTGCTGCATCAGGACGCCGCGCCCGAGCATCGGCTCGTCAACGCCGAACTCGTCGTCCTCGGCGGGGATTCGGGTTCACCGTGGTACCAGGAGACCCGTGGCGGACGGTATGTCCTCGTCGGGATCTCCTCGAGCGGCAACTTCGGCACGCAGAACCCCGACCAGGCGATCTCGACGGCCCAGACCATCGAAGGCCTCTACGAGCAGATCGCCGGATCCGGGTCGGCCTGGACCGACGGCTTCGAGATCAGCTTCGACACCGCCGACCGATCCTGACGCCGGCTTCCAGACGACACCGGGGCCCGCCGTCCGCAATGGACGACGGGCCCCGGTGGGTCGTACTCAGATCAGGCGTCGGCCTTCACCGCGTCATCCTTGACCGCGTCGGGGGCGGGTGCGTCGGCCTTGTCGGCGTCGTCATCGACCGGGACGAGGCTGATCTTGCCGCGCTCGTCGATGTCGGCGATCTCGACGCGGAGCTTGGAGCCCACGTTGACCACGTCCTCGACCTTGTTGATGCGCTTGCCCTTGCCGAGCTTCGAGATGTGCACGAGGCCGTCGCGACCCGGGAGCAGCGACACGAAGGCGCCGAACGCGGTGGTCTTGACGACGGTGCCCAGGAAGCGCTCCCCGACCTTGGGCAGCTGCGGGTTGGCGATCGCGTTGATGCGGTCGATCGCCGCCTGCGCGGACGGACCGTCGGCCGCGCCGACGAACACGGTGCCGTCGTCCTCGATGGAGACGTTGGCGCCGGTCTCCTCGGTGATGCCGTTGATCGTCTTGCCCTTCGGGCCGATCAGCTCGCCGATCTTGTCCATCGGGATCTTGATGGTGGTGATCCGCGGCGCGAACGGGCTCATCTCGTCGGGCTCGTCGATGGCCTCGGCCATGACGTCGAGGATGGTCAGTCGGGCGTCCTTGGCCTGACTGAGCGCACCCGCGAGCACCTGCGACGGGATGCCGTCGAGCTTGGTGTCGAGCTGCAGGGCGGTCACGAAGTCCTTGGTGCCCGCGACCTTGAAGTCCATGTCGCCGAAGGCATCCTCGGCGCCGAGGATGTCGGTCAGTGCGACATAACGGGTTTCGCCGTCGACGGTGTCGGAGACGAGGCCCATGGCGATACCGGCGACCGGGGCGCGCAGCGGCACACCGGCATTCAGCAGCGACATGGTCGACGCACAGACCGAGCCCATCGAGGTCGAACCGTTGGAGCTCAGTGCCTCGGACACCTGGCGGATCGCGTACGGGAAGTCCTCGACGCTCGGCAGCACCGGCACCAGGGCACGCTCGGCGAGCGCACCGTGGCCGATCTCGCGACGCTTGGGCGATCCGACGCGACCGGTCTCACCGGTGGAGTACGGCGGGAAGTTGTAGTGGTGCATGTACCGCTTGGACGTCTCGGGTCCGAGCGAGTCGATCTGCTGCGCCATCTTGACCATGTCGAGTGTGGTGACGCCCATGATCTGGGTCTCGCCGCGCTCGAACAACGCACTGCCGTGGGCGCGCGGGATGATCGCGACCTCGGCCGAGAGGGCACGGATGTCGGTGATGCCGCGGCCGTCGATGCGGAAGTGGTCGGTCAGGATGCGCTGCCGGACGAGCTTCTTGGTCAGCGACCGGTAGGCCCCGCCGATCTCCTTCTCGCGGCCCGCGAACTGCTCGCCGAGCTGCTCGAGGACGTCGGCCTTGAGCTCGTCGGTCTTGTCGTCGCGCTCCTGCTTGCCGGCGATCGTCAGGATCTCCGACAGGCGATCGGTGGCGGCGGCCGCCACCGCGTCGTAGGCATCCGACTGGTATGCCGGATACAGCGGGAACTCGGCGGTCTCCTTGGCCGCGGCGGCGGCCAGGGACTTCTGCGCCTCGCAGAGGCGGGCGATGAACGGCTTGGCGGCTTCGAGGCCCTCGGCGACGATCGCCTCGGTCGGTGCCTGCGCGCCGCCGGCGATGAGGTCGATGACGTTGTCGGTGGCCTCGGCCTCGACCATCATGATCGCGACATCGGCGCTGTCACCGGAGCCGGCGACGATGCGGCCCGCGACGACCATGTCGAACACGGCGCCCTCGAGCTGCTCGACGGTCGGGAACGCGACCCACTGCCCGGCCTTGTTCTCCTCGGTCGGGATGAGCGCGACACGCACGCCGCCGACCGGACCGGAGAACGGGAGACCCGCGAGCTGGGTGGAGGCGGACGCGGCGTTGATCGCGACGACGTCGTAGAGGTCGTTCGGGTTCAGCGAGAGGACGGTCACGACGACCTGGATCTCGTTGCGGAGACCGTCGACGAACGACGGACGCAGCGGACGGTCGATGAGACGGCAGGTCAGGATCGCGTCGGTCGACGGACGACCCTCGCGACGGAAGAACGACCCGGGGATTCGGCCCGCGGCGTACATCCGCTCCTCGACGTCCACGGTCAGCGGGAAGAAGTCGAAGTGCTCCTTCGGGTGCTTCGACGCCGCGGTGGTCGAGAGCAGCATGTTCTCGTCGTCGAGGTACGCGGTGACCGAACCGGCGGCCTGCAGCGCGAGGCGCCCGGTCTCGAACCGGATCGTGCGGGTGCCGAAGCTGCCGTTGTCGATGACGGCGGTCGCCTCGGTGATGGCGTCGTCGTAGTCGTCGGCGAAGTCTTCGGTGGTGTTCACATCTGTCATGTGGGGTGGAATCCCTTCGTAGCGGCTGCCGATGGCGGCCGTCTGACGCGGCCACGAGAAGGTGGCCGCTTGTGCGGTTGGGGGTGGCCTTCGCGGAGGTGCGCAGCACGAACTCACGTGTGACGTCGAGCGAGCTCGCACAGCAGCGCACGCGCGGATCGGACCTACCCAGAACGCGCCGAGAATGTGCGGCAGCACGGTGAATGGCGCAGCATGTCTGCGCCGGCTGAGTGCTCAGACGGCCTTCGATCGAAGCGGCCGGAATCCTGCGCGCCCGAGGGTTGCCCGGGCGAGGGTTCCGGCGGCCACTACCGAGGACCGATCTGGCTGGTCGTTCCGCACTGCCTCGAGTTCCGGCACGATCCGTCTGTCAGCGTATCACCGCCGACTGTCGATACCTCAATACGACAACCCCCGATACGACAAACCGGCCGCCCCCGTCTCGGGGGCGGCCGGTGGAAGTCGGGAGATCAGCGACGGTGGAGTCAGCGACGGAGGCCGAGACGCTCGATGAGCGAACGGTAGCGGTTGATGTCGACCTTGGCGACATACTTCAACAGACGACGGCGACGGCCGACCAGCAGCAGCAGACCGCGGCGGCTGTGGTGATCGTGCTTGTGCTGCTTCAGGTGCTCGGTGAGGTCGGTGATGCGCTTGGTCAGCATCGCGACCTGGGCCTCGGGCGAGCCGGTGTCGGTCTCGTGCAGACCGTACTCGGCGAGGATTTCCTTCTTCTGCTCGACAGTCAAAGCCATGGAGATACTCCTGTTTCTCAGTACCGCGTCCGAAACAACCACGGTGCGCCACCGCGGACTGCAGCAACACCGACTGATCAGGCTACCGCCCGGGTGGCACCCGGCCCAAATCCACCGGGCTCAGCCCTCGGCCGCCGCCAGGATCTCGCGCGTCTTCGTCACGTCGTCGCCCATGGCGGTGATCAGGTCGTCGACCCCGTCGAACTGTTCCATCCCGCGGATGCGGTGCACGAAGTCGACGGCGACGTGCTGCCCGTAGAGGTCGGCGCTCTTGTCCAGGACGAACGCCTCGACCGTTCGGGTGCGGCCGGAGAAGGTGGGGTTGGTGCCGACCGACACCGCGGCCTGGTAGCGCTCCCCCGGTTCGACCTCGCCGACGACCGGACCCGCGCCCAGGATCGTGAACCAGGCGGCGTAGACGCCGTCGGCGGGGATGGCGGCGTACATCGGCGGGGCCACGTTGGCCGTCGGGTATCCGAGGTCGCGGCCACGGCCGTCGCCGCGCACCACCACTCCCTCGACCCGATGCGGACGGCCGAGCGCCTCGGTCGCGCGGTCGACGTCACCGGCCGCGACACACGAGCGGATGTAGGTCGACGAGAAGGTCACCGCATGTTCACCGAACAGCGAGACCGATTCCACCGAGAAGCCGAACTTCCCACCGAGTTCGGCGAGCTTGGCCACGTCGCCGGCCGCCTTGCGTCCGAACGTGAAGTTGTCGCCGACGACCACGACGGCCGCGTGCAACGTCTCCACGAGGATGTCGTGGGCGAAGTCCTTGGGCGACCGGGCGGCGAGTTCGGGTGTGAACGGCATGACGCAGAAGACGTCGATCCCGAGCTCCTCGGCCAGCTCGGCGCGCCGTGTCAGCGTCGTCAGTTGCGGCGGATGGGATCCCGGGCGGACCACCTCGGACGGGTGCGGGTCGAACGTCATCAGCACCGCCGGGACGCCGTGCTCCTTCGCCGCCTTCGTGGCGGCGTTGATGAGCTCGGCATGTCCCCGGTGAACACCGTCGAAGACACCTATGGTGACCACGCACCGTCCCCAGCCCGCGGGGATGTCGTCCAGACCTCGCCAACGCAACACGCGACCAGACTACGGGCACCCGGTGTTCCAAACCACCACCGCCACTCGCGTTTGCGGTGGGGTTAAGCTCTTGGTCATGCCTCGGGGAACGGATCGTCCGGTGACAGAACTGTCACAGGTGACCCAGGACTATCTGAAAGTGATCTGGACCAGCCAGGAGTGGGAAGACGTCAAGGTCACCACCAAGCTGCTGGCTCAATCCCTCGGCGTGTCCGCATCGACCGCGTCGGAGGCGATCCGCAAACTCGCCGACCAGGGCTTCGTCTCGCACGAACCGTACGGCGCGGTCACCCTCACCGCCGCGGGCCGGTCCGCCGCAGTCCTGATGGTGCGCCGCCACCGGCTGATCGAGACCTTCCTGGTGCGCGAGCTGGGCTACCGCTGGGATGAGGTCCACGACGAGGCGGAGATCCTCGAACACGCGGTGTCCGACCGGCTGATGGCCCGGCTCGATGCGAAACTCGGCTTCCCCGACCGGGATCCGCACGGCGACCCGATTCCCGCACTCGACGGCTCGATCCCCGCACCGGACGCGGCGCTCCTGGCTGACCTGGAGGTCGGGGCGTCGGGCGCCATCGCCCGGATCTCCGACACCGATCCCGAGATGCTGCGCTACTTCGACCAGGTGGGCGTCGCCCTCGACTGTGTGGTGACCGTCGCCGAGAAGCGCCCGTTCGCGGGCACGATCTCGGTGTCGCTCGACGACGGCGATCCCATCGACCTCGGCGACATCGCCGCGCGCGCCATCTTCGTCGTCCCGCGCGGCTGACCCGTTTCGGCGGCAGGGCGCGTCAGCGCAGGGTCGCCGGCCGCACCACCATCACCGAACTCGCGCGGCGTCCCTTTTCCTGGATCAGCGCGATCGCCTGTTCCCGCGGATCGACGACGACATAGATCTCCTTGCGGCCGATCGGCTCCAGCCATCGACCCTGACTGATCGACTCGGCCTCGTCGTCGTCGATGTCGCGGCGCGGGAACGAGATCTTGACCGCCTCGTCGATGTCGAGGCTGACGCGGGGCTCGTCGCGGACGTCGTCGAGTGTTCGCGCGTGGTCGAGGGTGAACGGGCCGACCGCCGTCCGCCGGAGTTCGGTCAGGTGCCCGCCGACCCCGAGCGCGGCGCCGAGATCGCGCGCCAGTGACCGGATGTACGTGCCCGACGAACAGTCAACGGCCACATCGAGATCGACGCACGCCGCGTCGCGCCGGGCGTCGAGCAGCTCGAAGCAAGACACGGTGACCGGGCGCGGCGCGAGGTCGAAGTCGGCTCCCGTCCGCACCAGTGCGTGCGCTCGCCGGCCGTCGACCTTGATGGCGCTGACCTTCGCCGGGACCTGCTGGATGTCACCGGTGAGATCGGCCATGGCCGTGGCGATGTCGGCGTCGAGGACCCCGGATGCGTCTGCCGTGTCGAGGATCTCGCCTTCGCGGTCGTCGGTCGTGGTGGACGCGCCGAGTCGGATCGTCGCCGTGTACGACTTCGTCGTCAGCGACAGCAGTCCGAGAAGCTTTGTGGCCCGCTCGATCCCGACGACCAGGACCCCGGTGGCCATCGGGTCGAGGGTGCCGGCGTGCCCGACGCGGCGGGTGTTGAAGATCTTCCGGCATCGGGAGACGACATCATGGCTGGTCATCCCGGCCGGCTTGTCGACGACGAGTAGGCCGGCGTTCTCGATGGTTGCGTCGGCCACGTCAGGTCAGCGCGATCGTGGTGGTGATGATGCCGCGCTCGACCAGCCAGCGTCCGGAGAACTCCAGCAGCGGCGGCCCACCGTCGGCGGCGGCCGGGTCGATGAGGATGCGGGAGGTGAACGTCCCCGACGTCGGGGTGGACTGTTCGAAGGTGATGTGGGCGTCCTCGAAACCCAACCAGCGCTTCGCGACCGGGAACCAGGCCTTGTAGGTGGCCTCCTTGGCGCAGAACAGCAGCCGGTCCCAGTGCAGGTCACCCGACCGGGTCGCGAGCACCTCGCGCTCGGCGGGCAGGCTGGTGTGCTCGAGCACACCGTTGGGCAGGCGGTCGTGCGGCTCGGCGTCGATGCCGAGGGACCGCACCGACATCGCGTACGCGACCGTCGCGGCGCGGTAACCGTCGCAGTGCGTGAGGCTCCCGACGATCCCGGCCGGCCACACGGGTGCCCCCTTGTCCCCCTTGAGGATCGGGACGGGCTCGTAACCCAGCTCGCCCAGCGCCTGCCGGGCGCAGTGGCGGACGGTGGTGAACTCGCGACGACGCTTCTCCACCGCGCGCGAGATCAGGCTCTGCTCGGCCGGCAGCAGGACGAGATCCGGTGGATCGGCGAACGCCTCCGCCGAGGCGACGCCGGCCGGCAGGAGTTGTTCGATCATCGGTTGTCCTCTCGCGCTTGCCGTTCCGCTTGCCGCTCGGCCTGTCGTGTTCGTCGTTCCGCCTGCCGCTGCTCGACCCGCTGCCGGAACTCGGCGGCGCGTTCGGCGTAGTCGGGCGGCAGATCGAACCGGACGCCGTGCTCGGGCAGATCGGACGCGCCGAGCCCGTCTCCGGGAACGATGTTGCGCATCAGGGGGTTCGGGAGTCCCCGGCGCTTCCATTCCCGCGGGTAGCCGACCGACACCTCCTCGAACCGGATGCCGTCGTACCAGGTGGTCCGGGGGATGTGCAGGTGTCCGTACACGCAGCAGGCCGCGTTGAACTCGGTGTGCCAGTCGGCGGTCAGCTCACTGCCGCACCACAGCGCGAACTCCGGGTAGATGAGCGCGTCACACGGTTCGCGGCGCAGCGGCCAGTGGTTGATGAGGACCGTCTTCTCGGCGGGGTCGATGGCCTGCAGCCGACGCCGGGTGATCTCGATCCGCGCCCGTCCCCACGCGTCGCGAGTCGGGAACGGTTCGGGTGACAGGAGGAACTCATCGGTCGCCACCACATTGCGTTCCCGGGCGAGCGCGAGCGCGGTCAGTTTGTTGGCCGTGCCCTCCGGGCGGAAGGTGTAGTCGTACAGCAGGAACATCGGGACCACGCGGACGGGATCGGAGCCATCGCCCGGATCGAACAGCGGGTAGATGTCCTCCGGGGTCACCACGCCGATGTCGCGGCAGGCCTGGACGAGGTAGTCGTACCGCGCGACCCCGAACACCTGCAGCGGGTCCTTCGCCGTCGTGTACAGCTCGTGGTTGCCCGGCACCCACACGACGGTGGCGAACCTTGCCCGCAGACGACGCAGGGTGTCGACGATGTCGTCGGTGCGTTCGGCGACGTCACCGGCGACGATGAGCCAGTCGTCCGGCGAGGTCGGCCGGATGCTGTCGATGATGTGCTCGTTGCCCCGATGCGCGATGTGCAGATCGCTGATCGCCCACAGAGTAGCCACGAGGATCCATCGTGCCAGAGGACCGCGATCAGGCGCGGACCGCACCTGCCCGGCGCCACCGGCCGGACCGGATCCGCCACACCACGGTGGCCAGACGCACGAGCATGAACACCACCAGGCCCGACCACACACCCGCGAGTCCCCAGTCGAACACGAGCGACAGCCAGATCAGCGGCAGGAACCCGATCAGGGCGCCGGCGAGGGTCGCGGTGCGCAGGAAGGCGGCGTCGCCGCTGCCGAGGAGCACGCCGTCGAGCGCGAAGACCACGCCGGCGATCGGCAACATGCCGACGAAGAACCACCAGGGCACCCCGACGGCGTCGAGGACGGCGGCGTCGGAGGTGAAGATGCGCGGGATGAGCGCCGCACCGGCCGCGAAGAGGGTCGCCATCGCGGTGGCGGCGACCACGGACACCGCGGTGACGCGCCGGGCGACGGAATCGGCTGCGCCGAGTCGTCCCGCCCCCAGCGCCGCGCCCACCAGCGCCTGCGCGGCGATGGCCACCGAGTCGAGGAACAGGGCCATGAACTCCCACAGCTGCAGCACGAGCTGATGCGCCGCCACCTGGGCGACACCGAAACGCGCCGCGACCGCGGCCGCCGAGACGAAGCAGATCTGGAACGACAGACTCCGCACGACCAGATCCCGCGCCATGACCAGCTGCGCGCGGATGATCGACCAGTCGGGTGCGAAGGCGCGCGAACCGGACCTGTCGGCTCCCGCCGCGACCCGCCGTGCCTCGCGGACCACCCGCACGGCGAACAACACTCCCGTCACGCCCTGTCCGATCACGTTGGCCACCGCGCTGCCGTCCAGACCGAGACGCGGGAACGGGCCGACGCCGTGGACCAGTCCGACGACGAGGACCGCGGCGAGGGACAACCCGACCACGACGTAGACGACGGGACGACGAGTGTCCTGGACGCCGCGCATCCACCCGTTCCCGGCCATCGACAGCAGGATCAGCGGGACACCGAACATCGCGATCCGCAGCCAGCCCGCCGCATCCTCGGCCACCGCGGCGGACTCCGGCGACGACGTCCCGACCAGCAGACGCATCACGACCGGGGCGCACGGGTAGGCGACGGCGACGATCAGGACGCCGACCGCCACCGCTATCCAGCTCGCCTGCACGCCTTCGACGACGGCGCCGGCCCGGTCACCGGAGCCGAAGCGACGCGCGGAGCGGGCGGTGGTGCCGTAGGACAGGAAGGTCAGCTGCGTACTGACGATCGAGAGCACCAGGGTGCCGACGCCGAGAGCGGCCAGTTGTTCGCCGCCGAGGCGTCCGACGACCGCCAGGTCCAGCAGGAGGTACAGCGGCGGCGCGATGAGGACGGCGAGAGCCGAGACGGTGAGGGTGGCGATGCGTGCCACGCCCGGGGCGTCCCCGGCATCCGGCTCCGACGCGAGGCTCAGAGCGACTCCAGCAACCTGGCGACCACCTCGTCGGCGGTACCGGTGTCGCTGTACCCGGAGGCCTGACGATGCCCGCCGCCGCCGTGCGCCCGGGCGATCGGTACGAGATCGACGATGTCCTTGGACCGCAGCGAGACCGTCCAGACACCCGGCTCGCCCTCCTTGAACACCGCTGCCACCTCGGCCTCGCGAGCGGTCCGGATGGTGTCCACGACGCTCTCGGACTCCTCCCAGCTCATCCCGGCCAGCGCCTGCTGGTCGACCACGGCGTACACCAGACCCTCACCGTCGCAGGCGGTGGGTACGAGCTGCGCCGACGCCAGGACACCCGACATCATCGAGAACCAGGCGAACGGATGGGAGTCGAACAGGATCCGGCTCCACTTCCGCGTGTCGACGCCGGTCTCCAGAAGCCGGGCCGCGACCCGGAACGACGCCGGACGGGCCCACCGGAACGAGCCGGTGTCGGTGCTGAGGCCGGCGTAGACGCAGGTGGCGATGTCGGCGTCGAGTTCGACGCCCAGGTCGTCGAGGACGTCGAGCACCAGCACGGCGGTGCAGTCGGCGGCCGGGTCCACCAGGTCGAGATCGCCAAAACCGGGGTTCGACGCGTGGTGGTCGATGACGATCGAGGTCTGCGCCGCGGTGAACGTCTCACCGAGCGAGTCCAGCCGCTCGAGGTTGGCGGCGTCGACCGCGACCACCAGTGGGTGTCCGACGACCTGCGCCGGAGCGCACAGCAACTTGCCGCCGGGCAGCCCGGCGAGCGAGGCCGGGAGCTGTTCGGTCCCCGGGTAGGAGACCTCGACGTCGACGCCCCGGCGGTCGAGTGCCAGCCCCAGCGCCAGACCGCTGCCGATCGTGTCCGCATCGGGCCGGACGTGACAGCAGATGGTCACCGCGGTTGCGGAGGCCAGCGTCGCGGCGATCGCCGCGCTCGACGAACTGCTCACTCGCGGGTACCGGTGGTGTCGTCGTCCGCCGACCGATAGGGGTCGGAGTCCCCCGCCGGCTTCGCCTCGGCGGCGCGTCGGGCGACGAGTTCGTCGTTAGCGCGGGCGCGGGCGACGAGCTCCTCCATCTGACGCGCGGCATCGGGAACCGTGTCGAGTACGAAGCGCAGGGTCGGGGTGAAGCGCACCCCGGTACCCGCACCGACCTTCGACCGCAGCACGCCGGTCGCCTTCGCCAGACCCGCGGCCGCAGCCTCGAAGTCGGGTTCGGCGTCGATGGATTCACCCATCACGGTGTAGTAGATCGTCGCATCGTGGAGATCGTTGGTCACCCGGGCATCGGTGACAGTCACATACGCCAGTCGCGGATCCTTGATCTCGTGCGCGATCGCCGACGCGACGATCGACGAGATCCGCTTGGCCAGGCGCTGAGCCCGTGCCGGATCTGCCATTCCAGGACTCCTTCCATAGCGCTGCGTGCGCGCCGACCGGAGACCGGTCGGCGCGCACCACAACTGTCGAGATGTCGTACGAGGGTGGTCGTCGCCGCGATCAGTCGCGCGGCTTCTCCCGCAGCTCGTAGGTCTCGATCACGTCGTCCACCTTGATGTCCGAGTAGGTCAGCGTGAGACCACATTCGTAGCCTTCGCGAACCTCGGTGGCATCGTCCTTCTCACGCTTGAGCGACGACACGGTGAGGTTCTCGGCGACCACCACGTTGTCGCGCAGCAGGCGGGCCTTGGCGTTGCGCCGCATGATGCCCGACTGCACGAGGCAACCGGCGATGTTGCCGACCTTCGAAGACTTGAAGATCGCGCGGATCTCGGCGCGGCCGAGCTCCACCTCTTCGTAGATCGGCTTGAGCATGCCCTTGAGCGCGCTCTCGATCTCGTCGATGGCCTGGTAGATCACCGAGTAGTACCGGATGTCGACGCCCTCGCGGTTGGCCAGCTCGGTGGCCTTGCCCTCCGCCCGGACGTTGAAGCCGATGATGATCGCATCCGAGGCCGCCGCCAGGTTGACGTTGGTCTCGGTGACGCCACCGACACCGCGGTCGATGATCCGCAGCGAGACCTCGTCGCCCATCTCGATGTTCAGCAGGGCCTCTTCGAGGGCCTCGACCGTACCCGAGTTGTCACCCTTGAGGATGAGGTTGAGCTGGCTGGTCTCCTTGAGAGCCGAATCCAGGTCTTCCAGGCTGATCCGCTTGCGGCTGCGTGCGGCCAGCGCGTTGCGCTTGCGTGCGTTGCGCCGGTCGGCGATCTGCCGGGCGATGCGGTCCTCCTCGACCACGAGCAGGTTGTCGCCTGCGCCGGGGACCGAGGTGAAGCCGATGACCTGGACCGGACGCGACGGCAGCGCCTCGGGGACGTCGTCGCCGTGCTCGTCGACCATGCGTCGGACACGTCCGTAGGCGTCGCCGGCGACGATCGAGTCGCCGACCTTCAGCGTGCCGCGCTGGACCAGCACGGTCGCCACCGGGCCGCGGCCGCGGTCGAGGTGCGCCTCGATGGCGACACCCTGGGCGTCCATGTCCGGGTTGGCACGCAGGTCCAGCGACGCGTCCGCGGTGAGCAGGACGGCCTCGAGCAGTGCGTCGATGTTCTCGCCCTGCTTGGCCGAGATGTCGACGAACATGGCGTCGCCGCCGTACTCCTCGGGGACCAGACCGTATTCGGTCAGCTGCCCGCGGATCTTCTGCGGGTCGGCGCCTTCCTTGTCGATCTTGTTCACCGCGACCACGATCGGCACGTCGGCCGCCTGGGCGTGGTTGACCGCCTCCACCGTCTGCGGCATGACGCCGTCGTCGGCCGCGACCACGAGGATCGCGATGTCGGTCGCCTTGGCGCCGCGGGCACGCATGGCGGTGAACGCCTCGTGACCCGGGGTGTCGATGAAGGTGATCAGGCGATCCTCACCGTTGAGGTGGGTGTTCACCTGGTAGGCACCGATGTGCTGCGTGATGCCGCCGGCCTCGCCCTCCCGGACGTTGGCCTTACGGATCGTGTCGAGCAGTCGGGTCTTACCGTGATCGACGTGGCCCATGACGGTGACCACCGGCGGACGCTGTTCGAGGTCTTCCTCGCCGCCCTCGTCCTCGCCGTAGGTGAGGTCGAAGCTGTCGAGCAGCTCGCGGTCCTCGTCCTCGGGGCTGACCACCTGGACGCGGTAGTTCATCTCCGAGCCGAGCAGCTCGAGCGTCTCGTCGTTGACCGACTCGGTCGCCGTCACCATCTCGCCGAGGTTGAACAGCGCCTGGACCAGCGAAGCCGGGTTGGCGTCGATCTTGTCGGCGAAGTCGGACAGCGACGCACCGCGGGCGAGACGGATGATCTCGCCGTTGCCGCGCGGCAGCCGGACGCCACCGACGGCCGGTGCCTGCATGTTCTCGTACTCGGCGCGTTTCGCCCGCTTCGACTTGCGACCACGGCGCGGTGCACCACCGGGACGACCGAAGGCGCCTGCTGCGCCGCCGCGTCCACGGCCGCCACCGCCACCGCCGCCGGGACGACCGCGGAAACCGCCACCGGGAGGTCCTCCCGGTGCACCGGCTCCGCCGCCGCCGCCGCGGTAGCCACCGCCGCCGCCGGGGCCACCACGGCCTCCGCCGGCACCGCCGCGACCACCCGGACGGGCGTCGGGACGGGCCGCGCGCGACGGCATGGCGCCGGGACTCGGACGCGGGGGCATGTTGCCGGGATTGGGACGGGGACCGCCCTGGCCGGGAGCGGGACGACCGCCACCGGGACGCGGACCACCCTGGCCGGCGGCGCCGGGACGGCCACCGCCGGGACGCGGACCGCCCTGACCCGGTCCGGGACGGGCAGCCGGACGCGGCGCGGGCGCCGGTGCCGACGAATACGGGTTGTTGCCCACCCGCGGCGTACGCGGACCCGGCTTCGGGCCGGGACGCGGACCCGGGCTCGACGTGGGGGCAGACGGTGCTGCCGACGCGGCCGGGGCCTGCGGCGCCGGTGCCGCGGGACGCGGGCTGGGACGCTCCGCCGCGGGGGCGGGCGCCGGGGCCGGGGTCTCCGCCGGTGCGGGTGCGGGCTTGGGTGCGCCCGGCTTCGGCGCGTTGGTGCGCGGGCCGGGGCTCGGACGATCGGCGACCGGCGCCGACGGGGTTGCGGGTGCACCGGGCTTCGGTGCGTTCGAGTTGCCGGACGGCTTGGGTCCGGGCTTGGCGCTCTGGCGCGGGCCGGGGGCCGGGGACGACTTGGAGTCCTTGGCTCCCCCGTCCTTGCCGGGGAACGATTCACGCAGTCGACGGGCCACGGGGGCCTCCACCGTCGACGACGCCGATTTGACGAACTCGCCCTGCTCCTTCAGACGCTCGAGCACCTGCTTGCTCGTGACGCCGAGCTCTTTGGCCAATTCGTGCACGCGGGCTTTGCCTGCCACTGCTCTCCTCACTTGGAGGCCAAGCGGCTCACCCGCTACGGCCTCGATTTAAGTCCGGTACATGCTCATCGTGACTTCACGGTGTGCTCATGTCTTCTGCTACCTGTTCCGGCTCCGGGGAGCCATCCTCTGGTGGGTGATCGCGCCGAGCTGTTCGGTGAGATCGTCCGGGTCCACGGTCAGACCGGGGGTCCGGAGTGCCGCGGCGAAGGCCCGGCGTCGCGTCGCGGTGGAGATGCACTCCGACCGCGCGTGCAGCCACGCGCCTCGTCCCGGCATGGTCTTCGCGGAATCGACCACGACTGTCGGGGTGTCACCGCACAGCTGTGCGACGACACGGACCAACTCGCCGGCCTCTGCCCGCTGCCGGCAACCGATGCACATCCGGATGGGTGTGCCGCCGGCTGGCGAACGGGGGGCGGATCGCTGAACCATCGATCAGTCTAGCGCGAGCGGGCCCGGCGGGGACAATCGGCTGCTGTGCGTCACTCCGGCCCGCCCTCGGCCGCCGGCGCGGCGTCGGACCGGATGTCGATCCGCCACCCCGTGAGCCGGGCCGCGAGCCGGGCATTCTGGCCCTCTTTGCCGATGGCCAGCGACAGCTGGTAGTCCGGCACGATGACCCGCGCGGCCTTGGCGGCGGCGTCGACGACCGTCACCGAGACAACCTTCGCGGGCGACAACGCATTCCCGACGAAGACCGCCGGGTCGGTGTCGAAGTCGATGATGTCGATCTTCTCGCCGGCGAGTTCGCTCATCACGTTCCGTACGCGCTGGCCCATCGGACCGATGCACGCGCCCTTCGCGTTGAGGCCGGCCACGCCGGTGTGCACCGCGATCTTCGACCGGTGGCCGGCCTCGCGCGCCACGGCGACGATCTCGACGCTGCCGTCCTCGATCTCGGGCACCTCGAGGGAGAACAGTTTGCGCACCAGGTTCGGGTGGGTCCGGGACAGGGTGATCTGCGGACCGCGTGGTCCGCGGCTCACGCCGACGACGTAGCACTTGATCCGGTCGCCGTGGGTGTAGACCTCGCCCGGCACCTGCTCGGCCGGCGGGATGATGCCCTCGGTCGAGTTGGCGTCGCTGCCGATCTGGACGACGACCATCCCGCGCGCGTTGGCGCGCGAGTCCTGCTGCACGACGCCGCCGACGATCTCGCCCTCGTGGGCGACCAGGTCCCCGAAGTTCTTCTCGTTCTCGGCGTCGCGCAGGCGCTGGAGGATGACCTGCCGTGCGGTCGTCGCCGCGATGCGGCCGAAACCCTCGGGGGTGTCGTCCCATTCGTGGACGACGTTCCCGTCCTGGTCGACCTCCTGCGCCATCACACGGACGGCGCCGGACTTACGGTTGACGTCGACACGGGCATGCGGGGCGAAACCGTCGGTGTGTCGGTAGGCCGTCAGCAGAGCGGTCTCGATGGCGGTGATGACGGTCTCGATCGAGATGCCCTTGTCGGCCTCGATCATGCGCAGGGCGGCGATGTCGATGTTCATGTCGTCGATCTCCTATTCACTTGTCGTGTTCATTTGTCGTGTTCAGTTGTCGGGCGGCGGCGGGGGCGCGGCGCGCTTCGATCTCGTCGGGTTCGAGGCCGCACAGTTCGAGCTCGCGGACGCTCGGCTGAGAGAAATCCACCTGCACCACGGCTTCGGTCACCGAGGCGAGGTCGACGGTCTCCACCGCGATCCGCCCCTTGTGGTTCGCGACCACCTCGACCGCCGGAGCCGGGTCGTCGAGCAGCCTGCCGATGCGTCCGGTGACGGTGCGCGGCTGCGATCCGGGTCCGCCGTCGACCTCCACGACGACGCGCCGACCGGTGTTGCGACGCCAGTGCCGGGGCAGGGTCAGCGGGCTGTCGACGCCGCGCGAGGTGACCTCGAGTACGTAGGCGAGGTCGGCGAAGTCGGGCGTGGCGTCGAGGAGGTCGGAGATCTCGGTGCTGAGTACGGCGAGGACGTCGAGGTCGCTGCCACCGTCGCGGTCGACCACGATCGACAGTTCCTCCTGGCCGTCCCGGCTGCGCACCGTGATGTCCTCGAGGTCGAATCCCCGCTCGGCGACAAGCTTTTCGACGAGTTCGCGCACCTGCGTCGGGCTGATCGGCATGCCACTCCCCTCGTCTTCAGTTGTCGGGCCGTGCCGGGTGTCGCACGACGTTGCTCCGAACATCCTAGTGGATCGATCGCGCGGAGAACTGCTGGCATGATGTCCCGGGTGAGCATGCCCCCGATCGAGCGACGGACCCTGCGGCACCCGATCGACCGGCGCACCGCCTTGCGCGGCGGACTCCTCGCGGGCGCCGTCGTCGTCGGTGCCGGGGCGGCCGGCGTCGGACTGACCGGTTGCGATTCGTCGCCCTCCGCGGAGACCCTGCTGGCCGAGAGCCTGGTGCCCCTGGTGCGCTCGGCGTCCGCGGACGAGAGCACCGCGCGCGCCCTGGTCGCCGTCGAGCCCGCCTACGCCACCGCACTCGGTGTCGTGGCCGATCAGCGCGCCCAGCACGCTCGCGCACTGCGCGAGGAGATCATCCGGCTCGACCAGGAGGTGGCGGCGACACTCGACCGTCCCGCCACCTCGGCGACCGCCTCGACATCCCCGGCGGGTGCGCCACCGGCGGCACCGTCCCTCGCTCGACTGCGCGTCGATCTCGACGCCGCGGCCGGGCAGGCCCGCCGGGTCGCGCTCGGCGCCGCCGGGTACGCAGCCGGGCTGACCGGGTCGGTCGCCGCGGCGGTCACTTCGATGCGAGAGGTGCAACTGGCATGACGTCCCCCGTGAACACACCGGCGTCGGATTCGCCGGCCGCGCAAGCAGATCCCGACGACCCGTTGGTCGTCGCCGCCGAGACCGAGAACGCCGCGATCTTCACCTACGGCGTCATCACCGCCTTCGTCGCCGCCTCCCGTCGACGCACCGTCGCCGAGTACGCCGACGCCCATCGCGCCCGACGCGACGAGATCGACCGGACGATCGAGGCGGCGGGGAACACACCGCCGCTGGCGGCAGCCGGCTACACGCTGCCGATCGAGGTCACCGACCCGACCACGGCGGCCCGCGCCGCGCTCGGCGCCGAGATCGACTGTGCGAGCGCCTATCGTGCGTTGCTGGAGCAGGCCGACGACGAGACCGGACGCCGGATCGGCGCCGACGGGCTGTCGGACAGCGCGGTGCGCGCCGCGCGCTGGCGGGTGGCTCTGCAGGAGAGCCCGGTCACGGTGGCGTTCCCCGGCTCCCCCGCTGGCGGCTGAGCCGCCTCAGCCGCGGGCGGCCGCCACCACCGCGTCGACCGCGGTGTCGACCGCGACCTCGGTGGCCTCACCGGTGAAGCGGTCGCGGATCTCGATGGTGCCGTTGGCATATCCGCGGCCGACGACCACCACGGTCGGCATGCCGAGGAGTTCGGCGTCCTTGAACTTCACTCCGGGCGACGCCTTCCGGTCGTCGAGGAGCACCTCGAGACCGGCCGCGTCGAGGTCGGCGGCGAGCTGCTCGGCGCCGGCGACGGCGGCCTCGTCCTTGTTGGCGATGACGAGGTGAACCGCGAACGGCGCCACCGACTTCGGCCAGCGCAGACCCTTGTCGTCGTGGGACTGCTCGGCGATGACCGCGACGAGACGCGACACCCCGACACCGTAGGAACCCTGGGTCAGGCGGACCGGCTTGCCGTTCTCGCCGAGGACGTCCACCTCGAAGGCGTCGGTGTACTTCTGGCCGAGCTGGAAGATGTGCCCGATCTCGATGCCCTTGGCACTCACCAGGGGTCCGGCGCCGTCCGGCGACGGATCGCCGTCGCGGATCTCGGCGGCCTCGACCGTCCCGTCGGGCGTGAAATCGCGGCCGGCGACCAGACCGACGTAGTGCCGGCCCGGCTCATCGGCGCCGGTGATCCAGGACGTCCCCTCGACCACCCGCGGGTCGACGAGGTAGCGGATGCCGTTCTCGGCCAGCGCCTTCGGTCCGATGTATCCCTTGACGAGGAATGGGTTCGCGGCGAAGTCGGCGTCGGTGAGCAATTCGACCTCGGCGGGCTCGACGGAGGCCTCGAGACGCTTGAAGTCGACCTCGCGGTCGCCCGGGACACCGATGCCGGTGACCTCCCAGTCGCCGCCCGGCGCACGGAGTTTGACCAGCACGTTCTTGAGCGTGTCCGCGCCGGTGTACTGCCCGTCGAGCGTCGCGTTCGCCCAGTCGACCAGGCTGTCGATCGTCGGGGTGCCGGGCGTGTCGTGGACGACCGCCGCGGGCAGGTCGTCGTAGGGCAGCGGGTCGGGCGCGCGGGTGATGACCGCTTCGACGTTGGCGGCGTAGCCGGATTCGACGCAGCGCACGAACGTGTCCTCGCCGACCGCGGACTCGGCCAGGAACTCCTCGGAGGCGCTGCCACCCATCGCGCCCGAGGTCGCGGCGACGATGACGTACTCGATCCGCAACCGCTCGAAGATCTTCTGATACGCCTCGCGGTGCGCGTTGTAGGCGGTCTTGAGTCCGTCGTCGTCGAGGTCGAAGGAGTAGGCGTCCTTCATCACGAACTCACGGCCGCGGAGGATGCCCGCGCGCGGCCGTTCCTCGTCGCGGTATTTGGTCTGGATCTGGTAGAGGATGACCGGCATGTCCTTGTACGACGAGTACTCACCCTTGACCAGCGTCGCGAACAGCTCCTCATGGGTCGGACCGAGGAGCATGTCGGCACCCTTGCGGTCCTTGAGGCGGAAGAGCGAGTCGCCGTATTCGGTCCAGCGGTTGGTGGTGTCGTAGGGCTCGCGGGGCAGCAGGGCGGGCAGCAGGATCTCCTGGCCGCCGATGGCGTTCATCTCCTCGCGGACGACGTTCTCGATCGCCTTCAGCACGCGTAGACCGAGCGGTAGCCACGAGTACACACCGGGCGCGACCCGGCGGATGTAGCCGGCTCTGACCAGCAGCTTGTGGCTGGGGACCTCCGCGTCGGCGGGGTCGTCGCGCAGGGTCCGCAGGAACAGGGTCGACATGCGTGTGATCACGACCAACCAGCTTAGTTATGGTGTTGCGGTGCTCGTCATCCTGCCTCCCTCCGAAACGAAATCCGACGGCGGGCGCGGCGCTCCCCTGGATCTCGACACGCTGTCCTTCCCCGAGCTGAACCCGGTCCGCAAGCAGGTCGCCGAGGCGCTCGTCGCCCTGGCCGCCGATCTCGAGGCCAGTCGTACCGCGCTCGGGCTCGGCGCCACCCAGCTCGACGAGGTCGACCGCAACGCCGACCTGTGGCTGTCCCCCACCCGGCCGGCTCTCGAGCGCTACACCGGCGTCCTCTACGACGCCCTCGATCACCGGTCGCTGACCCGGGCGGGCAAGACCAAGGCCGCCGACCGGCTGGCGATCGGGTCGGCGTTGTTCGGTGTCGTGCGGGCACCCGATCCGATTCCCGCGTACCGGCTCTCGGGCGGGTCCAAGCTGCCCGGCATGCCCACGCTGGCGGCGCTGTGGAAGCCGGAGCTGTCCCCCGCACTGGACGCGGTCGACGATTTCGTCGTGGACCTGCGCTCGGGCGTCTACCACCAACTCGGACCGGTACGGGGTGCGGTGACGGCGACCGTCATGACCGAACAACCGGACGGCTCACGCAAGGTGGTGAGCCACTTCAACAAGCACTACAAAGGTCTGATGGCCCGCGAGCTGGTCCGCACGCGCCGCACCGTCCGCGACATCGACGGACTGGCCGCGGTCCTCGCCGACGCCGGGCAGCGGGTCGAGATCGAAGCGCCGGACCGCATCGTCGTACTGACCGACTGACCCGGCACCGAGGTCCGCGACGCTACTGCGCGTCGAAGTCGAAGAGGGTTGCGCCACCGGGCTCCACGGTCTGCAGGACGGTCGCCCGCCGCGGCGTCACCCGGTAGACGTACCAGGGCGGCGGGCCGGCCGACGGCGCACTGAAGTCGGCGGTCAGCGCGGCACCCGACTCATCGACGCGGCACGGCCACCCGTCGCTCGCCCACAGCTCCGCCATCTCGGCGACGACGGCGGGCTCGGTGACCAGGTTCGCGTCGCCCTCGACCACCAGGTCGGCCTCGTCGAGTGCCACCGACAGGGTGCAGCGCGGGTCGCGGGCGAGGTTGCGCGCCTTCCGGGTCGACGGACCGGTCTCCAGCCATATCGCGTCCCGGTGCCACAGCGCCCCGATGCCGGTGACGTGCGGGCTGCCGTCGGCGTTGATCGTGGCGATCCACCACGTGTGCCGGTCGGGGCCACCGGTCCCGGGTGCCTGGGACACCCCGGCGGTCAGTCGGGCCGCGACGGGCTGCCAGTCGAGCGTGCCGATGTCGTAGAGCCCAGCGAGATTCTTGGCATCCATAGCGGGACCGACCGTGCGTCCGCCCGGAATTCATCGCCGGGTGTCGGACCCCGGGGTGCTCGTATCGGCGTCGAGCCCGGCGTCGGCGGCTTCCTGGGCGGCCTGTCCCTCGGCGACCTGCTCCGGCGTGAACCGCATGAACAACACCACGACCGCGGCGAGGACGGCGATGCCCGCGCAGGCGGCGAAGGCCAGCCCGTAACCCTCGGCCTGCGCGGCGAGCTGGGTGGGGTTCATCGTCTCGACCGGCGCGGTGGTGCCGCCCTTCGACAGCGCGCGAGAGGTGACCATCGCACCGACGACGACCAGGCCGACGGCCCCGCCGAGGTTCTGCGCGACCTGCGCGAGCGCGGTCAGGGGGCCGATCTCGGTGGTGCCCACCCCGGCCACCACGGACAGGGTCAGCGGGATGACCGCCAGCCCGACGCCGAAGCCGATCACGACGACCGGGACGAAGATGCTCGGGAAGTAGTCCGGTGAGTCGGTCGCGATCGACGATGCGTAGAGGCAGCCGACGAGGATCACCGCGCCGCCGACCAGGACGAGCCAGCGCGGCTGGATCATCAGCGCCAGCTTCGACGCGATCGCCGCGGCGATGCCCAGCCCGAACGCGAACGGCACGACCGCGAGCCCGCTCTGGATCGGCGAGTACTGCAGGATGCCCTGCAGGTACAGCGAGATGAACACCGCCATGCACATCATGATCATGCTGGCGAGCAGGATGGCGAGGAGGGCTGCGACGCGTGAGCTGTTGTCGAAGAGGGAGAACGGCAGCAGTGGGTTCCGGGCGCGCCGTTCGACCACGATGAACGCGGCCAGGGCGAGTGCGCCGAGGATGAACGAGCCGACCACGACCGGCGCCGTCCAACCGTTGGGCCCCTCGTTCACCGCGAGCACCAGCAGGGTGCAACCGAGGGTGCCGAGGACCGCGCCGGGCACGTCGAGGGGCAGCCGCTCACCCTGGGATTCCCGCAGCGCGACGATCGCCCCGACGACGACGATCAGACCGATCGGCACGTTGATGAGGAAGACCAGGCGCCACGACAGCTCGGTCAGCACCCCGCCGAGGATGAGCCCGGCCACCGATCCCACGCCGGTCATGGCCGCGTAGACCGCGAAGGCCTGACTGCGCGGTTTGCCGGGCGCGAAGGTGGTGGCGACCAGCGCCATGGCGGTGGGCGCCGCGATCGCCGCCGACGCGCCCTGCAGGGCCCGGCCGGCGAGGAGGCTCGCCTCGTTCCAGGCCAGTCCGCACAGCAGCGAGGTGAGGGTGAAGGCGACCACGCCGACGATGAACATCCGCTTGCGGCCGAACGTGTCACCGAGACGGCCGCCGAGGAGCATGAGACCGCCGAACGCCAGCACGTAGCTGCTGATGACCCAATTGGCGCTGGACTCCGAGAGCGTGAGCGCGTCGCGGATGCTCGGGAGCGCCAGCGCGGCCACGGTGCCGTCGAGCACGACGAGCAACTGCATCCCGGACAGCACCAGGATCGGCAGGCCGAAGACCGGACGGAACTGCTCGCTGTTCGGAGTTCCTGTGTTCACCGTTCCAGTGTTCACGGTTCCGGTGTTCGCAGCTCCGGGAGTCGACATAGAGAACGACCGTACCGGCCGATCGCCGGGACATGCCAATCTGCGTTGATTCGGTCTGGGTTGATCTGTTCAGGCGCCCTCGGTGAACGCGGCCACGTCGCCGATGACGACGATCGCAGGCGGACGCAGCCCCTGCGCCTCCGCGACCTCGCCGGCGTGGGCGAGATCGGTACGCAGCAGACGCTGGGTCGGCAGGGATCCGTTCTCGATCATCGCGACCGGGGTGTCGGGCCGCCGGCCGCCGTCGAGCAGTGCGTCGGCGAAGACCTCGACCCGTTCGACCGCCATCATCAGGACCAGGGTGCCGCGCAGCTTGCCCATCGCCGACCAGTCGATCAGCGAGTCGGGGTGGCCGGGCGGCACGTGGCCCGAGGCGATCACGACCTCGTGGGTGACGCCGCGGTGCGTCACCGGGATGCCCGCCGATGCCGGTGCGGCGATCGAGCTGCTGATCCCCGGCACCACGGTGACCGGGACCCCGGCGGCCACACAGGCCTGCAGTTCCTCGAAACCCCGCCCGTAGACATAGGGGTCGCCGCCCTTGAGGCGGACCACGAACTTGCCCTCCTTGGCCTTCTCCACGAGGACGTCGTTGATGGCTTCCTGCTTCATCGCGCGGCCGTAGGGCACCTTGGCGGCGTCGATCACCTCGACCTGCGGGCCGAGTTCGGCGAGCAGTTCGGGGGGCGCGAGCCGATCGGCCACCACCACGTCGGCCTCGGCGAGGAGCCGCTGGCCGCGGACGGTGATCAGGTCGGGGTCGCCGGGACCGCCACCGACGAGGGCCACGCCCGCGGCGTGCGGGGCGGCGTCGTCGACACTCAGCGACCCCTCGGCGAGGGCTCGGCTCATCGCGGCGCGGAGTGCGGCCGACAGTTTGTGGTCGCCGCCGGCGAGGACGCCGAACTGGACGTCGCGGTGACGGCCGGACGCCGGGGTGACGGCGGTGCCGTGGCGGGCGTCGTCGGCCCGGACGCAGAACGTGTGCCTGCGCTCGGCCTCGGCCACCACCGCCTCGTTGACGGCGGGATCGTCGGTGCAGGCCATCGCGTACCAGGCGCCCTCCAGATCGCCGTCGGCGTAGCGGCGCTGGGTGACGGTGATGCCGGTGAAGGATTCGACGGCCGGGGTGGGATCGAGCGCGATGACGTGCACGTGGGCACCCGCGGCGACCAGATTGGGCAGCCGCCGCTGCGCGACGGACCCGCCGCCCACCACGACGACCTTGCGTCCGCGGAGGTCGAGGCCGACCAGGTAATGCCCCTCTCCGGAGGGGAAGGCGTCGGGCCCGGGGACGTGCGGGGGTCCTGGGACATTCGACCCGGGGACGTTCGACCCCGGGACATTCGACAGGGCGGAGTCAGGCTCGGACATGGGAGCTGACCTTACCGGGACAGCCGATCTAGAGCGGCAACTCACCCGTCCGCCGGACGTGGGCCCACACATCGGCAGCCGGGACACCGAGCCGGTGGGCCGCGGACTGCAGCAGCGCCCCGAGCAGGCTCGAGGTGCAGAACGCGGCGTCCAGCGAGTCGTCGGCGTTGATCCGGATCTGGTTCCACCACAGCGGGTTCCGGTCCGCGGCGGCCTCGGCCATGGCGATCGCGGTGGCGAAACCGGCAGGGGCGGAGGCGGACGGCCGCGCGCCGGCCCCCCTCACGTCGGTCACGGTCACGTCGGTCACGGTCACGTCGGTCACCGGGCCCGCAGTTCCCGTGCGTGCTGGCGCTGCAACGCCCGCTCCCGCGACTCCTCGAACTTGCGCACCTTGACGTCCATCTCCTCCAGGAACTCCGCGAGGCGTTCGCGGTAGTGCTCGCCGACCGGCCCGAAGTCGTCGCGCTCGAAGATGCGCCACTTCCGCAGCACGGGCATGACGACATCCGACATGTGTTGCGGCAGATCGTAGATGCCGCCCTTGGCGATCAACACGGCGTTGCGCCGGAAGTTCGGCATGGTCGCGCCGGGCATCTGGAAGTTGGTCACGATCGCGTGGATGGCGGCCATGGTCTGGTCGGGAACGAGGTCGAGCGCGCCGGCGACGATGTTGCGGTAGAAGAGCATGTGCAGGTTCTCGTCGGCCGCGACACGTTGCAGCATGCGGTCGGCGATCGGGTCCCCGCATGCCTTCCCGGTGTTGCGGTGCGAGACCCGGGTGGCCAGTTCCTGGAAACTGACGTACGCGACCGCGAACAGCATGTCGAAGCTGTGGTCGCGCTGCCCGTCGTCGTCGGGCAGCGGGTTGAACCCCGACGTCATATGCGCCATGCGTATCTCTTCGAGCTCGACCGGGTCGACACCGCGGGTCACCACCAGGTAGTCGCGCATCACGATCGAGTGGCGGTTCTCCTCGGCCGTCCAGCGCCCCACCCACCAGCCCCAGGCATCGTCGAGGGTGAAGTTCTCGGCGATCACCCGGTGGTACGACGGCAGGTTGTCCTCAGTGAGCAGATTGGTGATCATCGCGGCCTTGGCGACATCGGAGAGGCGCGACTGCGACGGATCCCAGTCGAGTCCGCCGAGAGCCGCGAAGTTGCGTCCGTCGTCCCAGGGCACGTAGTCGTGCGGGTGCCAGTCGCGCGTCATCTTCATGTGCCGCTCGACCTCGGTCTCGCACACGGGCAGCAGTTCACGCAGTAGATCCGAACCGGTCATGCCGCGGTCGGCGGGTTCGGCGTCGGGGGGTCCGATGAGGGTGGTCACGTGCTCTCCTGATCACAGCGGGGTCGTACCATCCACTCTGCGCGGCGGGACGGGTGGTGCTCGTGAGGCGAAGGTCCCGCCTGTATGGGGTCCGACGTCGCGACTTCCCGGCGCCGCACATCCGGTACTTTCAGACCCATGTCCCCTGCCACGACCGATTCGGCCACCGCCGATCCGACCCCGTCCCCGAATCCGGTCCGCGCCTACCTCGTCGACGACCACGAACTCGTCCGGCGCGGTCTGCGCGACCTGCTCGGAACCGCCGGCGACATCGAGGTGGTGGGCGAGGCGGCCTCGGTCGGCGAGGCCCTTGTCGGCATCCTGGCGACCAAGCCCGATGTGGCCGTGCTCGACGTCCGGTTGCCCGACGGCAACGGGGTCGAGCTGTGCCGGGACGTCCGCGCCGCCGAACCGGGGATCAAGTGCCTGATGCTCACGAGCTACGCCGACGACGACGCGCTGCTCGCCGCGGTCCTCGCCGGCGCCTCGGGTTTCGTGCTCAAACAGATCCTGGGGCACAACCTGGTCGCCGCGGTCCGGACCGTCGGCCGGGGCGGTTCACTGCTCGACGATCGGTCCACGGCGGCCCTGCTCGCCAAGCTGCGCAACGAGAAGCAGACCGAGAAGGATCCGCTCGCCGAGCTCACCCATCAGGAGCGCGAGGTGTTCGCCCTGATCGGCGAGGGCCTGACCAATCGCCAGATCGCCGGCCGGATGTTTCTGGCGGAGAAGACGATCAAGAACTACGTGTCCCGCATCCTGGGCAAGCTGGACATGCAGCGACGCACCCAGGTCGCCGTGATGGCGACCAGACTCCGCGACGGCAAGGAGTGAGCTAACCCACCAGCGGCACCGACCAGGTGAGCGTCGTCCCGCCGCCGCTGGTCCGGCCCTCGCTCGTCCCGCCCCCACTCGTCCCCCGCGGGCGGGTGACGATGCTGAACGTCCCGTCGCAGTCCTCGGCCCGGCGCGTCAGGTTCTCGAGACCGCGATAGGTGACATCGGCGCCGATGCCGACCCCGTCGTCGCTGATCTCGACGGTCAGGACGTCGTCGGCGGTCACCGACACCGCGATGTGGTCGGCCCGCGCGTGCCGGAGCGCGTTGCTCAAGCCCTCTCGCAGGACGGCGTCGATGTGTGGTCCGAGGGAGTCCGGGACCACCGTGTCGACGGGGCCGTCGAACTCCACGCTCGGCGAGATCGACGCGTGCCCGGACAGTTCGGAGACGATGTCGAGCACCCGCCGCCGCAGCGTCGGGCCGACCTCGGTTCCGTAGGGCGTCTGCAGGTCGAAGATCGAGGTGCGGATCTGGGCGATCGTGCGGTCGAGGTCGGTCATGATCTGCTCCAGGCGCGCGGCCGCCGCGGCCGGATCGGTGGTCCCGGCCAGCAACGTCTGTACCGACATCCCGACCGCGAAGAGTCGCTGGATCACATGATCGTGCAGGTCGCGGGCGATGCGGTGCCGGTCTTCGAGGACCTCGAGATCGCGGGCGATCTGTTGCTGCTCGGCGTAGACGACCGCCAGCGAGGCGACCTCGGCGACACCGGCGAGCCCCGCGATCTCCTCGTCGTCCCAGTAGGGGCGGTTGCGGTGGGTGATGAGCATCCAGCCGAACGCGCCCGACGCGCGCTGGAGGGGTTGCACCGAGGTCCAGCGGGCGCCGCGCCGGATCAGCGACTCGGCGATCTGGCCGGAGCGCTGGACCCGCAGCGCCGTGGCGTCCGGCGGGATGAAGTTCTCGATCTCCACCGGGTCGCCGGTGTGCCCGCGCAGTTCCACCTCCCCCGCCATCTCGGTGAGCAGGTAGACGTCGACCGCGCCGACGAGGTCGGCGACATCGGCGCACATCCGGGACATTGTGTCCGACAGCGCGATTCCGGCCAACGGCTCCGACCCACGCCGGGCCAGGACCTGCATCCAGCGGTGGCGGGTGCGGGCCCGTTCGAAGAGACCCGCGTTGTCGACGGCGATCCCGGCGGCCACCGCGAGCACCGCGACGACGGTCTCGTCGACCTCGGAGAAGTCCTCCGCGGACCGCTTCTCGGTCAGGTACAGACTGCCGAACACCTCGCCGCGCACCATGATCGGAGCACCGAGGAAGGTGTGCATCGGGGGGTGGTTGGGCGGGAACCCCACCGACGTCGGATGGGCGCCGAGGTCGTGGATCCGGTGCAGGCGGGGGTCGTCGATGAGCAGGCCGAGAACCCCGCGCCCGACCGGCAGATGTCCCATGGTGGCGCGTTGCGCGTCGGTGATCCCGATGTGCACGAACTCACTCAGGCCGCCGTCCGGTCCGCGTACGCCGAGCGCGCCGTACTGGGCGTCCACCAGTCCCGCCGCGACCTCGACGATGCGCTGCAGCGCGCGGTCGAGTTCGACCCCCTGCCCCACCACCAGTACCGCCTCCAGCAGTTCCCGGAGCAGGGCGGGATCGTCGGCACCGTGATCGGCGAGCGCGTCGAGCGTCTCGCGGAGCCGGTGCGCCAGCATCAGGACGCCCCGGGGACGTCGCCGACGGACTGGGGCGTCGGCACCCGCCCACTCTCGGCGGATCGGGACACGAAGCGGCACAACGCTTCCGGGATCGCGGCCGGATGCAGGTGCAGATACGAGGCATGCACCGCGGCCGTCGCGACCCCGTGCATCGACGCGCGGCCGGCCGGATCGCGCCAGGCCCAGGCCGGGTCGAACGCGCCGTCGCCGACCCCGCTGCGGTGGAACTCGTGACCGGTGACGCGTTCGCCGGTCCGGAACAGGGCCGAGTCACCCACGGCCACGGCATCGCGGTATCCGAGCGTCAGGGTCGGGCCGAAGTGACCGGGGATGTCGAGGACGCCGCTCATCGGGTGCCCGTCGAGTTCCGTGCACAGGTACAGCAGACCCGCACACTCGGCGTGGATCGGCCGGCCCGCCGCGGCATGCGCCCGGAGGTCGGCGCGCAGGAGATCGTTGGCGGCCAGCGCCTCGGCGTGTTCTTCCGGGAAACCGCCGCCGATCACCACGCCGGCCGCGTCCGCGGGCAGCCGGTCCACGAGCGGGTCGAAGACGACGACGCGCGCACCGGCGGCGGTCAGCATCTCGGCGTGCTCGGCATAACCGAAGGTGAACGCCGCGCCCCCGGCGACCGCGATCACCGGCGAACCGGCCGACGCGGCGGGACGATACGGCGCGACGGCTTCCGCAGCCGACCAGGCCGCGGCGTCGGGGACCGCACGCCCGCGGGCGGCGGCCACGATCGCCGGGAGGTCCAGGGCGCCGCGCAGGTGTTCGGTCATCGCGTCCACGGCGGCGACCGCGTCGGCGTTGCGTTCGGCGGCCGGGATCAGGCCCAGATGCCGGGAGGGCACCGTCAGCGACGGGTGGCGCCGCAGCACACCGAGAACCGGCAGTCCCACCCGCGCGGCGGCCTGTCGCAGCACCATCTCGTGGCGTGGCGAGCCGACGCGGTTGAGGATGACGCCCGCGATCGACACCGAGGGGTCGTAGGAGAGGAACCCGTGCAGCACGGCGGCCAGCGACTGGCTGTGGCCCGCGGCGTCGACGACGAGGATCACCGGCGCACCGATGATCGACGCGACGTGAGCGGTGGAGCCGACGCCGAGCGAACCGGCATCGCCACCTGAACTGCCGCTGCCGCTGTCGGAATCCACGATCCGGCCGTCGAAGAGGCCCATCACGCCCTCGACGACCGCGATGTCGGCGCCCGCGGCCCCGTGGGCGAAGAGCGGCGCGATACGTTCGGCGCCCACGAGATTCGGGTCGAGATTGCGTCCGGGCCGTCCGGCCGCGACGGCGTGGTACCCGGGGTCGATGTAATCGGGGCCGACCTTGAACGGCGCCACGCGGTGTCCGGCCGCCCGCAATGCGCCGATCAGGCCGGTCGTCACGGTGGTCTTGCCGCTGCCCGACGACGGCGCGGCGATCACGACGGCGGGCGTCGACGCCCGGGCGGAGGTCACCATTCGATCCCCTTCTGCCCCTTGCGGCCGGCGTCCATCGGGTGGGCGACCTTGTGCATCTCGGTGACCAGATCGGCAGCGTCGACGAGGGCCTGCGGGGCGCGGCGGCCGGTGATGACCACGTGCTGGCGTCCGGGTCGGCGGGCGAGGGTGTCCAGCACCTCGGCGGTGTCCACCCAGCCCCAGTGCAGCGGATAGGTGAACTCGTCGAGGACGTAGAAATCGTGTTCGCCGGCATCGAGACGGCGTGCGATCTCCGCCCACCCGGCCCGGGCGGCGGCGGCGTGGTCGTCGTCGTGGTCGTCGTTGGCCCGCAACCACGACCAGCCCTGACCCATCTTGTGCCATTCCACCGGCCCACCGGCGCCGGTCTCCGCGTGCACCCGGCCGAGGGTGAGCATCGTCGACTCCTCCCCCACCTTCCATTTCGCACTCTTGACGAACTGGAACACCGCGACCCGCATGCCCGCGTTCCACGCGCGCATCGCCATCCCGAAGGCGGCGGTCGACTTGCCCTTGCCGTCGCCGGTGTGCACCGCGAGGACGGGCTGGTTACGGCGCTGTCGCGTCGTCAGTCCGTCGTCGGGGATGCTGACCGGAACTCCCTGGGGCACTCGACTTCTCCTCTGGTCTCAGATCGGGGTGGCGGGGGCGGTCAGGCCGCTCCCCGCGCGGGTGCGTGTCCGGTCAGCGCGGTGGCGGACAGTTCGTCCATGGGGATCAGGCTCGCGCCGAGATGGGCCGCGAGATCGCCGGCGAGTCCGAGCCGGACCATCCCCTGCTCGCAGTCGACGACCACGGACCCGATGCCGCGACGGCGGATACCGTCCGCGGCTTCCCGCGCCCGTGCCATCGCGCCTCGTCCTGAGGTGGCACGTCCGTCGGTGAGCACCACCAGCAGCGGCCGCCGGTCGGGCTCGGTGCGGCGACACCGCTGCACGACATCGGCGGCCAGTTGCAGACCCTCGCCGAGCGGTGTCCGGCCACCGGTACGGATCTCCTCGAGGCGGCGCACCGCGATCTCGACCGATTTGGTGGGCGGCACCGCCAGCGTCGCGGAGGAACCCCGCGCCACGACCACCGCGACGCGGTCGCGCCGGGTGTACGAGTCGCGCAACATCTCCACGCACAGTTCGGACACCGCGGCCAGACGACGCCGGGCGGTCATCGACCCGCTGAGGTCGACCACGAAGACGACGAGGTTGGACTCCTGGCCGACCCGTTGCGCCGACCGCAGGTCGGGGGCGGCGATCCGCAGACCGCGCGCGAACCCGTCCTCGCCGCGACCGGCCCGGCCCGCGGCGGCGAGCACCGTGCCGAACAGATGCACCGGTCGGCCGGCATCGAAGTCCACGGCATGGGTGGTGTGTCCGCGACGGCTCCGCGCCTTCGAGCGGCGACCCGGGTCACCGTCGCCGAGTCCGTCGACACGCAGGGTCGGTATGCGACGAGCCGCCGAGGTCGGCACGGACCCGAACGCCGGGCCGGGAGCATGCTGCGGGGCGTCGGTGTCGCCGGTCTCGGGCGCGGCATCGGAACCGGTCTCGGGCGCGGCACCGGAGTCGGTGTCGGGCGCCGGGCCGGTGTCGGATGCGGAGTCCGGGGCCTCGCCGCCACCGGGCGGTGGTGGTGTCTCGGGCGGTTCCGGGTCGTCATCGGGTGTGTCGGGTCCGGCCGCGTCCTCGCCCGCCGACATCGCCTCGTCGAGCTGATCGCGGGTGAGCCCCGACTCGTCGAAGGGGTTGCGGCGGCGCCGATGCGGCAGCGCGAGCTCGACGGCCGCCCGGACGTCGGTGTCCTCGACGGCGGTCGCCCCGCGCCAGGCGGCATGAGCGAGCGCGGTCCGGGCCACCACGATGTCGCCGCGGAGTCCGTCGACGTCGAGGTGGGCGCAGATCCCGGCGATCCGACGCAACTCCCGGTCCGGGAGGGCCACAGCACCGACGGCGGCTCGTGCGCTCGCGATCCGTTGTGTCAGTTCGTGTTCGGCGTCGGCGTGGGCGGCGACGAACGACGCCGGGTCGGCGTCGTACGCCATGCGGCGGCGCACCACCTCCACGCGTTCGTCGACCTCGCGGCCGGCGGCCACGTCGACGGCGAGCCCGAACCGGTCGAGCAGCTGCGGGCGCAGCTCGCCCTCCTCCGGGTTCATGGTGCCGACGAGTACGAAATCGGCCGCCTGGGTGTGCGACACACCATCGCGTTCGATCGTGACCTGTCCACTGGCCGCCGCGTCCAGCAGCACGTCGACGAGGTGGTCGGCGAGCAGGTTGACCTCGTCGATGTACAGCACCCCGCGATGCGCCCGCGCGAGCAGACCGGGAGTGAACTCGGCACGGCCGTCCCGCAGCACCGAGGTGAGGTCGAGCGAACCGATCACACGGTCCTCGGTTGCACCGATGGGCAGTTCGACCACGCGGCCGGCGGTGTCGTCGTCCGTGGAACCGGGGACGCTGAGCAGCGGGCCGAGCCCGCGCACGATGGTCGACTTCGCGGTGCCCTTCTCCCCGCGGATCAGGACACCCCCGATACCCGGCGAGATGGCCGACAGGATCAGTGCGAGCTTGAGCTGCTCCTGACCGACGACGGCGCTGAACGGATAACGCACGTCAGCGAGCGGGTCCACGGAAGCGGACAGTTCACCGAGGGTCGTCATCGTGACCCGGCGCGGAGCATCGACACGTGGGGGATCCCGTCCTCGAGGTAGTCGTCGCCGTCGCGGACGAAGCCGAACTTGGCGTACATCTCGGTGAGGTAGGTCTGCGCCTCGATCCGGCACGGGCGCTCCCCGACCTCGTCGAGCGCGGCGGTCATGAGGGTCGCCACGAGGCCGTGACCCCGATGGTTGCGTTCGGTGCAGACGCGGCCGATCCGGAAGACCGGTCCGCCGTCGGCCTCCGGTTCCTCGAGCAGCCGCAGCGTCGCCAGTACCGCCCCCGGGTCGGACTCGTCCCCGTCTCCTCCGTCGGGCCGGTCCCCGCCGTCGGTGATCCAGAACTGGCGCGTCGTCGGTTCCAGATCGCGGCCGTCGAGTTCGGGGTACGGACAGGCCTGCTCGACGACGAAGACCTCGACCCGCAGCCGGAGGACCCGGTACAGCGTGGCTGCGTCCATGTCATCGGCCAGGGCGCGGTGCACCCGCGGTTCAGAGATCATGTGTCGTGGTTAGCACACAAGGCGACCGGACTTCACCTCGCGCGGATCAACCGGCGGTGGCGGGCGCGAGGCGGCCGGTCTCGGCCGGGACCTCGTTCCGGTCGGTCAGCTGCAGCGTCTTGTTCGTCCAGTCCCACACCTGGCGGTACAGGTCGCGGTTGTCGTTGAGCTTCTGACCGAAGGACGGGATGATCGCGGTCAGCTTCGACGACCAGCCCGCGTACTCCTTCGGGAAGCACTGTTCGAGCACCGAGATCATCGCCGGCACGGCGGTGGAGGCGCCGGGGGACGCACCGAGGAGCCCGGCGATGGTGCCGTCGCCGGCCGCGACGACCGCGGTGCCGAACTCGAGCTGTCCGCCCATCCCGGTCTTGCGGATGACCTGCACGCGCTGTCCGGCGGTGATGAGTTCCCAGTCGGCACCGAGGGCACGCGGGACGAATTCCGACAGCGTCTTCACCCGGTCGGCGGGGCCGGCGGCGAGCTCGCTGATGAGGTACTTGAGCAGGCCGAACTCCTTGGGAGCGATCGACACCATGGGGAGCAGGTTGCCCGGCTTGATCGAGGCGGGCAGGTCGGTGATCTTGCCGCTCTTGAGGAACTTCGGCGACCACCCGGCGTACGGGCCGAACAGCAGGCCCGGCTTGTGGTTGATGACGCGGGTGTCGAGGTGCGGCACCGACATCGGCGGGGCGCCGACGGCGGCCTGCCCGTAGACCTTCGCGTGGTGCTCGGCGACGAGATCGGGGTTGGTGCAGCGGAAGAACTCGCCGGACACCGGGAATCCACCGAAGCCCTTGGCCTCCTTGATCCCCGACTTCTGCAGCAGGTGCAGTGCGCCGCCGCCGGCACCGACGAACACGAACTTCGCGTGCACGGACAGCTTCTGCCCGGTCCGGCCGTTACGGACCTTCACGATCCAGCTGCCGTCGGACTGCTTGGACAGCTTGGTGACCGAATGGCCGAAGTAGATGTCGGCGCCCTGGGCGACATAGTTGAGGAGCTGCTGGGTGAGCGCACCGAAATCGACGTCGGTGCCCTGGTCGAACCAGTTCAGCGCGACCGGATCGGCGAAGTCGCGTCCCTCCGACATCAGCGGCAGTCGCGCGGTGAACTCGGCCGGGTCGTCGATGAACTCCATGCCCTCGAACAGGGTCTGGGTCGCGAGATTGTCGTAACGCTTGCGGAGGTACTTGTGGCTTTCGGCGCCGTGGGTGAAGGCGACGTGCGGGATGGGGTTGATGAACTCCGACGGGTCACCGAGGATGCCGTTGTCGACGGAGTGGGCCCAGAACTGGCGCGACACCTGGAACTGCTCGTTGATGGTGAGCGCCTTGTCGATGTTGACGTCACCGTCGGCGGTCTTCGGCGTGTAGTTCAGCTCGCAGAGTGCCGAGTGCCCGGTGCCGGCGTTGTTCCACGGGTCGCTGCTCTCGGCGGCGGCGGCGTCGAGCTGCTCGAACAGGCTGATCGACCAGTCGGGCTGAAGCTGTCGGAGCAGCGCTCCGAGGGTCGCACTCATGATTCCCGCACCCACCAACGCGACGTCGGTCGTGATCACCGTTTTCGACACCTGGACTCCACTTCACCTGGAGGGACACTGTGACCGGTGTTCGTCGCGGCACGTCGTCCCGGATGGCAACTTCTCGACCGGGCACTTCTCACCCGGTCCTTCTCGATCGTCATTGTCCAGCATGGCACGTCCAGCACGAGAATCGACCTTCGCAACTGTGTGCTGCACGACATCCGGGCAGTCCTGACCTGTCACTATGCTGGTCGCCGTGAGCGCATCCGCATCCGCCGACTGGCAGCCCGACCGATTTCTCGAGGACTACCGGCAACGCGTGCTCCCCCTGGGCCCCGATCCCGACGGTGAATCTCCGATCACCGCGACCCTGGTGCGACGCGCCGAGTCGTCGCCCGTGCGCGGTGCCGTGCTCTACGTCCACGGTTTCACCGACTACTTCTTCCACGAGCCGCTCGCCGACTTCTTCGTCGACCGCGGGTACGCGTTCTATGCCGTCGACCTGCGAAAGTGCGGGCGTTCGCGGCAATCGCACCACACGCCGCACTTCACCACCGACCTCGCGATGTACGACGAGGAGCTCAACGCGTCGCTGCGGATCATCCTCGAGGAGGTGGGACCCGACTGCCGGGTCGTGGTGGCCGGGCATTCGACGGGCGGCCTCATCACCGCGCTCTGGCTCGACCGGTTGCGGCAGCGCGTCCCGGCGCTGCACGCGGCGGTCGACGGACTCCTGCTCAACTCGCCCTGGTTCGATCTGCAGGGCGACGCGGTGCTGCGCACCCTCCCGGTCACGCTGCTCATCAAGGCGATCGCCGCCGTCGCGCCGACGAGGGTGATACCGAAAGAACTCTCGCAGGCCTACGGCGAGAGCCTGCACGACAGCGCGCACGGCGAATGGAACTACGACCTGTCGGCGAAACCGCTGGGCGGATTCCCGGTCACCTTCGGTTTCCTCGACGCGGTGCGCGGTGGTCAGCGTCGCCTGCACCGCGGCATCGACGTCGGTGTTCCCGCGCTCGTGTTACGTTCAGACAAAACGCATTTCGCCAGGACCTATTCGGCGTCCACCGATCATGCCGATGCCGTCCTCGACGTCACCCACATCGCCCGCTGGAGCGGGTGCCTCGGCGGCCGGGTGACCGCGGTCCCCATCCCCGACGCCCGGCACGACGTCTTCCTCTCCGTCGCACACGCCCGCGAGCACGCCTATCGCGAGGTCGACCACTGGCTGTCCGCCGTCCTCTCAACCGAAAGCGAGAATCCCCTATGACCGCCACGCAGGTCGTCGACCTGGCCATCATCGGCTCCGGCAGCGGCAATGCCATTCCCGATGACCGCTTCGCGGACAAGACCCTCGCGATCTTCGAGGAGGGCGTCTACGGCGGCACCTGCCTCAACGTGGGGTGCATCCCGACCAAGATGTTCGTCTACGCCTCCGAGGTGGCCGAGATCGCCACGCACGGTGCGCGCCTGGGTGTGCACTCGAAGGTGGACTCGGTCGACTGGCCCGGCATCGTCGAGCGCGTGTTCGGCCGCATCGACCCGTTGTCGCAGGGCGGCAAGGAGTACCGGGTCGATCGGTGCGAGAACATCACCGTGTACGACTCCCATGTCGAATTCGACGGGCGCGACGACGACGGCCGGTACCGGTTGGTCACGCGAGACGGCGACACGGTCCTCGCCGACGAGGTCGTGCTCGCCGCCGGATCGCGCGCGGTCATCCCCCAGATCATCGCCGACTCGGGGGTCACCTACTACACCAACAACGACGTCATGCGTCTCCCCGAGCTGCCCGAACGCCTGATCATCGTCGGGAGCGGTTACATCGCAGCGGAATTCGCACACGTCTTCGGCGCGCTGGGCTCACATGTGTCGATCATCGCGCGCGGCCCGGGTCTGCTCCGCAAGCAGGATGCCGACATCTCCAACCGCTTCACCCAGGTGGCCCGGGAGAAGTGGGACGTGCGGCTGGAGACCACGATCACCGAGGCCGAAGACCTGCCCGACGGCGGTGTGCGGGTCGGGCTCTCCGACGGCGCGACACTCGAGGCCGACGTCCTGCTGATCGCGACCGGCCGGCAGCCGAACGGCGACCGGCTCAACCTCGACTCCGTCGGTATCGAGCTCGACGACCAAGGTCGCGTGCGCTGTGATCAGCACGGCCGCACCGCTGCCCGCGGAGTGTGGACGCTGGGCGACGTCAGCTCGCCGTACCAGCTCAAACACGTCGCCAACCACGAACAGCGGGTGGTGCAGGCCAATCTCCTGAAAGGCTGGGACGCAACCGATCTGGACACCTTCGACCACCGGTACGTCCCGGCGGCCGTGTTCACCCACCCGCAGATCGCCGCGGTGGGCCTCACCGAGGACGAGGCTCGCGAGGCCGGCCACGACTTCGCGGTCAAGGTCCAGGCCTATGGCGATGTCGCCTACGGCTGGGCGATGGAGGACACCACCGGATTCTGCAAGCTGATCGCCGAACGCGGCACCGGCCGGCTGCTGGGCGCACACCTCATCGGCCCGCAGGCACCGACGGTCATCCAGCCGGTCATCCAGGCGATGCACTTCGGCCAGACCGCACACGAACTCGCCCGCGGCCAGTACTGGATCCACCCGGCGATGCCCGAGGTCCTGGAGAACGCGATCCTCGGCCTGGACATCTGACCCCAGGCCCTCCGCGCGACCTCAGAAAATCGTTGAGCGCAGGGCGATCTCGCTGGCGAGTGCCGGGGCCGCGCGCTGCGGGATCCAGTGGTCCACGCCCGCGAGTTCGCAGTAGCGGAAGTCGCCGTAGACGTACCGACCGCTGCCCTGCGCCTGTTCGCGACCCAGGGCGGTGTCGGCGTCGCTCCACAGCAGCGTGGTCGGGATCTCGACCGGCGGGCACGCCATGGTCGCCTTGATGTCGCCGGTGAAGTTCGCGCGGTACCAGTTCAGCGCCGCGGTCAGGGCGCCCGGTTCCCGCAGCGGGGCGAGTTCGTCCTCGGAGATCCCCACCGCCCGCAGCTCGGCGGCGTCGTCGGCGAGCAGCCTCTCCTCGGCCCCGTCGGCCACGAAATCGAGGATGTACGAAGAACGTTCACGCTGGTCGCTACCGACGAGAGCGTCGCGCATGGCCGACGGATGCCCGGTGCTGGCGACGACGAGACCGGTGAACCGGTCGGGGTACTTCCCGGCGAGATGCCACGCGACGATGCCGCCCCAGTCGTGCCCGACGAGGATCGCGTAGCCGATGCCGAGGGCGTCGAGAACCCCGATCACATCGGACACGAGGTGGGTGAGCCGGTAGTCGTCCACCCCGGGCGGCCGCGCGCCGGGGCTGTACCCACGTTGATCGATGACCAGTGTCCGCAGCCCCGACTCGTGCAGGCGCGGCAGTACGTCGTCGTAGCAGCTCCCGTTCACCGGGAACCCGTGCAGCAGCAGAACCCACGGACCGGTCTCCGGTCCCCCGATCCGGACGTCGAAGGTGAGGCCGCCCACGGTCACCTGACGTCGGTCGTCGATCCTGGGGCGGTCTTCAGTCATGGCGCCCACGATAACCCGTCTCCACGACCCCGGCGTCTACAAGTCCTCGAGGTGGTGACGGATGACCTTGGGGTGGCGCGGCGGCCCTTGTCGGATCAGCCGCATGATGGCGTCGAGGTCGAGGTGTTCGGTGACGAGGTCGGCCATCTGATCGACCTGTCGCCGACGTACGGCGTCGACGTCGGTGTCGGGCGCCACGCGGAATCCACGGACCCCGGCCTCGGCCGCCACGTCGGCCAGAAGTCGACGCCGGAAGTCGTTGCACGCCAGTAGTCCGTGCCAGTGGGTACCCCGGACCGCCCCCCGCACCGCGCCCTCCGGACCGTGCCGGTCGTCGACGATCCACGTGTTCTCGGCCGATCGGGTCACCCGGCCGTGATGGATCTCGTAGCCGCTGATCGAGACGCCGGACGAGTCGCCGCCGGTCCCGGTCACCTGCCGCACGGTTTTCTCGGCGTGGAACTCGATGTCGAGGTCGAACAACCCCAGTCCGGGCACCCGCCCGCGACCGGACTCCACCCGGTCGTCGAGGGTGCGGCCCAGCATCTGGAATCCGCCGCACACGGCGACGATCGGACGTCCGCGGGCCGCGCGTTCGGTGAGCGCCTCCCCGAGACCGCGCGCCCGCAGCCACTCGAGGTCGGTCACGGTGGCACGGGTGCCGGGCAGCACGACGAGGTCGGCGGCCGCCACCCCGGCCGGGTCGTCGACCCAGGTGACGTCGACACCGGGTTCGCAGGCCAGCGCCTCGACGTCGGTCGAATTGGAGATCCGCGGCAGGCGGATGGCGGCGACCCGCAATCGGGGTCCTCCGGTCGCGGAGGATTCGGTGAACGAGCGCGGCGGCCCGACCCGCCGCCCGACCGGCGCCGCGAGCGAGTCCTCGGCGTCGAGCCACAGGTCGTCGGCGAAGGGCACCACCCCGAGCGTCGGCCGTCCCGTGATCGCCTCGACCTGCCGCAGTCCCGGCTCGAGGATCGACGGGTCACCACGGAACTTGTTGACCACGAACCCCGCGATCAGCCGCTGATCGGCGTCGTCGAGGACCGCGGTGGTACCGAACAGATGGGCCAGCGACCCGCCGCGGTCGATGTCGGTGACCAGCACCACCGGGAGGTCCGCCGCCTGTGCGAGACCGAGATTCGCGATGTCGTTGGCGCGCAGATTGATCTCGGCGACCGAACCCGCACCTTCGCAGATGACGACGTCGAAGTCGCGTCGGAGACCGGCCAACTCGTCGGCGACGACGGCACGCAGCCGCGCCCGCCAGTGCAGGTAGTCGGCGGCCCCGACGTCTCCGGCGGGCCGACCGCGGAGGATCACGTGCGAGCGACGGTCACTGCCCGGTTTCAGCAGCACCGGGTTGAACCTGGTGGAGGGTTCGAGGCCACAGGCGAACGCCTGCAACGCCTGGGCACGACCGATCTCGCCGCCGTCGAGGGTGACCACCGAGTTGTTGGACATGTTCTGCGCCTTGAACGGTGCGACCCGCACACCGGTGCGCCGCAGCGCACGGCACAGCCCGGCGACGATGAGGCTCTTCCCGGCATCGCTGCTGGTACCGCCCACGAGCAATGCGCCACCGAGTCCGTCCACCCGGAACAGACTAGAGGCCGGACCCGAGGCCGCGACCACGGTGGCGTCGTTCACAAGTCCCACCGTTCACCTCGCGGTCGTGCGGGTCTGGATACAGTGACCCGGACCAACAGGTCGACAGCCGGTCGTTCAGAGCCAAGGGGGGTCATCGGACGTGGAGGTCGTGAAGCCGGGGTCGGTGTTCGCCGGATATCGCGTCCTGGAGATGCTCGGGCGTGGCGGCATGGGACAGGTCTGGCTCGTCGAACACCCCACGCTGGGTCGCCGCGAGGCCCTCAAGATCATCTCGCCGAACCCCGCCGATCCCAGTTTCGCCGAGCGGTTCCGCAACGAGGCCCGCACCGCCGCGGCCCTCGATCACCCCGGCATCGTCACGGTCTACACCCACGGCGTGGAGAACGGCAGCCCGTGGTTCTCGATGTCCTACCTCGAAGGCGAGGACCTCGCCGCCGCGTCGGCCCTGCCGGTCGACGACGTGGTGACGGTCGTCGGCAAGGTCGCCGACGCGCTCGACTATGCCCATACCCGGCGCGTCATCCACCGCGACATCAAACCCGCGAACATCGTGGTCGCCCGCGGCCCCGACGGCCGGATCACCCGGGTCACCGTGCTCGACTTCGGCATCGCCCGCCTGATGGACGGCGCGAAGATGACCGCGACCAACCTGTTCGTCGGCACCCTCGCCTACGCCGCACCCGAGATCCTCACCGGCGAACCGGCGATCCCGGCGTCGGACCAGTACGCGCTCGCGTGCACGACGTTCCAGCTGCTCACCGGATCGCAGCCCTACCCCGGGCAGACCCCGATGGCCCTGATCGCCGGCCACGTCAACACGCCCGCACCGCGGATCTCCGAGCGCCGCCCCGACCTTGTCCACGTCGATGCCGTGTTCGCGCGCGCCCTCGCCAAGAACCCCGCCGACCGGTTCGCGTCCTGCTCCGAGTTTGCCGCGGCGCTCGCCCGGGCGGTCGAGATCGCGTCGACGGCGCCCTCCGTCGTCGCGGCGCAGGCACCCGGCCGTCCGTTCTCCCCACCGCCGCCCACCCAGCAGGCGCCGGTGCACCCGGTGGCCCACCGTGCCCAGCCACCCGGCGTTCACCCACCGTTCCCGGCGTACGGTCCCGGCGGACCGCCGCCGGGTCCACCACCCGGATATGTGACCGGGCCCGGCGGACCCCACGGACCCGGCCCGGGGTCACGGGGAACGGGCTCACGCACCGCGTGGATCGTCGCCGCGGTGCTCGGTGTCGTCGTCCTCGTCGTCGGTGTCGTCGGGGCCGCGATCGCCCTCAGCGGATCGGGATCGGATCCTCAGACGGCGCCGGTCGCCGGGTCATCGACGACGCCGCCCAGCAGTTCCGGCGGATCCTCCACCGGCAGCGATGAGTTCGAGTCCATCGCCTCCAGCGGGGACAGTACGTGCGCGGTGCGCGGCAATCGACTGTACTGCTGGGGCGACAACGAACGGGGCACGCTGGGCGACGGTACGACCACCGACCGCCCGCGCCCGGTCGCGGTCACCAGCATCTCCGACGTCTCGGCGGTGAGCATGGGCGGCCTCGGGACGACCTGCGCGATCAGTTCCGGAGACCTCTACTGCTGGGGTTACGGGATCGGACCGCCCGGGCAGAACGTGCCGCTGCCGACGAAGGTGTCCGGCCTGTCCCGGGTGTCGGCGGTGTCGGTCGGGCTCACGATCTGCGCGATCAGCGACGGCGACGCCTACTGCTGGCGCAACAACGCGAGCGGCCAGGTCGGCAACGGCAGTACCGGGTCGGTGGACGTGCCCACCCGCGTCGCCGGTCTCTCGGACGTGACCGCCGTGTCCACGTCGCACACCACGAGTTGCGCCATCGCCGGCGGTTCGGCGTACTGCTGGGGCAACAACCGGGAAGGCCAGATCGGCGACGGCACCACACTCGACCGCCTCACCCCGACCCGGGTCCTCGGACTCGACTCGCCCACGTCGATCAGCACGAGCCTGTACTCGACGTGTGCGGTCGCCGGCTCCGGCGGCGTGTTCTGCTGGGGCCAGAACACCAGCGGCCAGCTCGGCGACGGCACCGAGCAGAACCGGCGCACCCCGACCCGCATCGACGTCCGCGGGGCCACCGAGGTGTCCACGGCGGCCTATGGCGGTTGCGCCGCCGCGGGCAGCTCCGCCTACTGCTGGGGTTCACGCAGCGATCAGCCGGACAAGAGCCCCGACCGCGTCAACGGACTGTCGGGGGTCACCGAGGTCACCACCGGTTCGGCGAACGTGTGCGCGGTCGCGGACGACGAGATGTACTGCTGGGGCCTCAACGGCCAGGGTCAGCTCGGCAACGGGACGACCACGACGAGCAGCGAACCGCAACCCGTCCGCTTCCCCGCCTGATCGTCTCGGCTGTCGGACCGAACCTCAGTTGTCGGGCCCGATGTCAGTTGTCCGGCACAGTGAGGATCTCGGCGCCGTCGTCGGTGACGACGAGGGTGTGCTCGAACTGCGCGGTCCACCGGCGGTCGGCGGTCACCACGGTCCAGCCGTCGTCCCACATCTCCCACGGCAGTGCGCCGAGGTTGATCATCGGCTCGATGGTGAAGACCATCCCGGGTTCGAGGACCGTGTCGACGTTCGGTTCGTCGTAGTGCAGCACGATCAGCCCGTTGTGAAAGGTCTCACCGATGCCGTGGCCGGTGAAATCGCGCACGACCGTGTAGCCGAACCTGTTCGCGTAGGACTCGATGACCCGACCGATGACATTCAGCTCGCGACCCGGTTTGACGGCCTTGATGGCCCGCTCGGTCGCGATCCGCGTCCGCTCGACGAGATCGGCGGCCTCCTGGTCGACGTCGCCGGCGAGGAAGGTCGCGTTGGTGTCGCCGTGCACGCCGTGGATGTAGGCGGTGACGTCGATGTTGACGATGTCCCCGTCCTCGATCACCGTCGAATCCGGGATGCCGTGGCAGATCACCTCGTTCAACGAGGTGCAGCACGACTTCGGAAAGTCCTTGTAGCCCAGCGTCGACGGGTAGGCACCGTGGTCGATCATGTACTCGTGCGCGATCGCGTCGAGTTCGTCGGTGGTCACGCCCGGGGCGACGGCCTTGCCCGCCTCGGCGAGTGCATTGGCCGCGATCTTGCTCGCGATGCGCATCTTCTCGATCGTCTCGGCGGTCTGCACCCAGGGCTCATGGCCCTCGTTCACCGTCGGCTTCCACACGTATTCGGGACGTTCGATGGAGTCGGGCACGGACCGGACGGGCGACACGATCCCCGGCGTGAGGGCACTGCGAACTGGCATGCGACCAGACTATCCCGGCCCGTCGCGGCGAGGCCCGTGGGCGGACACCGCGGCGAACGTCACTAAGCTCGCCGGGAGGAGCCGATGGGAGGCCATCGGAGTCGACGATGGAGGTGTGCGGTGCGGACCAGGGGCTTACGGGCGGCGCTGGTGATGGTGCTGACCGTGCTGAGCCTGTCGGCGTGCTTCGTCACCCCGATCGAGCAGGAGCGGCACTCGCCGGGCGCACATCTGCGCGACGGCCCGCAGACTGCGACGCTCGCGGAGTCCGACGTCACGCCCGTCGTCGAGAATCCCGCTCCCCGGCTGCCCGCGACCGTGGACTCGCTGCGGTACGGCGACGTGACCGTCGACGACGCCGACCGGATCATCGCCGTGGACATCAACGGAACCCTCGGCAACATCGTGTACGCCCTCGGACTCGGGTCGCACGTGGTGGGGCGCGACACGTCCACCGCCTTCCCCTCGGCGAGATCGCGGCCGGTGGTGACCAACCGCGGACACAGCCTCAACGCCGAATCCGTTCTCGCCCTTGACCCGAGCGTCCTGCTCGTCAGCGAGTCCACTGTGCCCACCGCCGCCGTCGACCAGATCCGCGACTCCGGCGTCGCGGTCGTCGTGTTCCCGGCCGCCCGCAATCTGGAGTCGAACGACACCCTGATCCGCTCGGTCGCAGCCGCACTCGGTGTCGCCGATGCCGGCGAGAAGCTCGTCGCCCGGACCGACGCCCAGATCCAAGAGGCGCGCGCGCTGGTCCCGGATCCGTCCGGAGATCCCACCATGGCGTTCCTCTACATCCGCGGACGCAACCTGCTGCTGCTGGCCGGGCCCGGATCGGGTGCCGACGACCTCATCGAGGCGCTCGGTGGCCGGGATGCCGGCGCGGCAGCCGATCTCACCGGCGCGTTCACCGCGATCAGCGCCGAGGCCATGATCACCGCCGACCCGGACGTGATCCTCGTGATGACCCAGGGCGCGGCCACCGTCGGCGGACCCGAGGGGGTGCTGACCCTGCCGGGTGTGGCCGACACCGAGGCCGGCCGCAACGGACGGGTCGTGCAGATGGACGAGAGTCAGATCCTGGCGTTCGGCCCCGAGGTCGGACTGGTGCTGGGTGCGCTGGCGAGGTCGATCTACGCATGACCGACCCAGCGCGGACCACGACGGACCCGGCGACCGAGCCGACGACCCCGTCGGCCGTCGTCGCTCCCCCGGCCGGCACGTCGCATCGGGTCCGTGACCTCACGGTGGTGGCGGTGATGCTGGTCGCCTTGGTCGTGCTCGTCATCGTGTCCGCGGGCACCGGAAAGGTGTCGGTGCCGCCGCTCGAGGTGCTCGGCAGCCTCGCCCACCATTTCCACCTCGATCTCGGACCGCTCCCCTCCCACCCGAACGGCGAAGGCGCGCTGTGGAATGTGCGCTTCCCGCGCATCGTGCTCGGACTGTTCGTCGGAGCCGCGCTCGGCGCCGCGGGTTGCCTCCTGCAGGGAGTGCTGGCGAACCCGCTGGCCGAACCGGGGATCATCGGCGTCTCCTCCGGCGCCGCGGTCGGCGCCTGTCTGATGATCGTGCTCGCCGGCGGGACCGCCGGAGCCGGTGGCGCGGCGGGCAATTGGGCTCTCGCCGGGGCGGCCTTCGTGTTCGGCCTCATCACCGCGGCGGCGGTGTACGTGTTGTCCCTTCGCGACGGGTCGTCGTCGGCGATCATGCTGGTGCTCACCGGTATCGCGGTCAACGCGTTCGCGGCCGGGATCATCGCGTTCCTCACCTTCGTGGCCACCACCGCCGCCCGCGAGCAGATCATCTTCTGGCAGCTCGGCTCGCTCGCCGGACGCACCTGGAGCGAGATCTGGGTCGTCGCACCGCTCGTCGTCGTGGGTGTCGCGGCCTGCCTGTTCCTGGTCTCGAAGCTCGATCTGCTCGCGCTGGGCGACATCCAGGCCGCCTCCCTCGGCGTGAACGTGGAGGCCGTCCGCCGGCAGGCGATCGTGCTCACCGCGGTGCTGACCGCCGCGGCGGTCGCCTTCGCCGGGATCATCGCCTTCGTCGGCCTCATCGTGCCGCACGTGATGCGCCTCATCGTCGGACCGCGCCACGCGATCCTGTTACCCACCAGCGTGATCGGTGGAGCGCTGGTCATCACCGGTGCCGACCTCGCCGCCCGGACGATGCTCGGTGACGCCGACCTCCCGCTCGGCATGTTCACGTCCCTGATCGGTGGCCCGGTCTTCTTCATCCTGTTGCGTCGCAGCCGTCACGCGGGTGCCGGATGGTGACGACCGAAACCGCCGCGACGACGGCCCTGGGCATCCACGCCCGAGACGTCTCGGTCGTTCTCGGCGGACGCGAGGTGGTGAGCGAGGTGACCCTCGACGTCGGGCGCGGTGAACTCGTCGCCCTCGTCGGCCCCAACGGGTGTGGCAAGTCCACGCTGCTGTCGGCCCTGTCCGGCACCCGCACACCGCAGCGCGGTCACATCGAGGTCGACGGCAGGGACGTCGCGACGACCTCGATGCGCGAACTCGCCCGCCACCGCTCGCTGGTGACCCAGCAGAACCGGGTGGACACCCCCTTCACCGTGGCCCAGGTCGTCGCGATGGGCCGCTACCCGTGGCTGCGGACACCGCGCGCGGCGAACTCCCCCGCCGTGATCGCCGACGCGATGGCACTGTGCGAGCTCGGCGACATCGCCGACCGGCCGTTCGGACAGCTCTCCGGCGGCCAGCAGGCACGCGTCTCCCTGGGTCGTGCCCTTGCCCAGGACACCCCCGTCATGATGCTCGATGAGCCGACCGCGGCACTCGACATCCACCATCAGGAGCAGGTCCTCGACATCCTGCGCGTCCACCGCGATGCCGGGAACGCCGTGCTGCTGGTGGTGCACGACCTCACCCTCGCGGCCGCCTACGCCGACCGGGTGGCCGTGATGAAGGACGGCCGGCTGCTCGCGATCGGGCCGACGCCGGAGGTGATGACCGTCGACCTGCTCAGCCACACCTACGACCACCCCGTCGAGGTGATCGAACATGCCGGGCGACGGGTGATCCTCCCCGTCCGGACACCCGGTAGCGCCTAGAAGATGGTGCGCACTGGTGAGGGCGTCTCAGGAGAGAGGGCGCACCGCGTAGCCCGGTCCGAGACCGGCGAAGAAGTCGCGGGTGACGGCCACCGCGTTGTTCGAATCACCACCACCTACGACGAGGGTGGCGAACGCGATGTCGCCACGGTAGCCGGCGAACCAGGCGTGTGACCCGCCGGCGAACTCCGCCTCACCGGTCTTGCCGAAGACCGCACCCTGGCCGTCGATCACCGACGCCGTACCGCTCGTGATGACCTCACGCATCATCGGGCGCAGCTGGGCGTAGACCTCGGGTGCCATCGTGGGCGTCGGACCCTCGACCTTCGTGGGCTTGTCCAGGATGAGTTGCGGCACCGGGGCCTTCCGACCGTTCGCAACGGTGGCGGCCACCAGGGACAGCCCCAGCGGCGAGACGAGGACCTTGCCCTGCCCGAAGCCGTCCTCACTGCGGGCGACGAGTTCGTTCTCGATCGGCACCGAGCCGGACACGGCGTCGAGGCCGGCGATCTCGTACTGCTGTCCGACGCCCATCGCGGCCGCGGCGTGCGCGAGATCCGACGGTCCCATCTCGCTGGCGAGTTTGGCGAACGTGGTGTTGCAGGACTGCGCGAACGCCCGCAGCATCGACACCGTCCCCAGCGAGAACCCGTCGTAGTTCGGGATCAGGCGCGGACCGATCTGGATGGCGCCGGGACATCCGACGGGAGTGTCGGGGGTGGCCATCCGATGGCTGATCGCGGCCGCGGCGGTCACCATCTTGAAGGTCGACCCGGGCGGGTACAGACCGGTCGTCGCGATGGGCCCCGACCGGTCGGCCGCGGGATTCTGGGCGACCGCGAGGATCCGACCGGTGGACGGCTGCACGACGACCAGCGCGATCTGGAACCGGTTGGTGGCGTTGACCGCTCGCTGGGCCGCGTTCTGCACCGTCCGCGACAGACTCAGCGAGACCGCCGGCGCGGGGTCCGGGTCGTGGTCGGCGAGGACGTCGGCGTCGAGGCCGTTGGGGTTGACCGTCACCACCCGCCAGCCCGCCCGCCCCGACACCTCGGAGTCGACGACCTTCTTGACCTCGGTCAGCAGGGCGGGCGCGAATCTCGGGTCCTCGGGGACCAGTTCGGCCTGTTCGTTGGTCACGACGCCGGGGATCGCCAGTTGGTCGCGCAAGCGGTCGAACTGGTCGTGGGACAGCCGGGCGAGCGGGTACTGCTGCCGGTTCGCGGTGACCTGTTCGATGATCGTCTGCTCGTTGAGCGAGGGACTGAACCGGCGCAGTACCGCGACCGCACCGGTCACCGACTCGGCGACCGACGCGCCCTGTTCGGCGGCGGCGGTCGCATCGAAGTTGACGCCCACGACGGTGCCGTTGACCATCACCTCCGAGCCGTCGGACTCATTGACCGTCGCGCGCGGCGCCTCGACAATCTGGAGCGAAAGGCGTTGATCGGCACCGAGTTTCGGATGGATGTTGGTCGACGCCCAGCGCACCGCCCAGCCGTCGTCGGACCGGCCCATCCGCAGGGTGGCGTCGTAGGCCCAGTCGCGGCCCCGCGGCAGCGCCCACGTGTAGTCGACGTCCACCTCGGCGGTGTCCCCGGTGACGCGGACCCGCCCGGCCTGCGACTCGAGCGCCTCGGCACCCAGCCCGGCCCAGGCCGACTCCATCGCGGACTCCGCGGCAGCGGGTGTGTCGGTCAGCGCCGCCGCGGACGCCACCTCACGATCGGCGTAGGCCTGCAGGAAGCGCTCCGCGGCGCGGCGCGGCCCGTCGTCCTCGGAAGCCGAACAACCGACCGTGGCCACCGTCACGGCAGCACACACCGCGACGATCACCGCCGGGGTCCATCGAGTTCGCATGCGCCACATCGCAGTCGAGTCTAGGGTGGCCCGGCCGGAATCCCGCGACGCCACGCGGGGCGGGCGCTCAGTCGACGAGGACGGTCGCGAAGGTGCCGACCTCGGTGAACCCGATGCGGTCGTACACCGCGCGCGCGGTCACGTTGAAGCTGTTGACGTACAGACTCGGAATGCGGCCGTGAGCGGCGACGGCCTCGGCGACGGCCGCGGTACCACCCAGTCCCAGTCCCTCACCGCGCCGGTCGGGATCCACCCAGACTCCCTGGATCTGGCCGACCCGGCGGGACAGCGAGCCGATCTCGGCCTTGAACACGACGTCGGGGCCGTCGAAGCGGGCGAACACCCGCTGCGCGGTGATGAGCGAGGCGAGGCGCCGACGATAGGAACGACCGCCGTCGCCGGCCGTCGGATCGACACCGACCTCGCCGATGAACATGTCGATGGCCGCGGGCATGTACGCGTCGAGGTCGTCGAGGGTCACCAACCGCACGAGCGGGTCGGCGGGTACCGCCGCACAACACGTGAGGGCGAGCAGTGGCTGCACCGGCCGGACCTCACGCGCCGGACCCCACACCGGCTCGATCTGTTCCCACATCTGCATCACGAGGTCGGCGCGGCCGACGATGGAGGAGCATGCCCGCGGCCCGGCGATGGCGCGGTCGGAGAAGTAGTCGAGATCCTCGGGCGAACCGGTGAGCGGGATCAGGTTGGCGCCGGAGAAGCAGAGGGACGACGCGGGATTCTGCGCGGTCCACAGCTCGCCGCCCAGCAGCCGGGGGTTGATCCCGTGCGTCTCGAAGCGGGCCGCGACCATGCACATCGCCACCGGGTCCGAGGTGAGGACACGTTCGACAGCAGCCGCATCACGAGCGCCGAGCGGCTTGTCGCCCAGTAGCTTCAGCAACGCCGCTCCTCCCTCTCGAGCCTGCCGCCGACCTAGGAAACGGTCACCACGGGCGGGCCCACGTGAGTACCGTCTCCAGTTTCTCCTGATTCCTCGGCGATCCGCAGCGCTTCTTCGATCAAGGTCTCGACGATCTGCGCCTCGGGAACCGTCTTGATGACCTCGCCCTTGACGAAGATCTGCCCCTTGCCGTTTCCGGACGCCACGCCGAGGTCGGCTTCCCGGGCCTCCCCGGGGCCGTTGACGACGCACCCCATCACGGCCACGCGCAGCGGGACCTCCATGCCCTCGAGTCCGGCGGTGACCTCGTCGGCCAGCTTGTAGACGTCGACCTGGGCGCGGCCGCACGACGGGCACGAGACGATCTCGAGTTTGCGCGGGCGGAGATTCAGCGACTGCAGGATCTGGTCGCCGACCTTGATCTCCTCGGCCGGCGGGGCCGACAGGGACACCCGGATGGTGTCGCCGATGCCCTCGCTGAGCAGCGCGCCGAAGGCGACGGCGGACTTGATCGTGCCCTGGAAGGCGGGCCCGGCCTCGGTGACCCCGAGGTGCAGCGGGTAGTCACAGGCGGCGGCGAGCTGGCGGTAGGCCTCCACCATGATCACCGGGTCGTTGTGCTTCACCGAGATCTTGATGTCGCCGAAGCCGTGCTCCTCGAACAGCCCGGCCTCCCACAGCGCCGACTCGACGAGCGCCTCCGGGGTCGCCTTGCCGTACTTCTGCAGGATCCGCTTGTCGAGGGACCCGGCGTTGACGCCGATCCGGATGGGGATCCCGGCATCACCGGCCGCCTTGGCGACCTCCTTGACCCGGCCGTCGAACTCCTTGATGTTGCCCGGGTTGACACGCACGGCGGCACAGCCGGCGTCGATCGCGGCGAAGATGTACTTCGGCTGGAAGTGGATGTCGGCGATCACCGGGATCTTGGACTTCTTGGCGATGATCGGCAGCGCCTCGGCGTCTTCGGGACGCGGGCACGCGACACGCACGATGTCGCACCCCGAGGCCGTCAACTCCGCGATCTGCTGCAGGGTGGCATTGATGTCGTGGGTCTTGGTGGTCGTCATCGACTGCACCGAGATCGGGTGGTCGCTGCCGACGCCGACCGAGCCGACGAAAAACTGCCGGGTCTTCCGACGCGGGGCGAGCACCGGCGGTGGTCCGGCGGGCATGCCGAGTCCGATCGGCACAGCGGTCGCGGGAGTCGGGGCGTTCATCTCGTTCACCTCTGGGGGTTTCGGTTCTCTGGTGGTATTCGGCGCCGGACGGCGACCCGGATCGTCCGGGTCACTGCCACGGGTTGATCGGGTTGATGATGTCGGCGGTGAGCGTGAGCACCATGAAGCCGGCCATGATCACCACGGCGGCGTAGGTGATCGGGAGCAGTTTGTAGTAGTCGACGGCCCCACCGGGTGCCCGGCCGAACCAGCGCCGCACGGTGTCGCGGCCCTTCTCGTAGCCGACGATCGCCATGTGTCCGCCGTCGAGCGGGAGGAGCGGGACCAGGTTGAACAGTCCCAGGAAGAAGTTGATGCTGATCAGCAGCATCCAGAACAGGTCCCACAGCCCGCGCTCGACGGCCTGTCCGCCCAGAACCGAGGCGCCGTAGACGCTGACCGGGGTGTCGAGGGCGCGTTCGCCGCCGGTGACCGCGGTCCACAGCGCACCGATCTTCGACGGCAGGGACAGCAGCGCGTTCCAGGTCTCGACGAACAGGTCGCCGGTGAAGCCGATCGCGCCGGGCACGATCTCGAAGCCGCTGTAGGTGATGACGGTCGGCGGGACGTCGTAGGCGATCCCGACCATGTTGTAGGTCTGGGTCTCGCTGGTGCCGTCGGCGTTCGTCGTCGTCACAGTGGTGGGCTCGGGGGTCATCGTCAGGTCGAGTCGCTGACCGTCGCGGTCGACCGTCAGCGCGACCGGGCCGGCGGACTCGCGGATCACCGGGGTCAGATCCGACGCCCGGTCGACCGGCTGGCCGTTGATCGCCACGATGTCGTCGCCGGGGAGCAACCCGGCGACCTCCGCGGGACCGGTGCCGGCGGCACAGGGCGCGTCCTTCTTCTCACCGTCGACGATCGTGCTGGTCGCCGGCACGCACTGCGTCTCGGCGACGCGTGCCGGGGTCGGCCCCGGGTTGAGGTTCGGCAGTCCGAACGTCAGACCGACGATGATGATGAGAACGAAACCGAGGAGGAAGTTCTGGGCCGGTCCGGCGAACAGCACGACCAGGCGTTTCCAGGCCTTCTGCTTGTACATAGCCCGGTCCTTCTCGTCCCAGGCCAGCTCCTCGTGCGGGGTCATTCCGGCGATGTCGCAGAATCCGCCGAGCGGCAGCGCCTTGATCCCGTACTCGGTCTCGCCGCGACGGGTGGACCAGATCGTGGGACCGAAACCGACGAAGTATCGCCGCACCTTCATGCCCGTCGCCTGCGCGGCCCACATGTGACCACATTCATGCCAGGCGACCGACAGCAACAGCGCCACGGCGAACAGCGTGACGCCGATCGCGAAACTCACGTACCTACTCCATCCGGATCACGGGGCGCACCCGCTCACGAGGGCCGCCGATCAGACGGATGCGGCCGCGACCAGCTGCGCAGCACGATCCCGGGCCCACCGATCGGCGGCGAAGACCTCTTCCACAGTACCTGGCGTCCGGCGCCACTGATCTGCCTCGCCGAGCACCTCCTCGATGACCTCGACGATGCGCGGGAACCGGATCGCACCTGCGAAGAACCCTGCTGCGGCGGCCTCGTTGGCGGCGTTGTAGACGGCCGTCAGGCTGCCTCCCGCCGCACCGGCGCGTCGAGCCAGGTCGATCGCCGGGAACACCGCGTCGTCGACGGGCTCGAACGTCCACGACGACGCAGTCGAGAAGTCGCAGGCCGTCGACGAACCGGGCACCCGGTCCGGCCATCCCAGGGCCAGGGCGATGGGCAGCTTCATCGACGGCGGTGAGGCCTTCGCCACCGTCGCCCCGTCGACGAAGGTCACCATCGAGTGCACGATCGACTGCGGGTGGACGGTGACGTCGATGTGGTCGTAGTCGACGCCGAACAGCAGGTGCGCCTCGATGACCTCGAGGGCCTTGTTGACCAGGGTCGCGGAGTTGAGCGTGATCATCGGGCCCATCGACCATGTGGGATGTCGGCCGGCCTGCTCGGGGGTGACGTCCTCGAGTTGCGCACGGGTCCATCCGCGGAACGGGCCACCCGACGCGGTGAGGACCAGTCGATCCACCTCGGCGGCCGTTCCCGCGCGCAGGCATTGCGCGATCGCGGAGTGCTCGGAGTCGACCGGGACGATCTGCCCGGGAGCGGCGGCGTCGAGGACGAGCGCCCCGCCGGCGACGAGTGATTCCTTGTTGGCCAGCGCGAGCCGGGCACCCGATCGGAGTGCGGCGAGGCTGGGCGCCAGGCCGATCGAGCCGACGACGGCATTGAGGACGACATCGACCCCGGTGTCCGCGGCGACGGCGTCGACCAGGTCGCACATCGCATCGGCTCCGCCGAGGACCCGGCCGCCGAGGCGATCGGCGAGCTCGTCCGCTCGCGCGGTGTCGGCGACGGCGATCCGCGAGGCCGGCACGCCGAACGCGGCGGCCTGATCGGCGAGCAGATCGGGATTCGCCCCACCGGCACCGAGACCGGCGACCTCGAAGCGATCCGGATGCTCGGCGATCACCTCGAGAGCCTGGACGCCGATGGAACCGGTGGAGCCGAGGATCAGCACGCGTGTGGGCACGCACCCATTCTGGACCATCCACGTCGACGAACCGCCGCCGCCGGTGACACCGGACCGTCCTGCGGGCGGGGGGTGCCGCTATGCTGCTCGGAGAACTACTACCGATCGTCAGACATCTGACGTCCGCGCTGTGAGGAGTGGCTGTGGCAAGCACCGATGTTGAGCACACTGTGGGGCACGGCGATGGAGGGCATGGCGAAGTCGAGGTCATCGACACCGGCTGGCGCCGCGAGCCCGCCGATGCCCCGTCCGCCCGGTTCGGCTGGCACGGAGCGGCGACCAAGACCTTCTACGGTGCGGCCATCTTCTTCGCGCTGTTCCTCCTCGCGATGATCATCGGCAACCACACCGGTCACATCGAGGACCTGTACCTCATCGCCTTCGCCGCGGGCACCCTGTTCTTCGCCGTGCGCGGATGGTGGATGAACCGCGGAAAGTGGTCCTGACCAGACACATCGATTCATCGACGACGAACGCCGAGCGGTGATCCGCTCGGCGTTCGTCGTATCTGCTTCTCAACTCGCCCCGGGTCGACGCCCCGGGGTCAGCGCTCTTCGGCCGCCAGCTGACCACACGCGGCGGCGATCTCCTGCCCGCGCGTGTCGCGGACGGTGCACGAGACCCCCTGTTCGCGGACCCGGCGGACGAATTCGCGTTCCACCGGTTTGGGACTGGCGTCCCATTCCGATCCCGGCGTCGGGTTCAGCGGGATGAGGTTCACGTGCACCAGCGACCCGAGGGCGCGGTGCAGCTTCTCCCCCAGCAGGTCGGCCCGCCACGGCTGATCGTTGACGTCGCGGATGAGGGCGTACTCGATGGAGACGCGCCGTCCGGTGGTGTCGGCATAGTAGCGGGCCGCCTCGAGCACCTCGGCGACCGACCACCGGTTGTTGACCGGGACGAGGGTGTCGCGCAGTTCGTCGTCGGGCGTGTGGAGGGAGACGGCGAGCGTCACCGCGAGCCCCTCGTCGGCGAGACGGCGGATCGACGGCGCGAGACCGACGGTCGACACGGTCACCGAGCGCGCGGAGATCCCGAGGCCCTCCGGCGCCGGCGAAGTGATCTGCCGGACGGCGCTGACCACGCGCTTGTAATTGGCCAGCGGCTCACCCATACCCATGAACACGACGTTCGACAGGCGTCCGGGCTCGCCGAGTTCCCCGTCGCGCAGCGCGCGGGCCGCGGCCCGCACCTGATCGACGATCTCGGCGGTCGACAGGTTGCGGTCCAGTCCGCCCTGCCCGGTGGCACAGAACGGGCAGGCCATGCCGCAGCCCGCCTGGCTGGAGATGCACAGCGTGTTGCGATCGGTGTAGCGCATGAGGACGCTCTCGAGGAGCGTGCCGTCGTGCAGGCGCCAGAGCGTCTTGCGGGTGGAGTCGTCGTCGCAGGAGATGTGCCGGACCGGGGTGAGCAGCTGCGGGAAGAGCTTGTCCCGCACCGATTCGCGCGACGCCGCCGGCAGATCCGTCATCTCGTCGACGTCACCGTTGAGGCGCGCATAGTACTGGCGGGCCAGTTGATCGGCCCGGAACTTCGGCAGCCCCAGGTCGGCCAGCGCCGCGACGCGACCGGCGGGGTCGAGGTCGGCGAAGTGTGTCGGCGGCCGCCCACGCTTGGGCGCGTCGAACACAAGTGGCAATGAGGTCATTTCGCCATTGTCGCATGTCATGATGAAGTGATGACGACACCCGAGGACCGACGGCACACGGGTTCGGTACCGGCGTGGGGCGAACAGCCCGCCGGGTCACCGCCACCGGCGACCGGTCACGCGCACACCCCGGAGCAGCACGCCCCTGACCCGGACCATCGCGATCGTCTCCGCCGCACGGTCGCCGACGTGGAGCACACGCGGACGCGCGCCACCTGGTTCGGCGTGGTGATCGGCGCGATCATCCTGGTCCTGTTGCTCGTCTTCATCGTGCAGAACCTCCAGTCGCAGACCATCGACTTGCTGTTCTGGGAGGTAAACCTGCCCCTCGGGGTCAGCCTGCTGATCGCGGCCATCGCCGGTGCACTGGTCGTCGCGCTCGTGGGCGGCCTGCGGATGCTCCAACTGCGGCGCGCGCTGAAGAAGGCAGCCAAGTAGCGTCCGGCGGCGCGGTGGCGCGTGCTCAGAGCAGCGCGGTGAGCACGACCCACACCACGAACGCCGACGGCAGCAGGCTGTCGAGCCGATCCATGATGCCACCGTGGCCAGGCAGCAGCGTGCCCATGTCCTTGATCCCGAGATCGCGCTTCACCTGGGATTCGACGAGATCGCCGAGGGTCGCGCAGACCACCAGGACCGGTCCCAGGATGATGCCGATCCACCAGTGGCTCTCGAGCAGGAACACCACGCAGCCGACGGCACCGACAGTGCCGACGAGGAGCGAGCCCACCATGCCTTCCCAGGACTTCTTCGGGCTGATCGCCGGCGCCATCGGGTGCTTGCCGAACATCACGCCCGCGGCGTAGCCGCCGACGTCGGAGCACACCACGACGACCATCAGCGTGGCCACTCTGGCAGCCCCGTCGTCCTGTACCACCAGGTGGGCGCCGAACGACGCGAGCAGCGGCAGCCACGCCAGCACGAACACGGTGACGGCGAGGTCGCGGAGGTAGTTGACCGGCGCCTTGTCGATGCCCTGCCCGAGCAGCTTCCACACCATCGACACCAGGGCCGTCGCCACGAAGGCGACGAGGGCTCCGGTCGGACCCCAGGGCCAGCTCGCCCAGATGATGGCCTGGCCGCCGATGAGCAGCGGCCAGAGGGCGACGTCGTAACCGCCGGTGCGGAGGCGCTTGATGACCTCCCAGGTGGCGACCGCGAACGCGACCGCCACGAGCCCGTACCAGACCTTCGGGACGAAGATCAGGATCGCGATGATGCTGATGCCGAGTGTGCCGCCGACCGCGATCGCGGCCGGCAGGTCGCGGCCGGCGCGCGACTTCTTCTCACCGCCCCGTTGCGGAACCTCGTTCACACCTCGAGCAATTCGTCTTCTTTGTGCTTGACCAAGTCGTCGATCTGGTGCACGTAGGTCGCCGTGGTCTTGTCCAGTTCCTTCTCGGCGCGCGACACCTCGTCCTCGCCGGCCTCGCCGTCCTTCTGGATGCGCTTGAGTTCGTCGGCAGCCTTGCGGCGCACGTTGCGGATCGCGACCTTCGCGTCCTCACCCTTGCCCTTGGCCTGCTTGACCAGATCGCGGCGACGCTCCTCGGTGAGCTGCGGGACGGCGACGCGGATGATCGTGCCGTCGTTGGTCGGATTGACCCCGAGGTCGGAGTTGCGGATCGCGGTCTCGATGTCGCGCAGCGTCGACGCCTCATACGGCTTGATCACGACGAGTCGCGGTTCGGGCGTGTTGATGCTCGCGACCTGGGTCACGGGGGTCATCGAGCCGTAGTACTCGATGTTGACCTTGTTGAACATGGCCGGGTTCGCCCGCCCGGTGCGGATGGAGCCCATGTCCTCCTTGGCGACGTTGACCGCCTTCTCCATCTTCTCCTCGGCGTCGAGCAACGCGTCGTCGATCATCTTCGTCCTTGTTCCGTTCGGTCGGTGTTCTCGTCGATCTCGGGGTCAGGCGCCGGTTCAGGTGCTGACCAGGGTGCCGATGCGGTCGCCTGCGACCGCACGGGCGATATTGCCCTGCTGGAGCAAATTGAACACCAAGATCGGCATCTTGTTGTCCATACACAGGCTGAAGGCCGTCGCGTCGGCGACCTTGAGCTCCTTGTCGAGCACCTCGCGGTGGGTGATCTCGGTGAAGAGGGTGGCGTCGGGGTTGGTGCGCGGGTCGGCGTCGTACACGCCGTCGACCGCCTTGGCCATCAGGACCACCTCGGCCTTGATCTCCAGCGCACGCTGGGCCGCGGTGGTGTCGGTGGAGAAGTACGGCATCCCCATGCCGGCGCCGAAGATGACGACGCGGCCCTTCTCCAGGTGCCGCTGGGCACGCAGCGGGAGATACGGCTCGGCGACCTGCCCCATCGTGATGGCGGTCTGCACCCGGGTCGAGATCCCGCGCTTCTCCAGGAAGTCCTGCAGCGCAAGGCAATTCATGACCGTGCCGAGCATGCCCATGTAGTCCGAGCGGCTTCGGTCGAGCCCTCGTTGCTGGAGCTCGGCGCCGCGGAAGAAGTTGCCGCCGCCGATCACGACGGCGACCTGGACACCGGAATTGACGACGTCGGCGATCTGGTCGGCGACGGTACCCACGACGTCGGGGTCGAGCCCGACTTCGCCGCCACCGAACATCTCGCCGCCCAACTTCAGCAAGACCCTACGGAATCCATCCCGCCGGATGGGGTCGGACGCTTCACTCATCGGCTTCCTCACTCGTCGGTTCGGTGAACTATCGTACGTCGTCACCGGAACCGACCCGCGATACGCGTCGTGCGCGCCGCGCGAGGGTGCCCTGGGGATTCAGCCGCGCAGGGCCGCCTCGAACTGCGGCCAGGCACGATGCAGTTCGTCCTGCCAGTACGGCCACGCATGGGTACCGCCCTCGTAGAGGTGGAACGTCGCCGGCACACCGATCTCGCGCATCCGGCGCTGGAGGTTCCTCGTGCACTGCGCCGTGGCGGTCTCGATCACCGCCCCGACCGCGATCTGGTCGAACAGCTTGGAGCCGTTGCCCTCGATGCCGGGGCCGTCGAGGGTGTCGTACCGGCCCGGCATCCCGGATCCGTTCGAGACGTAGATCGACGTGCCCCGGAACGCCTCGGCATGCAGGTACGGATCGTTGGCACGCCACGCGGGATCGTCGGGAGGTCCCCACATGTTCAGGGTGTTCGCACCGCCGCGGCCCTCGACGACCATCCGGACGACGGCCTGGCCGAGCGGATCGCTGGTCTGGGCGCAGCCACTGAACGAGCCGATCGCCTGAAAGACCGACGGCGCGTGCAGGGCCAGCTGGAACACCGACGTGCCCGCCATCGAGATCCCGGCGATCGCGTTGCGCCCGGCGCCGTCGAAGCGCTCGTCGATCGTTGCCGGCAACTCCTCGGTGAGGAAGGTCGCCCACTTCTGCCGCCCCAGCACGGGGTCGGACCGCTGCCAGTCGGTGAAGTAGCTCGCCGCGCCGCCCATCGGGACGACGACGTTGACGTTCTCGTCGGCGAAGAAGGTCCGGATGTCGGTCCGGTCGAACCAACTGCTCCCACCTTCGCCGCCGGCCGCGCCGTTGAGGAGGTAGAGCGTCGGGGCGGGCCCCTGTCCGCGGGCCGGCCACACCTTGACCGGGACCACCCGACGCATCGCCACCGACCGGACGGCGACCTCGATCTCACCCCCGCGCTGTACCGTCTCGCCGACGATGCGAGCGGGCGCGGGTGTCGCGGCGGCGGGCGCCGCCAGTCCGAGTGTCGCAGCGAGCAGCGCGATCACGAGGGTCGCGGTCCGCACCGTCGTGTGCAGGTTCCCCGGTCGGTCACCGTTGGCAGACCCGTCGTCCATACCCCTCGCCTTCATTCGGGTGCGACCGCCGTCACACGCGCAACCCCGGCAGTGTGCCCGACGCACCGCCCGATGTCCACATGGGTCAATCGTCCAGCACCGCAACGGCATTCGATGAGACAGAGAGACAGGGACTGATACAACGTCTCATCGCACCACGGTTGTCCCGTTTCCCCGGCCGTCGAGGTTACCGTGCGGTAGGGTGCGTCCCGGTCGGCCGCTCCACCGTCGGGGACACCTCGGACATCTCTGGTGCGTCGGTCGCCGGATCCACTTTCCCGCAGGCGAATCGAGGAGCACACATGATGAAGTTCGGCCTCATCGAGGAATGGGAGCCCCGTCCCGGTCACCTGACCAGCTGGGTGGCCTCCCTCGCTTCGGTGACGAATGCCGATCGGGCTCCTGTGCATCCCTCCCCACCGTCCCACCAGCAGGAGGAGTACCTGCGTGTGGCGTGGCGCAACGAGTCCGCGGGTTTCCGTTTCGCGCGGCTCTGCCTGATGGCGTTCGACGTCTCGGCCCCACTCGACGTGTCCGCCATGACGAGCGCGGTCAACGAGTTCGTGCGGCGCCACGACAGTTTCCGGTCGTGGTTCTCGATGGAGGACGACGGTTCGATCCTCCGCCATCTCGTGCCCCCGGAGGTCGTCGAACTCATCCCGGTCGTATACGGAGACCGCGACGCCCCGCAGCTGCGGACGCACGTGCAGGACGAGACCTCGGGGCCGTTCAACTGGGACTGCTTCACCTTCGGAGCCATCGAGTGGGAGGGCGGGTTCACCCTCTACGCCGCGGCCGACCATCTCAACACCGACGGGATCTCCCAGGCCATCACCTGCGTGGACCTGTTGACCCTCTACATGAATGCGGCCTTCGGCGGCGACGCCGAGCTGCCCCCGGTCGGCAGCTACCTCGACTACTGCGCGCGCGAACGCGCCGTGTCGCGTCAGTTGACACGTCGTTCACCGCACGTCCAGCGCTGGATCGACCTGGTGCAGGCCAACGGCGGACGACTACCCGGTTTCCCGTTGCCGCTCGGCACCGGCGCGCAGACCTACACGCGCAGCGCGATCGTGAACTCGACCCTGTTCGACGAGCCCACCGCCGCGCGCTTCGAGCAGATCTGTCGCGATCTGGGCGCCAACATGATTGCCGGGATCATGACGGCGGCCGCCCTCGTGTACGCCGAATTCACCGGTCGAAGTGAGTATTTCGGGATGACGCCGAAGAGCACGAGATCGGGCACCGCGGAGTTGAAGTCGGTGGGCTGGTTCACGAGCCTGATCCCCGTTCCTCTCACCGTCGACGACGACACCACGTTCCGCTCCCTGGCGCCGGAGGCTGCGCGCAGCTACGAGTCCGGAAAAGAATTGACCGACATCTCGTTTCACCGGGTTCTCGAACTCGTGGAACCCGCCGACGAGATCGCGGTCCGATCCGGCTGGGCGGTGCCGATGGTGTCCTACATCGACGTCCGCAAACTACCCGGTGTCGAGATCTTCGAAGCCGGGAACGGGTGCCTCTTCGGCAATCGCGGTAGCAGCGAGGAGGTGTACATGTGGGTCAATCGGTTCTCCGGCCAGACCTCGATCACGTTGCTGTACCCCGACACCGAGATCGCGCGGGAGTCCGTCACGCACTACGTCGAACGATTCGTCGCGGTGATGGCCGCGGTCGCCGACCTGGGTGACTACCGACCCTCGCTGCCGGCCCTCGCACCGTGACCGCCGGCCCCGCGGCGGGCCGGGAGACGACGGGCGCTCTGCGCGATCGTCCGGGGGCCTGGGCGGCTCTCGCGGGATGCCTGCTCGGGGTGTTCATGCAGATGCTGGACACCACCATCGTCAACATCGCTCTGCCCGATCTCGCCCGGGATCTCGGCGCGTCGACGTCGCAGCAACTCCTGGTGCTGACGGTGTACACCCTGTCGTTCGCGTGCACCCTGCTGACCGCAGCGACACTGGGGGCGCGTGTCGGACGCCGGCGGATGTTCGTGGTCGGGATGGTGGCCTTCACCGTGACGTCGGTGCTGTGCGGTGTGGCGACCGGTCCTGCTGAAGTCATCGCCTGTCGCGGAATACAAGGCGTGAGTGCGGCGCTCATGTCCGCGCAGACCCTGGCTCTCATCGCGGCCCTGTTCGACAAGAGGCGTCACGGACTGGTCTTCGGCGTCTACGGGGCCGTCGCCGGTATCGCCGCCATCCTCGGTCCGGTGATCGGCGGCTTCCTCGTCGACGCCGACGTTCTCGGATGGGGCTGGCGCGCGATCTTCTTCGTCAACGTGCCGCTCGGCCTGCTCTCGTGCCTGCTCGCCCACCGCCGCCTACCCGACGCGCGCGAACCGTCGCCGGGACGCGTGGACGTCCCGGGCGTGGTGCTGTCGGCAACGGCGCTGTTCCTGCTGCTGTACCCGCTGGCCCTCGGACGCGAGTTGGGGTGGCCCCCGATCCTGTGGGCGATGATCGGGACGGCCGGAATCCTGTTGACGCTGTTCGCTGTTCACGAGGTGCGCGTCGACGCCCGCGGTGGCACTCCCCTGTTACGACCACGGCTGTTCGCCTCGCGCCGCTTCGCGGTCGGGCTTCTCCTGTCGCTCCTGTTCTTCAGTGTGTTCGCCGGGTTCTTCTTCACCGTGTCGATCTCGGCTCAGTTCGGACTCGGCTACTCGGCCTTCGGGACCGGGATGCTGGCCCTGCCCTTCGCGATCGGCGCCGCGGTCGGCTCACTCGCCTCACCACGCGTGGTCGCCCGCATCACCGCCCCGCACACCCTGATGGCCGGATCCGTCGCCGTCGGAGCCGGATTCGTCTGGCTCGCGATGATCATCGAACCGGCTGCGGAGACCCTGCCGGTGCCCGGCATCCTCGGTCCCCTCGTACTCGGCGGTCTGGGGACGGGTGTGTTCATCGCACCGCTGCACGCCGTGATCCTGTCCGACACGACCGAAGCCACGGTGGGCACGGCAACCGGGACTATCCCCACTGTTCAGCAGATCGGCGCCTCGATCGGGCTGGCGGTCGTCACCCTCTTCTTCTTCGGTCAGGTGGCCGGCCAGACAAGCGAGACGGTTCCGGCGGTGAGAGCCGAACTCGTTGCGTCGCTGTCGGAGTCACCGGTTCGCCCGGTGCTGCACGGGGCGGTCGCCGATCGTTTCGCATCCTGCGCGAGCGATCAGCTGCGGTCCGCACATCCGGAGCGACCGGCGCCCGCCTGCGCGGGCGGACCGACCTCGCCGGCGGTCGCCGCGGTCGCCGCGCAGGCACGGCCCTCGACTCAGGATGCGGCCCGGTCGGTGACCGCTCGGACCTTCCTGGCCGCGCTGAGGACGACCTTGATGATGCTGGGTCTCGTCGCCGTGGCGATCGGGGCACTCGCCGCCGCTCTGCGGACGCGACGGACCCCATGAACGCACATCGCCCCGTCTCCTCGACGGAGACGGGGCGATGTGGAACGCGTTCGATCAGGCCTGGCCGACCTCGAACCGGGTGAATGCCTTGACGGTCACACCGGCGTCGTCGAGCAGGGCCTTGACGGACTTCTTCGAGTCCTGGACCGAGGCCTGGTCGAGCAGCACGACGTCCTTGTAGAAGCCGTTGACGCGACCTTCGACGATCTTGGGCAGGGCCTGCTCGGGCTTGCCCTCCTCCTTGGCCGTCTGCTCGGCGATACGACGCTCGTTCTCGACGACGTCCGCGGGGACCTCGTCGCGGGTGGCGTAGCGCGCCTTGAGCGCGGCCACCTGCATCGCGGCGCCGCGAGCGGCCTCCTCGGCGGCCTCGCCCTCACCGGTGTAGGACACCAGCACGCCGACGCCCGGAGGCAGGTCCGACGCGCGCTTGTGCAGGTACACGGCAACGGGACCGTCGTAGTAGGCCACGCGCCGGAGCTCGAGCTTCTCGCCGATCTTGGCCGAGAGAGCCGCCACGGCCTCGTCCACGGTGCCGTCGCCGAGCGGAGCCTTCTTCAGCTCGTCGAGGTCGTTGGTCTTCGCCGCGGCCGCCGCGTTCACGATGTCGTCGGCGAGCTGCTGGAACTCACCGTTCTTCGCGACGAAGTCGGTCTCGGAGTTGATCTCGATGAGCGCGCCGCCCTTGGCCGCGACCAGGCCCTCGGCCGTGGAGCGCTCGGCGCGCTTGCCCACGTCCTTGGCGCCCTTGATACGCAGCTCTTCGACGGCCTTGTCGAAATCGCCGTCGTTGTTGGCCAGCGCGTTCTTGCAGTCGAGCATTCCAGAGCCGGTGAGCTCACGGAGACGCTTCACATCAGCTGCGGTGTAGTTCGCCATCGTCGGCGAGCCTCCTTAGAGAAAGTGTTGGGACCGGACTGCGAGCAGTCGGGACTACTGAGCAGCCGGGGCGTCGGTCGCGGCGGCGTCGCCGGCCGGTGCCGCAGCCTGGGTCAGCAGTTCCTGCTCCCACTCTGCCAGCGGTTCGCCACTGCCGGCCTCGGGCTTGGCGTCGCCACTGGCGGCGCCGGCACGGGCCTGGACGCCCTCGGCCACGGCCGAGGCCACGACGCGGGTGAGCAGTGCTGCGCTGCGGATGGCGTCGTCGTTGCCCGGGATCGGGTAGTCGACGAGGTCGGGATCGCAGTTGGTGTCCAGGATCGCGATGACCGGGATGTTCAGCTTGCGCGCCTCGCCGACGGCGATGTGCTCCTTGTTGGTGTCGACGACCCACACGGCCGACGGAACCTTGGCCATGTCGCGGATACCGCCGAGGGTGCGCTCGAGCTTGTTCTTCTCACGCGTGAGCATGAGGATTTCCTTCTTGGTGCGTCCCTCGAAACCGCCGGTCTGCTCCATGGTCTCGAGCTCCTTCAGGCGCTGCAGGCGCTTATGGACGGTCGAGAAGTTGGTGAGCATGCCACCGAGCCAGCGCTGGTTGACGTACGGCATGCCGACACGGGTCGCCTCCGCGGCGATCGATTCCTGTGCCTGCTTCTTGGTGCCGACGAAGAGGATGGTGCCGCCGTGGGCGACGGTCTCCTTGACGAACTCGTACGCCTTGTCGATGTAGGTCAGCGTCTGCTGCAAATCGATGATGTAGATGCCGTTGCGGTCGGTGAAGATGAATCGCTTCATCTTCGGGTTCCAACGGCGGGTCTGGTGCCCGAAGTGTGCGCCGCTGTCCAGCAGCTGCTTCATGGTCACGACAGCCATGATCGTCCTTTTCTCGCAGTTGTCGTCGGTACCGTCGGTACCGACCCTGGCGCCTGCGGCCGAGTGCCACCCGAGACGGCATGGGCCGTTCCGGGACTGCTCACTTGGCGTGTGTTTCTCGACTGTGCTGGTCAGGGCGTCGAAGCCCGGAGCGTCACAGACCTGAGTGCAGGCGCGCGAAGTCACCTCATCAACGAGCGATGAGGTGCGTGGGAGAGTTTACGCCGCGGCGGATGGAACACCAAAACGCCTTCGCCCACGTCGGAGACGGTTGTGGTGATGCCGTCGGCGGTCGAATCGGCATCGACCGCGCGCCCGGCGGATCCCATCCGGCTCCCGCCGCGTCCAATCAGCGTGCCATCCCGATTACCGCGTGTCCTCGCCGCGCTCCTGCCGACCGTCCTCAGCGTCGTCGGTCCGGTCCCGACCGCCGCGTCCGTCGGTGTGTACGCGGCGCCGTTGTCGCCCCGGCCCACCGTGGTGACCGCCTACGACGAGCCCGAGAAGCGATGGCAGCCCGGCCACCGGGGCGTCGACCTCGCGGCCGGGCCCGGCCAGACCGTCCGCGCGGCGGGCGCCGGTCGCGTGCGCTTTGCGGGAACGGTCGCCGGCCGGCCGGTGGTCTCGGTGTCCCATCCCGACGGCGTGACCACGACGTACGAGCCGGTGGAGGCGAGTGTCGACGCGGGTGATCACGTCTCACGAGGTGAGGTCATCGGGACCGTGATGACAGGTCATCCGGGATGCCCGGTGCCCGCCTGCCTGCACTGGGGCGCCCGACGCGGTAGCGGCCGTGCGGCGGACTACCTGGACCCGCTCGGCCTGCTCGGGGCCGTGCGCGTCCGACTCAAACCGGTCGACTGACGGCGGTCACGCTCGCGGGTGCGCCTGTCGATGGACGGCCCGCAGACGTTCGACGCTCACATGCGTGTAGATCTGCGTCGTGGCGAGCGACGAGTGTCCGAGCAGTTCCTGGACGACGCGCAGGTCGGCACCACCCTCGAGCAGATGAGTGGCGGCGCTGTGCCGGAGTCCGTGTGGCCCGGTCGCCGGGCCTCCGCTCGCCTCGACCGCGCGTGACACGACCGAGCGCGCCATCCGCTGGTCGAGCCGTCCCCCGCGGGCACCCAGCAGCAAGGCTGGTCCGGACGCGTCGGTCACCAGGGCCGGGCGTCCGGAACGCAGCCAGGCGTCGATCGCGCGGGCGGCGGGCTCTCCGTAGGGGACCGACCGTTCCTTGTCGCCTTTGCCGATCACCCGCACCACCCGTCGCCCGGCGTCGACGTCGCCGACGTCCAGCCCGCACAACTCCCCCACTCGAACTCCGCTGGCGTACAACAACTCCAGGATGACCCGATCCCGCAGGGCGATCGGGTCGTCGGGGGCACGATCCACTCCGGTGGCCGCGATCGCGGCTTCTGCCTGGGCGGGGGCCAGTACGGCGGGCAGGGTCCGGTGCGCCTTGGGAGCCTTCAACCGCTGTGACGGGTCGGCCGCCAGGTAGCCCTCGCGGACCGCCCACGCGCAGAACGTCTTCGCCGCGGAGACCTGCCGGGCCACGGTCGTGCGCGCGGCGCCGCGCCGGGTCAGTTCCGCGAGCCAGGCCCGCAGCAGCGGGAGATCGATGTCGGCCACCGCGATTCCGCGGGCACCGGCGAACGAGACGAGGGCGCGAGCCCCACCGACATAGGCGCGGATCGTGTGCTCGCTGCGCCCTTTCTCCAGGCGCAGGTGATCGGCGAAGTCGTCGAGCATGGTCACGACCTCACCGCGTCGGACACCCGAGTGCAACCGCACACGCGGCGTTGTGGCCGAATCGGTGCGGTGTCCGGTCGGTGGGCCTCAGCCCTGGGCGCCGACGGCCTCCTCCTCGGCCCGCAGGTCGGCTTTCCACTGTCGGAAGCCCTCCTCGGTCCGGCCGCGCCGCCAGTACCCGGAGATCGAGGCGTTGGCCGCACTCACGCCGCGTTCCTTGCGGATGTAGGCCCGCAGGTTGTGCATGACCGCTTGCGCCTCGCCGTGGATGAACACGTGCGGTTCGCCCTCGAGCCATTCCGTCGCGCGCACGGCCGCGATCAGCGGGGCGTTGTCACCGGCGAGCGAATCGTCGACGTCCGCCGCGGGTCCGCCGCGGTGCACCCACGAGACCTGTGCCCCGGCGGGTGCGTCCAGGTCGAGTTCGTCGTCGGGGCCGGCGACCTCGATGAAGACCTTGGCGACGGCGTCGGCGGGAAGGGCTTCGAGTGCGGCGGCCACCGCGGGGAGACCCGCCTCGTCGCACGCCATGAGATGCCAGGGGGCATCGGATCGCGGACGGTAGCCACTACCCGGCCCGATGAAACGGATCGTCTCGCCTGGCTCCACCGAGGCCGCCCAGGGGCCGGCGATGCCCTCGGTGCCGTGCACGACGAAGTCGACGACGAGCTCGCGGGCCTCCGCGTCGACCCGGCGCACCGTGTAGGTACGCAAGACGGGTTGCCGCTCGGGCGCCTCGTTCGTACGGATCTCCTGGAGATCGAACGGTTCGGGATAGCTGACACCCGGCGGTGCGAAGACGAACTTCACATACATGTCGGTGTCGGGTTCCCCGGACTTGCCCAGAGCCGGTCGGAAGTCGTCGAACCCCTCCCCGCCCAGGTAAAGGCGTACGAAATGCGGGCTGATCCGCTCTCTTCGTAGCACCGTCATCGTGTTCACGCGTTTCGCCATCGAACCTCCCTTTCGGGTCAACCCTACGCCTACGAGATTAGGCCACCCTTAGCTTTAGAGCGGCGAACCACCCATCCGCGGTTGTAAGGTTTTCTATCGATCAAGCGATGTGAATTTGAGACTTTGCCATTCCTAAAGTCAGACGTCGCGAGACCCGACCAGAGGTGACTCCATGCCGGATCAGCCCGTGGACCAGTCCACCCCGCGCCGCGGCTCGCGGCTCAGTGTGGAGGACTGGCTGGAGGCCGCGACCCAGATCCTGGTCGACGACGGGATCGACGCCCTCAAGATCTCGCGCCTCAGTGCGCGCCTCGGTGTGACCAAGGGCAGCTTCTACTGGCACTTCACCGACATCGGGGCGCTGAAGACCGCGCTCGCCGAACACTGCCGACGGGCACAGTCGGCGGCGGCCGACCGGATCGAGGCACTGGAAGCCCTACCACCGGTCGAACGGGTCGAGGGGATGGCGCGCCTGCTGTCGGACCCTCGCCGCTGGGCGATGGAGTCCGCCCTGCGCCGCTGGGCCCAGACGGACGAGTCGATCGCGAACTCCGTCGATGCACTCGACTGCCGGATCTTCTCGATCGCGATCTCGGCCATGCGCGAACTCGGGTTCTCGGAGGCCGAGGCGCACGCACGCGCGACGACGCTCCTGTACGCGGGAATCGGTTATGTCCACGCTCATGGCCGTCTGAACGAGGCGACGGTCGAGGATCTGCATGTCATCATCGACGTCCTCACCCGCCGCTGAGGTCACGCCAGCCGCCATCGTCCGTCCACGTTCTGCACGTACCCCTTGATGTCGAGGTGCGCGAGCGCCGCGCGGACGGTTCCGATGTCGAGGCCGGCGGCGAACGCGATCTCGTCGATCCCCACTCCACCCCGGCCGGGAATGGCGTCGTGGACCCGTAGTTGCTCGGCGTCGAGCGCGTCGGTCGGTTTCGCGCGGCCGCGGCCGATGTCGCCCCCACCGTCGGGTCGTACCAGGTTGATCACCGACGCGACGTCGGACACCAGTACGGCGAGCTCGTCGGCGATCATCCGGTGACATCCGACCGAGGTCGCCGAGGTGACGGGACCTGGAACGGCTCCCAGCGGCCGGCCGAGCTTGCGCGCCCAGGCGGCGGTGTTCGCCGCGCCGGACCGTCGCCCTGCCTCGACCACGACGGTCGCGCCGCTCATCGCGGCGACCAATCGGTTCCGGGTGAGGAACCGATGTTTCGCCGCTGTCGTCCCGGGCGGGTACTCGCTGATCACCGCGCCCGTGCGCGCGATCGCGGTCAGCAGCGACGAGTGTGACGCCGGGTAGTCGCGGTCGATGCCACACGCCATCACCGCCGCGGTCACCCCGCCCGCCGCGACGACCGCGCGGTGAGCGGCGCCGTCGATGCCGAACGCCCCGCCGGACAGCACTGCGAAACCCTGGGCCGACAACCCCGAAGCGAGCGTCTGCGTGACGTGTTCGCCATACGACGACGCGGCACGGGACCCGATCAACGCGATCGACGCTGCGGCGAGGTCGTCGAGCCGGGCCGGACCGCGCACCCACAGGGCCAGCGGTTCGCCTCCGCGCGCGGCCGTGTCCGCCTGCCCCAGCGCCAGCAACGACCAGGCCGGCCACTCCGGATCGGCACGGGTCACCAGGCGCGCACCGACCCGCTCGGCGGCGTCCAGATCGTCGACCGCACAGTCTGATTCGCTCCGAGCCGCGGTGGCGGCGAGCACCGTCTCGTGGCCGCCGGGCACGGTGCGCCGACGGATCGCCGCAGCCGCCTCGACCGGACCGATGTCGTCGACGAGCGCGATGACCGCGGCGCACGGCGGTTCGGCAACCCGCGCCAGATAGGCCCAGGCGATGGATTCCGGCGACCGGGGTTCCGACGGATGGGCGGGGATCACCAGGTCGCTCCTCGGTCTCGGTACAGAAGCGCTTGTGCGACATCGTCTTCGACGGGACGCCCGGACCCGCTCAGATCGCTTAGGGTCCATGCCAGCCGCAGAGCGCGATCGGCACCGCGGGCCGTCACGCGGCCGTCTCGGAGGAACAGTTCGATGGGCCGCAGCACGTCGGGCGGCAGCCGGAACCGCTGCCGCAGCGCGGACCCGGGAACCTCGGCATTGGTGCGCCACCCGAATTCCGACCAACGCTCGATCGCAGTGGCACGCGCCGCGGTGACGCGGGCCCGGACGTCGGCACTCGACTCCCCGACACCGCTCATCAGCGCGGTGTTGCCCGGTGGGTCCATCCGCACGCGGATGTCCACACGGTCCAGCAGCGGTCCGGACAACTTGCCCAGATAGCGCCGCCGCACGACGGCCGTGCAGACGCAGTCGACGTCGTGGGCGGGCGCGCACGGACACGGGTTCGCCGCGAGGATCAGCTGAAAGCGCGCGGGATAGACCGCCATGCCGTCACGCCGGGGCACCCGGACCTCGCCGTCCTCGAGGGGTTCCCGCAGGGATTCGAGCGACTTGACACTCATCTCGGCGCACTCGTCGAGGAACAGCACTCCTCGATGCGCCTTGGACGCCGCGCCCGGCCGGGCGAATCCGGTACCGCCACCGAGCAGGGCTGTGATCGATGAGCTGTGGTGCGGGGCGACGAACGGCGGTTCGGTGATCAGCGGACGTCCGGGCGACAGCTCCCCCACCAGCGAATGGATCGCCGTCACCTCCAACGAGTCCTCGAGACCCAGCGGCGGCAGAATGCCCGGCAACCGCCGCGCGAGCATCGTCTTGCCGATCCCCGGCGATCCGGTCATCAGGACGTGATGAGCTCCCGCGGCGGCGATCTCGAGCGCATGCCGGGCCTCGTGCTGCCCGACCACGTCGGCCATGTCGGGGACCGGCGGCGCCTGCGTCGTCGCCGCCGCATGCACCGTGTCGAGCACGTGGTCACCGGCCAGCCACTGCGTCACCTCTTTCAGACTGCTCGCTCCACCGACGTCCATCCCCTCGACGAGCGCCGCCTCGGCAACGGTCTCGATCGGCACCACCGCCCGTCGATACCCCTCCTGCCGCGCCGCGATCACCGCCGGCAACACCCCGCGGATCGGCCGCACGGTGCCGTCCAGACCGAGCTCGCCCAGAAAAACCGTCGACGACAACTTCTCCGCCGACACCTGTTGCGTGGCAGCCAGAATGGACACGGCCATCGACAGATCGAACCCCGGACCGATCTTCGGCATATCGGCCGGCGACAACGCCACCGTCACCTTCAACTCGGGAAAACTGAACCCGGAGTTCTTGATCGCAGCCCGCACCCGGTCCCGCGCCTCCCGAACCGACGAATCCGGATTACCCGTCACCGCGAACCCCGGCAGACCCGAACTCACACTCGCCTGCACGTCGACGACCTGCGCGACAAAGGCATTGAGCCCCACCGCCTGTGTTTGCCCCAACATGGGCACAGTCTCACCGGAAACACACGTGGCGGGTGGCGCCGAACCACTCACACAGTCGATCTGTGGATGACCTCGCGGTTGTGCACGTCCTATACGAGCGCAGGTCGGCTCGTAACGTCAGTCGCGCCAAGCTACGTATCGGCGACCTTCCGATCTCCCACGAACACTTTCAACGTCCTCCCGTCGTCCTGGTAGCTCAACTCCGCCGACACGTCGTACTTCACGTAGGCGCGACCCTCACCACCGGTGGTGTGATCGATGACCTCGAAACGGGTGACAGTGCTCGAAGAGAGCGCAGATCGCGAGTCCTTCGGCGTAGCCGAGAGCCATTCCCTGAACTGGTCGGCTTCCTCCCACGCCACGCAGACACCGCAACGCGATGACCTGTTTTCAGTCTCGAGCTCCGGGAAATCTTCCAGGTCGGTGGTTTCGCAGCGCTCGCCCCACATGTCGGTGACGTACTGCTCGAACAATGAAAGCGCGTGTGCGCTGTGTGCGTCCATCTGTCCCTCCGGACGACGAAGAGATTCAGAGTCCTCCCAGTGACAAGGGTTGTCCAGTGATTTGCCATCGCCCATTCCGGCCACGCGTCGATCGACTCAGACCCAACAGCCCCACACCCGTGAGCGCCGTCGCTACGTGCATGAGGGACCCACTCCGTCCATGGAGGGCCCCGGACTACGCTCGACGACCGATGGACGACGGAACTTTCGACGATGCGTTCGTCGGCGATCTCGACCGACTACTCCGATGGCGTCGCGACGTCCGTCGCTTCCGCCGCGAACCACTTGAACCCCACGTGCTACCCGAGATCCTCGACGCTGCCGAACTGGCTCCGTCCGTGGGCAACAGCCAGCCGTGGCGCTGGGTCGAGGTGCGTTCCGCCGCAGCCCGGCAAACGGTGCGCGACAGCTTCACTCGCTGCAATGCCGACGCGCTGGACGGTTATACGGGCGAACAAGCACGGCTGTATTCGTCGCTCAAGCTCGCCGGTCTCGACGACGCTCCCGTCCACCTCGCCGTGTTCTGCGAGCCCGGTGTCGAGCAGGGCCGGGGACTCGGCCGACAGACAGTGCCCGAGACGCTGGAGTATTCGGTCGTCACCGCGATCTCCACACTCTGGCTGGCTGCGCGGGCCCGAGGCGTCGGGGTGGGGTGGGTGTCCATCATCGAACCCGAGGAGGTTTCCGAGGCACTTGCCGTACCGCCGGCCTGGAAGCTGGTCGCCTACCTGTGTATCGGCTACCCCGCGCACGACTCGGAGACACCGGAACTCGAACGAGTCGGCTGGCAGTCACGGACGTCCGCCGGGGAACGCTTCTTCGTGCGCTGACACCAGATCGTGACCCCGCGGAGCGCGCGATCCGCATGCAACTCAAGTAACAATAGTCACGTCAATCACTTCTGTCACAAGAGTAACTGGAGGACGCGCGTGTCGAGCCGTCTCACCACGAGTGTCCGACTGGCCCTCGCCGGGGTCATCGCCTTCAGCGGCACCGCGGTCGCGCTGACGACCGGTGCCGGTGTCGCGCACGCCGCGCCGTGCGGCAACGCGAGCACGGGCTCGAGCTTCCTGGGCTTCGGGTCCAGCGGTTCCAGCGGCTCGAGTGGCTCCAGCGGGTCGGAGGGCTCGTCGGGCAGCTCGAGCATCCCGAACCCGGGACCGCAGCGGCCGTTGATCCCCTATGTCGGTTCCAAATCACGCACCGTCGGATGGGTGACGGGCCCGCTCAGCGCCAACCGCACATTCAGCCGGTTCGGTATCGGCGGCACCGATCTCGGCGTCTCCTGGGACAACGGCCGCGGCCAGACGCTGATGGCCTTCGGAGACACCTTCGGCAACTGCAACGCGCCGGGACAGCAATGGCGGCACAACGTGCTGCTCCGCACCGACGACGACAACCTCGCCAACGGACTCTCCGTCCCGGCCGGTCGCGAAGGCGACGTGACGTCGGGTTCGGTGATCGCGCCCGGCCAACCGAACTACGCGCAGGAACTGATCCCGTCGCTCGGCATCTCCAATGTCGAGGTCACCACGATCCCGACGGCGGCCATCTCTCTCCCGCACGGCGACGGCTTCCGCCAGTACATCAATTACATGTCGGTGCGCTCGTGGGGTTCGCCGGGCAACTGGGTCACCAACTTCTCGGCGATCGCCCATTCCGACGACAACGGCCAGACCTGGGTCACCGATCAGGACACGATCCTCATCAATGCTCCGGTCTCGCTCCGACTGCCCGGCGAGTTCCGGCCGATCGAGTTCAACAACGGCAAGTTCCAGCAGAACGCGTACGTCCGCGGCCGGCCCGGGACACCCGAAGCCGAGTACGTCTACCAGTTCGGCACCCCGAACGGACGATTCGGCGCCGCCTTTCTCGCGCGGTTCAAACCCACGGACATCCTCGATCTCGACGCGTACGAGTACTGGGCCGGGAAGAGTCGCGGCTGGGTGGACGACATCGCCGCGATCCCCGACGACGGCTCGGCGGTCGTCGTCCGACAACCGGTCACCGAACTCTCGGTCGCCTGGAGCCCGTACCTCGAGAAATACGTCATGCTCGATGGCGACAACGACATCACGCTGCGCACCGCCGATCATCCCGAAGGCCCGTGGAGTGCACCGAAGACCATCGTGCCCCGCGGTGCGCTTGTCGTCTACGGACCGATGATGCTCCCCAACTCCCCCGCGCTGCAGGGGGATTCGAAGGAGCTCTACTTCAACGCATCGCGGTGGAGCGACTACAACGTGATGCTGATCCGGACCGATCTGAGCAAGCTCTGACACCCGGGCTCACACGTGCACACCCTGGTGATGCCGCACCTGCGCACGAGCCAGATCGTCGGGAGCGGCCTGGTCGAGGCGCACGCTGACGACGTCGAACCGGATCTGCGTCCATCGCTGATCCTGCGCCGCCAGCCACATCCCCGCGAGTCGGCGCATCCGGGCGAGCTTCGTCGGCGTGACCGCCATGACCGGATCGTCGTACGTGCGGCTCGCGCGAGTCTTGACCTCGACGATCACCAGGACCGACCCATCCGCGGCCACCAGATCCAGTTCGCCGTAGCGGGTACGCCAATTGCGCTCCAGGACAGTCCAGCCCAGCGATGTCGCGTAATCCGCGGCCACGTCCTCACCGAGCCGGCCGATACGACCGCGGCGATCGGGGCGAGGATGGTCGCGCGCTTGTGCACTCATGCCGATCAGATTCGCGCATAGCCGATTTCGTCGACCGTCCGAAAGCGAGCAACGCCCTGATCTGTGAACGATCAGGGCGTTGTCAACAGATTGCGCGTGGTCAGGGCTCGTCGGGCAGGCGGAGTTCCGACTTCTCGAGTTCCTCGATGTTGACGTCCTTGAACGTGATCACGCGAACCTGCTTGACGAACCGCGCCGGGCGGTACATGTCCCACACCCAGGCATCGCTCATACGGAGTTCGAAGTAGACCTCGCCGTCGGTGTTGCGCGGGATCATCTCGACCGCGTTGGCGAGGTAGAAGCGCCGCTCGGTCTCCACCACGTAGGTGAACTGCCCGACGATGTCCTTGTACTCGCGGTACAGAGAGAGTTCCATCTCGGTTTCGTACTTCTCGAGATCCTCAGCACTCATCCTGTCAGCCTATCCCTGTTGTCGTTTGCGCTGGTGACCACACGTGCCGCGACATTACGGTACGACATGCGGTGTTGTGGTGAGGGGCCGGCGGCGTCGATGCGCGACATGTGCAACGCCGTGCTGTAGCCCTTGTGGATGGCGAAGTCGTACCCGGGCAGGTCGTCGTCCATGGCGACCATGATGCGGTCTCGGGTGACCTTGGCGATGATGCTGGCGGCGGCGATGCACGCGGCCGCCCCGTCTCCCCCGATCACGGGCAGGGACGGCGCCGTCAGTCCCGGCACCGCGAACCCGTCGGACAGCACGTACCCCGGTTTCACGTCGAGGGCGGCCACCGCCCGGCGCATGCCCTCGATGTTCGCGACGTGGATGCCGATGCGATCGATCTCGGCGGCTTCGATGATCACCGCACTCCAGCTCTGCGCGTAGCGCGTCACCGAGCGGTACAGCTCCTCGCGGGTGCGCTCGGTCAGACGTTTCGAGTCATCGAGGTCGGCGAGGGAGACGAGCTGCGTCGGCTTCAAGACGCAGGCCGCCACGACCAGCGGGCCCGCGCACGCTCCGCGGCCGGCTTCGTCGACCCCCGCCACGGGCCCCAGACCCTGCCGGTGCAGGGCGAATTCGAACGTCCGCAGGCCCGCGGCACGGCGGACGGGTGAGCGGGGTGGCCATCGAGTCGTCACAGCTGTCTCACCCCTGCTGCGGATTGAACGAACCGACACCACCGATCCGCGAGAAGGGGTAGATGATGAACCGGACCTTGCCGCGGATGTCGCTGACCGGGACGGTGCCCTGGTACTGGTCCTCGACGTGGTAGCGCGAGTCCTGCGAGTTCAGTCGATTGTCACCCATGACCCACACGTTGCCCTCGGGCACGGTGATCGGACCGAAATCCGGCCCGAGACACGGAGGTACCTGGTCGCCCGGCCCGGCGACACCGGGCCCGAACGACGCGACCGTCTCCTCTTGGAGCTTCATGTCGATGTAGGGCTCGCGCAACGGGCGACCGTTGACCTTCACGCCGACGCCCTCGTCGTTGCGACATTCCACCGTCTGACCGCCGGTCGCGATGACCCGCTTGACGAGGTTGTTCTCGTCCGGCGGCGCGAACCCGAACCACGACAGCGCATCCTGCGCCTTGTGCATCACCGGGTTCGTCGATCGGGGCGACACCCAGGCGCCGTTCCACGATTCCGACGGGCCTTTGAAGACGACGACGTCGCCGGGTTGCGGATCACCGAACCGGTACGTGAGCTTGTCGATCACGATGCGGTCGTTGGTGCAGCCGTCGCACCCGATGAGGGTGGACTCCATCGACTCCGACGGGATGACATACTGCCGACCGATGAAGGTCTGCAGCACCCAGGTGAGGAGAAGGACGCACCCCACGATGATGACGACTTCGCGCAGGAGCGAACTCGAGCCGGACTTGCGCTTGCCGCGCTCGTCGGCATCGGATTCGGCCGGGTCGGTCTTCAACCTCCACGGACGCTTGGCGTCGTCGGCGCGGTCGTCGTCGGGGGCATCGTGGGGTCGCTGTGTGTCGGCCACCTCGTCAGGTTAGACGCGTCAGCGCTTTTCCTTGATCTTGGCTGCCTTGCCGCGCAGATCGCGCAGGTAGTAGAGCTTGGCGCGACGGACGTCACCGCGGGTGAGGACGTCGATCTTGGCGATGTTCGGGCTGTGCACCGGGAAGGTGCGCTCGACGCCGACGCCGAAGGACACCTTGCGGACGGTGAAGGTCTCACGCACGCCGCCGCCCTGACGACGGATGACGACGCCCTTGAACACCTGCACGCGCTCCTTGCTGCCCTCGATGACCTTGACGTGGACGTCGAGGGTGTCACCGGGGCCGAAGTCCGGCACGTCGTCGCGGAGGGACTGCTTGTCGAGGAAGTCGAGCGTGTTCATGTGTCGTGGTCCTTGTCTGGCGGAGAACGTTGAGCAGAGGAACCTGGCGGCCCGTGGGCTCGACCGGTTCGTGCTCCGAGTCGTTGGCGTCGCAGCCGGCGGTCTCGGAGAGACAGCCCCGGACACGGGGCATCGTCGGCAGGCAACCCGACTATTGTGCCAGAGACACCCCGGGCCGACGAAATCGCGGAGCCGCTACGTCCGTGGCGCCACGATCACGACGTCGTCGGCCTGCAATGCCGAGATGGTGGCGGGCTCCATCGGCGTCGCCGCGGCGATCGCTCTCGGCGTCACACCGGCATGCACCATGTGGTCGAGGATCGCGAGTTCGGGCGCCCGGCCGTTGGCGGTGAGTGCCTCGTCGTCGGCGAGTTCCACCCCCGCCCGCTGATAGGGCTGCGGGTCGTTGGTCCCGACGACGACCACCCGGGCTCCCCGCGGACCGGTCCCGACACCCACTGCGGTCCGGAACCAACCGGCGATCGATGCCGGGACCATGGTCTGGAGTCGCTCGGCTCGCCCCCGCAACCAGGTCAGGTCGTTCGCGCCGATCCCGTCGCGGTCGGCGCGAGCCCGCGCGCCGGCCAGACCCCCGAGACCGGCGGCCATCGCACCCGCCGCACCCAGTGCCCCGAGCGGCATCATCGGCATCATCCCGCTCGTCGCCGCGGGTGCAGCGGCGCTCTGCCCTGCCTCACCCGACCGTTCGGTGTGATCGTCCCCCGCCGCGGTGAGGGCCATCCGGCCGGTGCTCGCGGCCTCGACCCGCCACGTGTCGTCACCGATCGCGGCGTTCACCTCGGCACGCCGGATATCGCGGTCGGCGATCAGTGCGACCACCGACATCTGCTGCTGCGTGTCGATCACCGTCCGGGCATACGCGTCCAGCGACGTCCCGAGCGCGCGCAGCCGTTCCGCCGCTCCGGGCAGATCGGCACCGGCGATCTGTCCGAGCCCGTCGACGACGGCATCGTGGAACCGGCCCGCGGTCGAGTCCCCCGTCGCGTACGAGTCGGTCACCGACGCCACCGCCTCGGCGAGGCCGGCCACCCTCTCGGCGAGTGCCCGCACGCGCTGGGCCGAGTCGCTCAGTGCCGCCGCGTCGGCGGTCGGCCACACCCCCGGGGCCAGTTCCTCGGCGATCCGCTCGGCCTCGCCACGCGCCGTCATGCGTCGGCCCGGCCGATACGCGCCGAGGCCTCGGCATCTCGGTCGAGGAGGTCGTCGATGCCGGCGACGAGGGCGCGGCGGTGTTGTCCGAGACGGTTCTCGACGTCGTGCAGACGATCCGTCGACGCCGCGGCCGCCGGCGAGAACCCCGTCCGGAACGCACCCGCCGAGTTCCCGGTGCCTACTGCCATGTCGACGTCGATGAGCAGCGCGGCGAGCTCGGTCTGTATCGCCGTGAGTTCCGCCGCCGCGGCCTGCAGTCGCGTCGCCACGACAGCGGCGGCACCGGGGTCGGCGGCGACCCGGGGACCGGCGTCGGCCGCCGGCGAGAGGTCAGGGTCGGTCATCGGCGACCACACTGTCGAGGCGGGCGTCGGCGTAGTCGATCGGCAGATCCGGTGCGCCGGAAAGGATGTCGGCGGATCTGGTGCGCAGCGCGGTGTCCGCCTCGGCGATCAGCGTGGTCAGCAGGGCGGACAGTTGATCCGCGCGGTATCGACGCAATGCGGAGGGTTCGATCATGATGTCCACCGCACGGCCGCGCGCGTCGACCGTCACCGCGACGAGCCGGTCGTGACTGGTCGCCCGGGAGGTCAGCTGCGACAACGACTTCCGGACCCGTTCGAGTTCGGTGCGTTGCCGGTCGAGTTCCTCGACCATGGCCGAATACCCCTGCATCGTCTGCTGGACCCCCGTCCGAGTCGAACCTCTGCCGCATCCTAGTCGGTATCGCCCGGATGGTCCGCGGAGGAGTCCACAGGGTCCGGGAGGAGATCAGGCCGGCGCGCGCGCGTCCGCTCGAGGGCCTGTTCGGTACGCCAGCGTGCCACCTTCGCATGGTCGCCACTGAGGAGTACGGGCGGGACGTCCAGACCGCGCCACGACACCGGCCGCGTGTAACTCGGACCTTCGAGCAGCCCGTCGGAGAACGAATCCTCCTGATGCGAGCGGGGATTGCCGAGTACGCCGTCGAGCAGCCGGACGGTCGCCTCGATCATGGCCATGACCGCGACCTCTCCCCCGATGAGGACGAAGTCGCCGAGGGAGACCTCTTCGACGCGCACCCGTCGGGCCGCGTCGTCGAACACACGCTGGTCGATACCCTCATACCGGCCGCAGGCGAACACCAGATGCTGCTCGGTGCTCCAGCGACGCGCGGTCTCCTGGGTGAACGGCACACCGGCAGGGGTCGGCACGATCAGCAGCGCGTCGTCGGGGCACACCTCGTCCAGGCACGGCCCCCAGACGTCGGGTTTCATCACCATGCCGGGCCCGCCGCCGTACGGCGAGTCGTCCACGCTGCGATGGACGTCGTGCGCCCAGTTGCGTAGGTCGTGGACCGCCACGGTGATCCGTCCGGCGTCGATCGCCTTGCCCAGCAAGGCAACTCGGAGCGGATCGAGGTACTCGGGGAAGATCGACACGACGTCGAGGCGCATCACGGCGCCTCGTCGAGCGAATCCGGATCCAGCAGCCCCTCCGGGGGGTCGATCACGATCAGCTCGCGACCGACACTCGGCACGATCTCGCGCACGAACGGCACGAGCACCTCACGGTCGTCGGTGGTGCGTACCGACAGCAACTCGCCGCCGGGCAGATGCAGGACCGATTCGACGACGCCGACCGCGGAGCCGTCGGTGAGTTGTACGGGCACGCCCTCGAGTTCGTGGTCGTAGAATTCGTCCGGGTCGTCGGAGGGCTCCACCTGCGAACTGTCGATGAGGAACAGGGTGCCGCGCAGGGCGTCGGCGGAATCCCGGTCCGCGATGCCGGCCAGGGACACCAACAGCCGCCCGGAATGATCCCGGGCGGCTGTGACGGTGAAGTCCCGTTCCCCGGCACCGCGCGGCAGACGGCCACGCAGCACCGAGTTCGGGGCGAAACGCATCTCGGGCTCGTCGGTGCGGACGTCCACGACGACCTCACCACGGATTCCGTGTGACTTGACCACACGGCCTACGACGAGATCCACGATGCGCTCGGTGTTCGGGTTCTCGGTCAGCGGTCGGTGTCGACGATGTCGACACGCATCCCGCGGCCGCCGATCCCGGAGACCAGGGTGCGCAGCGCGGTGGCGGTACGACCGTTGCGACCGATCACCTTGCCGAGGTCGTCGGGGTTCACGTGGACCTCGACGAGCCGGCCGCGACGGCCGGTGACGAGGTCGACCCGGACGTCATCGGGGTTGGAGACGATTCCGCGGACCAGGTGCTCGACCGCGTCGGCGACGACTGCGCTCACGCGTCACCCTCGGCGGCGGGAGCCTCGGCAGCCTCGTCGTCCTTCTTGGCGGCCTTCTTCTTGGGGGTGGTCGCGGCGGCGACCGGCTCGTTGTCGGCGGCGGCGAGCGCGGCGTTGAACAGGTCGAGCTTCGACGGCTTGGGCTCGGCGGTCTTCAGGGTGCCCTCGGCGCCCGGCAGGCCCTTGAACTTCTGCCAGTCACCGGTCACCTTGAGGATCGCGGCCACGGGCTCGGTCGGCTGCGCACCGACTCCCAGCCAGTACTGCGCGCGCTCGGAGTCGACCTCGATCAGCGAGGGCTCTTCCTTGGGGTGGTACTTGCCGATGGTCTCGATGACCCGGCCGTTGCGGCGGGTGCGGGCGTCGGCGACGACGATGCGGTACTGCGGGTTGCGGATCTTGCCGAGCCGCGTGAGCTTGATCTTGACAGCCATGTCTACTTCTCTTTCGTGTGGTCACTGCGCAATTCAGCAATCCGCCCGGACAGGCGGACCCGGTTTTGCGTCTGTAGTGGTGTGACCGTCGGGCGGCCGTGACCGGATCCGACGAACCAGCGAATCATTGTGCCAGACCGGGCGGTGAGTACCGAATCCGGTGATCGGCCTGCACAGGGAACAGCCGATGGACCGGCATGTGGTCACCCACCCGCGAGGACGACCACATGCCGAACGTCACTTCCGTCACTCTGTCGGTGTCGGCTCATCCGCCTGATGCGCGACACCGCCGGAGCCTCCCTCGACCCCCGGCTCCGACGGGCCCGCGCTCTCGGATCCGGGCCGCGGATCCGAGGTGGACTGATCCGGTTCGTCCTGGCCGAACCGTTGCAACGCCGTTGCTACGTTACGCGGCGGTAAGAAAGGCAACCAGCCACTACCGTGTGGCTTTGCTCACACGAGGTGGCGACCAGAAGACACCACTGCTACCGGGTGTCGCAACGTGCCCAGGTCGTCGCACGGGTTGTCCGCGTACACGACGAAGTCCGCGCGGTGACCGTCCTCCAGGAGGTCGGCGCTCAGCCAGGCACGCGCATTCGTCGACGCCGCCGCGATCGCACCCGCCGGGCCCAGGCCCACGTCCGAGAGCGCCTCGATCTCGTCGACGATGCGTCCGTGCTCGACGAATCCGCCCGCGTCGGTCCCGGCGAAGATCGCGACGCCGGCCTCACGCGCGGCGGCGAACACCGCCGGGGCGCCCGCATGCAGGGCGCGCATGTGGGCGGCGTAGGTCGGGAAGCGTTCGGCGCCGTCGGCGATCCCGGGAAAGTTCTCGACCTGGATCATTGTGGGCACCAACGCGATCGAGCGGTCGACGAGCTGGTCGACGAGATCGGGAGTCAGCCCGGTGCCGTGCTCGATGCAATCGACACCGGCCCCGATCAGGTCGACGAGAGCATCGGTTCCGAAGACATGGGCGGTGATTCGCGCGCCGTGCTCGTGGGCCACCGCCACCGCCGACTCGATCTGCGCGCGGGTCCACAGCGGGGCCAGGTCCCCGACCTCGCGATCGATCCAGTCCCCGACGATCTTCACCCAGCCGTCGCCTGCCTGCGCCTGCCGGGCCACCTCGGCCGCCAGTTCGTCCGGATCGTCGAGGTCGACGCCGTAGTCGCGCAGGTACCGCTTGGGCCGGGCGATGTGTTTGCCGGAGCGGATCAACCGTGGGCACGCCGGATCGTCGTCGAGCGGGTGGGTGTCGAGCGGCGACCCGACCTCGCGGATCAGCAGGGTGCCGGTGCGCGCGTCGGCGTAGGCGTAGCCACGGGCCTGCTCGATGTCGACCCCGAGGCCCGGCGCGATCCCCACGTGGTTGTGGGCATCGACGAGGCCCGGCAGGATCCAGCCGCCGTCGACGGCCGTCTCGGCGTCGGGAACCGCGGTGAGGCTGATGGTGTCGTCGGACACCCAGAACTCGACCGGTTCGGACGTGAGCGGATCGGTGCCCCGGTAGTGGCGGGCCATGGCACCCTGTTCCGGGCCACCCACCGTCATTTCTTCTTGGGCTGCTGGAACTGCGACACGTCGATGCCCTCGAGACCCGGGGGCAGCTGATCGAGACCGGCCGGCATGTTCGACAGGTCCGGGAACCCGGCCGGCATGCCTCCGGGCATACCAGGGAAGCCGCCGCGCGCCGCCTTCGGCGGGGTGGGGCCGCGGCTCTTGCCCTTCTTGCCCTTCTTGCCCTTGCGGTTGGACTTGCGGTTCATCGCACCCATGCCCATGCGACCCGACATCTGCGCCATCATCTTGCGGGCCTCGAAGAACCGGTCGACGAGCTGGTTGACCTCGCTGACGGTCACACCCGACCCGTTGGCGATCCGGATGCGGCGAGAGGCGTTGATGATCTTCGGGTTGTCGCGCTCGGCGGGGGTCATGCCGCGGATGATCGCCTGCACGCGGTCGAGCTGCTTGTCGTCGACCTGCGACAGCACGTCCTTCATCTGGCCGGCGCCGGGCAGCATCCCCAGGATGTTGCCGATGGGACCCATCTTGCGGATCATCAGCATCTGCTCGAGGAAGTCCTCGAGGGTCAGCTCGCCCTGGGTGATCTTGGCGGCCGCGGCCTCGGCCTGCTGCGCATCCCAGTGCTGTTCGGCCTGCTCGATGAGCGACAACACGTCGCCCATGCCGAGGATGCGGCTGGCCATGCGGTCGGGATGGAAGACGTCGAAGTCCTCGAGCTTCTCGCCCGAGGACGCGAACATGATCGGTTGGCCGGTCACCTCGCGTACCGACAACGCCGCACCGCCGCGCGCATCGCCGTCGAGCTTGGTCAGCACGACGCCGGTGAAGCCCACACCCTCCTGGAAGGCCTCGGCGGTGGTGACGGCGTCCTGACCGATCATCGCGTCGACGACGAACAGCACCTCGTCGGGCGAGGTGGCGTTGCGGATGTCGGAGGCCTGCTTCATCAGTTCGGCGTCGATGCCGAGCCGGCCGGCGGTGTCGATGACCACCACGTCGTAGTGCTTGCTCCGCGCCTCGTCGACACCGGCCTGCGCGACCGAGACCGGATCGCCCGAGGTCACACCGAGCACACCCTCGCCGCCGACGCTCGTGCCCGGATGCGGCGCGAAGACCGGCACGCCGGCGCGCTCGCCGACGATCTGCAGCTGGGAGACCGCGCCCGGACGCTGCAGGTCACAGGCGACGAGCAGCGGCGTATGACCCTGCTGCTTGAGCCAGTTGCCCAGCTTTCCGGCGAGTGTCGTCTTACCGGCACCCTGGAGACCGGCCAACATGATGACGGTCGGGGGGTTCTTGGCGAACCGCACCCGCCGGGTCTCCCCGCCGAGGATTCCGATGAGTTCCTCGTTGACGATCTTGACGACCGTCTGCGCCGGGTTGAGTGCCGCGGAGACCTCGGCACCCTTGGCGCGCTCCTTGATCCGGGCGATGAAGGACCGGACCACCGCGAGCGAGACGTCCGCCTCGAGCAGGGCGAGCCGGATCTCGCGGCAGGTGCGGTCGATGTCGGCGTCGGACAGCCGCCCCTTGCCACGCAGATCCTTCAGAGCACCGGTTAACCGGTCGGAGAGGGAATCGAACATGGGTCCCATCCTTCCATGCGGGTCCCGGGACGGAACATCTAGGAGATCGGCACTCCGGACCGTCCCGTTCCGCCATAGGACTGCGGTCCGTCGCCGTCCTCCTCGCGCGCCGGCTGCGGCGGCGGGCAGACCGCGACGACGGCCTCGGCCAGCTTTGCCCGTGCGTCCTCGGTGTCGGTCGCCAGCCGCAGGCCGAAGATGTCGACCCCGGTGGCGCCCAGGGTCGCCACCTTGGCCCATCGGATGTCGGCGCCGTGGCGTTCCAGGACCGCACTGACCCGGCTGAGCAGGCCGATCCTGTCGTCCGAGCGGACCTCCAGCACCGCCTCACCCACCGGGGCGTCCAGCCACGTCACCCGCGGTGGCGCCACGGCGAAGAGCGCGGGTACCGCGTTCTTCGGATGCCCGGCCCCGTCGACCTCGGGATCGGTGCTCCCGGCGCTGGCGCCGATGGTCACCACGGTGCCGGGAATCGTGGTGACGGTGCCGATCGTCGGAATCGGCGAGTCCCGCTCGCGCGCGTCGAGCCGCGCGAGTACATCGATCTTGCCGTCGACGGCCGCGATCAGCTGCTGGCGCAACAGGCCGGCATCGGGCGGACTGCCGAACATCGGGACGACAAGGAACGAGTTGATCGCCTTCCCGTCGGCGCTCTGGGCACACGCCGAGTGGGACCGCAACCCGCCCAGGGCGAGGACCCCGGCCATCTTCGACAGCAGGCCGGGTTGATCAGGCGCCACCATGGTGACGCGGTACGTGTGTTGCCCGTCGGCCCGGACGAGCCGGACCGCGTAGTCCCCTTCCGCCGCCGTGGCCAGGTCCTCGGCCGTCAGCGGCTCGGGCGCGCTCGGCTCTTCGCCGTCGATGAGTCGCATCGACCGGCGGACGAGGTCGTGGATGAGCGAGGCCTTCCACTCCCCCCACACCCCCGGGCCGGTGGCCAGCGAATCCGCTTCGGCAAGTGCGGCAAGCAGTTCCAACAGCACCCGGTTGTGTCCCAGGGTGTCGGCGACCGACTCGGCGGTGGCCGGGTCGTCGAGGTCCCGGCGGGTGGCGACCTGCGGCAGCAGCAGGTGGTGCCGCACCATGTCGGAGAGGATCGCCACATCCTGCGGCCAGAGCCCGAACCGGTTGCCGACCTGAACCGCCAGATCGGCGCCGACGATGCTGTGGTCGGCACCCCGGCCCTTGCCGAGGTCGTGGATCAACGCACCGAGGACGAGCAGGTCGGGCCGGGACACCCGGGTGGTCATCGCACTCGCGTACGCCGCGGTCTCCACGAGATGCCGGTCGACGGTCCAGGTGTGGATGGCATCGCGCGGCGGGAGGTCGCGCACCGCACCCCATTCCGGCAGGAGCCGGCCCCACAGGCCGGTGCGGTCGAGTGCCTCGATCGGGTCGACCATGTGATGTCCCGAACTGAGCAGGACCAGCAGGTCGCTGAGCGCCTCGGCCGGCCACGGCTCACGCAGTTCCGGCGCGTAATCGGCCAGCCGGCTCAGCGTCGACGCGCTGATCGGCAGGCCGGTTCGGGCCGACGCGGCGGCCACCCGCAGGATGAGTCCCGGGTCTTTGCTCGGAATCGCGTTGCGCGCCAACACGATCTCCCCGCTGTGCTCGACGACGCCCTCGTCGAGCGGGCGGCGCAGCGGCGAACGCCGCAGCTTGGCCAGACCGCGACGCGGCAGGGCGTTGCCCGCGGTCCGCAGGCCGGCGTCGATGGAGTAGCTGATGGTGCGGGCCGAGTCGCTGATGACGCGGGCGAGATCGAACCGGTCCCCGATCCGGAGGGCCGCCCCGATCTCGTCGGCGTCCTGGGCCTGCACGTGCTCGCGGGGACGCCCGGCGATGCGGTGCAGTTCGGTACGGATGTCGAGGAGCCGCGTGTAGGCGACCTGCGGTCCGGCACCGGGCGAATCGGGTCGTAAGCTCGCCATCCCGCTGGTGAGCTGGGCGATCGCCAGCGCCCCCAGGAGCTGGACGTCACGCAGACCTCCCCGGCCGCTCTTGAGGTCGGGTTCGGCGCGATGTGCGATGTCGCCGGCTCGCCGCCAGCGGTCCTGCGCGTGCGTGACCACCTCGGGGAACCGATTGCGGATGTCGTTGCGCCACTGCTGGCGGACCCCGCCGATCAGCAACGTGGACAGATCCTCGTCGCCGGCTATGTGGCGCGCCTCGAGGAGGCCGAGGGCCGCGGTGACGTCGTCGCCGGCGACCTGCAAGGCCTGCGGCACCGTCCGCACACTGTGGTCGAGCGGGATGTTGGCGTCCCACAACGGGTACCAGAGTCCGTCAGCGACCTCGGACACCCGCTCGGCGGGCATGTCGTCGTGCAGCAGGATCAGATCGAGGTCGGAATACGGGAGCATCTCACCGCGACCGAGTCCGCCCACGGCGACGATCGCGAACCCGCTGTGCGGCTTGATGCCGAGTTCGGCGCCCTTGCTGGTCAGCCAGAATTCGTGCAGGTCGACGAGCACCTGGCGCAGTGCCGGTGCGTCGAGTTTTCCCGATCGGCCGGATTCGGTGAGTTGCCGTCGGGTCTTGGCCAGGTCTGCGGCGCTTACGACTGCCTCCAAAGTGTGTGGGAGAGAAGGGAACAAGAGGTGTGGAACTCCGACGGCCCCGCGCCCGACTGGTCGTCGGGCACGGGGCCGTTCACCGGGATTTCGTCGACGCCTCGGCGGGCTCGCTACAGTGCGTCGCCACCGCGCTCGCCGGTTCGGACGCGAACCACGGACTCGACCGGCGAGACCCACACCTTGCCGTCACCGATCTTGCCGGTCCGGGCGGCCTCGACGATCACGTCGACGACCTTGTCCACGGCAGCGTCGTCCACCACGACCTCGACGCGGACCTTGGGTACGAAGTCGACCGAGTACTCGGCGCCGCGATAGACCTCGGTGTGACCCTTCTGGCGGCCGTAGCCCTGGACCTCACTCACGGTCATGCCCAGGATGCCGGCCTGCTCCAACCCGGCTTTGACATCCTCGAGCGTGAACGGCTTGACGATTGCAGTGATCAGCTTCATTAGTTATCCCTCTCCACAGGATTCAGCGTAGTAGCGAATGGCTTCGAGCGTCATGCCAGCTCATAGGCCGTCTCGGCGTGTTCTGCCTCGTCGATGCCGCTCTTCTCGTCCTCGTCGCTGACTCGCCAACCCAGCGGCTTGAGCACCAGGGCGATGATCGCGGTGAGAACACCGGTGAACACGAGCGCGAACAAGGCGATCACGACCTGGACCACCAGCTGCTTGTAATCGCCACCCCAGAAGAGGCCCACGTCCTCGCCGATCAGGCCGATGGCCACCGTGCCCCAGAGGCCGGCGACGAGGTGGACACCGACGACGTCGAGCGAGTCGTCGTAGCCGAACTTGTTCTTCAGGCCGATCGCGACGGCGGCGAGAGCACCCGCGATGACACCGAGGATGAGCGAGCCGACCGGGGTCAGCGAACCACACGCGGGGGTGATGGCGACCAGACCGGCGACCACACCCGAGGCGGCGCCGACGCTGGTGGCGTGCTTGTCGCGGATGAGTTCCACCGCGAGCCAGCCGAGGATCGCCGCGGCGGTGGCAGCGGTGGTGTTGACCCACACCTGACCGGCGAGCAGATCGGCGCCCAGCTCGGAACCGACGTTGAACCCGAACCAGCCGAACCAGAGGAGTGCTGCGCCCAGCATCACGAACGGGATGTTGTGCGGACGGTAGGCGGTGCGCCCGAAGCCGACGCGCTTGCCGATGATGAGGACCAGGACCAGCGCCGCGATACCGGCGTTGATGTGCACGACCGTGCCGCCGGCGAAGTCGATCGGCGCGACGTTGGCCTCGCCGTCGGTGGTGCCGAACATCTTGGCCGCCAGACCGTCCTCACCGCCGCCGAGCAGGCCGCCGCCACCGACGAGCCCGCCCCAGACCATGTGGGACAGCGGGAAGTACACGATCGTCGCCCACAGGACGGTGAAGACCATCCAGGTGGAGAACTTGACGCGTTCGGCGAGCGCACCGCTGATGAGGGCGACGGTGATGACCGCGAAGGTCAGCTGGAATCCCATGAAGACGATCGCCGGGATGCTCAGGCCGCCGGTGACGTACATCTCGGTGTCGCCCTCGCCGATGGTGCTCATCAGCTGGTCGGACCCGAAGAGCGCGAACGGGTTCGCGAAGATGCCGCCGATGTCGCTGCTGCCGGTGATCCCGTCGCTGAACGACATCGAGAAGCCCCACAGCACGTACACGACGCTGATCGACGCGAGTGCTCCGAAGGACATCATCATCATGTTCAGGACGGACTTGCCTCGCGCCAACCCCCCGTAGAAGAACGCGAGGCCTGGGGTCATCAGCAACACGAGCGCGGCCGACACGAGCATGAATGCCGTGTTACCCGTGTCGATCGGGCCAAACGATTCGTTTGGCAACTGAGCCAACTCCACTACGAAACCTCCTCAGGATGCGCCGACGGCTCGGCGCCTCCAAAGAGATTGTCGGCAGTCGGTTTCGGCCGTGGTGCCCTGACGTTTCGGGCGCGTAACCCCCTGGGCGGTTTGTATTTCGCCCATGTAACATCCCAGTTCGGCTCCGAGCTGTCTCTCAGACTCCGCGGCCGATGTCTGACCCGACATTTCCGATCACAGATCCCGACTTCACGGCAGCGTCCGCCGGCGTCAGAGGAGGGCGTCGACGAATGCGTCCGGTTCGAAGGGCGCGAGGTCGTCCGCGCCCTCCCCCAGTCCGACGAGCTTGACCGGCACGCCGAGTTCCTTCTGGACGTGGAACACGATGCCGCCCTTGGCGGTGCCGTCCAGCTTGGTCAGCACCACGCCGGTGATGTTGACGACCTCGGCGAACACCCGGGCCTGCATCAGTCCGTTCTGTCCGACGGTCGCGTCGAGCACCAGCAGCACCTCGTCGACCGGCGCCTTCTTCTCCACGACGCGCTTGACCTTGCCCAGCTCGTCCATCAGGCCGGTCTTGGTGTGCAGCCGGCCGGCGGTGTCGATCATGACCACGTCGACGCCGCTCTCGATGCCCCGGTCGACGGCGTCGAATGCGACGGCGGCGGGATCAGCCTGTTCCTTGCCGCGCACGATCTCGGCGCCGACCCGCTCGCCCCACGTCTGCAGCTGGTCGGCGGCAGCCGCGCGGAACGTGTCCGCCGCGCCGAGCAGGACACGACGCCCGTCGGCGACCAGGACGCGTGCCAGCTTGCCGGTCGTGGTGGTCTTGCCGGTGCCGTTGACGCCGACGACGAGGACGACGGCGGGACGGCCCGCGTGTGGCAGCGCCCGGATCGACCGGTCGAGCGTCGGGTCGAGCTGCTCGACCAGGACCCGCTTGAGCAACGCCCGGGCCTCACCCGCGGTGCGGACCGGGTTGGCCGCGAGCTCGGTGCGCAGCGTCTCGACGACGGTGGCCGTCGTGGACGCACCGAGATCGGCCATCACCAGCGTGTCCTCGATCTCCTCCCAGCTGTCCTCGTCGAGATCGCCGGCGCCCAGCAGGCCCAGCACACCCTTGCCGATCGCGCCCTGTGACCGGGACAGCCGGCCGCGCAGCCGACCGATCCGGCCCGCCGTCGGCGCGATCTCGTCCAGCGGCGGCGCGGTGGTCGCCTCCGCGACATCGTCGGGTACCCGGGTCCCGGGCTCGGTCGTTGCCGGCTCGGCGGTGGCCGGTTCGGGTTCGGCGACCTCGGGCTCGGCGACCTCGGGTTGCGCGGGTGCGGCAGTGGCGGACGCGGGCTCGGCGACGTCGGGCTCCGCCGTCTCGGGCTCGACGGTTTCCGGCTCGACGGTTTCGGGGCGGGCGGTGGCAGGTTCTGCGGTCTCGGGTTCGGTGGTGTCCGGCTCGGGCAGCGACACCTCGGTGACGCCGCGCCGGATCGAATCCCGCGGCACCGCGGAGTCGTCACCGACGCCCGGCTGACCGTCGACATCGGTGCGCTCTCCGGGCGGCCGGATCACCTCGGGTGCCGGCGTCGCAGACTCCGGAGCCGGGGGTTCCGGCCTCCGTCGCGGCGGTTCCGCGAGGGCGGTGTCACCCGCGGCCTCCCCGCGACTGAAGCTGAACCCCGATCCGGCCTGGTAGCCCCCGGACCGGTCGACCTGGCGGGTCGTCCCGTCGACGATCTCCGGTTGCCGCTCGTCGGTCAGCGAGATGCGCCGGCGGCGCGACAGCACCAGCCCGAGCACGATCAGCGCGATCACGACGAGCACCGCGACGACGATGCCGATGATGATTCCGGTGTTCACTGGCTGGTGTCCTCCTGTTGACCGACGGGCATGTTCACTCCGCGCATGCGTTGCGAGATGACCGTCGTGATGCCGTCGCCGCGCATGCTGACTCCGTAGAGCGCATCCGCGACCTCCATCGTGGGCTTCTGGTGGGTGATGACGATGAGCTGGGACTTCTCCCGCAGTTGGGCGAACAACGTGATCAGTCGCCGCAGGTTGGTGTCGTCGAGCGCGGCCTCGACCTCGTCCATGACGTAAAACGGCGACGGGCGCGCGCGGAAGATCGCCACCAGCATCGCGACCGCCGTCAGGGACTTCTCCCCGCCCGAGAGCAGCGAGAGCCTCTTGACCTTCTTACCGGGCGGGCGGGCCTCGACCTCGATGCCCGTCGTGAGCATGTCGCCGGGTTCGGTCAGGACGAGCCGGCCCTCGCCGCCGGGGAACAAGGTCTGGAAGACCTGGCCGAACTCGCGTTCCACGTCGGCGTACGCCTCGGTGAACACCTGCAGAATCCGGGCGTCGACCTCTTCCACGACGTCGAGGAGGTCCTTGCGGGCCGCCTTGACGTCCTCGAGCTGCGACGACAGGAAGTTGTACCGCTCTTCGAGAGCGGCGAACTCCTCGAGCGCCAGCGGGTTCACCTTGCCGAGCGTGTTGAGATCCTTCTGTGCCTTCTTGGCGCGGGCCTCCTGCGTCGCCCGGTTGTAGGGCATCGGGGCCGGTGCGACGACCTGCTCGCCGCGTTCCCGGGCCTGCTCGTACTCGGCCATCTCCAGCGCCGATGGGGGCATCGGCACGTCGGGGCCGTACTCGGCGATCAGATCGTCGGGCGCCATCGCGAAGGTCTCGAGGACCTGTTCCTCGAGCTGTTCGATCCGCAGCGCGACCTGGGCCCGCGCCACCTCGTCGCGGTGGACGGTGTCGCGCAGCGAATTGAGCGTGGTCGTCAGTTCGCCAGCCCGCACCCGGAGCGCGTCGAGGGTCGCGGTGCGGGCGGTCCGGATCTCCTCGAGTTCGTCGCGCCCGGCCTGCGCCGAGGCCACCGCCGCGGCGAGACGCTCACTGACCTGGGCACCGGCGCGTTCGACGGTAGCCGCGACCCCGGCGGCCTGCCGTCGGATCTCGTCCTGCCGACGAGCCCGCTCGCGTGCCTCGCGCTCGCGCTGTGCGGCCCGCCGCAGCGAGTCCGCCTTGCCCCGGACCGACGCCAGGCGTTCCTCGGCTGTCCGCAGGGTCAGGCGCGCCTCCATCTCGGCGCTGCGTGCCACGCCGACGGCGGTCGCGGCGTTCGCGCGGTCGGTGTCGTCGGCGGACATCTCGGTCCCCACCTCGGACTCATCGCGGGCGAGACGCAATCGCTCGGTGAGTTCCTGCAGGTTCTCGAGGGTTTCCTCGCGGCCCTTCTCGAGCAGATTCCGCTGTCGGGTCAGCTTGTCGGCCTCGGCACGCGAGGCTCTGATCTCCTGGCCCAGCCGGGCCATCTGCTCATAAGCGGCGCCGACGCCGGCGTCGGACTCGTGCAGCGCCGCGAGCGCCTCCTCGGCCGCCTCCCGCCGATCGTGCTGCTCGGTGAGCGCACCGGCGAGCGCCGCCTTGAGTTCTTCGACGCGCCTGCGGGTCGAGGCGAGTTCGGCGGTCGCCGCATCGATCGCCGACTGGACCTCCAGCGTGGAGGGGCGGCGTGACGAACCGCCCTCGACCGACGCCGCCGAGATGCGGTCGCCGGCGGGCGTCACCGCGCGCACGCCGAGACGGCGGGCGAGTTCGAGCCCCTGCGCGGGATCGTCGACGATGACGGTGTCGGCCAGGACGGTGTCGATCGCACCGCGGATCTCCGGGCGGGTGTCGACCACCGAGGCCGCCCACCTCGCCCCGTCGGGCAGCGGGACGTCGCTCGATCGGTCCGGGCCGGTGAGTCCGCCGCAGATCAGCGCGGCCCGTCCCCCGTCGCCCGATTTCAGGGCCGCCAGCGCCCGCACCGCGGCGATCCCGTCCACGGTGACGATGCCGTCCACGGCGGGTCCGAGCGCCCCGGCGATGGCCGTCTCGAAACCCGCTTCGACCGTGACCAGCTCCGACATCGGTCCGAGCAGGCCGTCGGGCGCGTTCTCCAGGAGCCATGCGCCGCCGTCGCCCCGCTCGAGTCCCATGGCGAGTGCGTCCACCCGGGCCGACAAGGAGGCGATGGCGTGCTCGGCGTCGCGGTGCGCGGCCTGCAAGGTGGCCACGCGCTCGTTGGACAGGTTCAGCGCGGCCACGCATCGTTCGTGGTGTTCGTCGAGCGCCTGTTCGGCGGCTTCCAGCTGTGCCAGCTCGCTTGCCGCCGAATCCTGTTGCGTGACTGCGACTTCGGCGCGTTCGGTGGCGGCCGAGATGGCCGCGGTGAGGCGGTGCGCCTCGGCGTCGACCGACTCCGAACGCGTCCGCAGGTTGTCCACCTGCCCTTCGAGGCGCGCCAGACCCTCGCGACGGTCGGCGATGGCCCGGACGGCCGCGAGGTGAGCCGCCTCGGCCGCCTCCGCGATCGACTCGCGTTCGCCGAGCACCTCGCGGGCGCTCTCGAGCTGTTCGGCGGCGATCTCGACACCCTCGGTCAGCTCGGCTTCGAGTTCGGCGGCCTCGAGGGCCTGCTCGTCGAGCTCCTCCGGGTCGGGCCCGGACGCCTCGCTCGGCGGCTCGCTGAGGTACCGGCTGCGTTCGGCGGCCACCCGGCGGGTCGCGTCGACGCGCTCGGCGAGCGCCGACAACCGGAACCAGGCGCGGTTGGCCGCGGCCGCGGCGGGCGTGATCTCGGCGAGATGCTGTTCGTGTTCGGTCACTTCCGCGTTCGCACGGTCGAGTTCGGCGGCCACCTCGTCCTGCCGACGCCGGACCTCGTCCTCGACGGCGGCGTGTTCGGCCATCTCGGCGCGGCGGGTGACGAGGTCGTCGGCGGCCAGGCGCAACCGGGCGTCGCGGAGATCGGCCTGGACGGTCTGGGCCCGGCGGGCGACCTCGGCCTGGCGTCCCAGTGGTTTGAGCTGACGACGGAGTTCGGCCGTCAGATCGTTCAGACGCGCCAGGTTGGCCTGCATCGCGTCGAGCTTGCGGACCGCTTTTTCCTTGCGCTTGCGGTGTTTGAGGACCCCGGCCGCCTCTTCGATGAACGCGCGGCGGTCCTCGGGCCGGGACTCGAGGATCGCCGACAACCGTCCCTGGCCGACGATCACGTGCATCTCGCGACCGATACCGGAGTCCGACAGCAGCTCCTGCACGTCCATGAGGCGACAGGAGCTGCCGTTGATCTCGTACTCGCCGGCGCCGTCGCGGAACATCCGGCGCGTGATGGACACCTCGGAGTACTCGATCGGCAGCGCCCCGTCGGCGTTGTCGATGGTGAGGGTGACCTCGGCGCGGCCCAGCGGAGGACGGCCCGAGGTGCCGGCGAAGATGACGTCCTGCATCTTCCCGCCGCGCAGTGCTTTGGCGCCCTGCTCGCCCATCACCCAGGTCAGGGCGTCGACGACGTTCGACTTACCGGAGCCGTTGGGACCGACGACGCACGTGATACCCGGCTCGAAGCGCAGGGTCGTCGCCGAGGCGAACGACTTGAAGCCCTTCAGGGTCAGGCTTTTGAGGTGCACGACGGTACAGACTACTCACCATCGCGACGTGTTTCGGCTCTCCTCACCGTTCGACGAAGCCGTCGAGGTCCCCGCGCGGTTCATCCACACGCTCGACCACCAGGTCCACCCGTCCGGGCGTGGTTCCCGACCGGAGCGCGTCGAGCAGGGCGAGGGCCTTGTCCCGTGGCCCCTCGGCAACGACCAGCACCCGGCCGTCGGCCCGGTTCGACGCGTAACCGACGAGCCCTAGTTCGAGAGCACGCGCTCTGGTCCACCACCGGAAGCCCACGCCCTGCACGTGCCCGTGCACGTGCGCGGTGAGCCGGACGCGGTCGGTGCCGTCCTCGCTCATGCGGTCACTCCGTCTCGATCCGCAGATCCACCTCGGCGCCGGCCTTCACCGTGCGCCCGACCGTGCACACCGCGTCGATGGCGCGTTCGACGACGACGAGCAACCGGGCCGCGGCGTCGGGCTCGAGTTCGGACAGGTCGATCTCGAGGATCTCCTCGATGCGCGGGTACACCTCGTTCTCGCGGTCGGCGTCGCCGCTGACGCGGATCGTCGCGTCGTAGTCGTCACCGAGGCGTCGCGCCAGCGGCCGGTCCGACGACATGCCGGTGCAGGCGGCCAGCGCGATCTTGAGAAGTTCACCCGGGGTGAAGACGCCCTCGACGTCCTGCGAGCCAATCAGCACCTCCGCGCCGCGCGAGCTGCGACCGGTGTACCGGCGCGTGCCGGTTCGCTCGACCCACAGATCGGTGTGGGCCTGGTCGGCGGGAACCCCGGACGCGGGGGCAGTTGCTTCGGTGGTCATCGAAGACGGGTCCTCTCAAGATGTTGTCGGCCGGCGCCGCCGGCATCGCGACCAATAGTAAGAGCCCCGGCACGTCGATTGTTCCCGGCGCATGTCTGCCGAGGTGAGTCTGCCTGGTGGCTAAGGTCTTCCGCATGCGTCGCAGAACCGCAATCACGAGGACCCACCGACCGACGATGCACGTGCTGGATCCGTTGAGCCGTCGGTGGTGGCGAGCGGTCGGCCGGCGGGTCGACATGTCGACGCCTGAGTTCGCATTCCTGGGCGCGCCGCACAATGGCCGGCACGAGGTCGGCGACGCCTGGCTGCGCCAGTACGAGAAGCAGGGTGCGGTCGCGCCGCCGTCGCCGACCGCCGGCCTGTTCGAAGACATGGCAGTGCTCGACGGACCGGACTTCCGGGCGTCAGCGCTGCACCCCGCGGTGCGAGACTTCTACGAACGGACCGGATCGTGGCGGATGGAGGTCTGGTCGCAGTGGAACCCGCTGTTCGCACCCGGCGGGATGGCGGTCGCAGCGTTGTTCGGGCGGCGCGTCGAACAACTCGCTCTGCCGACCGAACCGCTATCTGTCAGCCGTGGCATGTCCAGCGAGATCCGGGTCGTCACCGACCACTCAGGACACAGAGTGGGCGCGGCGTGGCTGCGACGGCTCCGCCTGGACAATTCCCCTGTGTACAGCGGGTTCTATCGATCGGCTTCGCTTCCAGGACAACCGCAGCCGCACGTCGCCGTCGCGTTTCCCCTGGAACTCGGCAACATCCACGTTTTCCTTGCTCCACGCGCCGAGGCCGACCGGACGCTCACCTTGGCGTCGCGATCTCGGCGATTCGGGGAGGACGGCGCTTATGTGTCGGTGCGGTTCGGCGACCAGTGGTATTCGGCGCAGCCGCCGCTACGGGAATCCTTCCGGGTCTATGTCGACGAGGAAGGCGTACTCCGCGCCGATCATGAACTGAAGGTCGGACGTTTCCGCGCGCTTCGCCTGCACTACCGCCTCGAACACCAGGCCTGATACTCCCGATGCATCATCGCCGCGAATACCGGGACGGTCAGCCCGGGTTCGCCTTCGGCGGCCGCTGGCATCGCGGACACGAGAACGAGCCACGGTTCATGAACTGCTCGCGGCGCATGATCGCGCCGCACCGACGACACGGCTCCCCCGCCCGTCCGTAGGCGTTCAGGGACCGCTCGAAGTAGCCGGACTGTCCGTTGACGTTCACGTAGAGCGCGTCGAACGAGGTACCGCCGACCTTCAGCGCATCCGCCATCACGTCGGTGACGGCATCGATGAGTTCGCGCAGTTTCTTGCGACTGATCGTCTCGGCGATCCGCGCGCCGTGCAGGCGCGCGCGCCAGAGCGCCTCGTCGGCGTAGATGTTGCCGACGCCGGAGATCACCGTCTGATCCAGCAGGACCCGTTTGATCTCGGAGTGTTTGGCGCGCATGCGATCCACCACGCGGACGGGATCGAAGGCCGGGTCGAACGGATCGGTTGCGATGTGCGCCACCGAGACCGGGATGTCGGCGGGCGACGGGTCGGTCGTGTCCGTACTCCCCGAGGGCGCGTACACGTCGGGTGTGTAGTCGTCGAGATGCCAACCCCCGAAGGTCCGCTGATCGACGAAGCGGAGTTCGTTCTCGTCGTCGAGGACCGCGCGGATCCGCAGGTGCGTGTGGTCGGGGGTTCCGGTCCGGGCGATCAGCATCTGGCCGCTCATCCCGAGGTGGACGACGAGCGCCGCACGGTCGGCGGAGTCGGCGACATCGATCCACAGGTACTTGCCGCGGCGCCGGACGCCGGTCACCCGCTTGCCGGCGAGCCGACCGATCAGATCCGGCTCACCGCCGGCGTGACGACGGACCGCGCGCGGATGAAGGACCTCGGTCGAGGCCACCACCCGACCGACGAGATGGGTCTCGAGACCGATGCGGACGGTCTCGACCTCGGGGAGTTCAGGCATCGCGGATCGCGAAAAGCCGGCTGACAGAAGGGTTCACGACGCTGACGCGCGCTCGGTCAGCACTTTCCAGGCGTGTGCGGCGGCCTGCTGCTCCGCTTCCTTCTTGGTCCGGCCGACACCCTCGCCGAGGCTCTCGCCGGCGACCAGCGCGGTCGCGGTGAACTCCTTGTTGTGGTCGGGACCGGTCGCGCTGATCTGATACTGCGGCGGACCGAACCCGCGCTCCGAACTCAACTCCTGCAGCGACGTCTTCCAGTCCAGCCCTGCGCCGAGGTTGCCGGCACGTTCGAGGCGCTCGTCGAACAGACGCAGGATGACACGCTGCGAGGTCTCGAGTCCGTGACTGAGGAAGACCGCGCCGAACAGCGACTCCAGACCATCGGCCAGGATCGAGTCCTTGTCGCGCCCGCCGGTCATCTCCTCGCCGCGGCCGAGGAACAGGTACTTGCCCAGACCGCCCTCGTCCCCGAGACCACGCGCGACGTCGGCGAGCGCATGCATGTTGACGACGCTGGCCCGGATCTTCGCCAGCTCACCCTCGGGTCGATCGGGATAACGCAGGTAGAGACGCTGGGTGATGACGACACCGAGCACCGAGTCTCCGAGGAACTCCAGGCGCTCGTTGGTCGGCAGACCGCCGTGTTCATACGCGTAGGAACGATGGGTCAGTGCCAGCGTCAGCAGGTCGTCGGGAATGTCGGTGTCCAGCGCGTCGAGCAGGGCCGCACGCGGACCGTCCGCACGCACGGCCTCAGTCACGATGTCGTTCCGGGTCGGGGTCGTTTGCGGCACCGTCCGTCGGCGAATCGTCCTTCCCGAGGTCGGCGAACTTGTCGGCGAGTCCGGCCCAGCGCGGGTCGATGACCTCGTGGGAGTGACCCGGTTCGGCGATGGCCAGACGCACCCCGCAGGTCTGGCACAGACCCTCGCAGTCCGACGAACAGAGGGGCGACATCGGCAGTTCGAGTGCCACGGCGTCGATGATCGACTGTTCGAGGTCGATACGGTCGTCGGCGATGCGATGGATGTCGTCGGCGTCGGTGGTCTGCTCGGTCGCGCTGTCCGGGTAGGCGAACAACTCGGTGAGGAAGACCGTCACCGTGCCGTCGATCGGCTCGAGGCAGCGCGAGCACTGACCGACGGTTTCACCGCACACCGTCCCGGTCACCAGGATTCCCTCGGACACCGCCTCCAGACGGAGGTCGAGGTCGACATCGGAATCCGCTGGGATCCCGACCATCTCGACGCCCAGCCGTTCGGGTGTCCGGACAGTACGGTGCACCTCCGACATCGTGCCCGGGCGGCGTCCCATCGAACGCACATCCAGCACGAAGGGCTCGCGCCTGGGAGTAGAACCGGGACCGTGCGACGGCTCTGATGTCACAGCATGATCAGCCACAAACGCCCACCATACGCTCGCACCCGGGAATGATCGACCGACGCCGGCGGCGAGTGGACAGCCGGGTCGACGAGCGTGTCACACCGCGAGCGGCGAACCGTGGTCACGGTCGTAGGTGTGGCGGGCCGAGGTCTCGCGCGAGCGGGGATCGTCGCCACGGGACTCGCGCGAACGCGCACCGTCGCCACGCCCGGACTCGTCGACACCACGGGGGTACTCGACATAGTCGTGCATGCCGGCGCCGGTCCGTAGCTGGTGCCGACCCCGGTTCACCGATCGCAGCGTGCCGGTCAGGATCTCTTCGAACTGGGCGAGCTTCTCGTCCACGTAGACGTCACAGTCACCGCGCAGGCGGTCGGCCTCGGCGTGCGCGGCGTCGATGATCCGCTCGGCCTCGGACTTCGCCGCACCGACGACCTCGGTCTCGGAGACGAGGCGCTGCTGCTCGGCGATACCGTCGGCCACCGACTTGTCGTAGGAGTTGTTGGCGGCGTCGATGGTGCGCTGCGCCTCGGCCCGCGCCCGACCGGTGACGGCCTCGAACTCGCGCGCCGCGCTGGTCTGCAGACGGTGTGCCTCCTCGGCGGCGTCCTCCACCAGCGAGCTCGAGTGCGCGCTCGCCTCGTCGACCATACGGTCGGCCTGCGCCTTCGCCTCGGAGAGGATCCGGTCGGCCTCGGCGCGAGCGTGCGCGAGGACCGCCTCGGACTCCGAATCCGCCTTGGACACCGTCGTCTCGGCGTGCTCGCGGGCATCACCGATCAGCGTGTCACGCTGGTCGAGGACATCCTGCGCGTCGTCGAGCTCGCCGGGGATGGAGTCCTTGATGTCGTCGAGGAGTTCCAGCACGTCACCGCGCGGCACGACGCACCCGGCGGTCATCGGCACACTCCGCGCCTCTTCGACGATCGCGACCAGCTCGTCGAGAGCCTCAAATACCCGGTACACAGCCACCCCAATCCGGCGCTTGCCTGGTTGCAACAGTTGGTGATTCTGTGACTATTGTGCCGAATGTTGCGCTTGTGACTCGTGAAGCGCGTGGGGTGTGTCGCGCCCGACCGAGGGTCAGGCCGAGAGCTCGCCGGACAGCCGGCTCATCAGGCTCTTGTGGACATGTGCGGACAAAAAGGGCGTCACGTCTCCCCCCAGCTTCGCCACCTCCTTCACCAGCGAGCTCGAGACATGGGCGAATCGCGGGTCGGTCAGCAGGAAGATCGTCTCCACATCGGCGAGCTCGCGGTTCATCTGGGCCATCGGCACCTCGTAGTCGAAGTCGACGGCGGAGCGCAGCCCCTTCACGATGGTGTGGATCGACTCCTGCCGCAGGTAGTCGACGAGCAGGCCCTCCCACCGGTCCACCCGCACATTCGCCAGGTCCGCACAGTCCTCTTCGATGAGTTCGATCCGCTCGTCCACACCGAACATGCCTCGCTTGTTGGGGTTGACCACCACGGTGATCACGACCTCGTCGAAACACGCCGCAGCGCGTTCCACCACGTATCGGTGGCCGAGGGTGAAGGGATCGAAGGAACCGGGACACACTGCCGTCGTCATGGCCCGAACTTACCGGTCAGACCAGGCGGGCAATCTCCACCCGGGTGTCGCCATAGGACTTGTCGACGACCACCTCGTATTCGGATGGCCAGATCTCGCCGGTGGACCGCGTCGAGCGTTCGACGACGATCAGCGCGTCGTCGTCCAGGTGTGACCGCAGCAGCGCCAGGTCCGCGGTGATCCGGTCGGCCTGGAGGTCGTACGGCGGATCGGAGAAGACGAGGCCGAACCGCCGTTCCGCGGCGCCGGCGAGGTAGGCCGACACCGTGCGCGTATGTACGGTGGCGTTCGGGGCCACCCCACAGGCCCGCACGTTGGCGGATATCGTGACCGCGGCCCGGCGCCCGAAGTCGACGAACGTCGCCCCTGCAGCACCACGCGAGATCGCCTCGAGACCCAGCGCCCCCGATCCCGCGTACAGGTCGAGGACCCAGACTCCGTCCAGATCGGATCGGGCGGCCAACATGTTGAACACCGATTCGCGAACCCGGTCAGAAGTGGGCCGGGTACCCTCGCCCGGAACACGCAGTCGGCGCCCACCCAGCCGGCCGGCGATGATCCTCGTCATGAGGCCATTCTGCAACCCCGGAAGCCACCCGAACCAATCCGGAATCACGTCTTTGTGACCCGCTTCACATTGCATGTCTGAACAGGGACAAGGTAGGCGTTCCGCGGACCAATTTCCGCAGGTACATGACTTCTACGACACGCATTGTTAACGTCGATTGCGTTATGAGCCCTTCCCAAACAAGAACGGCCCCGACAACAACCCTCACCGTCGATTACCGGGTTCCCACGGTCGACGACGGTATCCGCCTCTGGGAAATCGCGTCGGACTCACAGGTTCTCGACGTCAACTCGAGCTACGCCTACGTGCTGTGGTGCCACGATTTCGCCACGACCTCGATCGTCGCCGAAGTCGATGGCCGCGCAGTCGGTTTCGTCACCGGCTACCGGCGGCAGAGCGACCCCTCCACCCTGATGGTCTGGCAGGTCGCCGTAGACGACGAGGTGCGCGGACACGGCATCGCGGCGAAAATGCTGCACGAGCTGTTCGACCGCGTCAACCGTCAGGGCATGGTCGCCATGCACACGACAATCAGCCCGGACAACGTCCCGTCCCAACGCTTGTTCGCCTCGGTGGCCAAGGCCCGCGGACTTCGTTTCGAGCGTCGAGACCTGTTCGCGGCGAACGCATTCCCCGACTCCCACGCGCGGGAAGATCTCTACATGCTCGAGCCGGAGATCCCCGAGCCCTGAGTCCGGCGCGATCCCGGTCGTCGTCTTGGACCACAGGGCCGACGCCTCAGATGCGGCACGCGCGCAAGGTTTCCATCCTGCCGACCCCGTAATCGGTTGTCCCGCATGACATCCCGACCAAAGGCCGACCCCAGCCCGTGGGGCTCAGCCGAACCCGGCGATCGCGATGACGCGACCCCGAGCCGGACACATGAACCCCACGTTGTCACACCAGAAGGAAGCACACGACATGCCACTTCTCGACACCCACATGGACGATTCAGTCTTCACCGCCCACGAATCCGAGGTGCGCAGCTACTGCCGTAACTGGCCGGCTGTGTTCACCACCGCCAAGGGCTCCTACATCACCGATCAGGACGGCCGCGAATACCTCGACTTCTTCGCGGGCGCCGGGTCCTTGAACTACGGCCACAACAATCCGGTTCTGAAGAAGGCCCTCCTGGAGTACATCGAGTCCGACGGCATCACCCACGGTCTCGACATGGCGACCGTCGCCAAGGGGAACTTCATCGAGAAGTTCACCAGCCACATCCTCGAGCCGCGCGGACTCGCCTACAAGATCCAGTTCCCCGGCCCGACGGGTACCAATGCCGTCGAGTCGGCACTCAAGCTGGCGCGCAAGGTGACTGGTCGCGAGTCGATCATCAGCTTCACCAACGCCTTCCACGGCATGACGCTCGGATCGCTGTCGGTGACCGGTAACTCGATGAAGCGTGCCGGCGCTGGTATCCCGCTCGTCCATGCGACGCCCATGCCGTTCGACAACTACTTCGGCGGCGTCATGGAGGACTTCGCCTGGTTCGAGCGTGTGCTCGACGACTCGGGCAGCGGCCTGAACCGCCCGGCGGCGGTGATCGTCGAGACCGTCCAGGGCGAGGGCGGCGTGAACGTCGCTCGTGCCGAGTGGCTGCGGGCCCTCTCCGACCTGTGCCAGCGTCGCGACATCCTGCTGATCGTCGACGATGTGCAGATGGGCTGTGGCCGCACCGGCGAGTTCTTCTCGTTCGAGGAAGCCGGCATCAAGCCCGACATCGTCACCCTGTCGAAGTCGATCAGCGGCTACGGGCTGCCGTTCGCGCTGACCCTGTTCAAGCCCGAGCTCGACGTGTGGACCCCCGGCGAGCACAACGGCACCTTCCGCGGGAACAACCCGGCCTTCGTGACCGCCGCCAAGGCGATCGAGACCTACTGGGCCGACGACGCGCTGACCCGCGACATCCATGCCAAGGGCGAGCGGATCCACGAGGTCTTCACCGACCTGTGCAACCGCTACGACGGCATCTCCACCCGGGGGCGTGGCATGGTGCGCGGACTCGCGTTCGAGGACCATACCGCCGCGGGCAAGGTCTGCGCGCAGGCCTTCGGCGCGGGACTCTTGGCCGAGACGTCGGGCCCGTCCGACGAGGTGGTGAAGCTGCTCCCGCCGCTGACCATCTCGCGCGAGGACCTCGACCGCGGCCTGTCCATCCTGTCCGATGCAGTCAAGGAGGTGATCGGATGATCGTCCGAACCACTGAAGAAATCACCGGGACCGACCGCGACGTCGCCGACCCCAAGGGCAACTGGGTCTCCAAGCGCATCATCCTCGGCGGCGACAATGTGGGCTTCTCGTTCCACGAGACCACGATCAAGGCCGGCTCGGTCAACGAGTTCCACTACGCCAACCATGTCGAGGCCGTCTGGCTCGTCGAAGGCACCGGCACGCTCCTCGACCGAGAGACCGGCGAGACCTATCCGCTCGCGCCGGGCACGATGTACCTGCTGAACGGCCACGAGCGGCACACCGTCACCGCCGACACCGAGATGCGCATGCTGTGCGTGTTCAACCCGCCTGTCGTGGGCACCGAAGTCCACGACGAGAACGGCGTGTATCCGCTGGTGACCGTGCCGCAGCCGGCCGGCAAGCACGCGGAGACGCCCGTCACCTGACGGCTCTCGCAGACACCTTGAGTACGCACCCTGCCTATCCTGGGCAGGGTGCGTACTCGTCTCCAGCTCGGCTCCGCCCCGGCCGAACACACCCCCCTCGACGATGACGTCGCGGACCGGATCGCACTGGCCGCCGACATCCTCGCCGGACGCCGTTTCGCGGTTCTGACCGGCGCCGGCATCTCCACCGACTCCGGCATCCCCGACTACCGGAGTCCCGGCTCGCCGCCGCGGACGCCCATGACCCTCGAGATGTTCCTCTCGTCGCCGGACTTCCGACGCCACTACTGGGCACGCAACCACCTCGGCTGGCGGCACATGGACGCCGCGGTCCCCAACAGAGCCCATCTGGCGCTCACCGAACTCCAGCAGCGCGGGTGGATGTCGCGGGTGCTCACCCAGAACGTCGACATGCTGCACACCAAGGCCGGCACCCGCGGGGTCATCGAACTCCACGGATGCTACGGCCGTGTCCGCTGTCTGAACTGCGACTGGCGTATCTCCCGTCACCGGCTCGCCGGACAACTCGAAGAGATCAACACCGAGTTCGCGCGTCGGGTCAACGGCCGCGGTGCCATCGAGGTCGCGCCGGACGCCGACGCGACGCTGTCCGACACGTCCGACTTCGTGATGATCGACTGCCCGAACTGCGGCGGCATCCTGAAGCCCGACATCGTCTACTTCGGCGAGACGGTCACGAAAGACGTTGTGGACGAGGCGTATTTGGTGGTCGACGAGGCCGACGCCCTGCTTGTCGTCGGGTCGTCGCTCACCGTCATGTCCGGCCTGCGATTCGCGCGGCGCGCGCACCGCGCCGGCAAGCCGCTGATCATCGTGAACCGCGGGGTCACCCGTGCCGACGAGATCGCGACCCTGAAGATCGATCACGAGGCCGGGTTCGTGCTCCCGGCGCTCACGACTTTCTGAGGCTGTTGTTGCGACGACCCTTCGTGACGGCCCTTCGCAAGCTCCGGGCCTCCTCAGGGAGCAGTGGGGAGGGCCCTTCGCAAGCTCCGGGCCTCCTCAGGGAGCAGTGGGGAGGGGCCCTTCGCAAACTCCTGGCCTCCTCAGGGAGCGAAGGCAGGACGCGTCAGCGGCCCACGACCACCAGATCGTCGGCGTGCACCACCGGGCGCTGTAGTTCGGGCGGAAGATCGCCGGTGGAGCGGCCGACCATCGACGCGATGTCGTCGACGCCGTAGGCCGCGACTCCCCTGGCCCGCACCGTGTCGTACTGGTCGACGAGTTCGACGACGTCGCCCTCGTAGAACCTGCCGGTGACCCCGACGATCCCCGCGGCGAGCAGTGAACGCCGCTTGCGCGACACCGCGTCCACGGCGCCGTCGTCGAGCACGATCCGACCCCGCGCGTCGGCGGCGTGACGCACCCAGAACCGACGCGCGGACAGCCGCTCGGGCCGCGCGGCGAACACCGTGCCCACCGAGGCGTCGGCCAGCGCCTGCGCCGCCGACGAGGCGGCCGCCAGCAGTACGGGCACGCCGGCATCCGCCGACAAGCGGGCCGCGGCCAGCTTGGAGGCCATGCCACCCGTACCCAGCGCGCCGCCGGATCCGGCGATCACCCCGTCGAGATCCTCAGGGCCGTTGACCTCGGGTATCAACCGGGCGCGACGGCCGTCGACGTCGACCCGGCGCGGATCACCGTCGTAGAGCCCGTCGACGTCGGAGAGCAGGATGAGCGCATCGGCACCCGACAGATGGGCAACGAGCGCGGCCAGCCGGTCGTTGTCACCGAAACGGATCTCGTTGGTGGCCACGGTGTCGTTCTCGTTCACCACCGCCACGGCGCCGAGTGAACGCAGACGGTCAAGTGTCCGTTGGGCATTCGCGTGGTGACCGCGGTTGGAGATGTCGTCGGCGGTGAGCAGGACCTGCCCCACGGTGCGGCCGTAGCGCGCGAACGACGTACCCCACGCATGTGCGAGGGCCAGCTGCCCGACGCTTGCCGCCGCCTGCTTGGTGGCGAGATCCGTGGGCCGCTTCTTGAGTCCGAGCGGGGCGATCCCGGCCCCGATGGCCCCCGAGGACACGACGATGACATCCGACCCGGCCCGCATCCGGGCCTCGAGCGCGTCGGCCAGTGCGTCGAGGCGGTTGCGGTCGAGTCCCTCGGTGAGGTCGGTGAGTGCCGACGACCCGATCTTCACGACCACGCTGCGCGCGTGCGCGATCCGGTCGCGTACCGACCCCTCGCGAACGCGGTCGGCGGAACCGGTGCTCACGGGAGGTCCCGCTCCCCGCCGTCCTCGTCCGGCAGCCCGCGCCGCAGGCGACGAGCCTGTTTGCGTTCGGCAGCGCCGACGCGATCGGAACGATCGAGCCGGATGTCGGTGCCGCGCCCGGTGATCGGGACGTCGTCGCCCATCGGCGTGGACGGTTCCCAGTCGAACGTGACCGCACCGATGGTGACGGGCGCACCCGGTTGTGCACCCCGCTTCACCAGTTCGTCTTCGACGCCGAGCCGGTTGAGCCGATCGGCGAGGTAGCCGACGGCCTCGTCGTTGTCGAACTGCGTCTGCGCGATCCACCGCTCCGGGCGCGAACCCCGGACGATGAAGCCGCCCTCGTTGTCCGGGTCGGTCTCGATCGTGAAGCCGGTGTCGTCGACGGCCTTGGGGCGGATGATCGCGCGCCGGGCGACCTTGGCGGGCTGGGCATCTCGGTATTCGCGCACCATCCGCGCCAGTGCGAAGGTGAGCTCGCGCAGACCTTCGTGGGCGACCGCCGAGATCCGGAATACGGGCCAACCACGTTCGGCCAGTTCGGGTTCGACGAGGTCGGCGAGCTCGGCGGCGTCGGGTACGTCCAGCTTGTTGAGGATCACCACGCGGGGGCGGGAGGCGAGGTCGCCGAGTCCGTGGTCGTCGTCGAGTGCCGGGACGTACGCGGCCAGCTCGGCTTCGAGCGCATCGATGTCGGAGATCGGGTCGCGCCCGGGTTCCAGTGTGGCGCAGTCGACGACATGCGCGAGCACCGCGCAGCGCTCGAGGTGGCGGAGGAACTCGAGGCCGAGCCCGCGGCCGGTCGAGGCGCCCGGGATCAGACCGGGGACGTCGGCGATGGTGAACACGTCGCCCGCGGTCTGCACCACCCCGAGGTTCGGGACCAGCGTGGTGAACGGGTAGTCCGCGATCTTCGGCTTGGCGGCCGAGAGCACCGACACCAGCGACGACTTGCCGGCCGACGGGAAACCGACGAGCCCGACGTCGGCGACCGACTTGAGTTCCAGGACCAGCGAACGCTGCTGCCCCTCTTCGCCCAGCAGGGCGAAGCCGGGGGCCTTGCGCGCCTTCGACGCGAGCGCCGCGTTCCCCAGCCCGCCGCGGCCCCCCTGCGCGGCCTCGAAGACCGTCCCCTCGCCGACCAGATCGGCGAGGATCGTGCCGCGCTCGTCGAGGACGACCGTGCCGTCGGGAACCTTGAGGACGAGGTCGCCGCCGGTGGCGCCGTCGCGGTTGTCGCCGGCCCCGGGCTTGCCGTTGGAGGCCTTCGCGTGCGGGTGGAAGTGGAAGTCGAGGAGCGTGTGCACCTGGGGGTCGACGACGAGCCGCACGGACCCGCCGTTGCCGCCGTTTCCGCCGTCGGGTCCGCCGAGAGGCTTGAACTTCTCGCGATGGACCGACGCGCAGCCGTGGCCGCCGTTCCCCGCGGCGACGTGGATGGTCACGCGGTCGACGAACCGAGACATCGAAATCCTTCTTCCGTCAAAAAAGAACAGGGCGGGCGGGGTACGCGATGACCCTGCCCGCCCTGTGTAAGAGCTTGTCGTGCCGGTTGCTCAGGTCAGACCGAAGCGGTTTCCGGGACGATGTTGACCGTCTTGCGGCCACGCTTGGAGCCGAACTCCACCGCGCCCGCTGCGAGCGCGAACAGGGTGTCGTCGCCACCGCGACCGACGTTGACGCCGGGATGGAACTTGGTGCCGCGCTGGCGGACCAGGATCTCACCTGCGCTCACCTGCTGGCCGCCGAAGCGCTTCACGCCGAGTCGCTGGGCGTTGGAATCGCGACCGTTGCGCGAGCTGGACGCGCCCTTCTTGTGTGCCATGTGTCAGTCCTCCTGAGGTCTTCTCGAAGCGGGTCGAACTACTTGATGCCGGTGACCTTGAGGACCGTCAGCTTCTGACGGTGACCCTGGCGCTTGTGGTAGCCGGTCTTGTTCTTGAACTTGTGGATGCGGATCTTGGGGCCCTTGACGTGGTCGACGACCTCGCCGGTGACCGAGATCTTGGCCAGCTTGTCGGCATCGGTGGTCAGGTTCGACCCGTCGACGACCAACGCGACCGGCAGGCTCACCGTGCTGCCGATCTCTCCGTCGATCTTCTCGACCTTCACAGTGTCGCCTTCAGCGACCTTGTACTGCTTACCGCCGGTCTTGACGATCGCGTACGTTGCCATCGAAGTATTCCTCTTACTCGTCTACTCGGACCCTGGGGGCGCGAGCGCTCCTGGGGCGTTTGTGTTGTGCGTGCCGGGGCGGGCCGCAGGGCACCCGGGCATGTGGCCGGGGAAGCTGCGGTTCGCACCAGAGGGCCTGCCGACGGACTACGCACCGTTGCTGTGCCGAAGCGGGCAGAACAGCGCAGACCCTCCGCGGGAGGCGACTTTCCAAGGTTACGGGAACGTCGGCGGTCGGGTCAAACTAGCCCGACCCGGGTCCGACGCGGCCCGGTCACCCGGGTCAGTCGTCGGCCGGTGGCGGTCCCGCGGGACGGCCCGCGCTGCGCTTGCGCGGCCGGCGCCGTACCGCGACCGCCGCCTCCGAGTTCCCGGTGGAGACCGGACCCGAGGTCGTCACCGGCGTCTCCGCAGCGACATCCGCCGCGGTCATCACCACGGTGTCCGGCGGTGTGGTCGTCTGCGCCGGACGCCGGACGACCCGCCGACGACGCCGTGCGGCCGCCGGAGCCTGTCCGTCGGTGGCCGAGCCGGCCGGCTCGGGCTCCGTCTCGACCGCCGCAGGTTCGGACTCAGCCGATTCCGTCCCAGCCGAATCCATCTCAGCCGGTTCCGTCGCCACCGGATACGGCAGGGTCTCGGTCGGCTCGGCAACAGCGGTGTCCACCCGGCTGTCGGCCGTCTGCTGCGGCGACGACGCCTCGACGACGGGCTTCGGTGCGTCCTCGGCCCGACTCGTGGTGTCACCGTCGGTGGTCGCGCCGGACTCCTGGTCGTGTTCGTCGTCGTGCGCGTGCGCCGCCATCGCCCGGAACATCGGGTGTTCGGCCGGCTTGTGAGCGGGCGCGACGGCCGGGGCGACTGCCTCCGGTTGCGCGTCGGCCTTCTTCTTGCCTCGACGGGACCGCTTCGAACCGGCACCGTCGCCACGCGAAGAGTCGTCGGTCTTCACCTCGACGGGATTCGCGTGCACGATGATGCCTCGACCGCTGCAGGCGGTGCAGGTGGTCGAGAACGCTTCCAGCAGACCGGTTCCCAGACGTTTACGTGTCATCTGGACGAGGCCCAGCGAGGTCACCTCGGACACCTGGTGACGGGTGCGATCACGAGCGAGCGCCTCGGTGAGCCTGCGGAGCACCAGATCCCGGTTCGACTCGAGGACCATGTCGATGAAGTCGACGATGATCATCCCGCCGATGTCGCGCAACCGCATCTGCCGCACGATCTCCTCGGCGGCTTCGAGGTTGTTGCGCGTCACCGTCTCCTCGAGGTTGCCACCCGAGCCGGTGAACTTGCCGGTGTTGACGTCGACGACGGTCATCGCCTCGGTGTGCTCGATGATCAGCGTGCCGCCGGAGGGCAGCCACACCTTGCGGTCGAGCGCCTTCGCGAGCTGCTCGTCGATGCGGTGCACGACGAACGAATCCGGCGCGTCGGCGTGCGGCTTGTCGAATTTCTCGACCCGCTCCATGAGATCCGAGGCCACCGAGCTGACGTAACCCTCGACCAGGTTCCAGGCCTTGTCACCTTCGACGACGAGCTTCTTGAAGTCCTCGTTGAACAGATCACGGACGACGCGAACCAGGAGGTCGGGCTCCTCGTACAGCGGCTTCGGGCTCGACGACCCACCCTTCTTGGCCTGGGCCACCGCCTCGTCGATGGACTTCCACTGCGACTCGAGGCGGGCGATGTCGGCACCGAGTTCCTCGGCGCTGACTCCCTCCGACGCGGTGCGGATGATGACCCCGGCCTCGTCGGGGACGAGCTTCGCCAGAATCTGCTTGAGACGTTTGCGCTCGACGTCGGGCAGCTTGCGGCTGATCCCGGTCGACGAACCGCCGGGCACGTACACCAGGTAGCGGCCGGCGAGGGAGATCTGCGTGGTCAGACGGGCGCCCTTGTGACCCACCGGGTCCTTGCTGACCTGGACGAGCACGTTGTCGCCGGGCTTGAGCGCCTGCTCGATCTTGCGCGAACCGCCGTCGAGTCCGGCAGCGTCCCAGTTGACCTCACCGGCGTAGAGCACGCCGTTGCGTCCGCGACCGATGTCGACGAATGCGGCTTCCATCCCCGGAAGGACGTTCTGGACGCGTCCGAGGTAGATGTTGCCGACCATCGACGACGACGTCGCGGTCGTCACGAAATGCTCGACGAGGACACCGTCCTCGAGGACCGCGACCTGCGTGTAGTCCTCGACCGCGGCGTGCTCGTGCCCGTCGTTACCGGAAATGCGGCTGTTCGCGCTGCGCTCTCGGACGACCATGACGCGGTCGACCGCCTCACGGCGCGCCAGGAACTCAGACTCGGTCAGGATCGGCGGACGACGCCGGCCGGCATCGCGCCCGTCGCGCCGGCGCTGCCGCTTGGCCTCGAGTCGAGTCGATCCCGAGATTCCCTGCACCTCATCGCGGGCGCGCTTGCTGCGCGGCTCACGCTCGTGCACCACCGTGTTCGGCGGATCGTCGGGAGACGCCTCATCGGGTTCGCCGCCACCTTTGCGGCGACGGCGGCGACGGCGGCGGCGAGTCGACGAGGAATCACCGGAGTCGTCGTCATCGGATGCGTCTTCGGCGTCGGCCGTGTCGGCATCGTCGCCGGACTCGTCGGCGCGGTCGCCCGCGGCGCCGGACGCCTCGGAGTCCTCCGCCTTGTCCGCACCAGAACGACGGCTGCGGCGGCGGGTGCGTTTGCCCGACGGACGGCCCTCCTCCGAGCGCGAGTCCTCGGCCGACTCGTCGGACGTGGTGTCCTCCGAGTCCGTGTCGGCATCGGTTACTCCGTCGCCGGTCGACTCATCGGCATCGGACGCCTCGGCGTCGGACTCATCGGTGTCCGAATCAGAGTCGCCCCCCTGGTCTCCCCGACCGCGCCCGCGTCCACGACGTCCGCGTCGACGCCGGCGACTCCGACCCGACCCGGAATCATCGGCGTTGGAATCATCGGTGCTGGAATCATCGGCGTCCTCGGCGCCGGATTCGTCCGGGGTCGAGACGTCGGCGTCCCGGTCGGCCGCAGTCGAATCATCGGCTCTCGACCTGTCCGAGCGGGCGGGCGCGTCCGCTGATGTCGAGGTCGCGGTCTCGGCAGCGACGGACTCGTCTGCCGGGGTGTCCGCCGACTCGTCCTTCGCGCCCGTCTCAGCGCGGGTCTTCGCACGACCCGAGCGGGCGGCGCGGGGCTTGTCGGCCGGGGCCTGAGGCTGCAGGAACAGCGGCTGCGCGCCGGTCGAGGCGTCGGTCTCCGCGGCCGGGGTCGCCACCGGTGCGTCGTACTGGGCGGCCGAGAACAACGTCGGGGCTGCGGTCGGTGCCGCGGGCGAGTCGTCGGCGGTGGTCTGTGCAGCATCCTCGGTCGATGCGACTTCGGCCGTCGGTGCGTCGTCGGCGGGCGCCGCTTCGGCGGACACCGCCTCGGTTGGTGCGGCTTCGACCGATGCCGCCTCGGCCTGTGCCGCGTCCGTCGGCGGGGTGTCGGCAGGGGCCTCGGCCGGCGTCGTGTCGGCAGCGGCGTCAGGCAGAGCCGCGTCGCCGGCCGGGGCGGCCTGCGGCGGCGTCTCGCCGGTCTCGTCGACGCCGGAGCGCACCCGTTCGGCCACGGCTTTCGCCAGGTCACGATCGACGCTGGATTGCGGGCTGCGGGTCTGCACGCCGAGATTCGCCAGGTGAGCCAGAACCTGTCGACTCGTCAGGCCCAGGAAGCGGGCCAGGGCGTGCACACGAAGTTTGCTGGGAAATTCTTCCGCCGATTCCGACGCTGCGTTCGCGTCAGCCGGCGACCCGTTGTCGGTCACTCAGTCTCCTCGAACCCCCGGGCGCGTCGGGCTGACGCGGCCACGCGAGGGTCTGCTCTGTGTCCCGGTCCTCGTCGGACCGGTGTTGTGTGGTCTGCGCGTCGTCGCGGCGGTCCGTCTCACGGATCGTCTGACGACGCTCTTGCTGTGTCGATGACCGCGTCCCTGATCGCTTTCCACGCCACCGGGCACAGGCGGAACCTGAGTGTTCGCCCGCTGGCAGCAGGGCGAACTCGGTGGGGTCAGCTGCGGTTCCGTGGCGTCGCGGTGCGTCAGTGTCGCACCGCGACGCGCCGGTACCGGGGCGCGTCATCCGGTCGTCGTCGACAAAGTGTGTCGGCGATAACTGTGCAAGTATCCCACACCGCGGTCGGATGACCGCAAAGGATGAGCGTTTGACGTTGCGCGTCGAGCCGAGGCGCTCGCGTTCAGCCCTCGAGTCCGGGGAACCAGAGAGCGATCTCGCGCTGTGCCGATTCGGGCGAATCGGACCCGTGGACCAGGTTGTACTGGGTGTCGAGCGCGAAGTCGGCACGGATCGTTCCGGGCACGGCCTTCTCGACCGGGTCGGTACCGCCGGCGATCTGGCGGAACGCCGCCACCGCGCGGGGCCCCTCGAGAACGGCCGCGACCAGCGGGCCGGACGTGATGAACTCGAGCAGCGAGGGGTGAAACGGCTTGCCCTCGTGCTCGGCGTAGTGCCCGCGAGCGACCTCGTCGCTCGCGGTCTTGAGTTCGAGAGCCACCAGGGTCAAGCCCTTGCGCTCGATACGGCTGATGATGTCGCCGACGAGGTTGCGTTCGACGCCGTCCGGCTTGATGAGTACGAGAGTGCGTTCAGTCACGACTGACACCCTATCGACCGGCTACGGTCACGTACCGGTCAGGAGCAGTACTCACCGGCGACCGGGAAGAAGCCGTAGTCGAAAAGGCTGCCGGTGCGCGAGCGCGGATCGACGACCACCTGCAGACAGCCGCCGGGCGAGGCGAGCGCGCCGGCGAGCGCGAGATCGAACTGTTGCGCCAGACCGAGATTCGCGGGCCGGTACTGGGCGGGCACCGGGAGGCTGGCGATGGCCTCGGGCGCCTTCATGGTCGCGGCACGCTGGGTGATCTCGTGGGTGGCGACATAGCTGTACTCCCCCGGACCGACGGGAACAGGTGCGTCCGCGGCGGGTATGAGGTTCGCGATCCCGATGGGTGCCTGGTCCTGCTCCGGTTCGGCCGCCGCCGTGGCCGGGACGGTCAGTGCGAGCGCCGCGCCCGCGAGGACGACGACGGCGAGCACGGGGCGTCGGGTTCGGGCGGAGGTGGTCCGGAAGAGCTGGAACTGCACGTATGTCCTCACATCGGGTGTCTCGGGAAGGGGTTCGACAAGCTGCGAGGATCGACTTGTCGCCCCCGCGGCATGGGCCATTGTTACAGCAAGCCCACCTGGCCGCCCGGGTTCGGCGATAACGGTCCGGCCACAGGTCTTGCGGCCACCAAACCCCGCCCTGAGCAACGAGAACACCGCTGGTCGGACAGCCGGCGGCGAGACGGCCGTGGCCGCCGGACCGATTACTCGATCGGCTCCTGGCCGGGCAGCATCCCGCGTTCGACCCGTTTCTCGACGTCGGCCTTGATGTAGCGGATGTACAGCCAGACCGACCCGAAGACGACTCCCACCACCGCGATCGACCAGTGGAAGAGCCCCCCGATGATCAGGACGACTTGCAGGCCGAGATCGAGGTTGATCGCGTACGGCCGGCCCTGCATCCCGGCGGCCAGGATCATTGCGATGACGACGAGCGTGAGGTATCCGCCGGACAACCAGGTCAGCCCGTCCCCGAGGCGCCACACGATCGGGAACGCCAGGATCACGACGATGACCTCCAGGATCATCGTGCCGGCCATCACGCCGCGGAGCCCCTTCCACGGATCGTTCGTGGGTGGGGTGTACCGGGTCATGAGGGTTCCTTACCGAAGAGTGTTCGCGCGGCACCGGCGGTCACGACGGACCCGGTGATGACCACGCCCGCACCGGACACGCGCTCGCCGTCGGCCTCCTCGGCCAATGCGATGGCCTCCTCGACGGCGTCGGGCAGGAAGGGTTTGACGACCACGCGGTCCTCGCCGAACACCTCCCGCGCGTACTCCGCGAGCGTCTCGGGCTCCAGGGCCCGTGGCGACCCGTTGTCGGTGACGACGACTGCGTCGAGCACCGGCTCGAGGGCTTCGAGGACTCCGCGGGCGTCCTTGTCACCCAGCACGCCGATGACGCCGACGAGTCGACGGAAGTCGAACTCCTCGGCCAGCGCCTGTGCCAGCGCCGCGGCTCCGTGGGGGTTGTGCGCCGCGTCGGCGAACACCGTCGGGGCGCTGCGCAGTCGTTCGAGCCGTCCGGGGTTGGCGACGGACGCGAAACCCGTACGCACCGCGTCGATGTCGAGCTGACGATCGGCGCCCGCACCGAAGAGCGCCTCCACCGCCGCGAGGGCCAGCGCGGCGTTGGCCGCCTGATGTGCACCGTGCAGCGGCACGAAGATCTCGTCGTAGACACCGCCGAGCCCCTGGATGGTGAGCATCTGCCCACCGACGGCGATGACCGAGTCGAGGACCGCGAACTCCGATCCCTGGCGGGCGACGATGGTGCCCGCATCGACGGCCGCGCGCAGCAGGACGTCCATGACCTCGTGGCTCTGTTCGGCGATCACCGTGACGGGATCGACGGTACCGACCGCGTCGGGTTCGGCGGGCTTGATGATGCCGGCCTTCTCCCCCGCGATGGCGGACAGGGTGTCGCCGAGATAGTCCGCGTGGTCCATCGCGATCGGTGTGATGACCGAGACCGTGCCGTCGATGACGTTGGTCGCATCCCAGCGACCGCCCATGCCCGTCTCGACGACGGCGATGTCCACCGGCGCCTCGGCGAAGACCGCATACGCCATCGCGGTCAGCACCTCGAACTTGCTCATCCGGGGTCCACCCGCCGCCGTCGACGAATCGTCGACCATGGTGATGTACGGCTCGAGTTCCCGATAGGTGTCGATGTATGTGCGTGCCGGAATCGGCTTGCCGTCGACCGAGATCCGCTCGGTGATGCGCTGCAGGTGCGGACTCGTGACCCGGCCCGTGCGCCGGTGCAGCGCGGACAGCAACGCGTCGACCATCCTGGTGACCGACGTCTTGCCGTTCGTCCCGGCGATGTGGATCGCGGGGTATCCGTGCTGGGGGAATCCGAGCAGATCCATGAGCGTCGCGATGCGGGTGAGCGACGGCTCGATCTTGGTCTCGGGCCACCGGGTGTCGAGCTCGGCCTCGACCTCGGCGAGTTCGGCGAGATCGTCGGCGCTGTCGGTGACGCGCAGCCGCGCCGGCTCGGCATCCGGATCGGGTTCGTCCTCCCCCAGGATCGCCGAGAGACCCAGGGGGTCGCCCGCCGCATCCATTCCCAGGACGGCTGGATCCTCGTCGGGGAAACCGGTGTCGTCGCTCACGCGCCGACCAGACTCGCCAGCTTCGCGTTCAACCGTTCGACCTCTTCGGTCGCGATCCGCTGACGGTCCCGGATCTTGGCGACCACGTGGTCGGGCGCCTTGGACAGGAACTGTTCGTTGCCCAGTTTCGCCGAGGTCGTCGACAATTCCTTCTCGGCCACCGCCAGGTCCTTGGCGAGCCGCTTGCGTTCGGCTTCGACGTCGACGGTGCCCGAGGTGTCGATCGCGACGACCACGGTGGCCACGCTCAGGCGGACCTCGATGGTCGCGGTCGCGCCGAAGTCGGGACCGGCCGGGTCCAGGCGCGCAAGGGAGGTCACGTACGGCAGCAGGTGTTCGAGCCCGGCTTCGCCGAGTCCGTCGAACTGCACGGCGACGCGCTGGCCCGGACGGAGGCCCTGATCGCTGCGGAAACGCCGCACCTCGGTGATCAGTCGCTGCAGATCGTCCACGCGGGCGGCCGAATCCGACGACCAATCGCGCCCGGAAGTGGTCGGCCACGGGGCCACCACGAGCGATTCACCCCCGGTGAGCGCCTTCCACAGCACCTCGGTGACGAACGGCATCACCGGCGACAGCGCGCGCAGCAATGGTTCGAGTACCGCGCCCAGCACGAGCGACGTTGCTTCCGAACGATTCTCGTCGTTCTCGGCGAACTGCACCTTCGCGAGTTCGAGGTACCAGTCGCAGACCTCGTCCCACGCGAAGTGGTAGAGCGCCTCGCATGCCTTCGAGAACTCGTAGGACTCGAACCCGGCGTCGATCTCGGCGAGCACCTCGTCGAGCCGGCCGAGGATCCACCGGTCGGCGTCGGTCAGCGTCTCGGCGTCGGGGAGCTCCCCGACCTTCGCGCCGTTCATCAACGCGAACTTGGTGGCGTTGTAGAGCTTGGTGGCGAAGTTGCGCGACGACTGGGCGTGGTCCTCGCCGACCGAGATGTCCGAACCGGGGTTGGCACCGCGGGCGAGCGTGAAGCGCAGGGCGTCGGCACCGAAGCGCTCCACCCAGTCGAGCGGGTCGATGCCGTTGCCCTTCGACTTCGACATCTTGCGGCCGTGCTCGTCGCGCACCAGGCCGTGCAGGAACAGGTTGTGGAACGGGATCTCGTTGCCCGGACCCAGATCCTTGCCCACGTAGGTGCCGAACATCATCATGCGGGCCACCCAGAAGAACAGGATGTCGTACCCCGTGACGAGAACCGAGGTGGGATAGAACTTCTCGAGATCCGCGGTCTGATCGGGCCAGCCCATCGTGGAGAACGGCCACAGCCCGGAGGAGAACCAGGTGTCGAGGACGTCGGTCTCCTGGACGTAGCCCTCGGGGGCCTGCTCGTCGGGTCCGACGCACACCACCTCGCCGTCGGGTCCGTACCAGATCGGGATGCGGTGACCCCACCACAGCTGACGCGAGATACACCAGTCGTGCATGTCGTCGACCCAGCTGAACCAGCGCGGCTCCATCGACTTCGGGTGGATCACCGTGGACCCGTCCCGCACCGCGTCGCCGGCCGCCGCGGCCAGCGTGGAGACCGCCACCCACCACTGCATCGACAGGCGCGGTTCGATCGGCTCGCCGGTGCGCTCCGAATGCCCGACGCTGTGCAGGTACGGACGCACCTCTTTCACGATCCGGCCCTGTTCGGCCAGCGCCTCGCGCACCTTGACGCGCGCCTCGAAGCGGTCCATGCCGTCGAATTCGGTTCCGGTGTCGGCGATCCGGGCCGATTCGTCCATGATCGTCGGCATCGGCAGGTTGTGCCGCTGACCGAGCGCGAAGTCGTTGGGGTCGTGTGCAGGCGTGATCTTGACTGCGCCACTACCGAATTCGGGGTCGACGTAATCATCGGCGACGATCGGGATCATCCGGTCGACAAAGGGGTGCGGCAGTGCGGTGCCGACCAGGTGGGCATACCGTTCGTCGTCGGGGTGCACCGCGATCGCGGTGTCGCCGAGCATCGTCTCGAGTCGGGTCGTCGCGACGACGATGTGAGGCTCGGTGTCGTCGAGTGACCCGTAACGGAAGCTGACGAGTTCGCCCTCGACGTCGGCGTAACTCACCTCGATGTCGCTGACGGCGGTCTTGAGGACCGGCGACCAGTTGACGAGGCGCTCGGCCTGATAGATCAGCCCGTCGTCGAACATCTTCTTGAAGACCGTGTGCACTGCGCGCGACAGACCCTCGTCCATCGTGAAGCGCTCGCGCGACCAGTCGACACTGTCGCCGAGCCGGCGCATCTGCTCGCCGATGTTGCCGCTGATCTCGGCCTTCTCGGCCCACACCCGTTCGATGAACGCCTCCCGGCCGAGGTCGTCGCGTGTCTTGCCCTCGGTGGCGAGCTTGCGCTCGACCATCGTCTGCATCGCGATCGCCGCGTGGTCCATGCCGGGGAGCCACAGCACCTCGTAGCCCTGCATCCGACGACGACGCGAGAGCGCGTCCATCAGGACGTGCTCGTAGGCGTGGCCCATGTGCAGCGAGCCGTTGACATTCGGAGGCGGGATCACGATGGAGAACGGCGGCTTGTCACTCGCCGCGTCCGCGGTGAAGTACCCGGCGTCCACCCAGCCCTGGTAGAGCGACGCCTCGTGCTCAGCGGGGTCCCAGGACTTCGGCAACCCGGTCTCGGGTACGGCAGTCCGGGGCGACGCTGTCTCGGGCAACGCGGATGTCTGGTCGGGTGATGTCACGGCCGCTATTCTATGTTTTCGCCGGGCCGGACCTCGCCCGGGACCCGTCCGCGCCCGAGCGCTTCGTGCTAACCCGCGGAGACGCGCAATCTGTGCAGGTCCTCAGGCGCGTTGACGTTGACCAGCCAGTCCGGATCGGAGATCCCCACCCGATGGGTGTTGAGCGCCTCGATCGCGCCCAGCATGCGCCGTTCACCGCCGGCGACGACATCCGCGATCATCGCCGCGGCATCCGTGCGGTAGATCCCCGCCATCGGATGATCCCGCTGGGCGTCGTGGGCGATGACCGCCTGGGTCGAGTCGGTCAGCCCCAGCCGCAGCTCGTCGATCAGCTCCGGAGCGATCAGCGGCATGTCCGTGGCACAGACGAACGCGAACTCGGCACCCGCGGCAACCGCTGCGGACAGGCCTGCGACGAGCCCGCCGAGCGGACCCGTCCCCTCCTGTTCGTCGGTCACCCAGTGCACCTTCGACGAGTCGATCCCCGGCGCCGCCCGGTCGCGGATGTCGTCGATGCCGCGGAATGCGGCGGACGTCTCGCCCGCGACGACCAGCACCGGATCGCAGCGCTGGGACACCACCCGCACCACTCGCGCGAGCATGGGTTCACCGTCCCAGTCGAGCGCGGCCTTGTCGCTGCCCATCCGTCGCGAACGTCCGCCCGCCAGCACCAGGCCGGCGAGCACCGAGGTATCCGATCCGTGTTGAGTCACATCGCTCAGTGTGCGCGATCTGGCGCACGGGCGGGGCAAGATGGACATCATGAGCAACACTCGCAACACCGAGACTGCGGCGACGCACCCCGCCGACGAGCCGCGCGAGGTCCGGCGCACACACCCGAAGACCTACGCCGCCGGAGTCCCGGCCGTCGCAGTCGCCCTCAAGCGCGGAGTCGAGCAGATGGGCGCGCTCCGGACAGCACAGACCTTGATCAAGCTCAATCAACGTGATGGGTTCGATTGTCCCGGATGCGCCTGGCCGGAGACGCCGGGCCACCGCAAGCATGCCGAGTTCTGCGAGAACGGCGCCAAGGCGGTCGCCGAGGAGGCCACACGTCGAGCCGTCGCCCCCGAGTTCTTCGCCGCCCACAGCGTCGACGACCTCCGGACACGCAGCGGCTACTGGCTCTCGCAGCAGGGACGCCTGGCGCACCCGATGTACCTCGGTCCGGGCGACACCCACTACCGCCCGCTGAACTGGGACGAGGCCAACGCCGTCATCGCCGACGAGTTCGCCGCGATGGACTCGCCTGACGAGGCCGTGTTCTACACGTCGGGTCGCACCAGCAACGAAGCCGCTTTCCTGTACCAGCTCTTCGCCCGGAGCCTGGGTACGAACAACCTCCCCGACTGCTCGAACATGTGCCACGAGTCCTCCGGCGCCGCTCTCGGCGCGTCGATCGGCATCGGCAAGGGTTCGGTCACCGTCCCCGATCTCGAGGCGGCCGATCTCATCCTCATCGCCGGCCAGAATCCCGGCACCAATCACCCGAGAATGCTCGCCACCCTGGAGAAGGCGAAGCACAACGGGGCCCGGATCGTGGCGATCAACCCGCTGCCCGAAGCAGGCCTGATGCGTTTCAAGGATCCACAGAAGGTCGGCGGGGTCATCGGCGCGGGTACCAAGCTGGCCGACGACTTCCTCCAGGTCCGGCTCGGGTCCGACATGGCTCTGTTCCGCGGCGTCGCACGTCTGCTCCGTGACGCCGAACGAGCCGCCCCCGGAACGGTTTTCGATCACCAGTTCCTCGACGAGTCGTGCGCCGGGGTCGAGGAGTACCTCGACCTGCTCGACGACGTCGACCTCGACCGGGTCGTCGAGGTCACCGGCGTGACCCGCACCCAGATCGACGAGCTCGCACGGACGGTCGCCACTTCGCGCCGCATCGTGCTGTGCTGGGCGATGGGCTTGACCCAGCACCGCCACGGCGTCGCGACGATCGCCGAAGGCACGAACCTGCTGCTCCTGCGCGGCATGATCGGCCGCGTCGGCGCCGGCCTCTGCCCCGTGCGCGGTCATTCGAACGTGCAGGGCGACCGCACCATGGGGATCTTCGAGAGGATGCCAGAGTCCTTCCTCGCTGCTCAGGACGCCGAGTTCGGCATCACGTCCCCACGCGAGCACGGGTACGACACCGTCGCCGCCATCACTGCGATGGCCGCCGGGAAGGTCCGCGTCTTCGTCGGGATGGGCGGCAATTTCGTGTCCGCCTCACCCGACACCGACGTCACCGCCGACGCCCTGCGGCGCTGCGCACTCACCGTGCACGTGTCCACCAAGCTCAACGAATCCCACCTCGTCACCGGCCGTCGCGCACTCATCCTGCCCACCCTCGGGCGCACCGACCGGGACGTCATCGACGGTGTGGCACAACGTGTCTCGGTCGAGGACTCGATGTCGGCGGTGCACCTGTCCCGTGGGTCGCTGCCGCCGGTGTCGGCGCACCTGCGCAGTGAGGTCGCGATCATCTGCGACCTGGCGACCCGGGTTCTCGGTACCGCTCACCCGGTTCCGTGGCAGGAACTGAAACGCGACTACGACCGCATCCGCGACCGGATCGAGCGGGTCGTCCCCGGCTTCCACGACTTCAACATCCGCGTCCGCCGCAGTGACGGTTTCGTGCTGCCGCACCCGCCGCGCGACACCCGGTCGTTCGACACCCCGAACGGCAAGGCCAACTTCGCAGTCCATCCCCTCGAATGGGTGGACGTCCCGGCCGACCGCCTCGTCCTGCAGACACTCCGCAGCCATGACCAGTACAACACCACCATCTACGGCCACGACGACCGTTACCGGGGCATCTCCGGCAACCGCCACATCGTGATGGTCAATCCCGATGACATCGCGTCCCTCGGCCTGCGCGCCGGGCAACTCGTCGACATCGTCTCGGAGTTCGACGGCGAGGCCGGAGTCGAGGAACGACGGGTCCGCGGCTTCGAGGTGGTCCCGTATGACACACCGCGCGGCAACGCGGCCGCGTACTACCCCGAGACCAACCCGCTGGTCCCGCTCGGATCGGTGGCAAAGGAGTCGAACACACCGGTCTCCAAGGCGGTGGTGATCCGCATCGAACCGGCCGAATCCGCCTAGGAGACTGCTGAAATAGTCGGCGTCGTTTCGGTGTGGGGTGAGCGGGTTTGCCTGGTGGGCTGGGATCCTGGTGA
>NZ_MVKV01000029.1:0-18616 GCF_002009645.1 Gordonia sp. IITR100 | reverse complement strand
CTGGCATCGACTGCCGAGGTGCCGGACACCACCACACCGTCGCTGGCGATCTTCTCGCCGGGGCGCACATTGAACTCGTCGTCAATGGCGAGCTCGCCGATCGGGATCCGGCGGTGTCGTCGGAGGCTTCGAGGATCGCGGCGGTCAGGCCACGCTGGCGGAGGGAGTGGGCAGTGGCCAGGCCGGACTGGCCGGCGCCCACGATGAGGACGTCGTAGTGGGACATGTGGGGGTCCTTCGAATCAGGGAGTGGCGTCGACGGTGCGGCGGGGGACGCTGGCGGCCGCGACGAGGGCTGCGAGGAGTGCGATGGCACCGAGGACGAGGTAGGCGTGGGCGTAGCTGCCGGTCCAATTCGACAGGGCGGTGCCGGCCCACGGGGCGAGTGCCATCACGATGACGATGGGGGCGGACATCAGGCCGTTGAGGCGGCCGTAGTGGACGGCGCCCCACCGGTCGGTGATGGCGGTGGCTTGGACGAGGGTGAACAGTCCACGGATCAGTCCGGCGCCGATCGCGACGGTGATCAGGGTCACGACCGTGGTCACGACACCCAGTAGTGCGGTGCTGACGGCGGTCGCGACGAGAACACCGATGGCACGGCTGCGAGCCGAGGTACGGGCCGCGAGGGGCAGGTAGCCGATGCGGCCGAGGAGCTGTCCCGCCCCACTCAGGCCGAGGGTCAAAGCCGCCAGAGACGGGGAGAAGCCTTGTTCGATGAGCAGCGGCACGAGGTTGAACACGCCAGCGAAGGCGGCGAACGCGCCGAGGCTCAAGGCGGCGACGAGGGCGAGGAACGCGGGGCTGCGGGAGGCGTCGCGGTGATCGGCCGCGTCTCCGTGCGCCGGTGCCGGTGGGTGCGGCCAGCGCCCGCGCAGCCCCCACAGGTGGGCGGGGATGGTGATGACGGCGAGGATCGCCGCGAGGATGAGATAGGTGGCGCGCCAGTCGGTTCGCTCGACCAGCGTCGCGGCGAGCGGGGCGAAGACGGTGCTCGCCAGGCCCGCGGCGAGGGTGAGGATCATCAGCGCCTTGACGTAGCTGTCGCCGTACCAGCGGGTCAGCGCCGCGAACGCGGGCGGGTAGAGAACGCCGCCCATCGCGATGCCGGCGAGGATCCAGCCGGCGTAGAACGTCGGCAGGTTGTGTGCGGTCGCGATGAGGAGCAGTGCGGGCACGGCGAGTACGGAGCCGGCGGTCATGATGGCGCGCGGGCCGATGCGGTCGATGATGCGGCCGACGGGGATGCCGGTGAATGCGGCGGCGAGCTGGCCGATCGAGAACGCGGCCATGATCGTCTGTAGGGACCAGCCGGTGTCGTCCGCGATGGACACCGACAGCACGGGGAAGGCGTAGTAGAGGATGCCCCAGCTGGTGATCTCCGTCAGGCACAGGATCGCCAAGACCCGCCGCAGACCAGCCGCGGGAAGGGTGTCGGTCTGCGGCGGGGCCTTGGTGTCCGTCATCGGGCTATCGTGACCCGCCGGGTGCGGTCAGGGTCACCAACTCTGGCTGCGGCGCGCCGCAGCAGCCGCCTTCCGAGGCGTCGGCGTCGGGCTCGTCGAATACCCCTGCGCCGCCGCAGACCCCGGTTTCGGGGAGGATCAGCTCGACGCGGGCGGCGGCCTCGTGGTCACCGGCGATCGCGGCGGCGATGCTGCGGACCTGCTCGTACCCGGTCATGGCCAGGAACGTCGGTGCGCGGCCGTAGCTCTTCATTCCGGCCAGGTAGAAGCCGGGTTCGGGGTGGCTGAGTTCCTCGGCGCCGTGCGGGTAGACGGTGCCGCAGGAGTGCACGTTCGGGTCGATCAGCGGGGCCAGCTCGATCGGGGCCTGCAGGACCGGATCGAGGCCGAGGCGGATCTCCGACAGCCAGGACAGCTCGGGCCGGAAACCGGTGAGCACCACGACACGGTCGACACCGTCGACCCGCTGACCGTTGTCGGAGGTCAGGGCAACCCGGTCCTGATCGGCGGGTTCGACTGCGGCGGTGCGGAACCCGGTGACGACGTTCAGCAGGCCGTCGTCGACGGCCTTCTTCGCCTTCAGGCCCAGGGCGCCGCGGGCGGGCAGCTGGTCGGATTCGCCGCCACCGAATGTGGAGGCGACGTCGCCGCGGCGCAGGATCCAGGTGATCCGGGTGCCGGGTGCTTCCTTCTCGAGCGCGGCGAGGGCAACGATGGCGTTCAGTGCCGAGTGGCCGCCGCCGGCGATCGCGGTGTGCTTGCCCGCGTACTGCGCGCGCACTTCCCGGTCGTCGAGGTCCGGGACGCGGTAGGAGATGACGTCGGCCGCGGCCTTCTCGCCGAGCGCGGGTAGTCCTTCGCCGCCGAGCGGGTTCGGGGTGCCCCAGGTGCCGGAGGCGTCGATGACCGCCTGCGCAAGCACACGTTCCTCGGTGCCGTCGGCGCGGCGGATGTGCACGGACAGCGGTTCGGTGTCGCGGCCGGAGTCGACGACGAGGTCGCGGCCGCGGCGGGCGACGCCGATGACCTCGGTGCCGAACTGCACGGCGTCACCGAGTGCGGCGGCGAGCGGGACGAGGTAGTCGCGGACCCACTCCTGCCCGGTCAGATACGCCTCATCGTCGGGGGCATTCCAGCCGGTCTGGTCGAGCAGGCGGCGGGCGGCGGGGTCGATGACCTCGGCCCAGCGGGAGAACAGTCGCACGTGGTTCCACTCGGCCACGGCAGCTCCTGCGCGGGGGCCCCGCTCGAAGACCAGCGGGGTGAGCTGGCGTTCGCGCAGTTCGGCGGCGGCGGCCAGACCGATGGGTCCGGCACCGATCACGACGACGGGCAAGTCGTTCATCATTCGACCTTTCATCGATGTTCTTCGATCAATGCCCACAGTATCGATGGCCATCGATGAATGCAACCATCGATGCCGATCGATATACTGAGTTCATGGTTACGTCCACTGAGTCCGCCGAGTGCCGTGTCCCGCCGAGTGCAGGTGCCGGGCATCCGTCGGCCGGTTTGGCGGCCGAGGACGCGGCCACCTACGCCGGTTGGTTCGCCTGCCTGGCCGAACCGACCCGTGTCCGGCTTCTCCACGAGGTCGCCAGCACCCCGGCCGGCGTCAGCATCGGGGAGCTGGCCACACGGCTGGGCATCGGCCAGCCGACCATCTCGCACCACGTCCGCAAGCTCGCCGACGTCGGCTTCGTGACCGTCCACAAGGACGGCACCAGCTCCGTCGTGGTGGTCAACCCGGCGTGCTGCACCGGCCTGCCGAGCGCGGCCGACGCAGTCATGGGCCTGCTCACCCAGCGCCCGTGCTGCCCGGACGATCTCCCCGGCGACGTGACCGTTCGACCGATGACCGACGAGGACTGGCCCGCCGTGCGCCGCATCTACAGCGACGCCATCGCCACCGGTCTCACCACCTTCGCCACCGAGGTGCCGCCTCGGAAGACGCTGGACACCCAGTGGCTCCCGGATCACCGGTGGGTCGCCGAGATCGACGGCACCGTCGTCGGCTGGGCCGCCCTAACCCCCGCGTCGCCCCACGAGCACTTCCGCGGGGTCGCAGAAAGCGCGGTCTGTGTCGCCGAAGGCTGGCGCGGCCGCGGCGTCGGCAAGGCCCTGCTCCGAACGCAGGTGATCGCCGCCGACCAGGCCGGCCTGTGGACGCTACAGACCTCGGTCTTCCCGGAGAACCGGGCCGCGATCGCGCTGCACCACTCCGCCGGGTTCCGCACCGTCGGGGTCCGCGAACGCATCGCCCAACTCGGCGGCGAGTGGCGCGACACCGTCCTGCTCGAACGACGATCCGAGACCGAGGCCGCCACCAGCTGCGCGGCGTTCTGACCGTCGTGGACATCGAGCTGCTCTACTTCGACGGCTGCCCCAACTGGCAGATCGCCCGGGACCAGATCGCCGAGGCCCTCGCCGCGACCGGGAACGCCGGAACGCCGATCGTGCTCCGGGCGATCGACACCCAGGACGAGGCAGAACGCGAAGCGTTTCCGGGATCGCCCACCATCCGCATCGACCGGGTCGACGCGTTCGGGCCGACCACCGGGGTGGGACTGACCTGCAGGGTCTACCACACCGCCAACGGCCCCGCCGGAGCACCGACAGTTCCCGACCTCGTCGAGGCGCTCCGCCAGGCGGAGCTGCGGCGACACTGACGTCAGACACTCAGTCCGCGTATGCGGACCGTGCGTTCGAGCATCGTCGAAATGTCGAATTGGCGGAAACCGACCCGATCAGTGACCTCGCGAGTGAGGGCAAAGATGCCCGCTCGTTCCGCCCACAGCGCAGCACTGCACCGAAGGCGACACGAGCGGGTTCACGGCCGAAGCAACATGCGACCTAGCAGCAGCCCGTCATCGGCGTGCACGCGCACATCTCACATGTTCCGTTCGCCATCATTACCTGACAGGTCCACCAGGCCTGCAGATTCGTCAGCCAGTTCTCCATGTCCTCACCTGATCTCCAACCCCCATCTAACATCGTAGTTCATCGGTTATCATCGCCGTATGACGATTGATCGTGCGGATGGTTGCCTGACAGCCGGGAGTACCGGCTCGACCCTCGATGCGGCGGTGGCGTTGTTCCACAGCCTGTCGGACGGGACCCGGTTGGCGATCGTGCGCCGCCTCGCTGCGGGTGAGGCTCGGGTGGCGGATCTGGTCGGCGAGTTGGGGTTGGCGCAGTCGACGGTGTCGGCGCATGTGGCGTGTCTGCGGGACTGCGGGCTGGTGACCGGCCGCCCGCAGGGGCGGCAGGTGTTCTATGCGCTGGCCCGGCCGGAGTTGATGGATCTTCTCGCCTCGGCGGAGACGCTGCTGGCGGCGACCGGGAACGCGGTCGCGTTGTGCCCGAACTACGGCACCGATGCCGAGGAGAAGTCATGAGCGACGCGTGCGGCTGCGGCCACGACGAACCCCGCCCCGAAGGCGAGGAAGAACACGAGCCCGAAAAGCTCTGGCACATCACCGAGATCCGCGCCGCCGCCGCGGCCGGCGTGCTGCTGGTCGCGGCGCTGATCGTTCGCGTGACCGGCGGAGCCGATGCGCTCGCTGTGGGGTTCGAGGCGGCCGCGCTGATCGTGGCGGGTTACACGTTCGTCCCGTCCACGCTCAAGAGGCTGGCCAAGGGCAAGATCGGCGTCGGCACGCTGATGACGATTGCCGCCGTCGGAGCGGTGCTGCTCGGCGAGGTCGGCGAGGCCGCCATGCTCGCGTTCCTGTTCGCGATCAGCGAGGGGCTCGAGGAGTACGCGGTCACCCGCACCCGCCGCGGCCTGCGGGCCCTGTTGTCCCTGGTCCCGGACACCGCCACGGTGCTCCGCGGCGGCCGCGAGGAGACCGTCCCGCCGGCCGAGCTCGCTCTCGGCGAGATCATGATCGTCAAGCCCGGGGAGCGGATCGCGACCGACGGCGTCATCCGCACCGGACGCACCGCCCTGGACACCTCCGCGATCACCGGCGAATCGGTGCCCGTCGAGGCCGGTCCCGGCGACGAGGTGTTCGCCGGGTCGATCAACGGCACCGGAGTCCTCGAGGTCGAGGTCACCGCTGGCGCGCAAGACAACTCGCTGGCCAAGATCGTGCGGATCGTCGAGGCCGAGCAGTCCCGCAAGGGCGAAGCGCAACGCCTGGCCGACAAGATAGCCAAGCCGCTTGTCCCGGCCGTGATGGTCGCGGCCGCGGTCATCGCCGCAGTCGGCAGCCTCGCCGGTGATCCGCGGGTGTGGATCGAACGCGCCCTCGTCGTGCTCGTCGCCGCCTCACCGTGCGCGCTGGCGATTGCCATCCCCGTGACGGTCGTCGCCGCGATCGGCGCCGCGTCCAAGCTCGGCGTCCTGGTCAAGGGCGGTGCCGCCCTCGAAGCACTCGGCCGCATCCGCACCGTCGCGCTGGACAAGACCGGCACTCTCACCCGCAACCAGCCCGTCGTGATCGACGTCGCCGCCGCTAACGGCGCCACCCGCGGCGACGTCCTCGCGGTGGCCGCGGCGTTGGAGGCCCGCAGCGAACACCCGCTGGCCCGAGCGATTCTCGCCGCCGTCGGCCACTACGTGCCCGCCGACGATGTCGATGCCGTGACCGGCGCGGGCCTGACCGGCCGCATCGACGGCGCACCGGTTCGGCTCGGTCGACCCGGCTGGATCGACCCCGGCCCCCTCACCGCCGACATCGAACGGATGCAGCGTGCCGGCGCCACCGCGGTCCTGATCGAGCGCGCCGGAACCGTGATTGGGGCGGTCGCCGTCCGCGATGAACTCCGCCCCGAGGCACACGAGGTGATCGCCGGCCTGCGCCGCGACGGCTACCAGGTCGCGATGCTCACCGGCGACAACGACCGCACCGCCCGCGCCCTGGCCGCCGACGTCGGCATCGACGAAGTGCACGCCGACCTGCGCCCCGAGGACAAGGCCCGCATCGTCGGAACCCTCCGCGCTGCGCGACCGACCGCGATGGTCGGCGACGGAGTAAATGACGCCCCCGCCCTCGCCACCGCAGACCTCGGTATCGCGATGGGCGCAATAGGAACCGACGTGGCGATCGAGACTGCCGACGTCGCTCTGATGGGCGAGGACCTGCGCCACCTACCTCAGGCGCTGCACCACGCGCGCCGGTCTCGGACGATCATGCTGCAGAACGTCGGCCTGTCCCTGGCGATCATCACCGTCTTGATGCCGCTGGCCCTGTTCGGTGTCCTCGGCCTGGCCGCGGTCGTCCTCGTCCACGAAGTCGCCGAGATCGTCGTCATCGCCAACGGCGTCCGCGCCGGACGCGCCCGAACCCTCACCGCAGCGACACCCTCGGCGATCACGCGCGAACCGATCGCCGGGACTCGGTCATGACCTACGCCGAGCCCACCACCTCGACCTCAGCCAGGTGGCGCCGCGGCCGCCGCACCCTCGTCGCGGTCGCCGTCGCCTTAGCTGCGATCGCGCTGGTCGTCGATCCGATTGCACGCGACACTCTTTCCTGGGGTCGGACCGTCGATCTCGGCCTGCTGCAACTGCGCCTGACCTACAACACCGGGGTCGCTTTCAGTCTCGGCGACCAACTCCCCACCGCCGTCGTTCTTGCCGCCACCGCGGCCATCACCGCCACGATCAGTGTGTTCGCGTGGCGTACCGCACCGGACAGTCACCCGATCCAGACCGTCGGGCTCGCCGCGATCGTCGCCGGCGCCGCCGCCAACGTCATCGACCGTCTTCTCGACGGCAAGGTCACCGACTACTTCCACACCGGATGGTTCGCCACCTTCAATATCGCCGACACCTACATCACCTGCGGCGTCGTCCTCGTCATCGGCGCATTGCTCCTCGAATCCAACGAGGACCACTCACCATGACCCGCATACCCGAGCACCTTGCGCAACGCCCACACCGCGGAAGCGTCCGGGTGAACGTGGGCGCGCTCGTCGCCGGTCCCTTATCGGACGAGTGTGGTCAGTCGTCGAGGTCGAGTTGGGCGACTGCAGCTTTGGCAGTGCGTCCGACGCCGAGGATGGTCGCCGAGCCGGGGCCGGTCCAGTCCCCGTAGCCGAGCAGGTGCAGGCGGGGCTCCTTGAGCGCCTTCGTGCCCGAGACGGCGATCGTGCCGTCGTGCTCGCGCAACCGCAGCGGACGCAGGTGGGCCAGCGCGGGCCGAAAGCCGGTGGCCCACACAATGACATCGGCGTGCTGAACCGTGTTTCCCCAGGCGACGCCGTCTCGGGTGAGACGGTCGAACATCGGTAGCGCCTGCAGGACACCACGATCGCGGGCCTCACGCACCTCGGGCACCATGACGATGTCGCCGAGGGAAGCCGGTCCGCCGGGATCGGGTTTCCCGGCGGCGATCGCCGCGGCGCGCTCGGATGCGACCTGGAACAGCACCCGCCCGTCGACGTCGTCGGCGAGGAAGCGGGGTGGCCGGGTCGTCACCCACGTGGTGGTGGCCACGGTGGAGATTTCGGCGACGAGCTGGGCGGCGGAGTTGCCGCCACCGACGATCACCACCCGGGCGCCAGCGAAGTCCGACGGTTGCCGGTAGTCGACCGTGTGGAGTTGGCGGCCGGTGAACTCCCGCGCACCCGGGTACAGCGGCCAGAACGGTTGCTGCCAGGTGCCGGTCGCGCTGATCACCCGCCGGGCCCGCCAGATCCGTTGGTTCGTGGTGACGGCGAGGTGCTGCCCGTCGCGGTCCACACCGGTGACCCGGACGGGCCGCTTGATCGGCAGGTCGTAGCGCTCCTCGTAGGCGGTGAAGTAGTCGACCACGTGCGAGGCGGGCGGGAAACCGTCCGGCCACGGCGGCATCGGCCATCCCGGCAGGGCCGCGAACTCCGCCGGGGAGAACAGCCGCAGCGACGGCCACGTGTGTGGCCATGCCCCGCCGGGTACCGGTTGGTCGTCGAGGATCACGAACCGGTGCCCGGCTCGCCGCAGGTAGTAGCCCGCGGCGAGCCCGGCCTGTCCGCCACCGATCACGACCACATCCATGTCGGTCACCGATCGCTGCTGCATCATGCTCAGACGGTGACGGGCTCGCCGGCGGCGGCGAGGGTGTTCTCGGTGATCTCCCCCTGGTCGGCCAGCCAGCGCTCGGCGTCGATCGCGGCGGCACAGCCGGTGCCGGCCGCGGTGATGGCCTGACGGTAGGTGTGGTCGACCAGGTCGCCGGCCGCGAAGACACCCTCGGTGGAGGTGGCGGTCGTCGGCGACTGCACCTGGACGTAGCCGGCGGCGTCGACGTCGACCTGGCCCTTGACGAGCTCGCTGCGCGGGTCGTGGCCGATGGCGACGAACATGCCGGTGACGTCGAGCGTGGACCGCTCGCCGGTGACCGTGTCGCGGACCACCAGGCCGGTGACGCTGTTCTCACCCAGCACCTCGACCGGCTCGGCGTTGGTGACGAAGCGGATCTTCTCGTTCGCCTTGGCGCGCTCGAGCATGATCCGGGACGCGCGGAACTCCTCGCGGCGGTGCACGAGGGTGACGCTGCGGGCGAACTTGGTCAGGAAGGTGGCCTCCTCCATCGCGGAGTCGCCGCCGCCGACCACGACGATGTCCTGGTCGCGGAAGAAGAAGCCGTCGCAGGTGGCGCAGGCGCTGACGCCGCGGCCGAGGAGCTTCTCCTCCCCCGGGATACCGAGGTAGCGGGCAGCGGCACCCATCGCAAGAATGACGGCGCGGGCGTAGTACGTCTCACCGTTCGCGACGACCTTCTTGACCGGGCCGTCCAGCTCGATCTCCTCGACGTCCTCGGTGCGGATGTCCGCGCCGAAACGCTTGGCCTGCTCGCGCATCTCGTCCATGAGATCCGGGCCCATGATGCCCTCGCGGAAGCCGGGGAAGTTCTCCACCTCGGTGGTGGTCATCAGCGAGCCGCCGAACTGGGTGCCCTCGAAGAGCAGGGGCTCGAGCTCCGCGCGGGCGGCGTAGACGCCGGCCGTGTATCCGGCGGGTCCGGAGCCGACGATGATCAGGTCGTGGATGGTCGCGTCAGTACTCAATGAGGAGCCTTCCGTGCGGCCCCCGCAGGGGCGAAGAGGTGGACGTTGTCGGTCAGGAACGGGCGGGCTCGGCGGTCAGTTCTGCGATCAGCGCCTCGACCTTCGCCTTGATCTCGTCACGAATCGGGCGGACCGCGTCGACACCCTGACCGGCCGGATCCTCGAGAACCCAGTCGCGGTAGGACTTTCCGGGGAAGACCGGGCACGTGTCGCCGCAGCCCATCGTGATCACCACGTCGGAGGCCTGTACCGCGTCCACGGTGAGGATCTTCGGGGACTGCGTCGAGATGTCGATGCCGACCTCGGCCATCGCCAGGGTCGCGGCGGGGTTGACCTGGTCGGCCGGGGCGCTGCCCGCGGAGCGGACCTCGATCCGGTCACCGGCCAGCGCGGTGAGGAATCCGGCGGCCATCTGGGAGCGGCCGGCGTTGTGCACGCAGACGAACAGGACCGACGGAGTGGCGTTCGGGGAATCGGTGGTCATCGAGAACCTTTCGGGAAGATGGAGGGGTCAGGCCTGGGTGGTGGTGGTGAGTTCGGTGAGCAGGCCGCGGACACGAATATCGATCTCGTCGCGGATCGCGCGCACCATGTGCGGCGATTGCCCTTCCGGGTCGGGTACCGACCAGTCGAGATACCGTGTGCCCGGATGGACCGGGCAGGCGTCGCCGCAGCCCAGGGTGACCACCACGTCGGCGACGGCGACGACCTCGTCGGTCAGCGGCTTGGGATACGCGGCGGCCAGGTCGATTCCGGTTTCGGCCATCACCGCGAGGACGGCGGGATCGATCCCGCCGGTCGGGGCCGAGCCCGCCGAATGGACGTGGACACGGCCGCCGCTGTGGTGGTCGAGCAGCGCCGCCGCCATCTGCGAGCGGCCGGTGTTGTGGGCGCAGACGAACAGCACCTCGGGCGCCGTCTTCACCACGGAACCGTCGGTGTGGGCGCGGGCGGTGAGGCGTTCGGCGGCCAGCCTGGGCGCGAGCGCCGTCAGATGGGTGTGCACCGTGGCGGTCTCGCGGAGCGCGGCGTACGACTCGAACACCGTCCGCTCCACCGTTTCCGGGGAGAAGACCCCGACGTATCTGCCGGCGAGATGCTCGGCGGCCCGCCGCAGGACCGCCTCGGGGACGAGTAGTTCGGACTGATGGCGGTCGACATGCTGGGACATGTTCGTCTCCTGGCCTTCTCGGGTCACGAAGCGATGGGTGCGGGAGAGTCCGTGCGGTTGAAGCGTTTGCGTAGCGCGAGGGAGACGTAGACCAGGCCGACGAGGACGGGGACCTCGATCAGCGGTCCGACGACCCCGGCGAGGGCCTGGCCGGAGGTGACGCCGTAGGTGGCGATGGCGACCGCGATGGCGAGCTCGAAGTTGTTGCCCGCGGCGGTGAACGCGAGGGTGGTGGTGCGCTCGTAGCCCAGTCCCATTGCGGCGCCGAGTGCGTAGCCGCCGCCCCACATGATCGCGAAGTACGCGAGCAGCGGGATCGCGATCCGGACGACATCGAGTGGCTGCGAGGTGATCTGGTCGCCCTGTAGCGCGAAGAGGATCACGATGGTGAACAGCAGGCCGTAGAGCGCCCAGGGGCCGATCTTCGGCAGGAACCGCTCCTCGTACCACTCGCGGCCCTTGGCCTTCTCCCCGAAGTGGCGGGTGAGGAACCCGGCGAGCAGCGGGATGCCGAGGAAGATCAGTACGGACTTGGCGATCTGCCACGGTGAGGTGTCGATGGTGGTCTGTTCGAGGCCCAGCCAGCCGGGCAGCACCGAGAGGTAGAACCAGCCGAGGACGGCGAACATGATTACCTGGAAGACGGAGTTGATCGCGACCAGGACGGCGGCCGCTTCGCGGTCGCCGCAGGCGAGGTCGTTCCAGATGATGACCATCGCGATGCAGCGCGCGAGGCCGACGATGATCAGACCGGTCCGGTATTCGGGCAGGTCGGGCAGGAAGATCCAGGCGAGCGCGAACATCAGCGCCGGGCCGAGGACCCAGTTCAGCAGCAGGGAGCCGAGGAGGAGTTTGCGGTCGCCGGTGACGGTGTCGAGGCGGTCGTAGCGCACCTTCGCGAGGACCGGGTACATCATGATCAGCAGACCGAGCGCGATCGGCAGGGAGATGCCGTCGAGTTCGACGGCCCCGAGTGCGTCACCGAGGCCGGGGATCATCCGGCCCAGGAGCAGGCCGGCGACCATCGCCACACCGATCCACACCGGCAGGAACCGGTCCAGGGTCGAGAGCTTGCCGACAACAGCGGGATGGGTGGTCGTCTCGGTCACCGAGCCACCTCCACGACCGCAGCTGCGGGCACGCAGGCCGAGCCTTCGACGACACCGACCTCGGACGCCAGCACCGCCGACAACTGCGCGAGCGCGGACGGGATCACCCGGTAGTAGACCCAGGTGCCGCGGCGCTCACAGTCGAGCAGACCGGCCTCGCGCAACACCTTGAGGTGATGCGAGATCGTCGGCTGCGACAGCTCGAACGCCGGGGAGATGTCGCACACACAGCTCTCGCCGTTCTCGTGGCTGGCGATCAGACTCAGCATCCGCAGACGCACCGGATCCCCGAGCGCCTTGAACATCCGGGCCAGGTCAGAGGCCCAATCTGAGGTCAACGGCTCCCGCGTGATGGGCGAGCAGCAGGCCTCGACCCCACTCGACGATTGATTCGACATACGTCTATATTGACTCTTATCGATTCAACTCGTCAACCGAACGGCCGGTGAACACGGCCACCCCGGAAGGATCCGAGCGTGAACAAACCTTCGGTGCTGTTCGTCTGCGTGAAGAACGGCGGCAAGTCCCAGATGGCGGCCGGGCTGATGCGCAAGGCCGCCGGCGACGCGGTCGAGGTGCACTCGGCCGGCACCAAGCCTGGCGCCGCGGTCAACGCCCTGTCCGCGCAGTCGCTTCTCGAGGTCGGCGTGGACATCACCGCCGAGACCCCGAAGGCGATCGACCCGCAGCTGCTGCGGGCAGTCGACGTGGTGGTCACCCTCGGCCGCGAGGCCCACGTCGATCCCGTCCCGGGGACCCGGTTCGAGAACTGGGACACCGACGAGCCGTCCGAACGCGGCATCGACGGCATCGACCGCATGCGCCTGGTCCGCGACGACATCGCCGCCCGCGTCGACCGGCTCGCCGCCCAGCTCACGGCCCCCACCCACCCCTGAGAACTGAGAGGCCCCCCTGATGACCCGTATCGAGGTTTTCGAGCCCGCACTGTGCTGCAACACCGGAGTGTGCGGCGACGACGTCGACCAGGCCCTGGTCACCTTCACCGCCGACATGGACTGGATCAACACCCAGGGCGGCGACATCGCCCGCTTCAACCTCGCCAATGAGCCCCTCGCCTTCGCCGAGCGGGAACCGGTCAAGGCGTTCCTGCAGCTCTCCGGCTCAGAGGGCCTGCCCCTCGTCCTCGTCGACGGCGTCACCGCCGTCACCGGCCGCTACCCCGACCGGGCCCAGCTCGCCAAGTGGGCCGGCATCGCCCCCGAACCGGTGGCCGCGCCCGCCGCGATCCAGATGCTCGGCCTCACCGACACCACCGACGCCGGATCCTGCTGCGGCGACGGCCCGGACAACACCAGCTGCTGCTGAAAGGTCGACCCATGAAGTTCCTCGACGGTGCACCGCGGTTCCTGTTCTTCACCGGCAAGGGTGGGGTCGGGAAGACCTCGATCGCCTGCGCCTCCGCCGTCGCCCTCACCCGCGAGGGCAAGAAGGTCCTGCTCGTGAGCACCGACCCCGCCTCCAACGTGGGGCAGGTCTTCGGGCTGAGCATCGGCAACACAATCACCGACGTCCCTGCCGTCCCGGGACTCTCGGCGCTCGAGATCGACCCCGAACAGGCCGCCGACGCGTACCGCGAACGCATCATCGGCCCCGTCCGTGGGCTGCTCCCCGAGAAGGAACTCGCGTCGATCACCGAACAGCTCTCCGGGTCGTGCACCACCGAGATCGCCTCGTTCAACGAGTTCACCGCGCTGCTGACCGACGAGACCACGATCGCCGGGTTTGACCACGTCCTGTTCGACACCGCCCCCACCGGCCACACAATCCGGTTGCTGCAGCTGCCCGGGTCGTGGACCGAATTCCTCGACGACGGCAAGGGCGACGCCTCCTGCCTGGGCCCGCTGTCCGGGCTCGAGAAGCAACGCACCATCTACGCCGGCGCCGTCGCCGCCCTGGCCGACCCGCAGCGTACCCGCCTGGTCCTGGTCGCCCGGCCGCAGCGGTCCCCGCTGGCCGAGATCGCCCGCACCCACACCGAACTCGCCGACATCGGACTGACCGAGCAGCACGTCGTCATCAACGGTGTCCTCCCCGCCCCCGACCGCAGCGACGCCTTGGCCTCCGCGATCTACGACCGCGAACAGGCCGCCCTCGCCGCCCTACCGGGCGACCTGCGGAAGCTGCCCCTCGACCAGGTCGAGCTCAAGGCCACCAGCATGGTCGGCATCGACGCCCTGGGCACCCTGTTCATCACCGAGTCGAACACCGCACCGGCACAGGCCGATTCCGAGACCGCTGCCGCCGTGCCGGAAGCGCCGCTGTCCGCGCTCGTCGACGAACTCGCCGCCGACGACCACGGCCTGATCATGTGCATGGGCAAGGGCGGGGTCGGGAAGACCACCATCGCCGCCGCCGTGGCCGTCGCGCTCGCCGAGCGCGGCCACCAGGTGCACCTGACCACCACCGACCCGGCCGCGCACCTCACCGACACCCTCGCCGGCAACCTCGAGAACCTGACCGTCTCGCGGATCGATCCGGCTGAGGCTACCGCCGCGTACCGGGACCGGGTCCTGACCAGCAAGGGCGCCGCCCTCGACGAGCAGGGCCGCGCCAACCTCGCCGAGGACCTCAAGTCCCCGTGCACCGAGGAAGTCGCTGTCTTCCAGGCCTTCTCCCGCATCATCCACGAATCCCGCCGGCACTTCGTCGTCGTCGACACCGCCCCCACCGGCCACACCTTGCTCCTGCTCGATGCAACCGGCTCCTACCACCGCGAGATCGCCCGGCAGATGGGCGAGAACACGAACTTCACCACCCCACTGATGCGGCTGCAGAATCCCGACGAGACCAAGATCCTCATCGTCACCCTCGCCGAAACCACACCCCGCCTCGAAGCCGAAACACTGCACGCCGACCTCGAACGCGCCGGGATCCACCCGTGGGCCTGGGTGGTCAACAACTCGATCGCTGCAGCTCACCCGACATCACCGCTGCTCCGACGGCGTGCCGGGACAGAAGTCGTCGAGATCAGCTCCATCACCAGCACACACAACCGGAGTGCGATCGTGCCGATGCTGGCCACTGAACCTGTAGGGATCAACGCACTGAATGCACTGACCCGCCCGTCCGAGACGACCCAGTCGAACCTCCCGCCGACCTAGAATCTCCCGCACCACTGGAACTTGGTCTGGTCATCCAATTCCCGACGTTCTTTTGAACTTCGGCGTGCCGCTGGTTCACTGAACGACCGTCTCGCCCTGAGCGGATCAGCGAGCCGACGGGATACCCAAGTCGGCCAGGCCTGTTCGGCCGTACGGGCCCGATCGGTCGAGGACCGTGAGCTTGCGGATCGCCGCGTCTCGGCTGGTCTCGAGCCCTTAAATTTCGCCGAGCCACCCGTTTGTTCGCGCTTCAGCGATCCGTAGGGGCGACCGCAGGTGCCGAGTTCAAGCTGTCGGGTCGCGAAGTGCTGCTCGAACTCAGCCCACTCTGTATCGGTGGGTTCCCGGTACTCGACGGCGGGGCGCATCGCTCGACGGTGGTCGAGGTAACGGCGGTAGGACCCGATCAGCTCATCCTGGAAAACCGCGACGTACCCCTGCGTGGTGGTGATGTTGGCGTGTCCGAGGAGCTTGGCGGCGATGTGGACCGGGAGTCCGCCCGTAACCGCGTCCGTGGCGAACAATCGCCGGAAGTCGTGCGGTGTGAAGTGCAACGGCTCGCCGGCCGCGTCACGAAGGCCGATGCGCTCGATCGCCTCTTCGAGAAGGCGTCGCAGGGTTCCGTACCCGATCACTGAACGTCGGTGCCCGTTGCGGCACTGGAAGAGGTGCGGAAGCGCTGGACCTGTCGTCCGCTCATGCTTGTCGTATCTGGCGACCAGCGGGATCACTCCATCGTTCTCACCGCGTAGTCGAGTGATAATCGAGGCGAGGACGCTGGCGAGTTCGGGGCTGACGAGCAGCAGGCGCTCCTCGTTGCTCTTCGAGGGAAGAATCTGCAGAAGTGGCACCGTCTCGCCCGTATCCGGCGGCCTGTAGGTGACGAGTGCGAGGTGAGTGAGTTCGCCGAGCTCTTCCACTCGTATTCCGGTGTGGCGCAGTGTCTCGATAACAGCCCAGGTCCAGAAGGCGTCGTCTTCCTCCTTGACGACGTCGATGCGCCGGCCCGCTGGATCGATGACGTGAACGAACGTCGTGTTGCCGTTGACGCGTCGCTTGTCGCTGGGGTCGACCCTGCGGTATTTCGTTGCGCGGTACTCGAACTCTTCGCCGGGTTGGGCCCTCCGCGCATGGTCGAGAAGCGCCGCCCGGTCTTCGCGATGGTCGTTTGCGCTGTCCACGAGACGGTCGAGATGTGGAAGCCGAGTGCGGACGCGTTGGTGCATCCGGGCTTGTCGGGTGCGCTTGGCCTTCTCGATTCCCTTTGTGTCCATACGGTGCACGGGAGACGGAGCCGCCCACGGAGCCCAATAGGGATCCGCGAGGGCCCACTCCTGGATGTCGAGGTAGAACGCGCGCACAACCATCAGCACGTCCAGGTAATTCAGCCGCGGTCTGGTGGACCCATCTCGATTCGTGACGGTACGCAAGCGCAGCTTCCAATCTCGCGCGGCATTGTCGCTGAGGTGCAGGGAGTCGACACCCGGATGGTGGGCTTCGATATCAGCCCAGAAGGAGCCGAGTAGGCGGGCTGTTGAGTCGAAGGAGGTGTAGTCCAGCGCTGGCTTCCTCTCGTTGAGATAGCGAACGAGGAGATCCCGGATAGCCGAGTTCTGGATGGCGAATCGGTCGATGATCTGTTCGGCGCTGCGCTGGCCGACTCTCAGACACGTCAGCAGGTCGTTGTCGGGAATGGGGGCAATCCCGCGGACGAGATCCCAGGCCGCGTGGACGCCGTTCGGGTTGGACCCGTTGGAGTGCCGGTTGTCTGCAAGATAGTCGGTGAAGTCATGTAGCTGCAGTTGGTTGAGGTCTCGGCCGGTTGCCAGGACCATCTTGCTCAACACCAACCGCGCTTCGCGGAACTGGTACGCCGTCAGTTTGGCGCGCGGTGCGTTGGCGGCGATGCGTTCCCAGAGATCGGGGCGGAGCCTCTCTCGAACCGTCTCGTACAGGCTTCGTGCCCTGTATGCGCGCAGGAACGCGTAGTCGACGATCACCACTCGATGGATGAGGAGCGCCGGCACTGTGTCGATCACGTTCCTGCGGGCGACTCCGCGCGCCGAGAGATGCTCGGTCATGGTGGTGATCCAGCTCGGGTAGTCGTTCCCCGATGCGGCTGACCACCGCTCTTGCCAGCCGGTTCCGGGGAATGTGGAGAGCCACTCGAGGATGCCGCGCAGCGCGATCGCGGCCCGCTCGCCGCGTACCGGGTGATTCCGCCAGCGAAGGTCTGCCTCCACGGCGGCAAGCACCTCATCGATCGAGTGGCCGTCGTGGTGTCCGTGAACGCGCTCGGGGCGGACGGTCACTGAGGGAGTTGCCACTGTCGTCAGCACAGATCCTCACCGCCAAACAGAACAGACATGTCATGGTCCCGGTATCCCAGCGACTTCCCCGCGAGGGGGTGTGGTGGTGAAGGCCTGCTCAGGTGCTCGAGTACACGCGACGCCACCTGGACATCTGATTCGTGCAGGTACACCTGGACGGTCGTGGCGATTTGTCGGTGGCCGAGGATTGTCTGAACGTCACGGAGCGAGAGCTTCGAGTCGTCGGCCATACGTCGTGCGGCAGTGTGCCGCAGATCGTGCATGCTCCAGTTGGTTCCGAGCGCGACGTTGGTGCGACGGAAGACGCCTCGGAGCGTTTCGTAGTTCATCGGTTGGCGGGACGCACCAGCCCGACGATTGCGGACGCGAAGGGTCCACCACAGTGGGGCGTTCGGTTGCACATCATCGATCTCGGACAGATACAGGCGGAGCCACAGCAGCGCCTCCGCGCTCACAGGTAGCCATTGTTCGTCCCGTGAACCTTTACGAGTCACCCGCACCAACTGCTCGCCCCAGTCGACGTCGGCCATCCGCATCCCGAGGATCTCCCCAGCTCGGGCACCATTGCTGACCGCCATCGACAGCAGTGCCCTGTCGCGATTGGAGGTGAGCGCACCGAAGAGCCGAACCCATTCCGGATCGGGAAGGACCCTCGGACGACGTTTCGGTATGGGCGGGTTGTAGCGAAGCCGGCCGTCGGTTCGGAATGATTCGAGGGGGTTGTGGTGCGCATGGGCGCGCCGGCTCGCGTTGCGCAACTGGACTGGGTTTACCAGGGGCCCAGTCCCTTCGATGATGGCCCATTCGTAGAAGGTGCGCAGCACCGCATTGCTGTGGCGGATGGTCCGCGGCTTGTAGCGGTCGTCGAGGTACTGCTTGCGTGTGACGGCGTTGATCGTGCCCGCGGTCGAGACGGACACGGTCCGCCGACCACTTTCCGGCTTGATGGCATCAGACAACCAGAGAACGAACTCGCGCAGGTCTTCTTGTGTGGCACGGTTCCACGGCCGGTCGATCACACGCAACCAGCGCCACCATCGCAGCAGGTCATACGCATAGCTCCGAACCGTCCCGGCGCGGTGACCACGAGTGACCAACTCCTTCAGAAACTCGCCGACCGGCTCGATCTCACGATCGTCCGGTCCAACCAGAGACCAGAACGGAACCCCATCTACTGGGTTCACACGACCCCAGGCCGGAAGCCTCGTCGGCACACCCTTCGCGTCTTCACGGTTCACGGACACTCCCTTCAACAGTGCCCTCGACAATGACCACGCTGACCGCCCCCGCCTCGATCGTCCTCGGCGTGTCCGAACTTAGTCCGGTCAACATCCCGTGGGTCGTGCCTGGTTGTCCGGCGGTGCCGAAGAACAACGCATACAACGACCACAACAGCGCCGCGGTGGTGCCGACCGAGATG
>NZ_MVKV01000028.1:0-37384 GCF_002009645.1 Gordonia sp. IITR100 | reverse complement strand
CCCACCTCAACTAGACCCAACCAGCAACCACAGGAAACCCAGGAGTCACGTTCTTACACAGACATCTTGACAAGCTCCCTCGGCAGACTCCCCTACAAGGCCTGGCTCTACCCGGCCGGCCCGATCATCGCGTTGCTCATGTGTGTTGCAGTCATCGCGGGGCAGAATCTCCCGGCAATCCGCGACGGATCCGCGGGGAATCTCGAACTCTGGCTCACCGCCTACGGCGCACTGTTCGTGTTCCTCGCTCTGTGGTGGGGCCACAAGGTGATCACGCGCAGCCCGACCGTCGACCTGCTCACCGCCGATCTGTCACCCACATCAGCTGCGTCGGCGCATCGCGATCCGGATCCGGACCTCGTCGGCTGACGATCAGCCGACAAGTTCGGCGATGTGATTCAACGAGTTACGCAGATGGTCGTCGGCAAACGGCGGGAACTCGATGTACTCGCGGATGTGGGTGGGTACGGCCGACCAGTCGTAGGTAAGGGTGAGCTCGGTGGACGACTCCCCCACCGGCACCAGGTCGTACCGCCATGTCCAGCCGCCGAACTCGAGCTCCCCGGAGTCGTTGCGCTGCCCTGGTTGCCACGCTATCGCCGACCGCGGTTCGATCACCTCGACCCGGTTCTCCATCAGGTAGTCACCGTCCGGATGGTTGGAGTGGTACATGTTCATCCGGAAGACCTGGCCCACCTCCCGCAGCGGTGTCGTGTCGACTGCGTCCCGAACCCAGCCGGTGCCGTCGATGGCCTGGTGTGTGCGGGGGTCGGCGAGCGCCGCGAACACCTCGTCGGGCGTGGCGGAGATCGTGCGGCTGACGGCAACGTTCTCGTGCGTCATGGTGCTGGCCCTTTCGGGTCGGGTCCCCCGGATCGGGGATCGGACACAGAGGTGGACCCGAACCGGCGCCCGTACTCATCGGTGACCTTGTTTCCCACGAGTGCATGTCATCCTCGTGAGATGGACCTGCGCCTGAGTCGGGAACGTTTCGCCGCCGCGCGGTCGGTCACACTCGCCACCGTGTCACCCTCCACCAAGCCGCACCTGGTCCCCGTCGTGTGCGCACTCGACGACGACGTCATCTACACGTGCGTGGATCACAAGCCGAAACGAACAACCGCACTCCGTCGTCTCGCCAACATCGCGGACAACCCCGCGGTGTCGCTCCTGGCTGACATGTATTCCGACAACTGGGATGAACTGTGGTGGGTGCGGGTCGACGGCCGGGCACATGTCGTCGACGCCGGTGAATCCGTCGGCAGTCACGGCATCGACACGCTGGCCGCGAAGTATCCGCAGTATCGACTCCGACGGCCCGATGGACCGGTGATCGTCGTCGAGTCTCTGACGTGGCACAGCTGGTCGGCCACCTCATAGGCACGTCGGCGGGCGGCGGTTTCGGGCAATTCCGGCACGTTCCTCGATAGGCTGGCTGCCACGCAGGCATACCGAGGAGGTTCCCGATGGTGCAGCGCAGCGGCGAACGGCCACGCGACAACCGGTCCGGATCACCGGGCTCGGCCGGCCGAGGCTCCGGATCGCCTGACCCACAGCGGGACTTCGACGAGATCGACCACCAGTCGGCGGGTGAGCGCGCCGACGAGGTGGAACCGAAGATGCGACGTCGGCAGTGGATCGGACTCCTTGCCGGCGTGGCACTCGCGGCCCTGGTCTACGTGATCCTGCCCGCCGAAGTCGGGCAGGGAGCCCGGCTCACGGCGGCGACCGCAGTTCTCATGGGCCTCTGGTGGATGACCGAGGCGATACCCATCCCCGCAACCGCGTTGCTGCCGCTGGTGATCTTCCCCGTCTTCGGTTCAGACGAAGCGGGCGAGTCGATCTCGGTGAACGACGTCGGCGCGGCCTATGGAAACAACGTCATCTTCCTGTTCATGGGCGGCTTCATCATCGCCCTCGCGATGCAGCGGTGGAATCTGCACCGCCGCATCGCCCTGGTCACGGTCTCGGCGATGGGCACCAAGCCGCCGATGGTGATCGCGGGTTTCATGATCGCCACCGGATTCCTCTCGATGTGGGTGTCCAACACCGCAACCGCCGTGATGATGATCCCGATCGGCGTGTCGGTGCTGGCGCTGGTTCTCGACCTCGGTAAGGATTCGGGCACCGACGCGCCCGGGCCGAAGGCCACCGACACCGACGTACCGGTGGACGGTGAGACCCTCACCCAGGCCGTCATCAAGAGCAACTTCGGCACAGCACTGATGCTCGGCACCGCCTACGCCGCATCCATCGGATCGTTGGGCACGATCATCGGCACCCCGCCCAACACCCTCCTGGTCGGATACCTCGAGGGTGAAGGCATCGACATCGGGTTCCTGGAGTGGATGATCGCCGGAGTCCCGCTCGCCGTGATCTTCCTCGCCATCGCGTGGTTCCTGCTCACTCACGTCCTGTTCAAGCCGGAGATCGACGACATCCCCGGCGGCCGGCGCATCATCCGCGATCAGCTCGACGCCCTCGGCTCGATGTCGCAGGGCGAGATCCGGGTCGCCGCGATCTTCGGCCTCACCGCATTGGCGTGGATCGCGGTCCCGCTGATCTGGGACGAGAACCCGCCGATCTCCGACACCGGCATCGCGATGACCGCCGCCGTTCTCCTGTTCCTGTTGCCCAGCGGCTCCAAACCCGGTGTGCGACTGCTCGACTGGGAGACCGCGATCAAACTGCCATGGGGCGTGCTGCTGCTGTTCGGCGGCGGCCTGGCATTGTCCCAGCAGTTCGAGTCCAGCGGATTGACCGCTTGGATCGGCGATGTGGCCGCCGGGCTCGACACGATCCCGGTCATCGTGCTGGTGGTCATCGCGGCGACCGCGATCATCTTCCTCACGGAGATCACGAGCAACACCGCGACAGCGGCAACCTTTCTCCCGGTCGCCGGTGGCGTGGCCATGGGAATGGGTCTCGACCCTCTGGTGCTCACGATCCCCGTCGCCCTCGCCGCAACCTGCGCATTCATGCTCCCGGTGGCGACCCCACCGAACGCGGTGGCCTACGCCAGCGGGTACGTCACCATCGGTCAGATGATCCGCGGCGGGCTCTGGCTCAACCTCATCGGGATCGTGCTCATCACCCTCGCCGCCTACACCGTGTTCGCGTGGTCCCTCGGCATCGCGTACTGACCCACGACTCGACCGGGCCCAGATCGAGTCGCTCGTCACCCTCCCGCCGACCACGGGAATGCACCGAACCGACGGATCCGTTGCGCGAATGGTCATCAACGTCCGACCAGAGGCAAGAGGTGCAGTTGTGAAGATCGGGATCATCGGAGCGGGATTCATCGGCGGGACGCTCACGCGTCGTCTGACATCGTTGGGACACGAGGTGCGGGTGGCGAACTCGCGCGACCCGGAGACGCTGGCCGAACTGGCCTCCGAGACCGGCGCCACCGCCGTTTGGGCCGCCGACGCCGCGAAGGACGCCGACCTGGTGATCGTCAGCATCCCGCAGAAGAACACCCCCGACCTCGCGCCGGGCATCCTCGACGCCCGCAAGCCCGACGCCCCGGTGATCGAGACCAACAACTACTACCCCCAGCAGCGCGACGGCAAGATCGAGGCGATCGAGAACGGCACCCACGAGAGCGTGTGGGTGTCGGAACTGCTCGGCGTCCCGGTGTACAAGGTGTTCAACGGGATCTACTGGAAGCACCTGCTGAACAAGGGCGTACCCGCGGGCACAGAGGGCCGTATCGCGCTGCCGATCGCCGGCGACGATACGGCGGGCAAGGAGATCGTGTTCCGCGTGGTCGACGAACTCGGGTTCGACCCGGTCGACGCCGGACCGCTCGCCGAGTCGTGGCGGCAACAGCCGGGAACGCCGGTGTACGGCAAGGATTTCGGCGTCGACGACACCCTCAAGGCGCTCGCCGATGCGTCGCCGGAACGCACCGCTGAGTGGCGCGCCTGACGCACTGACAGGGGCGGCACGCCACGGCGGGAATCAGCGACGCTTCGGACGTCCGGGCCCGCGTCGCGCACTCTTGCCGGGGATCTTCCCGGCCGCCTCGCGTGCCGCCCTCTTCGCCGCCGCCTTCTCCTTCGCCGACCGTTTGGGCGCCTCGTCGGTCCGCCCCCGCGACGACGTCGCCTTGCGGCCGCGCACGATGCCGATGAACTCGTCGGCCAATTGAGTTGTGGGAGCAGGCCACAGGAGTCCGACGGACCCGGTCGGGGCGTCGGTGACCGGTCGATACACCAGGTCCTTGCGGTGATGCAGGCGCGCCAGCGACTGCGGCACGAGCAGTACGCCGACGCCGGCCGCGACGAGTTCGACTGCGTCACCGGTGGTCTCGGGCCGATGATCCACCGCCGCACCCGGGCGTTCGGATACTGTCAACGGCTCGTCCAGCGGCCACAGGAACTGCTCGTCGGCCAGATCAGCCAGGGTCATCTCGTCGCCGGCGGTCAGGGCGTGGTCCTTCGGTACGACGACGACCGTCGTCTCCTCGTACAGGTTGATCGTGTGATGTTCCCGCGCATCGCCGGATCGCAGGGCATCGGGCAATCTGGTGATCGCCATGTCGACGCGCCGCTCCCCGACCGCCTCGGCACAGTCCGCGACGTCGACGGCGACGAGTTCCAGCGGGACGTCGGGACGCCGCTCGGCCCAGATCCTGACCCACTTGCTCGGCGTGACCCCCGGAACGTACGCCAGTCGGAAGACAGGGGCCTCGCCCGCTGCGTGAACGTCGGGTGTGGTCACGCCCAGAGGCTACCGCCCGATACCCTCGTCGAATGAGCTCGCAGTCGATGAAGCCGGCCACCGCCGCCAAGAAGCTGGACGTGTACCTGCCGGCCACTCCTGCGGAGTTCCAGCAGGGCCCCATCACCCGGGCCGAGCTCGCCGCCCTCCAGACCGACCCGCCGGAATGGCTCCGCACGCTTCGCGCCGACGGCCCGCACCCGAAGAATCTGGTCGCGGCAAAACTCGGCATCTCGAACTCGGGCCTGGTTCGCGGGGGAATCACCGAGGCACTCACGACGGCACAGATCGACGACCTCCTCGCCGAGATGCCGGATTGGCTGGCCGCCGAACGCGCCACCCAGATCGAGGTCCGTCGCGAGGAGCGGCGCGTCAAGTCGTTGCATGCCGACCGACGACGCGCCCGCGAAGAGGGTGACACGGACCCGGAGAGTTAATCCTCCGACCGGTCCGCAGCAGCACAACAGTATCCGCCCGACAGCGAATATCGCTTCACTGCAACGTCTCTCGGCTCTCGGCCGCCAGCCCTGTCAGATGCTCCCGGAGCACGCGCTGCGCGCGAGCCGGCGGATCCGTGTCGGCGAGGAGCAGGTGCATCGCCAGACCGTCGACAAGGGCGTGTACCGCGATCGCATGAGAGTCGAGATCGCGGCCGGCGCCGATCAGCCCGTGCTCGCCGAGGACGCCCAGCACCGTCCGACAGAGTGAACGCAAACCGTCGTGGGCCTCACGCGCAGCATCCGCGAGACCGGGATGTGCCACCGACTCGGTCACCATCGCGAGGTTGACGTGCATCTCGACGCGCCGCTCGTCGTCCAGCGGTAGGACCTCGGACAACACGGCTTCGGCCCAGCGGAGCGGATCGCGGATGCGGTCGTGCTCGCGGATGCGGAGCGCCACCCGTTCATAGATCAGGCGCATCGAGAACTCGAGCAGCTCTTCCTTGTCCGCGAACACGTGTCGAAGCGAGCCCACCGAGATGTTCGCCTCGGCCGCCACCTCGCGGACCGATACTCCGGATGCGCCTTCGCGCAACACGATCCGCCACAGGGCCTCGGCTATCTCGGCGCGTCGCCCGTCCCGGTCGATCAACTTGGGCATTGACCCATGCTAGTACACCCGTGCTACCTTGACTTCGAGTTTTGATAGCACGGTTGTGTCAGCAAAAAAGTGGCACAGAACGGAGACACGATGGCGACCCGACACGCGGCGCTGGACGTGCTGCGCGGCATCGCGATTCTGGGCACCCTCGCCACCAACATCTGGATCTTCACCAACCCGGAGGGGTTGATCGGCTACATCCAGGGCGCCTACCGGGCCACCGGCTCCTGGGCGGTGGCCGAGGACCTCCTGCAGCAGCTCGCCCAGGGCAAATTCCTCGGTCTGCTCACGATCATGTTCGGAATCGGGCTGGCCATCCAGCAGCGGTCGGCTGTTCGACGAGGCCGGCCCTGGCCGGGACGGTACTACTGGCGAGCCGCGCTGCTGTTCGTCGACGGCGTGATCAACTACTTCCTCTTCACCGAGTTCGACGTCCTCATGGGATACGCGGTCACCGGCCTCATCGTCGCCTACCTGCTGTCGATGCGACTGCGTCGCCAGTACGTAGCGATCGCGATCGCTGCGTCGACGCACCTGGCGCTGCTGGGGCTGCTGAGCTGGGCCCTTCTCGCCGCGCCCGCCGCATCGAGTCCGGGCGCCGGGCTGTCCCCGAACCCCTACGCAGACGGCAGCTTCGTCGACCTCGTCGCTTTTCGCGCCGAGAACTTCCTGATGTTCCGTGCCGAGGTCCTCTTCATCCTGCCGATGTCGATCGCGCTCTTCCTCATCGGCGCGGCCCTGCTGCGCGCCGGCGTCCTGGAACCGCGCGGCGTCCGGCTTCGGCGACGCCTGATGGCCGTCGGGCTGGGGATCGCCCTACCTCTCGACTTCGCCGTCGGACTGGCCGGTGGCGATGCCGGACTCGTCGTGGGGCGGTACGGGTTGGCGCCGGTCGTCGCACTGGGGTTGCTCGCATGGGTCGCCGGGTACTACGCCGACGGCCGCTCTCCCGGGCGGTGCGGCCGCGCGCTGACACCGGTCGGTCGAATGGCGTTGTCCTGCTACGTGTTACAGAACGCGATCGCGGGTGCCGTCTGTTACGGCTGGGGCCTGGGGCTCGCGCAACATCTCGACGGCTCGACGCTGGTCCCCGCCACGGTGTCCCTGTACCTGGGCATCGCCGTGGTGCTCATGCTGTTCTCCCGCTTCTGGCTCAGCCGGTTCGAGCGGGGCCCTCTCGAATGGCTGTGGCACCGAAGCTACGACCGCATCACCACTTCCGCCGACCGGCGAATGTCACCCGAACGAGTGGACTACCCGCGGTGACGGCTGCTCGACCGCAGGTCAGCGAGCTGACCGGGATGGGTTAGCCATCCCCGCCGCGGGGTACCCGACGCGCACCATCATCCGACCGAGGAGTGAGTCGTGGACACCGCCATCTGGATCATCATCGCCGTCGTCGTCGTGATCGTCATTCTTGCGCTCGTGTTGCTGCTTCTTCGTCAGCGAAAGGCACGCCGACGGGTTCAAGCCGAGGAGATCAGGCAGAACGCCACGCAACAGGTCTCGACCGTCCGCCACCGCGAGGCCGTCGCCGAGGAGGCCGACGCCCGGGCACGGAAAGCGCAGGCCGAAGCCGACGCCAAGGCCGCAGAGGCCAAGCGGCTGCAGGAACAGGCACGCCACCACCAGGGACACGCGGCCGAGTCGCGGCACGAGGTCGAAAGCGAGTTCGCCCGTGCGGACCGTCTCGACCCCGATGTCCGACGGAACGCGGATGGACGGGACACCGAGGGACAGGGCGCCGACGGGCGTGGTGCGGACGGGCGGGACGACCCGAACACCGCAGGCCGGCACGCCGGTCAGCCGTCGAACAACCCGATCGATCCGCGTCACCGCCCGGACGCCGATCCCCGCGGACACCAGACGCCGCCGAACGCCCGCTGACGAGACCCTCTCGCAAGCGACGCCGGCCACACCTGCAGCGCGGTGTGACGGAGCCCGCTCCCAAAAGTGGTACTCAGTCCCGAGTGTTAGTGGGTACCATTTCTCTCGTCATCTGCGCCGGGACCTTCGGGGGCCGGTCTTCCGCAGCACCAGAGGGGTCCACGCATGGCGTCGTTTCTGTTCAAGCTCGGAAGCTTCTGCTTTCGCCACAAATGGTCGGTGATCGCGGCCTGGCTGGCTGCGCTCATCGCGGTCGCCGGACTGGTCGGCGCACTCCAGCCCAAGTTCGCGCAGGACTTCAGCCTTCCCGGCACCGACTCGGGGGTTGCCACCGAACAGGTCGAGCAGTACTTCCCACAGGTCATGGCCCAGCAGGAACAGGCGTCGACGAGCATCCTCGTCGCTGCCGAGGACGGGCTGCAGAACCACACCACGCAGCTGAACGAACTCGCCGCGGCCCTCCGCGGACTCCCCGACGTGATCGAGCCGCAGACTGTCGTCAACCCGCTGACGGTTGCGGCCGCTGAACCAGCACTCGCAGCGCAGGTCGTCGGCGACAACGGTCGGGTCGGCCTCTTCCAGGTTCGCCAGGACATCCCGATCCTCGACCTCACCGTCGAGAACAAGGAAGAACTCGTCTCGATCCTGGACGAGTTCTCCGTCGACGGTCTGCAGGTGGAGGCAACCGGGTCGCTGATGCAGGTGATGGAAGCCGGCGGCACGGCCGAACTGCTCGGTTTCGCCGTCGCCTTCGTCGTGATGATCGTGGCGTTCGGAGCTCTCATCGCCGCCTTCATACCTCTCGTCACCGCGATCGTCAGTGTCGGCATCACCATCCTGCTGCTCACGCTGTCGGCCGAGGCTCTGTCGATCAACGAGTCCGCCACCGCCATCGTCACGATGCTCGGCATCGCCGTCTCCATCGACTACGCGCTGTTCATCGTGTCCCGGTACCGCGCGGAACTACTCCGCGGCGGCGCGCCATCAGACGCCATCGGCCGAGCCGTCGGCACAGCCGGGTCGGCGGTGGTTTTCGCCGGCCTCACCGTGATCGTGGCGGTGGTGGCCCTCATGGTGATCGGCATCCCGATCATCACTCAGATGGGCGCGGGTGCCGGCGTCGCCGTGTTCATCGCGGTGCTGGCTGCTCTGACCCTCATCCCCGCCATTCTCGGCGCGTTCGGGCGATTCGCCTTCCTACCTCGAATCCCCTGGATCAAGCACGCCGTGGAATCCGAGGACGACACTATGGGCGTCAAGGTCGGGCGCACCGTCGTCAAGTGGCCCATCCCGTTCATCGTGATCGGCCTGCTGGCGCTCGCGGCCGCGGCCATCCCGGCAACCAAGCTGGAACTCGGTCTGTCGCTGTCCAGCGAAGCCGAAGCACCCGCGCAGGAACTGCTGAGCCGCGGTTTCGGTGAGGGCATCAACGGCCCATTGCTCGTCGTCGTGCACGACGAGGACGGCGCGATCAACGCCCCGGCCGAGGAGACCGTGCGGCACATCGCAACCCTGAGTGATGTCGCCAACCCCGAGGGGCTCACCTGGACGGGCAACCGAGCAGGCGACACCGCGCTCATCATGGTCACCCCGGAGAGCGCGCCGTCGTCAGCCGCCACACACGACCTCATGGAGCAGATCCGCGCCTTTGCACCAACGGTCGAGAACCGTGGCGCGGAACTCCACGTCGGCGGTCAGACAGCCATCATGTCCGATCTCTCCCAGAAACTCGACGATGCACTCATCCCCTACCTGGTCGTGGTCGTCGGTCTCGCATTCCTGATCATGATCGGCGTCTTCCGGTCGCTCTGGGTCCCGCTCATCGGCACCCTCGGATTCGTCTTCTCGGTCCTGGCGACCTTCGGCGTCACCGTGGCGATCTTCCAGGAGGGCTGGCTGGGATTGATCACCCACACGCAGCCGATCATCTCCTTCCTACCGATCTTCCTCATCGGCGTGGTGTTCGGGCTCGCGATGGACTACCAGGTGTTCCTGGTGACCCGAATGCGCGAGGAGTTCATGCACGGCTTGTCGGCCAAGGAGGCGATCGTCGCCGGTTACCGGCACGGAGCCCGGGTGGTCACGTCGGCGGCGATCATCATGATCAGCGTCTTCGCGGCGTTCATGCTCTCCCCGGAGACGACCGCCAAGATGATGGGTTTCGCGCTGGCCGCGGCAGTGTTCTTCGACGCCTTCGTGATCCGCATGCTGGTCGTACCCGCGGCGATCGCGTTGCTCGGCGACCGGGCCTGGGGCCTCCCGCGCTGGCTCGACCGCTTCGTGATCAACTTCGACATCGAGGGCGAAGCAGTCCGCCATCGTGGGCTCGAGGAACCGGACGACACCAGGTCCCCGGTCCCGGCGAGTTGATAAGCCGCACAATCCTTCTGACAAGAAGTGAGCACGTATGGGCAACTGCCTGACTGTGCACGCCGGCTCCGACGCCCCGGAACCCGCACCGGGGCGTCGGATGGGCCTGCGTGAACAGAACAAACTGCGCACCCGCAACGCCATCCGGCAGGCGGCGATCACCCTGATCGCCGAGCAGGGGTACGCCAAGACCACCGTCGAGCAGATCGCCGAGGCCGCCGGCGTCTCACACACGACGTTCTTCCGCTACTTCCCGTCGAAGGAACAGGTGGTCGTCGGAGACGAGCACCTGCATGCCGAGGCGCACGCGATCGTCGAGTCCATGCCGCCCGGCCTCAGCCACTTCGATCTCATCCGGCGCCTGATGACCGAGCTGCACCGCCTGACGGTCGACGACCCCTGGGTCGGCAATCCGCTCCGCATGCAACTGATCCGCACCGAGCCGTTGCTGCAGAAGACCTTTCAGGTCGAGTCCGAGCGCATGATCTCGGACATGACCCAGCTCATCGCCGACTACTTACGGATCGCGCCCGACGACTTCCGGCTCAAGGTGTTCCTCGACGCGGTGGCCGGGGTGACCTTCCATCTGGCCACCGAGTTCGACGACAACCGGGAGATGCCCCAGCTCGAGACGACCCTGCGCGCGCTCGATCTGCTCGAGCAGGGGTTGCCGGTCGGGTCGACGCACCCGTCTGACCGTTCGTCCCGCGAACATTCCCTCTAGGATTCAGAGCGTGATCTCGGACAGCGTGGCCCGACCGCGAACGACAACCCGGCTTGCCTCGTCGCTCATCGCGCTCGCGGCGTCGGTCGCCGTCGCCCTCTCGCTCGCGGCATCGGCCCAGGCCGCGCCGGCCAAGCCGACCCCGACGCCCTTCCCGGTGACCGACATCGCGCGGCTCTACGCCTCGGACATCTCGTCGTATCCGGGCGGCGTGTACCTGCAACCGGTCGAGACCTTCACCGCCCTGCGCCGCGATCACCCCGAGGTGATGGCCCGCAATCTCGAGACGGCGGTCGCGATCAACCAGTCGGCGGCCGGCAACCCGGGACTGCAGCGCCGAGCGCTCGCCGACGCACACGACGATCCGCTCTGGACGATGTCCGATGCCTTCGGCGACCGGCTCGGACGGGATTTCCGGAACGCCCTCGCCGCCGATCGCCTCCCGAAGACCACGGCCCTCTTCAGCGACTACCTCGCCCGCGCCGGTGGGCTCGCGAACGCGACGCTCGTCGAGAAGTACGTGTTCGGGTACGAGCGGCCGTTCATCGTCGCACCCGAGCGGATCCGCAAGTACATGCGCGCCGGAGCCAGCGAATACGACGCGCTGGTCAGCAACCCGTCCTTCCCGTCCGGCCACACCAGCCTGTTCTTCTGGCGGGGCACCCTGTTCGCGTCGATGCTCCCGGAACTCGCGCCGCAGTTCCTCGCCCGTGCCTCGGAGGGTGGATATCACCGCATCGTGCTGGGCGTGCACTACCCGCTCGACGTGATCGGTGGAGCGATCGTCGGGCAGGCCGCCGCCGCCGATCGCTGGAACGACCCGCAGTTCCGCCGGCTCCTCGCCGCGTCTGCCACCGAGATCCGCAAGGAACTCGAATGGCGTTGCGGCGCAGCCCTCTCGGTGTGCATCGCGCGTGACACGCCCTACGCCACCGATGCCGCGGCCCAGACGATCTACGCCCAGCGCATGACCTACGGATTCGGACGCGTCTCGTCGCCGACACATCCGATGGTGGTGCCCCGACAGGCCGTCGAACTGATCGCCGGGGCGTACCCGCGACTGACCGACGAGCAGCGGCGTCAGGTCCTGGAACAGACCGCGTCGCCCGCGGGATATCCGCTCGACGACCAGCGTCCCGGCCGCGCCTCCTGGCAGCGCCTGGACCTCGTCCGTGCTTACACCGCCGACGTCACGGTCGGCCGCGACGGTCGGGTGACCGTCCACTGAGGACCGCCCTGACCTGCTGGTAACTGAATCGTTTGTCCCACTGCCCGTTGCGAACTCGTTCGTGACGGGCAGTGTCGTGCCATGTGGTCCACTGTGTGTCCAGTTTCGCCGAACAGCTTGACACCGGCGTAAGGGTATGGCTACTTTTCGAGTGGCCCACATCACATCCGACGTGGACTCACCGCCTTGACCAGGGCGGACGGTGCCGGAATCGCGGACCCAGACACAGCGCTGGGTCGATGAACTCAATCCTTCTAAGCCCCGCCGGGGCGATGTCGCCGTGCCCTCTCGCAGGGCGGTTCCGTCGTGCCCGGAGATCATCGGGAAAGGCAGTCGAAACATGCGTTGGTCGAATTCACGCAGGAGAGCCGGACGGTTGGCGGCGGTCGCCGTCGCCGCGGCGTGCATCTTCTCGGTCGTGTCGTGCAGCAGCGACGACGGCGGATCGTCGGACGGCTCCGCCGCGGATGCCAGCGGCACCAAGGCGTCGGGCGAGGCGATCAAGGTGGGGTTGTTCAACCCCACCAAGGGCCCCGCCACCCAGGGTGGCGTGACCACCGGCAAGGACGCCGCCCTGGACTACATCAACAACCAGATCGGCGGCATCGGGGGCCGGCCCGTCGAGATCGTCGACTGCGGAATCGACCAGACCGCACCGGAATCGACGGTGTCGTGCGCCAACCAGTTCGTCGAGGCCGGCGTGGTCGCCGCGATCGACGGCTACAATGCCGAATCCGCCTCCGCGGTGCCGATTCTCACCTCGGCCGGCATCCCGCTGGTCGGCCAGATCCCGTTCAACACCTCCACCGGCGCCTCGGCGGAGAACCGCGTGTACTTCGGTCCGCCACCCGCCGCGTTCCTCGTCGGTTTCATGCAGCAGCTCAAGGCCGCGAACAAGAACTCGCTGACGCTGGCGAATGCCGATCTCCCTCAGGCACATCAGGTCTTCGACGGTTTGATGAAGCCGCTCGGCGCCCAGCTCGGCATCGACGTCAAGTCGGTCTACTACCCGCCGACCGGCCCGAACTTCACCTCGCTGGCCACCACCCTGGCCGAGGGCAACCCCGCCGCGGCCGGCCTGATGACCTCACAGAACGACAACGTGTGCACCAAGCTCGCGCAGTCGCTGCGGTCGGTGAACTACGAGGGCACCATGTTCATGGCGGCCTGCACCGACTTCATCGACACCATGGGTGCGCAAGCGGTTGGCGCACAGACCTACTCACCGATCTGGCAGCCCCCGGCCATGGACTCCGCACCGGAGCCGGCCAAGGCGAATCTCGGGATCGCCCAGAAGTTCATCGACGAGCAGGGTGGCACCGGCGGTTTCTACGCCTACGGCACCTTCGCGACCCTCGCCGACTTCGCGATCACGCTCAACAACGCCAAGGTCACCGATTTCACCGGCCCGAACGTGCTCGGTGCGCTCAAGGCAGTCACCGACTACCAGTCGTTCATCGGCCCGAAGCTCAACTGCGGTAAGCCGACCACGCCGAACTGCACCACCGAGATGCTGCTGTTCGACGTCGTCGCCGAGAAGAAGACCGAACCCGCCACCGGCGGCTTCATCACCCCGCTTCCGGCTGCGCTGCAGCGCATCCCGGGCGCTTACTGACACGGGTCGCTGGTGTGGCGGGGTGGTCACCCACCCCGCCACACCCGGCTCTGCTCCCCGATCCGAACGCTCCGCATCCTCACACGCGCGTGAGATCCGTACGCGCCGAACGAATGAGTACGCCACATGGGCCAGTTCCTCCAGTTCGTCTTCCTCGGACTATCCGCCGGTGCCATCTATTCGGTGCTCGCGTCGTCCCTCGTGGGCATCTATGCCGCCACCGGCATCATCAACTTCGCGCAGGGCGCCATCGGCCTCTACTCGGTCTATCTCGTCGCCGCACTGCGTACCGACGGCAGTCTCGTCCTGCCCATCGGCACACTGAAACTCGGGAGTGAGTCCGACCCCACCTCGATGGAGTTGGCACTGGTCCTCGGCGTGCTCAGCGCGGTCGTCTGGGCCCTGCTCGCACACGTACTCATCTTCCGGCCGCTCCGCTCGGCCCCGGTGCTCGCCCAGGTCGTCGCCTCGGTGGGACTCATGCTCTTCATCCAGGCGCTCGTCCATCTCCGCTTCGAGACCGAGAACCTCTTCGCCGAGGCCATCCTGCCGGAGGACACCGTCGACATCGCCGGCGCGGTCGTCAACGTCTCGGACCTGATCCTGGCCGGCGTCGCCATCGCCATCTCACTGGTGCTGTGGGCCTACTTCCGGCTCACCACCCTGGGCGTCGCCACCCGCGCGGGCTCCGAAGACGAACTCGCCGCCCGACTGTCGGGTTACTCCCCGGACCGCCTCGCGGCGATCGTGTGGGCACTCACCGGTGCGGCAACCGGTCTCATCGTCGTCCTGGCGTCCTACACCATCGGACTCACCGAGACCAGCTACACCTTCTTCGTCATCCCGGCCCTGGCCGTCGCCCTCGTCGGCCGGCTCACCTCATTCGGGATCGCCTGTGCCGCAGGTCTTGTCCTCGGCGCATTCCAGTCCACCATCACGTGGCTCACCACCAAGGACTGGTGGCCGGAATGGGCGCAGGCCGGCCTCGGTGACGCCGTTCCGTTCGTCATCGTCGTCATCGCCCTCTTCCTGCTCGGCGGTCGGATCCCGTCGCGCGGCTCGCTCGGCGAGGTGCGCATGCCCGCGGTCCGGATCCCCCGCATCCGGCTGATCCCGACCGTCGTCTGCATCGCGGTGGTCGTCGTGGCGATCCTCCTCACGTCCGGCAGCTGGCGGTTCGGCGTCGTCACCTCGGTGATCCTCAGCCTCATCGCATTGTCGTTGGTCCTGCTCACCGGTTACCTCGGCCAGATCTCGCTGGCCAGCATGGCCTTCGCCGGCGCGGCCGGGTTCGCCCTGTCGAAGCTGACGACCAACTGGGATGTGCCGTTCCCGTTCAGCATGATCTTCGCCGCCCTGATCGCGACCGGCCTCGGTGTCCTGGTGGGCGTGCCCGCACTCCGGATCCGCGGCGCCCAGCTGGCCGTCGTGACATTGGCCGCGGCCCTGGCCATCCAGAGCTTCGTCTTCAACAACCCGGCAATCACGTCCTTCGAGGGCAACCTCATCGCGGACCCGACGATCTTCGGCCTCGACCTCGGGGTGCGCGACGGCACCAACCTGGTCACGATCCGGTTCTCGCTGATGGTCCTGATCGTCGTTGCCATCGCGACTCTCGTGGTGCTGCGTTTCATGGGCGGCTCGACCGGCCGGGCCTTCCTGGCCGTCCGCTCCAACGAGCGCGCCGCGTCGTCGGTCGGGATCAACGTCGCCGCAACCAAATTGCTCGGCTTCGCACTGTCGGCGTTCCTGGCCGGCATCGGCGGTTGCCTCATCGGTTACAGCCGCGGACAACTGTCGGCCGGCTCGTTCACGGTGATGATCGGGCTGACGCTGCTCGCGATGACCTACGTCGGCGGCATCACGTCGTTCGCCGGTGCGGTCCTCGCCGGCATCATCGGACCGCTGGGCGTGGGTTACGTGTTCCTCAACCAAACCCTCGCTCTCGGTGAGTACTACGAGCTCTTCGCCGCCGGCAGCCTCCTGCTGATGGCGGTGCTGAATCCCGTCGGCGTCGCGGGGGCCATGTCGGAGCTCGGCGAGAAGCTACGCGCCCACCGGCACAAACCGTCCCCCCGTCCGGAAGCGCCCGGCGCGGCACAGAACGCACAGGAGGGTGCACATGTCTGAGTCGACACTCGAGAAGCCGGCCACGTCGACGACACTCCTCGAGACGGGCGGGCTGTCGGTCCGGTACGGCGGCGTCAGCGCCAACTCCGACATCGACATCTCGGTCTCGGCGGGCGAGATCGTCGGACTGATCGGACCCAACGGCGCGGGCAAGACCACGTTCGTCGACGCGGTCACCGGATTCACCAAGGCCACCGGCACGGTGTCGTTGCGCGGGGAGAGACTGGACAAGGCGAGCCCCCATCGTCGCCGCCGGGCCGGCATGGCCCGGACGTGGCAGGCGGGCGAACTGTTCACCGACCTCACCGTCGAGCAGAACCTGGCCGTGGCGGTCCAGCCGGTCGGCCTGCGGGCCATGCTCGCCGACGTCCTCAACGGTTCCCGTCCGCCCGCCGATGTCATCTCGTCGGCACTCGAACTCGTCGGCCTGGCCGATGCCGCCGACCAGTTCCCCGGCGAGCTGACCCTGGGACAGCAGAAACTTGTCGGTGTCGCGCGGGCGTTGGTCGGCGGGACGCAACTCGTCCTGCTGGACGAGCCGGCCGCCGGACTCGACACCCACGAGAGCCGCGACTTCGGGACCGAACTCCGCCGGATCGCGGCGACCGGTATCGGCATCCTGCTCATCGACCACGACATGTCGCTCGTCCTCGACGTGTGCGACCGCCTGTACGTGCTCGACTTCGGCCGGGTGATCGCCAGCGGGCCCCCGGCCGCCATCCAGGACGATCCGGCGGTCATCTCGGCCTACCTCGGCAGTCCCGAGGTGGACCCGGACGCCGCCCCGACCGGACCCGACCCGAAGGAAACGCGATGAGCGCGCACGCCGCCCCCGGCCAGGCGACACCGGACCCGACGACACCGGATTCGACGACCCCGGTGTTGACGATCGACGACGTCACCGTCGGTTACGGCGGGGTTCCCGCCGTCCGCGGTCTCAGCGCCGCCGTCCGTCCCGGCGAGATCCTCGCGCTGCTCGGTCCGAACGGGGCGGGCAAGACGACGAGTCTGCTCGCCGCGGTCGGTGCCCTCGGACTGATGTCGGGCACGGTGACCGCCCTCGGCGACCCCATCGACCGTCGCATCGAACGCAACGCGCGGCGCGGGATCACCCTGGTCCCCGACACCCGGGGCGTCTTCCACCGTCTGTCGGTGTCGGACAATCTCCGTCTCGCCAAGCGTCGTAACGGGCCCGACCTCGACACCGTCTACCAGTACTTCCCGAAGCTCAAGACGATGCGGGGCCGACGCTGCGGCAATCTCTCCGGCGGCGAACAGCAGATGCTCGCACTCGCCAAGGCGCTGCTGGCGGACCCGAAGGTCCTCCTCATCGACGAGCTGAGCCTGGGCCTGTCCCCGGTCGCGGTCCAGGACCTGCTGCCCCGGCTCCGGTCGATCGCCGACGAACACCAGATGGCTGTCGTCCTCGTCGAACAGCACATCGATCTCGCCCTCGGCATCGCCGACGCCGCCATCGTGCTCCATCACGGTCGGGTCGCGCTCTCGGCACCCGCGAGCGAACTCCGCAACCGGCGGGACATGGTCGAGGCGGCCTACTTCGGGCGCACCGTCGAGGACCGCGCCTCCTAGGGCCGCGCGGTCTGCAGGCGTACGGACGAGACGACGGAACCGGGACGACGTGGCCATCGGGGACGCAGACGATCCGGGGCGGACGGATGCCGGCGTCGCACGAGCGGCACGCAACACGCGCAACCGGCCCACCGACGACGAGTTGCTCGACGCCGCATGCGCAGTCATCGCCGAGGTCGGTGCCGAGCGCACCACGATGACCGCCATCGCCGAACGCGGCGGCACCACCCGGGTCACCCTCTACGCACACTTCGGGTCCCGCGACGAGCTGGTCAACCGGGTGATGACCCGCGAGCTCGACACGTTCACCTCGTTCATGTTCGAGGTGTACGACGCGAGTGAGGACATGCCGTACGGTGCCCGCGCCCGCTACTCGGTGCAGGCCCTGTTCGACTACGCCCGACGCCACCCGGCAGGTCTGCGTGTCCTCATCGGCCACCGGGAGGGCGGCAGTGACCGCCGGTTGTACGCCGCACTCGAACCCCGTATCGCCGCACGCCTACGCCAGAACTACGCCGAACGCGGCGCGCGGATCGCGGCCAGTGCCGACACCCTCGCGTCGCTCCTGCTGGGGATGAGCCTCGACGTCGCCCACCGCGCGCTGATCGTCGACGGCGCCGGCGTCGACGAGGCCTGCGACCTCGCGATCACCGCGACCCTCGCCGTGCTCCGCGACGTCCGCGCGGACCAGCTGCGCGCTCTCGACGAATCGCTCGGGCGGCGCTGAACCCGTGACCGGCGGTCGACACGGGCGCGCTCAGGACCGGGGCGGTCACCCCAGCCAGCGGCCGGCACGCCGGCTGTGGCCCGCCTTCGTCGCCGCGGGCAACCGGTCGTAGGCCCGGGCGAGGAAGTTCGACCGCGCATTGGCCTCGAAGACGTCCCGGTGGTCGCGAACGAACGTCCAGTACAGCCCGTCCCAGTCGGCGGTCCAGTCGCCGGGCGGTATGTCCGACATCTTCTTCAGATAGTTGCTGCCCGAGACGTAGGGCTTGGTGGTGATCGCCTCACCGGCCGCGAACTGACTCATCGCGTACACGTTGGGGACCATCACCCAGTCGTACGCGTCGACGAACATCTCCATGAACCACTCGTAGATCTGCTCTGGGTCGATGCGGAGCAGGCACATCGCGTTGCCCAGGACCATCAGTCTCTCGATGTGGTGGGCATACCCGTTGGCGAGAATCCGCCGGATGACGAAATCGACTGGTTCGAGCCCGGTCTCGGCGGTCCACCACCCGTCGGACAGCTTGCGATCGTGGCCCAGATGATTCCGGCTTCGGAGAACACGCCCGCGGGTCTCGTACGACGCCCGCATGTACTCTCGCCAGCCGATCAGCTGCCGCACGAACCCTTCGACGCTGGCCAGTGGGACGCGGTTACGTCCACCGGCCTCCAGCGCCCTTCTCAGCACCGTTCGCGGGCTCAGGAGCCCGGTGTTGAGTGCGGGCGTCAGCAACGAATGGAAGACGAACGGGTGCTCGGTGCTGATCGCATCCTCGTAGGGTCCGAACTCCGCGAACCGGTCGGCCAGGAACTGCTCGAGCATGGCCCGCGCCTCGTCGTGGGCGGTGGGCCAGGCGAAACCGTCGGCGTCGCCCGGGTTGTCGGGAAACTCGTCGGCCACCCAGGCGATCGCGGCGTCGACCTCGGTATGTCGCGCCGGCGGTGTCGGTTGCGGGACCTCACGGTTCTTCGGCAGTTTCTTACGGTTCTCGGTGTCGAAGCTCCACCGACCGCCCGCCGGTTTGCCGTCGTCGTCGACGAGGATGCCGAGCCGTCGTCGCTGCCAGGTGTAGAACTGCTGCATCCGCGGTCGCTTGCCGGCGAAGAACTCGTGGATCTGCGAACGGGTGGTGAGGAAGTTCGGACTCTCGGCGATGTCGTCGGCCGCGAGTGGACACCCGGCGTGCTGGAAGGCCGCCAGCAGGTCGCCCGTCAGCCAGTCGTCGACGACGTCGTACAGGTGAACCGACGCCGGGGCCCGGCGGGACAGGTACTCCACGAGCTGGTCGTGACTGGACTCCTCCGCGTCGGTCTCGAGCACGTCGACCTCGAAACCCCGGTCCCGCAGCCGGTCTGCGAACCTGCGCATACTCGCCCGGTGCAGGACGAGTTTCTGCACGTGGAACCGGTACTGCCGGAACATCAGATCGTGTTCGACGAGGACGAAACGGGTGCCGGGCTCCGCGTCGAGGTGCGACTCGAACAACTGATGCGGCAGCACCACGCGGACGACATCGCCGGACGGACCTGACATCGGCTCTCCTCTCGCCGCCGCTACACGCTCCCGACTTGGACGGCCCTCTCAAGGGCCGGACAAGTCGACCCCAAGTTCGCACCAAGCGCCCGGCGACATCCTGTCGTTCATCACCCGAACACCACGATGAGCCGCCGAAACCGGGCACCCGCCCACTCCAGACGATAGGAACCACGATGTCGCGCAGCACCGCCAGCTATTCGCACCCCTCCGACGATCGGATTGCCGAGTCCGGCGGCGACGTGCCGTCCGTGGACAAGCCCCTCTGGCAGCTGGGCCGGCGTGCGGTGGTCATCGCCGCCTGCGTGGGCTTCTCCGCGCTCGCGGCCTGCAGCGTCAGCGTCGGCACGCAGTCGATCGAAGAGGCCTCCGACATCGACGTGGGCGAGTGCCTGCAGATCGGTGCCGAAGCCGGCGAAGGCAAAGTCGAGGCGACCAAGGCCGAGTGCGAGGGAACCGAGGGGCTCACCTTCTACGCGGCCGACAAGGTCAGCACGTCGGCGGAGTGCGGCACCCCCAACACGTCCGCGCTCACCTTCGGCGAAGGCGACCAGAAGCTCTGCCTCACACCCAACTTCGCCGTCGACACCTGCTACCAGATCCCGATCGGCGGCGGCAAACTCGCCGACTACCGCGAGGTCGCGTGCGACGCCTCCCCCGCGGAGAGCACCATCCTCGCCAAGACCGTCAGCCGCGGTGCGGACTCCCTCACCTGCACCGAGGACGAGACGAAATGGGCCTTCACACAGCCGCTGTCGGTCAGTTACTGCTTGACCGAGGACGTCACGGCCGCGAGCCGATTCGACGGCTGAGCGGCGGCCTGCGGGCCGGGCGCCGCGTCGACGAGGTCGTGGGTGACGCGGTAGTCCTCCCGCATCCGCGCCATGGCGACATCCCGTGCGCGGTAGTACTTCTCGACGCGTGCTCGTGCCCGGCGGGCGCCGCCGACCCGCTGCGCCGAATCCGCCACCGCGAGAACCGGTCCGACCCGTCTCAGCAGATGTTTGAACCGGCCGTCGGGGATGCCGAGCGCGTCGGCGTCGGCGTCACCGATGAATACCCGCTGCAGTCCGTGCATGGTCTTCGTGGCCAGCCGGCGTCGCAGGGCCTGCGGCCCCGGGAACACCGCGGCCAGTTCGGGCACCAGATAGTCGTCGGTCAACGCGACCACGAAATCCCGGTCGTCGGGACCCGGCCCCGGCGAGGTCAGCCGATAGAGCTCTTCGATCCGGACGTGGTCGGCCTCGCAGACCGGGTTGAGCTCGGGGCTCATCCCGACCACATGCCCCACGTACCGCCACAGGTGATAGATGTCGTCGAGCTCGCGGTCGGTGAACCGCACCCCCAACTTGTGCATCGCGTCGATCGCGATGTGCCCGAACTCGGCGATCGTGAACGCCATGTACGGCTGCGGGATCGGCACGCCCCACGCGGTCTCGTCCCAGTCTCCGCGCGCGAGCAGCATGGACCGGACATGTGCGTGGATCATCCGGACCCGCACCGTGTACGCGAAACCGTCACCGCCACGGCGCATCCCGCCGGGCGTCAGTACCTGCCCCAGCCATTCACCGACCTCCACCGATCGCACCGCCGGCTGGGACACGTAACGCCCGGTGACCGCGAGTGGCTTGCCCGCGATCGTGTTTCCCGCCCCGCGGACCAGCGATGCCGCGCCGAGCACGATGCCCAGCGGTGCGGTGTTGACGACCAGCGCGTCGGCCGCGCGATTCATCCGATCATGATCGACCCAGTCGGGCTCGTCATCGAGGAACTCGAAGAGCGCGCGCAACGAGTCGGTCGCGTCGTCGACCGAGTCGATGCCGTTCTTCAGCGCCGCCCGCAGCACTGTCGTGGTCGGGCCGCCGGGTTGCCGGTCGGCGGCCACGGCGTCGGCGAGCGGGTCGGCGATCCACATCTGATCGAGCCAGTGACGGCCGGCCGTCCCGAACCGCTGCACGGCGAGGTCGGTGTTCACGAGGTCGGCAGGTGCGCTCCGTTCCATGGATCCATGAGAACACGAGCAATCCTCACTTACGATTCACTTTTGATGGCATCGTCGACAACTCCCAAAACCACCGCATCGCAACGACGCAAGGCACCCAAGCAGCAGCGCAGTCGTGAGATGAGGCAGCGCCTCCTCACGTCGGCGCTCACACTCCTGGAGCGTCGTCCCGGCCGACGGCCCACCACCGCCGAACTCGCCGACCACGCGCACGTCAGCATCGGGACGGTGTACCGCTACTTCGCCGACATGGACGCGATCGTCGAAGAACTGCGCCTCGCCGCCGTTCACGACATCACCGCCACCCTCGCGAGCGGGATCGGCCGGGCGATGGATCAGCAACCGGACACCGCGATGGTCACGGTGGTCGAGACCCTCGTGTCGTCATTCGAGTCACATGCGCCGGTCCTGCGCGCCTCGCTCGAGATCGGGGAACACGGCTTCGGCGACGCCTGGGCCGAGGTCGAGGGACCGCTCCTCCCGCTGGCGCGGATCCTGCCGTCGCGGATGAGGCCCGACCTCGACGATCAGGCGATCGACGAACTGGTGTTCCTCACCATGGGTGCGACCGCGAGTCTGTGCCTGCGCATAGCCCTGCAACGACCCCGCGACGCCGACCGGACCTCGCTCATCGCGATGGCGGCACGAATGTTGTTGGCGGCATTCGACTCACCGCCGTCGGCCAGTGCTGGTCGGATAAGTGCTGGCTGAGTCGGCGACTCAGAGGCTGCGCTGTTTCGCGTACTCCGCCATCGCCGTTCGCTCCGCCTCGTGTTTGGGGTAGAAGAAGAACACCACCGCCGCACCCACCACCACGATGGCGGCCGCCGCGCCGTAGGCGTTCTTGTCGCCCTGTACGAAGGCGTCGCGGGCCGCGGCGATGATCTGATCGGCGTACTGCGGATAGCGTTCGGCCAGGACCTCGGCACTCGAGAACGACTTCGTCAGCGCGGCTTCGGTCTGTTCGGTGACCTGATCGGCCTGCGGCGAACCGGAGATCGTGTTCTGCAACTGCTTCGCGTAACCCGCGGTGAGGATCGCGCCGAGGGTGGACTGCAGGATCGCGCCACCGAGGTCGCGTTGCAGATCGGACATGCTCGATGCCATGCCCGCGCGCTGCACCGGCACCGAACCGGTCAGCGACTGCGACGCCGGGGTGCCGGCGAGACCGACTCCCACCCCGACGAGGACGTAGACGAGGCCGACATGCCAGAAGTGGGCGTCCTCATCCCAGGTGAGCATCGCGAGCACCAGGCCGACGACGATGAAGGCATAACCGGACAGCAACGTGAACCGCGACCCCATGCTCTGCACGAGTTTGGCCGAGCGCGGGGCCACGATGATCATGGCGGCCGCCGCCGGGAGAATCGTGGCGCCGGCCGCCAGCGTCGAATAGCCGAGCACGTTCTGCATGTACTGCTGGCCGATGAACATCGCGCCCATGAGCGTGCCGAACACGATCAGCCCACCGACCGCCGCGACCCAGAAGGTGCGTCGGGCCGCGATCCGCAGGTCGAAGAGCGGCACCCGCACACGAAGCTGCCGCCAGACGAAACCCGCCCCTGCCAGCAGCGCGATCGCGGCCAGGATGTAGACCTGCAGTCGCTGATCGGAATTCGGGGCGAAGTTGATCGCCAGCACCAGCGAGCCCACCATCACGATGGACACGACGCCGCCCAGGTTGTCGACCACCGCCGCCTGGTCGCCGTTGTCGTCGGGCACCAGCCGCCACGCCGCGATCAGCGCGACGACGGCGAGCGGCAGGGTCACCAGGAACACCGAGTGCCAGGCCAGGATCTCGAGGAGTGCCCCGGACAGGACCGGTCCCAGCGCCGAGATCGCACCGCCGAATGCCGACCACGCGGCGATCGCCCGGACCCGTTTCGGCCCCGACCACAGTGCGGTGATCACCGCGAGGGTGGTCGGGAAGGCCAGGCCCGCGGCGATGCCGCCCACCAGACGAGCACCGAACAGGACCTCGACGTTGGGCGCGAAACCGGCGACGAGCGACGCCGGGATCGACAGGCACATGCCGATGACCAGCATCCGCTTGCGCCCGTGCCGATCTCCCAGCGCGCCGAAGTAGAGCACCGACGCCGCCAGGCCCAGCGAGTAACCGACCGCGACCAGATTCAACTGAGTCGAGCTCGCGTCGAGCGCCTTGCCGATGTCGGGTAGCGCGACATTCGCCACCGCGAGATTGATGTTGGCCACCCCGGCGACCAGGATCAGCGCGACCAGGATCGCCTTCGCCCGCTTGGGAGCCGTCCCCGCCTCGACCTCGGCCGTTGTCGACGTCATCGGGGAATCGTACGTGCGCGAGCGCCATCGGGCCGGGGATCGGGACGCTCCGGCACGAAATGGTCACGGACTCCCGTTTAATCAGATCAGAGGCAGACGCTGATGGTCACCGGCCCGATGGGGATGCCGAAGCAGATCGCCACCGAACCGACGGCCTGCACCGGCTGCACCGGCGCCGGCGCTGCGGAGGCGGCCGGCGCGGTGGCCAGTCCGATCGCGCAGACGGCACCGACAGCGGCCACCCCGACAGACGTACGACGCATGATCCCGGACATGTTCATGAGCAGCTCCCCTCGAGCTCGAGTCCCCCCGGACAACCCTGCGGATGGGGTCAACACGCAGGTGATGGTGACTGGAGATTCTACGCCTCGGCGTCGGCGCCGTCCCCATCCCTAAGGGCCGAATCCGCGACTGGTGTCACAGGCTGATGCGGAGGCCGTCCCACTCGTGATCGTGCATGAAACCCTCCGCCAGCCCGACCCGGTACTTGAGGCAGCTGCGCAGGATCCCGGCATAGGCGAACGGGAGCATCAGCGCGGGCTTCTGGTCGCCCGGACTGCTGACGACATCGGACGCGCCGCGGAAGTCGCGGACGAAGTCGCGCAGGGTCCGGTCCTTGCGCGACGACGGACGCCACCCGTAGAGCAGCATGCCCAGCCCGATCATCTTGTCCACGCCCGAGCCGGGCGTGATCGGTCCGTCGGCGGGATCCCAGGTCCCGAGGAACGCGCGATCGACGCCGTCCTCGGGCGTGAACATCATGATCCCGCTCGTGGCGCGCGGGTTGCACTCGATGCAGAACAGGTCGCCGCCACCGTTCCGGTCCTCGATGAAGTCGAAGCCGATCTGGCCGGTGAAGTTCACCCGGCGAACGAAATCGCTGACCCACCGGGCGATCCGCGGATGGTCCACGGACCGGAAGTTGAGGCACGAACTGCCGTCGATGGCGTAGTCCACCGGATAGGTGGCGTGGGCGTAGACGCGACCCTCGTGGCAGACCGAATACGTGCAGAAGTTGTTCCCCGAGGCCCACTCCTGTGCGATCCACGGGTTCTGCTCATCGTGTTCGAGCCAGGTGAGCGGATCGCCGGGAGCCACCTTGTGAACCTTCTGCGACCCCCGCGAATAGCAGTGTTTGAGCGCGAACGGCGTGGTGAAATCGAGCGATCCGACGTCCTCGGGTCCGGAGACCCGCGCGAACTTGCGTGTCGGGATTCCGAGTTCGACGAGCAGCTCCTGGAAGTCGTACTTGTTGTGCAGGCGGGCAATATGCGAGCGGCTCGAACTTCGGCGGGGGCACGCGGTGAAAGTCGCTCACCGCGTTGGAGAATCGGCCGATCCCGACCGGGATGGAGTCGACGATGCTCACCCGGTGACCCGCCGCGGCCATGAGCCGCGCGAGTTCCAGGGTGAGGAACGATCTGCCGAATGTGATCAGTACATGGGTTTGTCCGGCGCTGTTCACCCGAGCGAGTGTAGTGCCGACGGGCCCTGAGCACGGAAGCCGGACGGCCTGCGAAGAAATTCGGTCAAGTCGGGAATATTCAGTACCGTCCTGTCGGTTCACCCTGTTAGTTTTTTGCACGATCGGCCGGTCCGGGTGCTTCGCTTCCGGTTGCGGAACAGCAGTTGCGGAGCAGCGCTGGTGCGGCCCGGGCCGATCGCGTGCGTACGCAGTCGGGGTGGTCGTCGGTCCGAGCCTGTCGAGGCTCATCCGGGCCGAGTTGGAGGAGGCATGCAGCTGTTCGTCATCGGCGTCATCGCCGCGTGCCTCGCCGCAGTCGCCTATGGGATGTCCACGGTCTTGCGCGCGCTCGGCGCCCGCCGCGTGGCAGAAGCCGCTGCCGACGAGGGTGAGGGCATCACCACAGAGAACGGCGCACCGACCCTCTCGTCCACGATGTCGACGCTGGTCGATCCGGCCTTCATCCTCGGCACGACGCTGGTCGTCCTCGGCTTCGCGGGTGGCGCCCTCGCTGCCCGGTTCCTACCGCTGTTCCTCTCGCAGACCATCGTGTCGGCCAACCTGGTCATCACCGCCCTGCTCGGCACGATCATCCTCAACATCGCCCTGCACACGCGGGAATGGGTCGCCATCTGGCTGGTCGTGATGTCGCTCTGCCTACTCGGCGTGGCGTCGGCCCATCACACCGGCGGCGGAGAAGAGGTCGGATTCCACTGGGGTCTGTTCGTCGCGACGCTCGCCCTCTGCGCTCTTGCTCTGGTGGGCGTCTACAACCTCGGTCCGGCGGGCGCCATCGTCGGCGGCGCGTCGGCGGGTCTGCTGTTCGGCATCATCGCCATCGCCGTGCGCATCCTCGACGGAGTCCAGCCGTTCGATCCCGTGGCGCTGCTGACCGATCCGGCCGCCTGGACCATCGCCGCCGCGGGCGCGGTGGGCTTCTACGTCCAGACCGTCGCCCTGCAGCTCGGCGCGGTGAACGGGGTGACCGCGGTGCTCGTGGTCGGCGAGACGGCCGGCCCGAGCCTGGTCGGGGTCGTCTTCCTCGACGACACGGCCAAACCCGGACTCGGCTGGCTGGCCATCCTCGGTTTCGTCGGCGCCGTCGTCGGTGCCGTACTGGTCGCCTGGTACGGCTCGGTCGACCCGGATCACCTCGGCGAGGCACCGCCCATGAAAGGCGGGTGGCGCCGTGGCCGCGAAGAACCCGCCTCCGACGAGGAGCAGGGAGCATCCCCGGCAGACGCCGATCCCGAGGTCGCGGATGCCGATCTGTGGACCACCGACGACCCCGTCTTCGACAGCCGGGACTCCCGGCGCACCTGACGCTCCCGCTCTCGTCATCGCAGGTGGTTGACACCCGACCCGCTGATGGAGAGGGTGGGTTGATGACATCGACCAGCACGGGCTCCGCTGCCCGGCTCGCCTACGAAACCCTCGAACCCTTCCACATCCTGGCCTACTTCAACCCGGGACTGAAAGGCGCGCAGGCAGACACCGGGCTCGATCCCTACGCCTTCTACGTCGGTGCACGCGGAGCGCCGTTCGGTCCGTGCGCGGCCTCGGTCGTCGCCTCCGCCTTCTACAACTTCAATCACGAACTGATCGCCAAGGGCTGGACTGCCGCCGTCGACGCCGGGCTCGACCGGGTCCACGAACGACGCAATCAGATGCTCGACGACTCGCTGCAAGAGATCCTGGGCGACTCCATCGACGACTCCCTCCTCGACGAACTCGCCTCCGCCTATTACGATCTGGCGGCCCGGCTCCCGCTCGGCGGACGCCCGCTCGCTGCCGCGTGGTCGACGGCCCCGCGACCGGACACCGCGCGCCTACGTCTGTGGCACGCCATCGCGATTCTCCGAGAGTGGCGCGGGGACAACCACATCGCGGCGCTCGCGCTCAACGGCCTGAACGGCTTCGACGCGGCCGTCTTCCACGAGTCGCAGCTTCCCGGCCCCACGGTTCGTCGTCGTACCCTGGGCAAGCGCATCGTGCTGATGACCCGCGGCTGGTCCGAACAGGAGTGGGAGGAAAGCGTAGACCGTCTCGTCGATGCCGGACTGGCCGAGCGCGTTGAGGACGGGCACCGGCTCACGCCCGCCGGCGCGGCGACGTACGACGACATCGAGGCCACCACCGATGCTGTCGGAGAAGCCATCTGGGCCGGCACCGACGACCTCCTCACCCGGACGAGACCGGTCGTGAAAGCCGTCATCGATGCCGGAATCCTGCCGGGAACGAGGACGAAGTGAGCGCGCCCGCCGGCGGCTTCGAGGACCTGCGGGCGATCGAGAGCCTCAAGTATCGCTACCTGCGATCGCTCGACACCAAGGACTGGACGACGTTCGAGTCGACGCTCACCGAGGACGTCACCGGTAACTACGGTGAGAGCCTGGCCTTCTCGAATCGGAACGAGCTGGTCGGCTACATGCGCGAGAACGTCGGTCCCGCAGTCATCACCGAACATCGTGTCGCGCACCCGGAGATCGAGATCGACGGGGACACCGCACGCGGACGCTGGTACCTGCAGGACCGGGTCATCGTCGCCGAGTTCTCCTTCATGCTCATCGGGGCGGCGTTCTACGACGACACCTACCGCCGCACCGCAGACGGATGGCGGATCAGCAGCACTGGTTACGACCGCACGTACGAGGCCACCGTCGGGCTCGCCGACGTGCCGAGCTTCGCACTGAAGGTCGGTCCCGCAGTGCAGGTCTGAGGCCTGCCCATGCGCGCCCGCATCTTCGCCGACCGCCGCGAGGCGGGTCGGTTGCTGGGTGCGCGGGTCGTCGAAGTCCGGTACGGCGCCGGCATTCCGGAGGCCGGTACAACAGAACCTGTCGTCCTGGGACTCGCGCGCGGCGGGGTTCCGGTCGCCCGCGAGGTCGCCGACGCCATCGCGGCGTCGACAGATAGATGCGCGATGGACGTGCTGGTGGTGCGCAAGATCGGGGCGCCCGGCCACGAGGAGTTCGCCATGGGCGCGCTCACCGCGCACCACCTGGTGGTCAACGACGACATTCCGCGTCGACTCGGGGTGTCCCGCAGCGAGTTCGACGAGGCCGCCGATCGACAGCGGCGCATCCTCGACGACCGCGAACGTCGTTACCGCGGTGGCCGTCCCAGCACCGAGCTCGGCGGCCGAACGGTCATCCTGGTCGACGACGGTCTCGCCACCGGGTCGAGCATGGCCGTCGCGGTCGACTCCGTCCGGTCCGCCGGCGCCACCCACGTGGTGGTGGCGGTACCCACGGCACCCTCCGATTCGATTCAGCGACTGCGGGATCGGGGCGCCGACGACGTGGTCGTCCTCGTGACGCCGGAACCGTTCCGTGCCGTCGGCCTGTCCTACGACGACTTCACCCAGGTGGACGACGACGAGGTGATCGCGGCGCTCAGCCGGCCGGGCGACTGAGCCGTCGAATACCCACAGAAAACCACCCGCCCGAGCGGCACCGGCGACCTGTCGTCGACTGTCCGTTTCCTACGGGTGGTTTTCAGCCGGGCTTTCGCTGGTCTTTGAGGAGTAGCTCGGCAAGCTCGGCACGGTCACCCACATCCAGCTTGGTGTAGGCGCGGAACAGATGCCCTTCGACGGTGCGGACCGAGACGGTGAGTCGCTGCGCGATGTCCTTGTTGGACAGGCCCGCCGCCGCGAGGTTGGCGATCTCCCGCTCGCGCGACGTCAACGGCAACGGTTGCGCGGCCGAGATCAGCGCCGGCGTCCGCAGGCCACCGCACTGCGACGCGAGTCGGTTCGCCACCGCGGCCGACGCCACGGTCGCGGACCGTCTGCCCGCCGCGTCGTGCAGGACACTGGCCTGCGCGGCCGCGTCCGCGGCGGACAGGCACACCCCGGAGTCCTCGAACGCCGTCGAGCACAGATCGAGTTCGACAGCATCGCCGTCGCGGAGCGCCGCGGCGTGGCGCGCGTACAGATCCGAGAGCGGACCGTCGACGCGCTCGGCCAGTTCGGTGAGCCGGTCGGCGACGCCGCCGTCCCCGAACCGGGCGGCGGTGTGCAGGGCCTCGGCCTCCACCGCGAACTGACCGGCGGCACGGGCGGACTCGGCCGCGGAGTGCGCGAGTTCGACGGCGGGCGTGACGGTTCCGGCGGCCGCCGACTGCCAGGCCGCCGCGATGGCGAGCATGGGCCCGAAGACGGCCACATGCTTGCCGGAACGTTTCCGCGCCTTGGCCAGCGCGGCCGCGGCACGATCGGCCTGTCCCAGCGCACTCAGGGCCTGCACCAGGAAGATGTGGGCCGGGAAGTTCCAGGACTCGGAGAACCGGCCGCTGTCGAGGATGGCGAGGGTCTGTTCCATCCGCCGGGTCACCGAGGCGCACGATCCGCGGGCGAGTTCGACTGCGGCGACCAGTATCCCGGACATCGCCCAGCCCAGATACTGCGCGGTCTGTGCGGCGGACACGAAACGCCCCGCGGCGCCGTCCGCGTCGTCGAGCCGGCCGGTGAGGGTCAGTGCGAGGGTCTCGCCGAAACCGGTGGGGAACCGGAGCAATCCGTCCACCTCGACCTCGCGCGAGTGTTCGGCCAGCGCCCCGACCTCCGCTCCCCGACCGGCGACCGCACGGGCCAGGCTGCCACCGAAGACCGCCCACTCCACCGCCCACGGCAGCGCCCTGGATTCGGCGAGGACGGTGTCGGACAGCGTGATCGCCTCGTCGATCCGGTTCTCGAAGAGTGCGCACGCCGAGGCGATCCCGGTGACGATCGGCGTGAGTGCCGGGTGGGTGACCCGCTCGGTCAGCAACCGCAGGATCTCGTCGGCCCGATCGGCGTCGCCCAGAGCCCAGAACGTGTTGCCGATGATCGAATTGCCCCACAGCACGAGCCGACCCTCGTCGAGATCGTCGGGCGAGAAGCGAGACAGGATGTCCCGCGCCTCGTCCGGATGCCCCTGCCACATGACCGCCCGCGCGAGCAGCTCGGCCTCCTCGAGGCCGCCGCCCTCGTCGAGCGCCGCCCGCGCGAAACGCTCGCCGAGCGGCGTCTGCGCCAGGTTCAGGGCGTCGCGGGCGGCGGTCCGTACCAGCGCGAGGTCGATCTCCACGTCGCTCTCGATCGCGAGATCGGCGAGCCGAATCCGCTCGGCCGGGGTGTTCGTGGGCCGTGACTGCAACGCCTCGACGAGCCGGCCGCGCAGCCGCCGCGACGACACGAGACCCAGGCGGCGCCGGATCACCTCACCGAACAGCGGGTGGTGGAAGGCGACGTCGAGGCGCCGCCCGTCGCGGGTGATGCGCACCAGCCCGGCGATCTCCGCCTCTTCGACGGCTTCTTCGCCGGCGAGCTCGGCGAGGACGTCGATGTCGAGGGGTTCGCACAGACTGAGGTATTTGAGGGCCCCGAGGACCGGCGCGTCGAGTTGCTCTATCCGCCCCTCGAGCAGCGATGCCAGCTCCGAGGTGATGGCGGCGCGTCCGCGTAGCTGCCACACGCCGTTGACCTGCCGCAGCGTCTCGGCCTGCCGCGCACCGTCGACGAGATGCCGTAGGAACAGGGCGTTCCCACCGGAGGCCTCCCACATGCGATCGGCCGAATGCTCCTCGAGCTGCCCGCCGATCACCGACTCGATGAGGTCGACGCTCTGCTCTTTGGTGAACGGCGACAACGTGATCCGCGTGAGGTGATTGTCCTTCCACAGCGAGGTCACTGCATCCGGGACGGTCTCGCCGCTGCGGACCGTCGCGACGATGTGCACCGCACGGTCGATCGCGAGCTGATGCAGCAGCGTCGCCGACAGTTCGTCGAGCAGGTGGGCGTCGTCGACCCCGATCACGACATCGCCGTCGGCGAGGAGCGATTCACGGGCCGCCGCAAGGTAGGTGACCGGATCGCTCGACGTCGCCGGACCGACGAGATGCGCGAACACACCGAGCGGGATCGAGCGCGCGGACTCGGTGCCCGCCACCCAGCGCACCCCGGTCGGCAACTCGGCGGTGACGTGCCGGGCGAGGGTCGTCTTGCCCACGCCGGAGTCACCGGTCAGGACCACCCCACAGCCGGTCGTCTCACCCCTGAGGGCCGCCTGGATCGTGCGGAACTCCCGATCGCGCTCGACGAGCGGCCAATTCGTGGACATAACCGCGAATTTTAGTCTGCCGGGCCCTACAATGGGCCGCCCGGAAGCACCAATGTGGTCCGACCGGATGGCCCTGTCGACACGCGGCTAATTCCGGATTTGACATCGGCGGAAGAAAATCCGCGAACTACGCATCCCGGGCATTGGTCACGGCCACTGCGGCCGCCAGCAACACGATCGTGAAGCCCGCGAAGTAGGCCAACGAACCGTAGGCGTTCCAGTGGAACGTGTCGCTCCCGCCGGCGAGGAAGTTCCACCCGTTCAGGAACGGCAGGAACGACACGATGTGCTCACCCACGCGCGGGAGCACCGACACGATGCGCTCGAGGGCCAGCATCCAGACGAGCACGATCGCCACCGCACCCGCCGAATGCCGCACCAGCGCGCCCACCGCGAGGCCGATCAGCGCGCACAGCATCGCGAAAACCGGCGTGCCCCAGAGATGCCGGACGGTCTCGGGCCCGGTGAGCGAGACTCCGACGCCGGCGAGCACCTGCGCCGCCACGACCGCGACGACGGACACGATGGCCACCACCGCGAACGAGAGTCCGCCGAACACGACCGCTTTCGCGAGGAGGACCTGGGGCCGACGCGGGATCGCCGCGAACGTCGGTCGGATCGTGCCGAAGCGGTACTCGGTGGTCACGCCCAGGATCGCCATGATCGCGAGCACCGCGACCCCGAACTGGTTGACGCCGAGCAGGAAGTCGTCGGTCAGGGCGTCGGTCTCACCGGGACTGCCGTAGGAACCGCCGGCGATGGCGCCGAGCAGCACCGCGAAGCCCAGGCCCAGCACCACGACGACGCCGAGGCACCAGTACGGCGACCGGGTGCTGGCGAGTTTGATCCGTTCGGCGTTGATCGCGGCGATCACCGGTTCACTCCCCCGTGGTTCCCGACGGCCCGGTTGTGGGCGTCGGGGTTGTGGACGGCGGGGTCGTGGACGGCGCGGTTGTCGACGGCGGTGTAGTCGACGGCGTGCGCCGTCATCGACATGAAGACCTCTTCCAGTGACGCCGACTCGGCGGCGAGTTCGTGCAGGGTGATGCCCGCGGCGGCGGCGAGGTCGCCGACCCGATCGGTCGTGGTGTCCGGCACGCGCATCACCGGGCGCCCGTGGGCATCCGGGTCACCCGGCGCGGGATTCAGCCCCGCCGCCGCGAGCGCGGCGTGCAACTGTTCGAGCTGCGGGCCGCGCACCCGCACCGACTGCCGGGCCCGCCCGGTGAACTCCGCCACCGAACAGTCGGCGATCAGCCGGCCCCGCCCGATGACGACGAGATGGTCTGCGGTGAGCGACATCTCGGTGAGCAGATGGCTCGACACCAACACCGTCCGCCCCTCCGCGGCGAGCTTGCGCATGAACCCGCGGATCCACACGATGCCCTCCGGGTCGAGGCCGTTGACCGGCTCGTCGAACAGCAGTGTGTGCGGGTCGCCGATCAGGGCACCCGCCAGCCCGAGCCGCTGCGACATACCGAGCGAGAAGCCGCCGGCGCGCTTCTTGGCCACCGAGGTGAGCCCGACCGTCTCGAGCACCTCGTCGACGCGGGCGGCCGGGATCCGGTTGCTCGCCGCGAGCCACCGCAAGTGGGACCGCGCACTGCGATTGGGATGCACCCACCGGGCGTCGAGCAGCGCACCGACCTGCCGCAGCGGATGCTCGAGGTCCCGGTAGCGCTGCCCGTTGATCGTCGCCGTGCCCGATGTCGGGCGGTCGAGTCCGAGCATCATCCGCATGGTCGTCGACTTACCCGCACCGTTGGGGCCCAGGAAACCGGTGACCCGTCCCGGCCCCACCTCGAAGGTGAGGTCGTCGACCGCGCGTTGACCGCCGAAGTCCTTCGTCAGATTCGCTACCTGCAACACGCCTCGACCATAGCCGCCGAATCCGGAGCGGCCCGGTCTGTCGTTCGGATGGCCGGTCGCGGGATCGCGCGTCAGTCCCGGTCGCGCCCGGGCGAGGACGCGTGCGCCCAGAAGCGCTTGGGGATCCGGCCGGCGCGCGCGGCCAGTCGGCCCCCGGCCACCGCGTGCCGCATCGCCGTCGCCATCAGCTCGGGGTTCTCCGCCCGGGTGACCGCCGTGGCCAGAAGCACGCCGTCGCAACCGAGTTCCATCGCAAGAGCCGCGTCGCTCGCCGTCCCGATGCCCGCGTCGAGAATGACCGGCAGCGGGTCGTCGAAGCGGGTGTGGCAGTCGTCGACGATCATCTCGATGTTGTGCGGGTTGAGGATTCCGAGTCCGGTCCCGATGGGCGACCCGAGGGGCATCACCGCCGCCACCCCGAGATCGGCGAGTCGCGCGGCCAGGACCGGATCGTCGTTGGTGTAGGCCAGCACGACGAAACCGTCGGCCACCAGTGCGGCCGCGGCGTCGACGAGTTCGATGGCGTCGGGCATCAGGGTGCGTTCGTCGGCGACCACCTCGAGCTTCACCCAGTCGGTCTCGAACGCCTCGCGCGCCAGTTGGGCGGTCAGGACCGCCTCGGCGGTGGTGTGACAGCCCGCGGTGTTGGGCAGAACGGCGATGTCGAGCCGGCGCAGCAGATCGAAGACCCCGGTGCCCGAGGCCGCGTCGACGCGCCGAACCGCGACGGTGGTCAACTCGGTCCCCGACGCGACCAGCGCGCGTTCCAGGGTCGCGAGATTCGACGCGCCGCCGGTACCGGTGATGAGTCGCGACGAGAAGTCGCGACCGGCGATGCGCAGATGGTCCGCATCCGGGATCGTCTCGTCGCCGGACCTCTGCTCGGTCCGCGAGGCGTCGGGCTTCAGATCGGCGAGCTCAGCCACCCTGCACCGCCGTGACGATCTCGACGACGGCACCGTCGGTCATCGTGTGCCGGTCCCAGCGGCCGCGCGGGACGACCGCGCCGTCCACCGCGACCGCGATCCCCCGGTCCGGCAACCCCAGCCCCATGACGACGTCGCGCACCGACGTGTCGGCGCCGACATCGACGCTCTTGCCGTTGACGGTGATGTTCGCGGTGATACTCATTCCTCTGCTCCTTCCAGAATCGACAACACGCGGGCGGCGGTGCCCGGCGCGAGGACGATCCCGTTGCGCCCGTGCCCGGTCGCCACGACCGTTCGTGTGTCCACACGGGTGACGATCGGCAATCCGTCCGCGGTGCACGGCCTCAGACCGGCCCCCGCTTCGGTCAGTTCGTAGGTCCGCAGCCCGGGGAAGACCTCGATCGCGTCGGCGAGCAGATCCGCGACCCCGCCGGCCTGCGGCGCGCGGTCGGCAATCCCCTCGGCCTCGTACTGGGTGGCGCCGACGACGACTCCGCCCTCGCGCGGCACCAGGTACACGGCCCGCCCGTGGAGGCGTGCCCGGACGACGTGACCGGGCGGCGGCACCGACCAGCGCGTGCGGCGCAGGCGAAGGATCTCCCCCTTCGCCGCATGCAGGTGCACACCCGGCCAGAGGGCCGCGGTGCCGAGTCCGGCGGCGAGCAGGATCTGGGTGTCGGAACCGAGGTCGTCGAGATCGGCCAGGGATTCGACGCGCGCGGAGACCAACTCGGCACCCGCCGACGTCGCGGCGGCGCGCAACGCCTCGAGCAGCCGCCGGTTGTCGACGGACCACTCGCCGACCGCGCGGTAGCCACCGACCAGTCGAGAGCTCAGCGACGGTTCCAGGGTCCGGATGTCGCGGCCGGTCACCGACTGCAGCGCGGCATCGGTGGCGGGCTGCCCGGCCCAGACGAAATCGGCGAGATGCCGCAGGTACTCGATGTCGGTGGCCGAGGCCGCGACGAACAGCGAGTCGGTGGCGGTGACGACACCCGGGTCGTCGAGCCGCTTCACGAGCGCCGGCCACAGCCGGACCGACTCGACCGAGAGGGCCAGGGACGCGTCCTCGCCGGGATGACCCTCGCCGAGTGAACCGAGCATGCCGCCGGCGACCCAGGACGCGCGCTCGTCGGTGCCGGCGTCGAGGACGCGAACCCGCCATCCGGCGTCGGCCGCGGTGAGCGCACAGGTCAGCCCGATGACACCGCCCCCGACGACCGTCAGGGCGCGGTGGGCAGGGCGCTGCGGTGGGGAATCCACGTTGGGAATCACCTTCCTTCGCCGGAATGACCCGGATCAGGTTCGACGGTCAGCGGAATCTGTCCGCACTCTCAGCCCGGCCGATCCGGACTCCCGTGTGTTCGTGCGATCCACCCTACGCCGGGGCGTCGGGGGTCCGGTTAGCCTGGTCGGCGTGACGACCCCGAACCGCACCAGCTCCGCGTCGACGGACCCCGGCTCCGCGACGGACCGTCGCCGGCGGCTCTCCACGGCCCGCCTGTACCTGTGCACCGACGCCCGCCGCGAACGCGGTGACCTGCTCGACTTCGTCGACGCGGCGCTCGCGGGCGGCGTCGACATCGTGCAGCTGCGCGACAAGAACTCGCCGGGCGAGCGCGAATTCGGGACCTTGGAGGCGGGCGAGGAACTCGAGATCCTCGCGGGCATGCGGACGGTCGCCGACGCGCATGGTGCCCTGCTCGCGGTCAACGACCGGGCCGACGTCGCGGCGCTCTCCGGGGCCGATGTCCTGCACGTCGGACAGGGCGACCTGTCGCCGTCGGCGGCCCGCCGGATCGTCGGACCGGACGTCCTCATCGGCGCCTCGACCCACGACCCCGAGCAGGCTGCCGCCGCGATCGCCGACGACGACGTCGACTACTTCTGCGTCGGTCCGTGCTGGACCACGCCCACCAAACCGGGCCGCGCCGCCGCCGGCCTCAACCTCGTGTCCTCAACGGCCGCAACACAATCAGCCAAGCCGTGGTTCGCCATCGGCGGGATCGACGCCGGCCGCGTCGGGGAGGTCACCGCGCTCGGGGCGCGGCGCATCGTCGTCGTGCGGGCCATCACCGCGGCCGACGACCCGGCCGCCGCAGCCACCGACCTCGCCGGGATGCTCTAGCGGTTCCCCTGGCGGAAACACGTTTGCCCGGTCGGTGTCGCGGGTCTATGGTGGACCGATCATGTTGTGCATCACGAGCGTTCTCGTAACCCGCCGCAGCGGGGTCTGAATCTGACCGACCCCCCGCTGCGGGTCGGTTGCGCTCTCCAGTCGGTCATCCGTTCTTCGACCGAAATCGGTTTTCGAGATGCACCCTCTTCATCTACCTCGTCGATCCTGTTCGTGGACCGAGCGCGACGACCGGCACAGTGGCGACCACTTCGCCGCACGTTTCGGCCGCCCGCTTCCCCCTGGGATGCACGAGGAGGCCGCCGGGATGACCTGGCAGCAATTCACCGACGAGTACTCCCGTGGCGGCACGATCCGGCTGGGCTCCTTCTCTGCCGTCCCGTGCTCGGGCGACCTGGTCGAGTGCCGCGCGACGCTCGCGATCGCCGACCGCATCATGTCCCGCAGCGCCGTCGCCGCCGGCCCCGTCGGTGCGATGACCTCGATCCTCTACGACGTCGGCGCCCCGGTTCAGATCGTCCGGCTGCACCAGCGGGTCGTCGACGGCCTGGTCACGACGTTCCTGCTGTGCGAGCACGACGGCCGGCAGGCCTGGGCCGTCGGTGAGGGCGCGAGCAGCGACGAGGCGAACGTCCACGCGCTGGTCGCCGGGGCGAACCGACTGCTGGACGCCGGGGTGTGACCCTGGCCCTCAGTATCTGCGGCCTCGCGGCCGTCGTGGACTTCGAAAAAACCTCTGCTCCCTGAGGAGGCCGGAGCTTGCGGAGGCCGTCACGAAGGGTCCTGGCGAGATGGGTCGCCAGCCCTTCGTGGCTCGTCGCTTGCGCTCCTCGCACCTCAGGGAGCAGGGGTTATGCGATTCTCTCGGATTAGGAGACTGCTGAAATAGTCGGCGTCGTTTCGGTGTGGGGTGAGCGGGTTTGCCTGGTGGGCTGGGATCCTGGTGA
>NZ_MVKV01000027.1:0-45163 GCF_002009645.1 Gordonia sp. IITR100 | reverse complement strand
GTCGGGCGGGGGTTGCAGACCAATGAGGGTGTCGCGGAGCTCGGTGATCGAGGACATGAGACCAATGTACTCGCCAAAACGTTCGACGACGAGGTTTGTACACAACCTATCTGCCATCGAATCAAGCTGTGCGGCAATCTATGTCACACGAACATCAGTGGTGAACCGCAGTGAACCGTGGTGAACAGAAACCCCAGCAGTCACAGGCTGCTGATCGAACAGGGTTGTCATCGCCACTACGCAGCCGACAACAGGAGCGGGTGCGACGCCGAGGATGTGCAACGAAACAGCCGACTGCCCGCGCATTTTCCCTGAGCCCAGCCGAGTCGCACCGCATCGGCAGACGAAAGCGGGTCGCGACCCGGAAGACCGCCGGCTCCGTCATCTGTGCCATCGGATCGGCAACCTGATCAACGCCAACCTGCCATACACCTACGGTCAGTAATCGGAATCCGCGACGTTTCATCCGTCCTCGGTTCCGTGGGTCAGTCGTAGAACGGCTGGCGACCGTAGCGGTCTGCGGTCACGACATCGATGTCGTTTCGCAATGTGAGGTCGCGGATGGTGGCTGTGTTCGCCCCGATCCCGGCCCAGTGAGGATCGGTGTCGCTTGCCAGGCACCAGGCATGGTCAGCGGGCCATACAAAGGCCGGCGGGTCGTGAAACATTGCAGGCGTTTCGTGCGTCAAGGGCTCCTCCCACGCCTTGAGGTCGGACAGTGTGCCGACGTAGACGTGGTAGCCGCGGTTGGGGATGTACATCCGAGGGCCACCCGGTATAGGAGACACGACACCTGAATAGCCGGCCCAGATCGCGAAGTAGCACTCGTCCGAGCTGCGCGTCGCCGCAGCCAGGGCTCTACACGTCCTGGCGACGATGGCGTGCTCGTAGCCCTCATAGGCGGGCTCTGTGAAGTCCTCGCTCGGAACGCTCTGGTGAGGACGGTCTGGATCCGGTATGAAACGGACCCGTGCGTAGGCCTCGAACTCAGGAGGGCCGAACAGCGCTAGAGCTTTCCAAGCCTGGCCCGACGCGACGTCGTCGGTCGCGTCACGACTTCGTGTGATCCAGTCCGCGGCTGAGACGTCAGCACAGAAACGCAGCATGCCACGACTATGCGCCGGACGGGGTTGCCGCGGCCATCCTTTGTGAGAACGCCGGGGCGTCTCATCTGATGCAATATGCAGTCGATTACTTACCAGGTGAACCAGGTCAGACCAGACTTCGGAGCGAAGCAAGAAGTAGAAACCGCGGCCCTCCACATTCCACCAGAATGGAAGCCGCTGAACGGCATAGACATGTCAGACGGAGTAGACATGATCGGGTGGACCCGACATCGGTGCCGGCTCCGCCGCGGTCACCGACATCCTCGCCGACCCGCACATGTTCGCGTTGGACGTCCCGGCCGACTCCTCGGGCAGGAACATCTGCCGACATCGGACCGTGTGGCTGACGATATGGCTATTCGCTTCGCGGGCAGTTCGATGAGCTGAGAGCAGGGGTCAGGCCGCAGAGTCCCTGACCGGAACGGGGGCGATTTTCCGGGCCTGTCGCGACACGCGGCTACCCTGGTCACACGACCCCGGGCCGTTCACGGACCGATCCGGGTGCAACCGACCAGGGAGGGCATCATGGCCATCGATCGGGACAAGAGCAGAGCGGTGTCGGAGGTCGTGCGTCAGCACCCGGCGATGAGCCTGGTCGCGGTGTCACCGGGCATCGCGGTGTTCGTGACGTTGCTGCTGCTCGACCAGACCTTCCTGGCGATCCTGTTCCTCGTCCTGGCCGTCGGCGGGGGCGCATACCTGCTGACGCGCAAGCGCTGACGGTGTCGCCTGTTCAGCACCCGCGGCGAGCTGGGCGACCCCGCTACAGTGGTGCCCAACGAGCACCCGGCAGGGTTGAAAGCGCGGTGAAGGGAGTCGGCGTCGTGGGCACTGAACCGGGTCGGCGCGCCTGCGCCGGACGGACTCCCGGGTTGCGGACGAGTCGGCTGGGCGGCTGACCATGTCCACCCGCGTCGATGCCTACATCTGGGCCATCCGTCTGACCAAGACCCGATCGGCGGCGGGCGCCGCGTGTCGGGGCGGGCACGTCCGCGTGAACGGGGTGACCGCCAAACCGGCCCAGCCGGTGGTGCCGGGTGACGAGGTCCGCGTACGGCTCGCCGGACGGGAGCGCATCGTCGAGGTCACCAGGACGATCAGTAAGCGGGTGTCGGCGCCGATGGCCGCCGAGTGCTTCATCGACCGGTCTCCGCCGCCGCCGCCGAAGGAGATCCTCGCGAGTCAGCCGCGTCGCGACCGCGGTGCCGGTCGGCCGACGAAACGTGAACGGCGTCAACTGGATCGGCTGCGCGACGGCACCTTCCTCATCGCGGTTCTGGCAGCGATCACGCTTCTCGTCGGCGCCTGCTCGGACGACGAGCCGACGTCAGATCCAAACTCTCCGAACACGCCCGAGGCGCCCGCCCAGGCCGGTTCCGGACCGTTCTTCGGCGAATGCGGCGGCGTGTCCCTCGACGAGGTGGTCCGCATCACCGGGTTCGGTGGACTCACCGAGACCGTGAACAACACTTCGGTGTGCGAATGGGACACGACCGGTTCGCGGACGGGTGCCGTCGCCTCGTTCAATTGGTATCGCGGATCGCCGATCGGTCGTGAGGAGGCGAACGTGAAATTGTCGCGCGACGTCACCAACAGACTCGAGATCGACGGCCACGAGGGATTCATCGGTTACACGCAATCAGGGCAGATCTGTGAGGTCGGCGTCGGTTTCGGCGCGGACTTCTTCGAATGGTCGATCCGCGGCGACGCGGCGACACCACGGCCGATCGAAGAGATCTGTGACGCCGCACGCGAGCTGGCGACGCTGTCGATAGAGCGTGCGTCGTGAAGCGCGCCCTCATCGTGATCGCCGCGCTGCTGCTGGGACTGACCGCCCTGGCTGGGTGTGCGCGCACCGTCGACGGTGAGGCGGTGCCGTTGGGGGCCGCGGACCAGTCCGGCAGCAGCGACATCGACACCGACCAGTTCGACCGGCTCTTGCTGGAATGCGATGTGCTACCCGACGCGATGATCGCCGATGTCGTCGCCGGCGGCGGGTTCGCCGAACGGTCGTTCAGCGGGGCCATCTGCCGATGGTTGGTCTCCGGCACCACCGACGTGGTGAGTGTGACGTTCAACTGGTTCGAGTGGGGCAACGTCAACGTGGAGAAGGAGACGGCCAAGAAGCTCGGGTTCCAGACCGAGAACATCAAGGTCGCCAGCCAGTCGGCGTTCACCCAGCGCAGTCCCGACCGGCCGGGCGTCTGCGGTGTGACCGCCCGCGCGCCGAGCCGCGGCATCTTCACCTGGTTCGTCGAACCTCGCAGCGCGCCCCAGGGCGATCCGTGCGCGGCGCCGATCAAGCTGATGGAGTTGCTGCTCCAGGGCGGTCAGTAGAAGTTGCTCACCCCGGGAGCGGCCCGACGACGACGCTGGCCGCGACCACGAGTTCGTCGCCGGTGCCCGGCATCAGCAACCACACGGTGAGCCGGTCGCCCTCGCGCACCCGGCGCAGGACCAGCCGCGTGCCCGGCACGATGGGCCGGAGATACTCGATGACCACCCGGTGCGGAGCGTCGACCAGGTCGGGATGCTCGACCAGTTCGTCCTCGATCGCCTCGAGGTAGGCGGCATTGTTGAGGTGCTTGAACGGGTCGAAGTCGGTGATCCGGAGAACGTGTTCACGGTCGGGGAAGTCGATGTCGGCGGCGTCGGGGGCCTTCTCGGGGTTCATCGACCGCCAGCGAAGGCGGTGCTCGTCGGTCATCGCCGACAGCATCGCGAAGGCGTCGTCGGACAGGCGTGACGGCACGCCCTGCTCGTTGACGTTGATCCAGAACGCCTCGGTCTCGATCAGGCCCGCGGGACGCGGTCGGGGGTTGAACCGGTTTGTCTCGTGCTCGGCGGTGAGGCGCACGCGCATGTTGGTCCAGCGCGTCGACAGGGCACCGCACCAGCGCTGCGCGGTCACCGTACCCGGCCAGGTGATGGGCTCGATGACATCGATGATGGTCCGCCGAACGATCCAGAACGGGTCGGTCGCGCTGAACTCGGTTGCCTCGAGGTTGTCGTTGGCGACGTCCTGCAGGTAGCGGGCCACCGCATCGAGGCGCACACGCATGTCCTGATCGACGTCGCCGGTGCGGACGCGATAGCCCACCTCGTAGAACTGGGCACCAGGCTTGCGATCCGGGAGTGATGCAACCGACACTGCTGGCGTAACCTGGCTCACTCGAGTCCCTCCGATAGGTCGCCGGTATCTTTGCGGCTAAGATACATTCAATCGGAAAAATAGAACACGTTCTACGTGTCGGATCACGAGGAAACAGCAGATGGCGCATGTGATTACCCGCCCATGTTGCAACGATGCCAGTTGCGTCAGCGTGTGTCCGGTGAACTGCATCCACCCCACGCCCGACGAGCCGGAGTTCCTCACGGCGGAGGCCCTCTACATCGATCCGGAGACCTGCATCGATTGCGGCGCCTGCATCGACGAGTGCCCGGTGGAGGCGATCATCCCCGACGATCAGCTGGACGAGCGTGACGAGCCGTACCTCCAGATCAACGCGGACTACTACAAGGACCACGACGTCGAGGGCGGCCTCGTGCCACCGCGCAAGGCACCCAAGCTGCCCGAGAAGGAACTGCACGTGGCCATCGTGGGTGCCGGGCCGGCGGCCTTCTATGCCGCGGAGGAGCTCGTCCGCAAACCGGCCATCAAGGTCGACATGTTTGACCGGCTGCCGACGCCCTACGGACTCGTGCGCGCCGGGGTCGCACCGGACCACAGCGCCACCAAGGGCGTGGAGAAGACCTTCGCCTCGGTCGCGGCGAAGAAGAACTTCAGCTACTACCTCAATGTCGAGGTCGGCAAGCACATCAGCCACGACGAGCTGGTCGCCCGCTACCACGCGGTGATCTACGCGGTCGGCGCCGCGACCGACAAGCGGCTGGGAATCGAAGGCGAGGATCTGCGCAATTCGGTCGCCGCGACCCAGTTCGTCGCCTGGTACAACGGTCACCCGGACTTCGCCGACCTCGACGTCGATCTGTCGGGCGAGCGGGCCGTCGTGGTCGGCAACGGCAACGTGGCACTCGACGTCGCGCGCATCCTCGTCACCGACCCGGACGAGCTCGCCAAGACCGACATCGCCGACCACGCCCTCGCGAAGCTGCGTGAATCCAACATCTCCGAGGTGGTGCTCCTGGGCCGCCGCGGCGTGGCGCAGGCGGCATACACCAACAGCGAGTTCCTGGCACTCGGTGACGTCGACGGTGTCGACGTCGTCATCGACCCCGACGAGCTGGTCCTCGACCCGGCCTCGGAGGCGGCGCAGTCCGACGACACGCTCGACTCGACGATCGCCACCAAGGTGCGTCTCGCCCGAGAATTCGCCGAGCGTCCGCAGACGCCGGGCAACAAGCGCATCGTGTTCCGGTTCCTCACGTCTCCCGTCGAAATTGCCGGTGACGGGGAAGTGGCTACGCTTACGTGCGTGCGCAACGCCTACGCCGACGCGACCGGGACAGTCGCGGTGACACCCACCGAGGATCGGTTCGACCTCGAGACCGGACTGGTCCTGCGGGCCATCGGTTACCGGGGCGTGCCGGTCACCGACCTACCGTTCGACGAGGGGCACGGCGTCGTCCCCAACACCGAGGGGCGGGTCCAGACCGCGGCCGACGGCGATGTGATGCCCGGCCTGTACGTCACGGGTTGGATCAAGCGAGGAGCGACAGGGGGTATCGGCATGAACCGCATCTGCGGTCAGGAGACCGCGCAGGCGGTCATCGCGGACTTCGTCGCCGCCGCGTTCGACGACCCCTCGACCTCGCGGGACGACGTCGCCGCACTCGTGGCCGACCGCGGCGCCAACCGCATCGACCTCACGGGCTGGAAGGCGATCGACGCCGCCGAGAAGTCCGCGGGCAGGGCCACCGGCCGGGTCCGCACGAAGTTCGTCAGAATCTCCGAGTTCGAGGCGGCTGCCACCGCCGGGGCGCAGTGACCGTGCGCATCGCACTGCTCTCGTACCGAAGCAAGCCGCACTGCGGTGGCCAGGGCGTCTACGTCCGCCACCTCTCCCGCGAACTGGCACTGCTGGGGCACAGCGTCGAGATCTTCTCGGGGCAGCCCTACCCCGAACTGGACCAGGTGGCCATCGACGCCGGGGTCACCGTCACCAAAGTGCCGAGCCTCGGTCTCTACGACGAGCCGGACCCGTTCCGGACGCCTCGTCCGGGCGAGTACCGCGATTGGATCGACGTGCTCGAGGTCGGCTCGATGTGGACGGCGAGCTTCGGCGAACCGCTCACGTTCAGCCTCCGGGTGGCGCGCCTTCTCAAAGAGCGCCGCGACGACTTCGACATCGTGCACGACAACCAGTGCCTCGGTTACGGACTGCTCGACATCCAGAAGGCCGGGTTCCCGCTGATCGCGACGATCCACCACCCCATCACCCGCGACCGCACACTGGCGGTGAAGGCGGCCAAGGGGTGGCGCAAGATCAGTGCCTGGCGGTGGCATTCGTTCCTGCGCATGCAGGGGCGCGTCTCACGCCGTATCCCCGAGCTGCTCACCGTTTCCCGCAGCAGCGAGGTCGACATCCGCAAGGCCTTCGACATCCCGTCGGGTCGGATCACCACCATCCCGCTGGGGGTGGACACCGAGATCTTCACGCCGGCCGCCACGCGCGTTCCCGGACGTATCGTGTGTGTCGCCAGTGCCGACGCGCCGCTGAAGGGTGTCTCGTACCTGCTCGAGGCGGTCGCGAAGCTGTCCTCCGAGCGGGATGTCGAATTGGTACTGGTGTCTAAGTTGGACCCGAACGGTCCGTCCGCCAAGATGATCGAGGATCTGGCGATCGGCGATCGCGTCTCGGTGGTGTCCGGCCTCGAGGACTCCGAGATCGCCGGCCTGCTCGCCTCCGCCGAGGTGGCGTGTGTGCCCTCGTTGTACGAGGGGTTCTCGCTGCCGGCGGTCGAGGCCATGAGTTGCGGAACGCCGCTGGTGGCAACCCGGGCCGGTGCGATCCCCGAGGTCGTCGGCACCGCTGAGGAGGCGGCGTTGCTGGTGCCGCCGCGGGATTCCGGATGCCTGGCGCAGGCGATCGGCCGGCTGCTGGACGATGCCGATCTGCGGACGCGTCTCGGCGACGGTGGTCGTCGACGCGCCGAGGAGCACTACAGCTGGGCAGCAGTGGCCGCGAAGACTGCGGCTCACTACGAAACCGTGCTCGCCGGACATCGGCGGGCAACAGAAGGGACATCGAGTGCTCACAGTTGATTTCGACCGGCTTGGCGTTGGACCGGGCACCAAGGCGATCGACATCGGGGCGGGGCAGGGTAGGCACTCGTTCGAGATGTTCCGTCGTGGCGCGGAGGTCATCGCCTTCGACATGTCCGAGAGCGACATGTCCGACGTCGGTGAGATGTTCGACGCCATGATGGCGGAGGGTCACGTGCCCGCGTCGGCCAAGGCGCGCGCCGAGGTCGGGGATGCGCTTCGACTCCCGTACGCGGACAACAGCTTCGACGTCGTCCTGATGAGCGAGATCCTCGAGCACATCCCGACCGACGAGGGCGCGATCAATGAGATGGTGCGCGTGCTGAAGCCGGGTGGCGTCGCCGCGGTCACCGTGCCCCGGTACTGGCCGGAGAAGGTGTGCTGGGCCCTGTCGGACGAGTACCACGAGGTCGAGGGCGGACACGTCCGCATCTACAAGGCCTCCGAGCTCGCGGGCAAGTTGCAGCGAGCCGGACTCGAGGTCACCGGCACCGACCACGCCCATGCCCTGCACGCCCCCTACTGGTGGCTGAAATGCGCTGTGGGAGTCGAGAACAACGACAATGTCCTGGTGAAGGGCTACCACCAGCTGTTGGTCTGGGACATGATGAGCAAGCCGTGGCTGACCCGGGTCGGCGAGCAGGTGCTCAACCCGCTCATCGGCAAGTCGGTGGCCCTCTACCTGCGCAAGCCCGAGACCGCCACCGCGTCTTCATGACGGGGGCCTCCAGGACGGGAGCCCCATGACGGCCGTCCCGGCGATCCCCAGTGTGGTCACGGCCGAGCAGATGCGGGCCACCGGTGCCGCGATCGTCGGCATGCAGGAGGCCGACGGTGCGTTGCCGTGGTTCCCGGGCGGGCAGACCGACCCATGGGACCACATCGAATCGGCGATGGCGTTGTCCGTGACCGGGTTTCACTCCGAGGCAGAGGCGGCTTACGAGTGGTCGCGGCGTAAACAGCGCGACGACGGGTCGTGGCCGATCCGCACCGTCGTAGGAAAGGTGGAGGACGCCGGCACCGACAGCAACTTCTGCGCCTACATCGCGGTCGGGGTCTGGCATCACTATCTGATCACCGGTGACGACGCCTTCTTGCAGAAGATGTGGCCGGTGGTCTGGTCGGCGATCGACTGCGTGCTGCGCTTCCAGCGTGAGGACGGTGCGTTCCGCTGGGGCGGCGACCACCGGACCGGAGCGATGTTCGGTGAAGCGCTGATCACCGGGAACGCCAGCATCTTCCAAGCGCTGGACTGCGCGATCCGGATCGCCGGTGAGATGGATCAGCCCGACGCCGACTGGATCGCGGCGCACAGTGTGCTCGGCGACGCGATCCGTGCCGACGTCACGCGTGACGAGTGGCAGACCTTCACCCCGCCGTCCGAACACTCCATGGACTGGTACTACCCGATCCTCGGCGGCGCCGTCCGCGGACGCGACGGGCAGGAACTCATCGCGCGGCGGTGGGAACAGTTCGTGGTGCCCGGCAAGGGTGTTCGCTGCGTCGACCATCGTCCCTGGGTCACCGGCGCCGAGACCTGTGAGCTGGCACTGGCACTCGATGCCCTCGGTGACACCGCCGATGCCATCGAGCTCATCGCGTCGATTCAGCATCTGCGCGATCCGGACGGATCGTATTGGACCGGACTGGTTTTCGCCGATGGCAAACGCTGGCCCGTGGAGAAGAGCTGCTGGACCTCGGCGGCTGTGATCCTGGCGGCCGATGCGGTGAGCCGCACCAGCGTGGCCAACGGGATCTTCCGGGACGTCCGCCAGCGGCTCGTCGCACCGACTCCCTGAGCCGGCTGCGGAGGGCGCGGCCATCCGCGCTCCCTGAGGAGCGCGTCGAGGTCGACGAGAGCCACGAAGGGGTGGCGACGTCATCTCACCAGGACCCTTCGTGACGTGCCCTCCGCAAGCTCCGGGCGCTCCTCAGGGAGCAGGGGGTGACGCGCCCTCCGCAAGCTCCGGGCGCTCCTCAGGGAGCAGGGGTTGACGCGCCCTCCGCAAGCTCCGGCTCCTCAGGGAGCAGGGGTTGACGCGCCCTCCGCAAGCTCCGGCTCCTCAGGGAGCAGGGGTTGACGCGCCCTCCGCAAGCTCCGGCTCCTCAGGGAGCAGGGGTTGACGCGCCCTCCGCAAGCTCCGGCTCCTCAGGGAGCAGGGGTTGACGCGCCCTCCGCAAGCTCCGGCTCCTCAGGGAGCAGGGGTTGACGCGCCCTCCGCAAGCTCCGGCCTCCTCAGGGAACAAGAGCCAGGTGGTTCTTTCGACTCAGGGAGCGGGGGTGGGTCGCTTCGCTCGCACCTCCCACAACGGCCTACACGACCGCCGGGGTGATGCCGAGCTTGCCGGCCAGCTTGGCGAGGTAGCCGCTCGCGCGCTCGACCGAGTCGTCGGGGAGGCCGTACAGCACTGTCGTGACCCCGATCTCGCGCCACTTCTCGAGCTTCTCGGGTACCGGCCGGAAGTCGAGGACGACGATCTCGGGGTCGCCCGCACGACCGGCGTCGGACCAGATCTGCTTGAGCAACGACACCGACCCCTCGATGTCCTCCTCGCCGGGTGTGGTGATCCAGCCGTCGGCGCTGCGCGCGATCCACTTGAAGTTCTTCTCGTTGCCTGCCGCGCCCACCTGGACCGGGATGTGCGACTGCGTCGATTTGGGCCACGCCCAGCTGGGGCCGAAATTCACGAACTCGCCCGCGAACTCGGCCTCTTCCTTAGTCCAGAGCGCGGTCATCGCCTCGAGGTACTCGCGCAGCATCGTCCGCCTGCGCTTCGGCGGGACGTTGTGGTCGGCGAGTTCGTCCAGATTCCAACCGAATCCGACGCCGAGGGTGACCCTTCCGTTCGAGATGTGGTCGAGCGTCGCAATGGTCTTGGCGAGCGTGATGGGGTCGGACTGCACCGGCAGTGCGACCGCGGTGGCGAGCCGGATGCGTTCGGTGACGGCCGCGGCGGCGGCGAGTGACGTCCAGGGATCGAGGGTGCGCATGTAGCGCTCGTCGGGCAGGGTCTCGTCACCGGTGCGGGGATGCGCGGCGTCGCGTCGAGTCGGGATGTGGCCGTGCTCGGGAACGTAGTACGACGCGAAACCTGCGTCCTCGATGAGCGGGGCCAGGACGTGGGGCTTGAGCCCGCGGTCGCTGGTGAACTGCACGATCCCGAAATCCATGGGGCCCTCCGACGGCGTCGTTCGGTCGTCCGCGTTTTCCGGACGGTTGACTGGACACTAGTCTAGGTGATCGGCGTCACCCAGGCCAGAGGGCATCGGGGGCCTCACCGACTCATCCCTGCGGGTCGGTGGCCAGACCCGGCATGACGAACCGCTCGAGATGGCGTCGGACCTGCCGCGCGTCGTCGATGTCGAGGGCCTCACCCGGGGAGGTGCCGAGGCTGATCAGGACGCGCGCAACCCATTCGGACACCTCGTACGGATCGTGCGCGGGGTGTATCTCCCCGCGGGCGGCGGCCTGTTCGACGAACGGAAACCAGAACGCTGCCAGGTCGGGAACCAGCTTGACGACACCGACACCGGCGCATTCGGCGAACTCCGTGGGTTCCTCCGTGCGGAGTCGGAGCAGCAGCGTGCCCGGGTCGTCGTAGGCACCCCGGCCGATCCGGACGCCGGCGGTGAGTTGCCCGACCAGGTCGGGGATGGCGTCGAGTTCGGCCCGGGCGTCGCGCCAGAACGACTCGGTGAGACGGACGATGGTCGCGCCGATCATGGACGGTTTGTCCGGATAGTGCCGATACAGCCACGCGCGGGACACGCCTGCCGACTCCGCGACCTGCTGCATGGTGGTCGCCCGGATTCCCTTGTCGGCGAGCAGCTTCTGCGTGGCGTCGAGCAGTCGTTCGTGGACCGTCGTGGTCGAGGCCTCGGTCACTGACTCCTCCTGTGGTCGTGGTCGGTGCGCGCCGCGTCCCCACATCCACATGTCTGCTCAGGAGGGCGCTGCGTAGACAGTTCGCGGATTCTGTGTACACGATACGTCTCATCGTGTAGACACAAATCAGATTGTGTCTACATCCAACGGGTCCACCGAGGGGGCAGTGTGCCTTTACCAACCACCGCGATCATCGGCGCCGGTATCAGCGGGCTGACCGCCGGCAAGATGCTCACCGACTACGGCGTGCCGTACACCTGCTTCGAGAGTTCGGACCGGGTCGGGGGCAACTGGGCCTTCGGCAACCCGAACGGTCACAGCAGTGCCTACCGGTCGCTGCACATCGACACCTCGAAACACCAGTTGTCGTTCCGCGACTTCCCGATGCCCGACGAGTATCCCGACTTCCCGCACCACACCCAGGTCAAGGCCTACCTGGACTCCTACGCCGAGGCCTTCGACCTCTACTCCTCGATCGAGTTCACCAACGGAATCGAGCATGCGACCCGACTGGACGGGGGCGGCTGGGAACTGGAGACCCAGGGCGGTGAGCGCAGGCGGTTCGACCTGCTGGTGGTGGCGAACGGCCATCACTGGGATCCGCGCTGGCCCGATTTCCCGGGCGAGTTCGACGGAATCGAGATGCACGCCCACCACTACATCGATCCGCGTACCCCGCACGATTTCACGGGTAAGCGCATCCTCGTCGTCGGCCTGGGTAACAGTGCCGCCGACATCGCCGTCGAACTGTCGTCGAAGGCGCTGGACAACAAGCTGACCCTCTCCACGCGGTCGGGAGCGTGGATCGTGCCGAAATACTTCGGGGGCAAGCCCGCCGACAAGTACTACCGGTCGACGCCGTATCTGCCGACGTCGTGGCAGCGCAAGTTCGTCCAGGTCATGCAACCCGTGACCGCCGGCCGGCCGGAGGATTACGGTCTGCCGACACCGAATCACAAGTTCTTTGAGGCACATCCGACGCAGTCGGTGGAACTGCCACTGCGACTGGGCTCGGGCGACGTGACCCCCAAGCCCAACATCAGCCGGTTCGACGGGTCCACGGTCCACTTCGACGACGGGACCGCCGACGACTTCGACATCATCATCTACGCAACGGGTTACAACATCACGTTCCCGTTCTTCGACCCGAACTTCATCAGTGCGCCCGACAATCGGATCGACCTCTACAAGCGCATGTTCTACCCGGGAATCGACGACCTCGTCTTCGCCGGTTTCGCGCAGGCGGTTCCGACGCTGTTTCCCTTCGTGGAATGCCAGGCGCGGCTGATCGGGGCCTACGCCACGGGTCACTACCGGCTCCCGTCGGTACCGGAGATGCGGCAGACGATCGAGGCGGACATGCAGTACTACACCGGACACATGCTCGACCGCCCGCGGCACACGCAGCAACTCGATCACTATCTCTACGAACACAACATGCGGACCAAGGAGATTCCGGCGGGGATCCGGCGGGCCCACCAGCAGGGGCCGCCGACGTGGGCCGGGGTGGCCGACGATCTGGTCTCGAAGGGAGCATCCGCATGACCATTTCAAATGGTGCGACCACCGTACGCTTCCGATCGTCCGACGCCGACTGCGACGCCTGGTTCTTTCCGGGCGCGGAGTCTTCGCCGTTCGAGATCGACGGCAAGCGCCCCGTCGTCGTGATGGCGCACGGTTTCGCGGGGACCAAGGACTCGGGTCTGGCGCCCTATGCGCAACGGTTCGCCGACGCGGGGTTGGCCGTGTTCGCGTTCGACTACCGCGGCTTCGGGCTGTCCGGTGGCGAACCGCGACAGTCGATTTCGCTGGAACGGCAGGCCGACGACTACCGCGCCGCGATCGGCGCCGCCAAGAAACAGCCGGGAGTGGACCCGGAACGGATCATCCTCTGGGGAGTGTCGCAATCCGGCGGGCATGCGCTGACCGTGGCGGCCGACCGGACCGACGTGGCCGCGGTGATCGCGGTGGTGCCACTGGTCAATGGGCTCGCCGCCGGTCGCGTCGCCTACGCCCAGGTCGGCGGGGCGGCGATCGCCCGCTCGACCGCCACGGCAGTGGCCAGTTCGGTGGGTCGACGGCTGGGCCGGGGTCCGAAGATGTTGCGGGTCGTCGGCGAACCCGGCGACGTGGGCGCCGCGCTGACCGCACCAGGGTTTCTGGAGAGCTACCGCGCGATCGCGGGGCCGTCGTGGCGCAACGAGGTCGACGCCTCGGTCGGTCTCGAGATCGGCTCGTTCCGAGTCGACAAGCACGCCGCGCGCGTCGATGCCCCGGTGCTGTTCCAGATCGCCGACTTCGATTCCGCCGCACCGCCGTACGCGGCGTCGAAGACCGCGTTCAAAGCTCACGCCGAAGTGCGCCACTACCCGTGCGACCATTTCGACATCTTCGCGGGCAACGACTTCTTCGAGCCCTGCGTCACGCACGAGATCGGTTTCCTGCGCCGTCATCTGGCATCGAACGCCGACGTTGTGGAAGCGGCTACGCGATGAACCGGGCGGTCGTGATCGGGGGTGCCTCGGGGATCGGACTGGCCACCGTCGACGCGTTCGTCGGCGAGGGGATGCAGGTGGTGGTGGCCGACCGCGACGTCAAACGTGCCGAGCAGGTGGCGGCGACGCGCGACGGGGCGCGGGCGGTGCACATGGACGTGACCGACGAGGACTCGGTCGCAGCGACTTTCGCCGGCATCGGCGACTTCGACACGGTGGTGAACTGTGCCGGACTGTCGAATCCGGGTGCGCTGACCGAACTCGAACTCGACGCCTGGCGCAACACCGTCGACATCTGTCTGACCGGAACGTTCCTCGTGATCAAACACGCCGGCGCCCGGATCGCCGAGGGCGGATCGATCACCTGCATCGCCTCACTCAACGGCCGCCAACCGGGCGCCGGGATGGGGGCGTACTGCGCGTCGAAAGCCGGCGTGCTGATGCTCGTCGAGGTGGCCGCACTCGAACTCGCCGACCGTCGGGTGCGGGTCAACGCGGTGTCGCCGGGGCTTGTGATGACCCCGCTGACCGAGGGCATCGGCTTCGTACCGGGCCTCACCGAGGACTACCTCGACAACACCCCACTGGGCCGGAGCGGAGAACCCGCCGAGATCGCCGACACCGTAGCCTTTCTCGCCTCCGACAAGGCGCGCTGGATCACCGGTGCCGCCTTCGACGTCAACGGCGGTGCGCACCTGAAGCGCTATCCCGACGTGCTCGGCAAGGTGCGGGCGCTGGCCGGCGAGGCCTGACGCTGACGGCCTCCGACGTGGTCAGGACTTCCGCGGTAGCGGCGCGCCCACCTCGCCCGAGTCGCGGCGGAGGACACGCAGCGATCCCTCCGCCCGCACCTCGGTGAACTGTCCGGTTTCCAGTGCCTGGCAATAGATCTCGTACGGCGGGCGGCCGCCGTCGGCGGGGTCGGGGAAGACGTCGTGGATGAGCAGGGCCCCGCCGATGCGCACCCACGGCGCCCAGCCGTCGAGGTCGGTCTGCGCCGCCTCCATGCTGTGGCCGCCGTCGATGAAGACGAAATCCGCCGGTCGGCCCCAGACCTTAGCGGCGACGGCCGACGGGGCGAGCAACCCGACGACGGTGTTGTCGAGCCTGGCGTCGAACATGGTGCGGCGGAAGCGTGCCGAGGTGTCGAGCGTCCCGGTGTGTGCGTCGACGAGGGATTCGTCGTGGTACTCCCAACCGGGCTGGTGTTCCTCGGAACCGCGGTGATGGTCGACGGTCACGATGACGGCGTCGTTCGCTTCGCCGGCCGATCCCAGGAAGACGGTGGATTTCCCGCAGTAGGTACCGATCTCCACGCCGACCTTCGTCGAATCAGGTTGGGACAGATATTCTCCGGCGATCTTGAAGAGCGTCTGGGCCTCGTCGAGCGGCATGAATCCGGGTGCCTCGTCCGCGACGCGGAGGCGGTCGGGGGAGGGTGCGTTCGGCGACTGTGCCGCAGGTTGTGACATGGCATCAGATCCTATCGGGTGTGTGACGGTCGCCGCGTAGGGTGAGCCGTATGAAAGCTCAGGTACTCACCGCAGAGACAGGCCCGTCCGGACTCGAGTTGCAGGACGTTCCCGATCCCACCCCGGCCGACGGCCAGGTCGTCGTCGACGTGAAGTCGTGCGGCGTGTGCTTCCCCGACGTGCTGATGAGTCAGGGCAAGTACCAGCTGCGCGTGCCGACGCCGTTCACGCCGGGCACCGAGGTCGCCGGCGTGGTGCGCTCGGCTCCCGACGGGGCGTCGGTGAAGGTCGGGGACAAGGTGCTCGTGGCGTCGATCGTCGGCGGATTCGCCGAACAGGTCGCGGCCGCGCCCGAACAGCTCCTGCCGCTTCCCGAGGGACTGACCTTCGAGCAGGGGTCGGCGATGGGCATCAACTATCAGACCGCTCTGTTCGCGCTGAAGACCCGCGCGCACACCCAGCCCGGTGAGGTGGTCGGCGTGCTCGGCGCCGCCGGTGGCGTCGGAACCGCGTCGATCATGGTTGCCAAGGCGATGGGCGCGAAGGTCGTCGCCATCGTCCACCGGAAGGGTGCCGAGGACCTGCTGCGCAGCGCCGGGGCCGACGAGATCGTCCAGCTCGAGGAGGGCTGGGGTACCAAGCTCAAGGAGATCGTCCCCAAGGGCGTCGACGTGATGATCGACCCGTCGGGCGGCGAGGTGTTCGACGAGGCGCTCCGCCAGGTCGCCCCCGACGGCCGCTACGTCGTGGTGGGCTTCGCGGCCGGCGGCATCCCGACCGTCAAACTCAATCGAGTCCTGTTCCGCAACATCGCCGTCGTCGGGGCCGCGTGGGGCGAGTACGTGCGCACCCATCCGGAACTGAATCTGCCCGCGAAGCTGCATGAAGAGCTGACGCAGATGATCGCCGACGGGATGGAACCTCAGGTCAACGTCACCTACACGCTCGATCAGCTGCCGGAAGCGTTGACCGATCTCGCCGAAGGGCGGATTCTGGGGAAAGCGGTCGTCAAGATCGGCGAGTAGGCCCTCGGCGGGTCGGCCCGGTTTGCGACGTCGCATCGCCTTCCGCCCAGCGCATCCGTCATCGAAGGGATCTGCCATGTGCCGCAACATCACCGAACTCCGCGGGCTCGAACCGCCGGCCACCGAGGACGAGATCGAGGCGGCCGCACGGCAGTACGTGCGCAAGGTGAGCGGCGTGCGGCATCCGTCGCCGGCGAATGCGGAGGCCTTCGAGGCCGCGGTGGTCGCCGTCACCGCGGCTACCCGCACGCTGCTCGACGTCTTGCCCGAGCGTCGTCAGCCGCCGAAGACGGTGCCCCCGCTCCGGCGCCCCGAGGTGCAGGCGCGGATTGCCGCTCGGGGCTGAGGAGTCCCACACAGGTTCAGCAGTAGGTACCGCGAGGCGATACCTACTGCTGAACTCGTCCTGAGGTGGTGGAGCCTACGAGCCGGCGGCTTCGTCACTGCCGGTGAAGATCGTTTCCGCGAAGTCCCACAACAGATTGTCGAAAGCCTCGATTGCGTAGAAGATTGCAGACAGCATGATATTTCCCGCTTTCACTTCGAATTCGACAGTGGACGCAGGCCGCAACAAAGGCGCACGTCGGCGGCCTGTGGGATAGCGGGATGGGTGCCAGATGATCAAGAGGGGGTTGATTTCTGGCGCGGTGAAGAAATGATGTTACAAATCCCGAATCCCTGTATCATTGGTAGCACGCGAATCGTTTTCCGACAAGCAATTGGCAAATTCCGATAGAGAAGTATCGGCGTCGACCCCACGCAAGTGTCCCCGATGATCGGCGTGAGATGGCCAGGCCGACGGTGGCCTCCGCAGCGCGCCTCGCAGGCGCCCCGTGACGACGACGATCCCCAGCTCAACCGGGTTAAACCCACCGGCGAGCAAAAATTTGGGACACCTCCTGCGCGTGGGGATAGTGTCGACATGGTGTCCAACCACCGATCCCATCGCGCCCGACGGGCCGCGCCGCGCGCCGTGCGCGTCGTCGCGCTGGCACTGACGGTCGCCATCGTCGGCCTGCTGACCATCCTCGGCGGACCTGCGCCACGAGCCCAGGCGGCTCCCGCCGAGAGCTGTGCGCCCGCTGGACTCGCGTCGGCCTCGGCCGCGCCGGTCAACCTCGCCGCAGCCGATCAGGGCGGTGAGGACCGCTACACCACCGAGTCCACCACGCCGCTCGACCAGATCGACGTGAGTCGTCTCGAGTTGCTGTCGCCCGGCAAGATCTCCGTCGGCACGCTGTCGGACGCCGGACCGAGCATCTGCGTCAACGGCGCGGGCGACTTCACCGGCTTCGACAACGAACTCCTCAAGGCCGTCGCCGCGAAGCTGGGTCTGCAGATCGAGTTCAACGGCACCGAGTTCGCCGGCCTGCTGTCCCAGGTGGCCAACAACCGCTTCGACGTCGGGTCGTCGTCGATCACCACCACCGACGACCGGCGCAAGACCGTCGACTTCACCAACGGCTACGACTTCGGCTACTTCTCACTCGTGGCGCCGACCGACGGGGCGATCAAGGGCTTCGGCGACCTCTCCGACTCGACGCGCATCGCCGTGGTCCAGGGCACCGTCCAGGACGACTACGTCGTCAACACCCTGGGCCTCGACCCGGTGAAGTTTCCGGACTACGCCACCGCCTACGCCAACCTCCGGAGCGGTCAGGTCGACGCCTGGGTCGCACCGTCGCAGCAGGCGGAGGGTGCGGTCCGAGAGGGCGACGGCACCGCGATCGTCGAGAACACCTTCAGCGTCAACAACTTCGTCGCGTGGGCCGTCGGCAAGAACAAGCCGCGGCTCACCGAGGCCCTGAACTCCGGACTCGACGCCATCATCGCCGACGGCACGTATGCCGACCTCTACGTCGACTGGGTGCCGCGCGAGCTACCCGAGGGGTGGAAGCCGGGCAGCAAGGCCGCGCCCGCGCCCGAACTCCCCGACATCGCCGCCATCGCCGCCGAGAACGCGGAGAAGGCGGGCCCGGCCGAGGAGACCGCGCCCAAGAGCACCCTGGAACAGCTCGGCGACACCTTCTTCAACTGGGATCTCTACAAGGAGTCGTTCCCGGAGCTGATCAAGACCGGGCTCGTGAACACCTTGATCCTGTCCGTGGTGTCCGGGGTGCTCGGCACCATCCTGGGCATGATCCTGGCGCTCTGCGGCATCTCCCGGTCGCGGTGGCTGCGCTGGCCGGCGCGCGTCTACACCGATATCTTCCGCGGACTGCCCGCCGTCGTCGTCATCCTGATCGTCGGACTCGGTGTGGGCCCGGTGGTCAAGGGCATCACCGGCAACAACCCGTACTGGCTCGGGGCGGTCGCCCTGGCCCTGCTCGCCGCGGCCTACATCGGCGAGATCTTCCGGTCCGGAATCCAGAGCGTCGACGACGGGCAACTCGAGGCCTCGCGGGCCATCGGGTTCAGCTATCGGCAGTCGATGCGTCTGGTGGTGGTGCCGCAGGGCGTGCGGCGGGTGCTCCCGGCGCTGATGAACCAGTTCATCAGCCTGATCAAGGACAGCTCGCTGGTGTACTTCCTCGGGTTGCTGGCCAGCCAGCGGGAGCTGTTCGCGGTCGGCCGCGACCTGAACGCGCAGACGGGCAACCTCTCGCCCCTCGTCGCCGCGGGAATCATGTACCTGATCCTCACGATCCCGCTGACGCACCTGGTCAACTACATCGACCGGCGCCTGCGCACCGGACGTCCCACCGACGTCCAGGACGACCCGCTGCCCCCGACCGTCGTCGAGAAGGGATAGGTCCATGCCTGATCTCAACAAGTCCGAGACCGACACCGAGGGCTCCCAGACGCCGGGCTCCCGGACGCCGAGTGCGACCGCCACCCGGACGGCCGTCTCGCTCACCGGCACCGACCTGCACCTGTCCTTCGGCAAGCACCACGTGTTGCGGGGCGTCGACATCCAGGTCGACGCCGGCACCACGACGACGGTCATCGGACCGTCGGGCTCGGGCAAGTCCACTCTCCTGCGAGTGCTGAACCGGCTGCACGAACCCGACCAGGGCGACATCCTGCTCGACGGCCGGTCGGTTCTGAAGGACAACCCGGACGAACTCCGACGCCGGATCGGCATGGTGTTCCAGCACTTCAACCTGTTCCCGCACAAGAGCGTCGTCGACAACGTCGCGCTCGGACCGCGCAAGTTGAAGGGGCTGAGCAAGGACGAGGCCCGCGAGGTCGCGCTCCGTCAGCTCGAGATCGTCGGGCTGACCAACAAGGCCGATGTGCGCCCGGCACGCCTGTCCGGCGGCCAGCAGCAGCGGGTGGCCATCGCCCGTGCGCTCGCCATGACCCCCGAGGTCATGTTCTTCGACGAGGCGACCTCCGCGCTCGACCCGGAACTGGTCAAGGGGATCCTCGCGCTCATGGCCGACCTCGCCAGCGAGGGGATGACCATGGTGGTCGTCACCCACGAGATGGGCTTCGCGCGCAACGTCTCCGACAACGTGCTGTTCATGGATCACGGTGCGGTCGTGGAGACCGGGCGTCCGGAACAGGTCTTCGACGACGCGACGTCGGATCGGCTGCGGGCCTTCCTGTCCCAGGTGCTGTAGGCGCTCGCCCCGGTCAGCCGATCCCGAAGAGTCTGGAGCCGTTGCGGTAGAACACGTCTCGGAGCCACTCGGCCCCGAGGTCGAGGCGGATGATCGCCTCGAGGGCGTGGGTGTAGCCGTAGGGGATGTTCGGGAAGTCGCTGCCGAACAGGATCTTGTCGCCGGCGTCGGCCAGTCGCGGCAGGTAGTCCGACGGGAACGGGGCGTCCTCTTCGGCGAAGTCGGTGAACGCCATCGTGGTGTCCAGGCGCACGTTGGGGTACTCCAACGCGAGGTCGAGGAACGCGGTGTACTCGGGCATCCCCATGTGCGCGACGATCAGCGGCAACGACGGAAACCGGTGCAGCAGTTCGCGGATGGGGTCGGGTCCGGTGTACGTCCCCGGGGCGGGCCCGGAACCGCAGTGGATGATGACCGGGACCTGGGAGTCGGCGATCTGCGACCACACCCCGTCGAGCAGCGAATCCGTCGGGGCGAAGTCGCCGACCTGGATGTGGCATTTGAAGACCTGCGTGCCGGCTTGGATGGCGCGGGAGACGTAGGTGTGGGCGGACTCCTCGGGATAGAACGTCGCCGTGTGCAGACAGTCGTCGTGGTTGGCGGCGAAGTCGTGCGCCCAGCCGTTCAGCCACTCGGCCATGTTCGGTTTGTGTGGATAGACCAGGGACGAGTAGGCCCGCACCCCGAAGTCGCGCAGGGTGGCGACGCGGACGTCCTCGTCGGCGCGGTAGGTGATCGGCCACTCCCGTCCGACCAACGGCCCGACGGAATCGAAATAAGCCCACACCTTGTCCATCACCGGTCGCGGCATGAAGTGGGTGTGGACGTCGACGATGCCCGGCAGGCCCAGCTCGGCAGAGATCGCGCGCACCTGCCGCGCCTCGTCGGTGCTGAACGGCTCGGGGGCTTCGGGGACGGCACTGTTCACCCGAGTGACCGTACGCCGGTTGCGCGGGCGTCCGCGAGTGCCGTTCAGCCGACCGTGGACACCCCGGGCGCGATCAGCACCTTGCGGTGGTCATTGGGCGCCGAGAGCTCGCGGACGACGCGATCGGTCTCGTCGAGCCCCACGATCCCGCTGACCAGCGTCGACGACCCGATCACGCCCTTGTTCAACTCCGCTGCGGCGGTGTCGAACTCGCGCTTGGTGTAGTAGGAGACGAAGTGCATGGTGATCTCCTTGACGACTCCGGCCACCGGCATGAACGTGTCCGGGCTCAAGCAGACGCCCGCGATGACCACTGTGCCGTGGGTCGCGACCGCGTCGAGGGCGGACGCGATCATCCCCGGCTTGCCCACGCACTCGACGACCACGTCGAAGCCCGATTCGACCTGGGCGGGGAGTTCGTCCGGAGCGCACGCCGCGGACGCGCCGAGATCGAGTGCGGCCGCGCGCCTGCCCGGCGACGGGTCCGAACACACGAGTTCGGTGGCCACGCCGCGGGAGAGCCAGTGCAACGCCGCGAGGCCGACGGGACCGGCGCCGAGGACCAGCACCCGGTCGCCGGGCCGGACGGACGCGCGGGTGACAGCGTGCAGACCCACCGCCAGCGGCTCGACCAGCGCGCCGTCGACCGGGTCGATGTCGTCGAGCAGGACACTCTCGGCGGCGCCGACCACTGCGAACTCGGCGAGTCCGCCGGGCAGGACGCCGAGTCCCAGGGTGCGCGCCGACGGGCAGCGGGCGACGTCACCGGTGAGACAGGCGCGGCACCGGTGGCATCCGATGACCGGCATGGCGGCCACGGCATCGCCGACCCGGAAGGCGTGGGGGACGTCCGGGTCCGCGGGCCCGATGCCGACGACCTCGCCGGCGAACTCGTGGCCCATGATCGTGCCGGCCGGGAGCAGCGGCGCGGTCGACAGGTCGGAACCGCAGATCCCGTTCGCCGCGACCCGCAGAACGAGTTCGCCGGGCCCCGGTGTCGGATCCGGACGGTGCTCGACGACGAATCCGCCTGGGCCGAACTCTCCTGGGCCGGACTCTCCGGGGCCAAGCTCTCCGGGGGCGGTCACCGCGGCTCGCATCAGCCCGCCGACCAGCGCACCGACGGGACATCGACCGCGGAGCGGGGCACGATGAACACCCCTTCGGCGTCGCAGGTGACCCCGTCGGCGTCGGAGATCGTGCCCCGGACGATGCGTTTGCGTCCGCTGTGCTCGGTCACCGACGCCTGCGCGACCAGTGCGCCCAGGGGCGTCGGTCGCCCGTACCGGACGGTGAGGGTGCCGGTGTAGCACGGCCCCTCGACACTGGCCGCGTTGCCGAGGACGTGATCGAGGACCATCGCGCACACCCCGCCGTGCACCTGACCGGGCGGCCCCTCGTAGGCCGCTCCCAGCGTGAACTCACTGCGGACCCCGTCGGCGTCATGCACGACGTCGAGCGGTGGCGCGAGCGCGTTGCGCACGCCGATGACCGCATTTCCCCAGGCCATTCCGGTGTTCTCGCGCGTGTGTCGCACCCCGAAGGCCCCGTCCATCTGGCTTCTCCGCAAGTCGGCCACCACCTCGGCAATCCGTCGGCGTGCTTCTTCGAGGTCGTCCTCGGCGACCTCGGTGCGGATCACCGCGTCGACGAGGTCCCGGACGGTGTCGGTGAGAGGGGTGTAGACCGCGCGGCGACGCGCGACCTCCGCTTCGGAGATGTCCTCCAGGATGAAGTCCATAAGGCTACCGATCAGTCAGTTGTGGCATGGGTAACGAAGTGTGGCGACGCAAAGTAGAACGTGTTCTAATTTAACCACTAGAACGTGTTCTCATTTTGCGGTTCCGAGGACATCGACCCCGGTCGGACATCTGGCTCCGACCGATCCAGCGGTGATCCGCGCGAACCGCGAAATCGATCCCACAGGAGATGGACCGATGAGTGCCGAGACCTTCGACCTCACCGCACGCGACGAGACCTGGGTGAAGCGGGTGCTGCCCGTGCTCAAGCTCGTGGCCAAGACCTACTTCCGCTCCGAGGTCCGGGGCATGGACAAGGTGCCCGACGGCGGTGCCCTCCTCGTGTCCAACCACTCGGGCGGTCTGATGGCCTTCGACGTCCCGGTGATCAGCGTGGCCTTTGCCGACGAGTTCGGGGCGGACCGGCCGTTGTACACCCTGGCCCACGACCTCATCTTCACCGGATCGGGCAAACAGATCTTCGGAAAGGTCGGGTTCCTGCCGGCTCACCCGAAGAACGCGGTCGCCGCCCTGCGGTCCGGCGCGGCCACCATCGTGTTCCCCGGCGGGGAGTGGGAGGCGCTGCGGCCGAGCAGCCAGAGCGCGACGATCGACTTCCACGGTCGGACCGGGTACATCCGCACCGCACTCGAGGCGGGCGTCCCGATCGTCCCGATCGTCACCATCGGGGGCCAGGAGACGCAGCTGTTCCTCAACCGCGGTGACACGCTGGCCCGGATACTGCGGCTCGACAAGCTGATCCGCACCGACACCGCTCCGTTCGCGCTCGGCTTCCCGTTCGGTCTGACCGCGCACCTCCCGCCGAACATCCCGTTGCCGTCGAAGCTGGTCACCGAGGTTCTCGACCCGATCGACATCACCGCCGAGTTCGGCAACAACCCCGAACACGACGAGGTGGACCAGATGGTCCGCAAACGCATGCAGCACGCACTGGACGACCTCGCCCGCAAGCGCCGATTCCCGGTCATCGGCTGATCACCAGGAGACGACGATGATCTCGCAACTCCGCGATCGCGTCACCACACAGATGTGGCTCGTTCGCACCCTCGTCCGCAGCGGCTTTCTCGGTTCGCTTCGGGTCGATCGCTATGTCCGCATGGGGCTCAACCTCCGTCGGCACGGCGGTGCCTCGCCGGTGAGCGGGATCGGCCTCGCCGCGGCGCGCGATCCCGACGGACTCGCCCTCATCGACGAGGCGGGACAACTCACCTGGCGCGAGCTCGATGCCCGCTGTGACGCGCTCGCCGTCGGTCTGCGCGATCTACCCGGCACGACCGTCGGCACCGTCGCCATCCTTTGCCGCAACCACCGCGGTCTCATCGAGGCGCTCGCCGCGACGTCCCGGCTCGGTGCCGACGCGGTACTCCTCAACACCGGGTTCGCCGGACCCCAGCTCGCCGACGTCCTCGAACGTGAACAGGCAGACGTGCTCATCGCCGACGACGAGTTCGACACCGTCGTCGAGGCCGCGGCGCAACGACTTCCGGAACTGCGGCGCATCCGTGCATGGACGGAGTACGAGTCGTCGCAAGGTGTCACCGTCAACGGACTGATCGGCGCGAATCGCGGCGCGCGACCCGCGCGGCCCGATCGTGCCGGCCGGATCGTGTTGCTGACCTCGGGAACCACCGGAACGCCCAAGGGTGCGCGCCGAGGCGGAAGCACCGACGTGGCGTCCCTCGCCGCGATGCTCGACCGGATTCCCTGGCGCGCAGGCGAGTCCATCGTCATCGCGGCCCCGGTCTTCCACGCATGGGGTTTCGGGCAGGTGGCCATCGCGGCGACGATGACGTGCACTATGATCATGCGCCGTCGCTTCGATCCCGTGGCGACGCTCGACATGGTCCGCGACCACGGGGCCACCGGCCTCGCCGTGGTTCCGGTGATGCTCGAACGCATCACGGACCTCCCCGACGACGTCCTCGACGACCACCCGATGCCGACACTGCGCTTCGCCACCGCGAGCGGATCGCGGATGCGCTCCGACGCTCTCGTCGCATTCCTGGACCGGTACGGCGACGTGGTCTACAACAGCTACAACGCCACCGAGGCGGGTCTCATCACCACCGCCACCCCAACCGATCTGCGCACCGCGCCGGAGACCGCCGGGCGGCCGCTCGCGGGTACGAGTGTTCGCATCCTGGACGACGACGACCGCGAGGTCCCCGTCGGCGAGGTCGGGCGCATCGTGGTCGCGAACAACTCCGGGTTCGACGGTTACACCAGCTCGGACACCAAGGCATTCAGCGACGGACACATGGTGTCGGGCGATGTCGGCCGCTTCGACGAGAACGGGCTGCTGTTCGTCGTCGGCCGCGACGACGAGATGATCGTCTCCGGTGGGGAGAACGTGTATCCCCTCGAGGTCGAGTTGGTCATCGGGGCTCTCGACGAGGTGGTCGAGGTCGCGGTGACCGGGGTCGACGACGACAGGTTCGGCCAGCGTCTCGTCGCCCATGTGGTGCGAGCACCGGAGGCCGAGATCGGCGCCGAGGACATCCAGCGGCACGTGCGAGAACAGCTCGCCGGGTTCAAGGTCCCCCGCGACGTCCACTTCCTCGACGAACTGCCGCGCAATGCCACCGGCAAGATCCTCAAACGCGAACTCCCGTCCGCCCCGTCGACCGAACGAAAGGTGAGCTGAATCATGCACGCTGTCAAGCAGATCGACCGCTCCACCGGTGTTCTGGACGCCGAACGGATGTCCGGTCCCGACGCGCTGATGCTGAACATGGAATCGGCGTCGACCCCGATGCACACACTGAAGGTCGCGGTGCTCGACACCTCCCGTCGTGGCCGGCCCCTCGATCTCACCGAGATCGCCGACGTCCTGCCCGACTACCTCGGCATGTTCCCGCGCGCGACCCAGCGGCTCGCGTGGGCTCGCGGACACGGCGCCCGTCCCTTCTGGGTGCACGACAACGACTTCGACGTGCGCCGGCACCTGGACGAGCGTTCCGCCGCCGCACCGGGGGGACGTGCCGAGCTGGACGCGATCCTGTCCGAGCTCGCCGTCCGGCAACTCGATCGGAGTCGGCCGCTCTGGGGACTGACCCTCGTGCACGGTCTCGCCGGTGGGCGGCAGGCGGTCGTCGTCCGCGTCCATCACGCCGTCGCCGACGGTCTCGCCGCACTCAACACGTTCATGGCCGCGACCGCCGGTCCGGATGAGCGGGTCGAGCAGGCGCCGATCTCCGCGACCCGCATCGAGCACGACGACGACGAGCTCACGCGCGCAGCGCGTTCGGAATCCTGGCGTATGGTTCGTCGCCTGCCGTCGGCAGCGTCGGCACTGGCGCGTGCGGTTGTCGCGAAACGCCGGGCCGGCGATGCCGAACTCATCCCGAAACCCCTGACGGTCCGTCGGACGAGTTTCAACGCCCGCAGCGGCGCCGAACGCGTGTGTGCGTCCGGCGACATCCCGCTCGCCGCCGTCCAGCGACTCGCGCTGGCCACCGGAAACACCGTGAACGGGGCTCTGCACGGTGTCATCGCCGGTGCGATCCGGGCGGAACTCATCGCTCGCGGCGAGGAGCCGGGAGTGTCGGTCTCGATCTTCGGGGTATGCAAGGACCTGGCCTCCACCCGTGTGCACGGCAACGAGATCGCCACCGCGATGGCCTATCTCAGGTCGGATCTGGCCGACCCGATCGAGCGGATCGCGGCCACCGGTGAGAGCTGCGCGGCGACTGTTCGATGCCGGCGCGAGGTCGGCTTCGATCTCACCGACGCGCTGGCCACCTACACCGGACGGCTCGGCCCGACCTTCCGCGGTCTGGCCGCGAATCGCGCGCCGCTGGTGATGAACAACATCACCACCGCCAACATGCCGGGTCCGCGCACCACGCGGTGGGTCGGGGACATCGAGGTCGTCGACTGGATCTCGTTCGCGCTGGCCATCGCACCCGCCGACGTCAACCTCACCACCTACAGCTATGCCGGCAGGCTCAGCATGGGCCTCATCGCGACACCGGAGTCGATGCCCGACCCGGCCGGCTTCTTGCGGCGGGTGGCCGACGCGGTCGCCGAGGCCGCCGATGCGCTCGGACGGACGACCGCCGACGAGGACGAGAACAGTACCGCGATGGCGCAGGAGGCGAGTTGATCGACTGGGAGTCGGGAGCAGCACGACTGGGGTTGTTCGCGAAAGTGCTGCCCCGTGCGATCGGCAGTTCGCGTGCGGCCGGCCGCGGGGATCCCGCGACGGGCGTCCCGCCGGCGGACTGCGGTCCGCGGATGGTCGGGGAGACCGCCGTCGACGAGCTGTTCATCGCGGTCAACTCGGTGATCCGGGACATCCCGCCGATCGACTTCGTGGAAGACTGCGTCGACCGATGTGTCGGTGTCGCAGATGAACTGGCTGCCCTCGGTCCGTCGCGAGTCCACCTCGACCCCGGCCCACCCGGCATCGTCTCCCGCAACCGGAAGACCTTCGGGACCACCTCGTTCGATCACATCGACTACTCGGTGGCGGTGCCGCTCCCGGAATCGATCGCCGCGGCCGACCCCTACGCCGACGGGATCGCCTCGGTGCGGGTGCTGTCACGACGACGCGCCGGTCGCCGTTGGTTGATCTGGGTCCACGGGGCGGCTCAGGGTCGGGCCGACGATCTCTACGCGTTCCGCGCGGCCAACCTGTACAACAAGCTCGGTTACGACGTGGTCTTCCCCGTTCTTCCGGCCCACGGCTCGCGGCGAGTCGAGAAGGTGGCCTATCCGGGGTTCGATCCACTGGTCAACACCGTCATCACCATCCGGGCGATCGCCGAGATCCGTTCGCTCATCACGTGGATCGAGAGTCAGGAACCCGCCGACATCGCGATCGCGGGCACGTCGCTCGGCGGACCGATCGCCGCGATGGTCGCCTCGATGGACCCCCGTATCAGCTCGGTGCTCGCCGTCGTGCCGATGCTGCAGATGCATGCCACCCTGGCTCATCACATGGAGCGCGGCGGGTCCAAGGGGCGCCATCTCGCGTCGTTGATGCGGAGCGATCCGGTTCGTGCGGTCTCGTCGGTCATCAACCCGCTGGCGGTGGAACCCTTTCCGACGCCTGAGCGGCGAATGGTGGTCGCGGCGCTCAACGACCGGGTGACCTCCGTGACCGCCGCCCAGCAGCTACACAATCACTGGGGTGGGAAAGTCCATTGGTACTCCGGTAGCCATGTCGGACACGCCATCTCGGGCAGTATCCGACAGGCCACCGACGAATTCCTCCGCGCCGCCCCGCCCCCGCGGTTCGACAGCGAACCGGGCCTGCGGTCGCTGATGTGAGGCAGCGCTGACCTCTTCTGCTCCCTAATCCGAAAGAACGCCCTGTCCCTGCTCCCTGAGCAGCGCCCGGAGCTTGCGGAGGGCGCGTCACGAAGGGTCTTCGCAACCCGACTCACCAGGACCCTTCGTGACGGCCTCCGCAAGCTCCGGCCTCCTCAGGGAGCAGTAGTTGGGCTCGCACCTCAGGGGGGTGGGTTCGTTTCGCTCGCATCTCACGGGGTGCTGTGATACCCCAGTTCCTCCGCGCGTCGAACCAGTGCGAGATTGCGTTCCCAGGATGCGTCGACCGGGTCGTCGGGATGGTGTGCCGACGCCCAGGTGCCGTACACATTGGTCCACACCCCGAACCGGGGCCCGGTCACGAGTTCGCTCCCGTCGCGGGACGCTGCAGCCAGGAGTCGAGTTCGAAGTCTTCTTCGATGCTGCCCTGCTCGACCAGGAAAGCCTTGGTGCCGGTGAGCAATTCGACGGCGCGGGCCGGGAACGGCTCCTCGGAGTAGCCCTCGGGGTTGGCGGCGGCACGGACGGCGGCTTCGGGTGCCTTGGAGTTGCCGAGCTCGGACTGGAGGTACTCCTCCCAGTTCGCCTTCGCGTAGCGGACCGACGACGCGTGCAATTGCTGCCACGTCGCGGCGAAGTCCGGGGTCTTCTCCAGGAACTGGTCACTGCTGACCGTCACGCTGGTGCCGGCCAGATCGGGATGGTCCCGGTAGACCGAGTCGACCAGGTGAAATCCCTTGCCTTCGAAGGTCTGCAGCGCCACCGACGGGATGACGCCGGGCAGCGCCGCTCCGTCGATCTCACCGGAGTTCAACGGTGCCTCCTGATCGGCCGGATACAGGTGGATCAGGTTGGCGGTGATGCCCTGTTCGGCCAGTGCGCCTTGCAGATAGCGGTCGATGTAGGACCCCTTCGGCACACCGATGTTCTTGCCCGCCAGGTCGGCCAGCGAGCGGATCGACGGGTCTTTGGCCACCACGCCGGCATCGTTGTCGAACTGGTTGATCGACAGCAGGCGGGTTTGTAGTCCCGAGCCGCGGGCGACCAGCGCCGGGGTGTCACCGTAGCTCGCCACGTCGAGGCGTCCGCCGATGAGCGCTTGATTGAGATCGGGCCCGTTCGGGAAGTTGAAGACCTCGACGTTGTTGACACCGAGCGGGGCGAAGGCCTCGAGGAGTTCCCCGCGACTGTGGGCGAAGCCGACCGGACCGGCGATCACGTTGCTCGAGCCGATGACGCCGATCCGGAGTGTGTCGATGACCTCGCGCTGCGCCGACGACGCGTCGTCGGAACCGCACGCGGCCACCGCTGCGATTGCCACGCCCGCCGACAAGAGGGCGAGGGCGCGTCTGATCCGGCGCAGCGGTGATCCGAAAGATGATGTGGTGGGCATGATTTCTCTGTTCTGGCGATCTGAAGGGATGAACGGGGTGAGCCGGTCAGTCGGCGTGTTGCTCGACGAGCCGGGGTGGCGGGTCTCCATGCGGGATCGGGGGCCCGACCGCGGTGAGGCTTCCTGGTGCGCGCCCCTTGCCCCAGCCGAGCCGCTCCCGGTAGCTGCCGATCAGCTCGAGCGGCAACGATTCTCGGGTGCCGAGTGGGGACGACTCCGGGCTGACGTAGAGAGCGTCGGTGGGGCAGTACGCCTCGCACATGAAGCAGGTCTGGCAGTCGGACTGCCGTGCGATGACCGGTACGCCGTCGGGTCCGGTGTCGAAGACGTTGGTGGGACAGGCATTCACGCATTTGTCGCAGGCGATACACGCCGACGCGACGACGAGCTCGATCACGCGGGAATCCTGACGGCGAGCCGAGGGGCCGGGTCTGGCCGGCGGACAGCCGATCCGGGTGCGGCGACCCAGACATCGCCGAGTCCGCCGGTGCGGACGTGATCGCCCAGTGCCGGGTCGAGCTCGGGGTGGTCGGCGCGCTTGCTCATCCCGCGGGATTCGGTGCGGGCGAGTGCGGATCGGTAGATCCACCGTCCGACCGCGGTGATCGCAGCCGCCTCCCGCGCGCGGACGCGCCCCGCCGGTGTGCGGGCGCCGTAGGCCGGGCCGGAGACCTCATCCCACAGCGAGTCCAGGGCGTTCAGCGCCGGACCCATACGGTCGCCGTGACGCAGGTAGTTCTTCTCGAAGGGGATCAGTTCGCCCTGTGCGGCGGTCACCACCTCGTCGGGTGTGATCCCGCTCCGGGCGGAGTCCAATCCGACGGTGCCGGCGCCCGAGAGCCGATCGAGTGGGGATGCCCCGCCCGCGTCGCGGGCCGCTCGTGCCGCTGCAGCGCCTGCGAAACCGCCCGACGACATCGCCCAGGCGGAGTTGTGGCTGCCGCCGCCGGTGAAGCCACCGCAGATCCGCTCGCGGGTGGCGGCGTCGCCGGCCGCGTAGAGACCCGGGACGCCGGTCCAGCAGTCCGCGTCGACGATGTCGATGCCACCGGTTCCGCGAACGGTGCCCTCGGCGAGGAGATCGACCTCGAACCGGTCGGTGAACGGGTTGATGCCCCGGCGGTCGAACTGGAGGAAGAAGTTGGGTTGACCCTGGCGCATCTGTGCCGCCACTCGCTCATCGGCCCGGTCCAGCTGTGCGTAGACCTTCTCCTGCAGCAGAGTCCGTGCGATCACCGACCGCCCCTTCGTCGATCCCGCACCCTCGACGATGCGTCCGTCGGCGTGGAAGAAGGTGGCGTAGCCGTAGTACGCGGTCTTGGTCACCGTGGAGCCCTTCGGCACGATCGCGTACGCGTTGGCGAACTCCATCCCGGAGAACGAGGCACCCACCTCCGCCGCCATCAGTGCGCCGTCGCCGGTGTCGACGTTGCTGCCCAGTGCCTTAGACAGGAACGCACATCCGCCCGTCGCCACGACGACGGCGCCGGCCGAGATCCGGAAGTCCCGGCCTGTCTGCCGCTGGTGTCCGGCGGCGCCCCGCACGGCGCCCTGGCTGTCGGTGAGGAGTTGCAGGACAGGGGAGTGATCGAGGATCTGTACACCGCGGCGCCGGACCCACGCGCGCATGCGACGCATGTACTCCGGGCCCTGGACACCGGTGCGGATGGGCTCCCCGGTGTGCTCGTCGATCGGGAACGGGTAGCGACCCTCGGTGCCCAGCCGGTGCATGTTCGCGTAGGTCCTGTCGAGAACCCGGTCCATCCAGGCGTGGTCCGCGAGATACCCACCGAGCGCTTCGCGACTCGCCTTCGCCGCCGAGCGCTTGTCCGGGTCCGGGACGACGTACCAGACCCCGGTCCCGGCCGGGGCCGTCGTACCCGACGCACCGCAGTAACCCTTGTCCACGACGATCACCTCGGCTCCGGCGTCGCGAGCGTGGATGGCGGCCCAGGTCGCGGCGGGACCACCGCCGATCACCAGCACGTCCGTGGACAGGGTCAGTACGTCAGACATGGGTGAACTCCCGGCGTGTCGTTGTCGGTGTCGTTGTGGGGCCGGTGGATTCGGCGTCGGTTCCGCCGACGCCGAGCCCGGCGAGCAGTTGTGAACGGAGGGCGACGAATTCGGGATCGGTGACCTGGCGTGGGCGAGGTAGATCCACGACGATCTCCTGTGCGATCCGGCCGGCCCGCAGGATCAGCGCGCGATCCGCGAGCAGAAGGGCTTCCTCGACGTCGTGCGTCACCAGCAGTGTTGCCGGACGGTGCGCTTCCCACAACCGGGCCACCAGGCGTTGGGCATTGATCCGGGTCAGGGCGTCGAGCGCGCCGAACGGTTCGTCGAGCAACAGCAGGTCGGGCTCCCGGACGAGTGCGCGTGCCAGCGCGGTGCGCTGGGCCTCGCCACCCGAGAGCGTGGACGGCCAGGCGCCGGACTTGGCCGCCAGCCCCACCTCGTCGAGTGCGCGGAGCGCGCGGGCCTCGGTGTCACCGCCGCGCAGCCCGAGCGCGACGTTGCGCCACACCGACATCCAGGGCATGAGTCGGTGCTCCTGGAACACGATGGCCTTGGCCGAGGGTGCCTCGATCGTGCCGGTGAAACCGCGGTCGAGCCCGCCGATCCCCCGGAGAAGGGTGCTCTTCCCGGAACCACTCGCTCCGAGCAGCGCGACGAACTCGCCCCGGGCGATGGTCAGATCCACGCGGTCGAGAACCCGCCGGCCGTCGAACTCGCGCCCGGCGCCGAGGACGCGGACACCGTCGACTCGATCTGCGGACATTCCACTCACCTACCTTCGAATCCGTTGCGCCACGACAGGAACCGACGCTCGAGTATTCGCACGCCGATGTCGGTGAGCAGTCCGAGTACCGCGTAGATCACCAGGACCAGGAAGATCTGATCGGTGCGTAGGTACTCCTTGGCGTCGTTCATCAGGAAGCCCAGACCGACCGGGGTGGTCTGCATCTCCGCGACGACCAGGACGAGCCAACCGATGCCCAGCGCCTGTCGTAGCCCGACGAAGATCTGCGGTAGTGCGCCCGGCAGGACCACGTATCGCACGAGTTCGAAACGCGTCAGCTCCAGCGATTCGGCGGCTTCGATGAGCTTCTGGTCCACGCCCCGGATGCCGGCGAGGAAGTTGAGATAGATGGGGAAGATCGGGGCGACGATGATCAGGGCGATCTTGAACGAGTCGCCGATCCCGAACCAGATGATGAAGACCGGGACGAGGGCCACGGCGGGCATCATCCGCAGCACCTGGACCGGTGCGTTGACCAGGTCTTCGGCGACCTTGAAGAGGCCGGCGGCCGCGCCGAGCACCGCGCCGATGGCGATCCCGATCGCCAGTCCGATCGCGACGCGCCGCCCCGACGCGGCCAGATGGGTCCAGAGTTCACCGGTGCTGATCAGTTCCCAGCCCGCCTCGACCACCTCGGTGGGTGCGGGGGTGGTCGCGCCGAGCCATCCCCGCGCGCCGACCTGCCAGATGACGACGACCAGGATCAGGCCGATGGACTGACGGAGCGTGCGTGTGGCGGCGTGACGGGAGAGCCGTCGCCGACGTACTCGGGCCGCCGGGCCGTCGGACGGCACGTCGACGGGCCCGGCCGCGGACGGGGCGGGGGCGACACCGACCGGTGTCGTGAGTTCTAGAGTCATCGAAATCCGCCTGGGAGAGGGCTGGCAGGACTTCTGGGACGCTACTGAGAACTCGACTCCACCGGCACCGTTGGAGTCATGGTGATTTTCAAACCGCCGCGCGCCGAGACGATTCGGCGGACGGTCAGTTCGGGATCAGGTCCGGATTGGCGTCGGCGAGCAGCTCGTCACGGTCCTCGGCGAGGACGAATCCGCCCGCGATGGCGGCGTCGGCGGCGTTCCGGTAGTGCTTCTCGTATTCGTCGCGCGTTCCGTACCGGGCCGCCAACGCGTCGGCGGGGACGGGGAATGTCGTGCCGAACAGCAGGCAGATGCGGGAGACGGGGTCGGCGACGATCCCGCTGAGGACCTGGGTCGGTGCGTCGACGCACGGCGTCCGGACCCCGCCCCGGACGTTGCCGATGTCGTCCAGCTCGAACACGGGGTCGGCGCCGTCGATGTCCCGGAGGGCCAGCGGGTCGGCTGCCGGCGGCGGATCGCCACCGTCGGCCCAGGATCGCAGGTGCCGCAACGCAGCCCGCAGGACGAAACGCTGCTGACCCCGGTTGACGGGGTCAGGGCAGCCGAGGAACTCCTCGAAGTCGCCGACCTGGTGCAGGTCGGCGTGGGACGTGCCCGCCATTTCCCACACGCGTAACCGGTCGGAATCCGGTTGCCGCGCAGTGTGATAACGGAAGTTGGTCAGGACGTCGGTCTCGGTCTGCACCACGAACACCGGTGCGTCGAGGTCGGCGCGGATCGTGGTGGGCTCGCGCCCGAAGACGGTCGCCACGTCGATGCCCGAACCGACCTCGCCTGCGGGCAACCCGGCGGCCGCGCGGCTGTGGATGAGGTATCCGTCGAACGGCGCCGCATCCGGGCCGATGGCGTTCACGTAGGTCGTCAGGGCCATCGCCGACTGTGATTCGCCGATCGCGAGCACGGTGGCGACCGTCAGGCCCGCGAGGGGATGGTCGGCCCCAGCGGTGTCCCGGGCGGCCCGTCCGATCGAGCTGAAGATGTCGTAACAGTACGCATCACCAGGATGGTGGAGTCCGGCATACCGTTCCGGGTCCTTGGCGGCGAGACTCTGCGGCGCACCGGTCGCGACGCCGACCGAGCCCGTGCCGCCCTCCACTCCGACGAACTGGGCCGAGACCCCGATCCAGGCGTGCCCGGAACGGACCAGTTCAGCAGCCACATAGGAGTATTCGGGGGCGGCGTCGGCGCCACTGCTGACGTTCAGCCACTCGACGACAACGCAGCCGCTGAACGTCGCGGGCTCCGCTGGGCGTCGGACGACGACCCGGGTCGTGAACTCGGCGGCGGGCGCGGGCGGGTCCCCGACGATCTTCTCGGCCACCCCCGACGCCGCGTACTCGATGTCGGTGTATCCGGCCGCGGCGAGGTCGGGGAGGGGAGAGGCGCTGAGCAACGAACACCCGTCGCCGCCCTGTAGGACTCGAAACCGCATAGGTCGACTCACTTCTTCTTCCGGTGCTGCTTGATCACCTCACCGAACATGAAGTGCATCTTGGTGCCCTGCGGCCAGCCTACGTAGTAGCAGAGGAAGAGGCTGATCTCCTCGAGCTGCTCTGGGGTGAGCTCTCCGTTCCCGAGTGCGGCACCGGCCTGGATCTCGGCGACGTCGATGTTGTTGCTCGCGGCGAGCGCGCCGAGCAGGAGCAGCCGACGATCACGGTTGGACAGACCGTCTCGCGCCCACACATTGCCGAACACCTGGTCGGCGGTGTGTGCGAAGTAGTCGCCCGGGCCGTCGCTCACCTCCCAGCCGTAGACCTCTGACATCTTGGCGAGGCCGCGCTTGCGTGCCTCGTCGGGTGTGTCGTCGGAGATGTTGGAACGGGTCATGCTGGTTCTCCTTCGAGGTGGGGGACACCGAGCCCGGTGGCCAGGTTCCGCAACGCGAGCTGCCCGAGGGGCAGGTCGACGCCGAGTTCCTCACCGAGTGCGAGTGCGAGCGTCAGGTCCTTCTCGCCCAGGGTACGGACGCCGGCGAGGATTCCGTACCAGGGATCGTCGCGCTCGACGGGAGCGGTGGTGTCGCGCAACATGATCGCCCCGGCCCCACCGGTCACGGCGTCGGAGTGCCGGACCACCTTGCCGAGCTTGGTGATGTCGATGCCGGCGGCCTCGGCCAGTCGCGCGGCCTCGGTGGTCGCGGTGAACGAGATGAAGTGGAGGAGGTTGCGCGCCAGCTTCATCCGGGTACCCGCGCCGACCTCGGGCCCCGCGTGGACCAGCATGTCGGCGGTCAGCGCGAACGGTTCCTTCAGCTTCTCGTACGCGTCCCGCGGTCCACCGACCATGATCGCGAGGCGGCCCGACGCCGCGCCCATCGCACCACCGGAGATCGGTGCGTCGAGCAGTGTCACCTCGCGCGCCGCGCACAGATCCGCCAGTTCGACGGCGGTCTCCGGCGCGATGGTCGAGTGGACGGTGATGACGGTGCCCGGGCGAGCTGCCGACAGCAGGCCGTCCGGACCCGCGACCACGGTTCGGACCTGCGCGTCGTCGAGCACGCAGATGCCGATGATGTCGGCCGACGCGGCGAGATCGGCGAGCGATTCCGCAGCGGTGGCGCCCTTCTCCACGACCTTCGCGACGGCGTCGGACGACAGGTCGAACACCGTCAGCCCACCCGCCCAGGCGGCGAGGCTCCCGGCCATCGGCCCACCGATGTTGCCGAGTCCGACATACCCCAGACGGATGGGGGACGACTCGCTCATGAGCGGATGACCTGGCCGCCGTCGACGTTGAAGATCTGCCCGGTGATCCACCCGGCTTCGTCGGACAGCAGGAACAGGCACATTCCGACGAGATCCTCGGGAGTGCCGAAACGCTTCAGCGGCAGCCGGTCCACGATGTCGGCGACCATCTCCTTGGGCGTCGTGCTCCGGGTCGCCTCGGTGTCGATGGGTCCCGGGGCGATCGCGTTGACACGGATGTTCTGCCCGCCGAGCTCGGTGGCGAGCTGCTGGGTCAGCCCGTTGACGCCGACCTTGGCCAGCCCGTAGAAGCCGCTGTACAGCCATGCGGCGGTCGAGGACTGGTTGACGATGGCGCCGCCGCCGTTGGTCATGTGCGGGTAGACCGCCCGGGTCACGTTGAGTGCACCATCGAGGTTCACGCTCATGAACTTCTTGTAATAGTCCCAGGGCACCGTGATGAGGAAGTCGAGTTTCATCCCGCCGTAGATCGCGGCGTTGTTCACCAGACCGTCGATCGAACCGTAGGCGTCGACGGTGGCGGCGGCGAGCGCCTTCGCCGAATCCTCTTCCGCGACATCGGTGCTGACGTACAGTCCGCCGATGTCGGCCGCGACCTGCTTGCCCTTCTCGTCGGCGAGGTCGGCGACCACGACGTTCGCGCCCTCCGCGGCGAGGGCACGCGCATAGGCCTCGCCGATCCCGCCGGCGGCGCCGGTGACGATGATGGTCTTGTTCTCGAAACGCTTAGAACTCATTGTCCTGCTTTCTGTGTGGATGATGTGCTGGCCCTTCGTGGCTCGCTTCGCTCGCACCTCAGGGGGCGGGGGCAACGGCTCGGTTTGTCGCACCTCAGGGGGCGGTCGAATCTGCTCCCTGAGGTGCGAGGAGCGATCGCGCGAGGCTTTTGCTCCCTGAGGTGCGAGGAGCGATAGCGCGAGGCTTTTGCTCCCTGAGGTGCGAGGAGCGATAGCGACGAGCCTCGAAGGGTCACGCCGGGCGGGCGACGGCCTTGGTCTCCAGGTACTCCTCGAAACCGGCGACACCCATCTCGCGGCCGATGCCCGACTGTTTGAAACCGCCGAACGGGACGTCGGCGGAATACCAGATGCCGCCGTTGACGCCCATCGTTCCGGTACGAACTCCGTTGACGACCTTGTTGATCCGGTCCTCATCGGTCCCGTAGACCATGCCGGACAACCCGTACGGCGAGTCGTTGGCGATGCGGATCGCGTCGTCGTCGCCGTCGTGGGGGATGATCACGAGCACCGGGCCGAAGATCTCTTCCTGCGCCACTCGCGCCGAGTTGTCCAGACCCGAGATCAGGGTCGGTTCGACGAAGAATCCGGCGGGCCTGTCGGCGGGACGGCCGCCGCCGATCTCGATCGTGCCGCCCTCACTGGTGGCGAGTTCGATGTAGGACTCGATGCGCTGGCGCTGCCGGGCCGAGATGACCGGTCCGCAGATGGTGCCGCCGTCGGTCGGGTCCCCGGCGGGCAGGCCGGCCATCGCGTCGCGGGTGGCCGTGATCGCCTCATCGAGGCTGCCGCGCGGCACCACGAGACGCGTCGTGATCGCGCACCCCTGGCCGGCATGGGTGACGACGTTGAACGCGGCCATGGCGCAGGCGGATCCGATGTCGGCGTCGTCGAGGACGATGAAGGCCGACTTGCCGCCCAGCTCCAGGAACACCTTCTTCAGCGACTCGGAGGCGGCCGCCATCACCTTCTTGCCCGTCGCGGTGGAGCCGGTGAACGAGACCAGGTCGACGCGAGGGTCGGTGCTGAGCTGGGCGCCGAGCTGATGGTCGGTCGAGGTGACGATGTTGAGGACGCCCGGCGGGAAGTCCGTCTCCTCGGCGACCACCTTGCCGACGAGCGCCGCACACCACGGGGTGTCGGGCGCGGGCTTGAGCACCACCGTGCACCCGGCGGCGAGGGCGGGTCCGATCTTGGCGAAGTTGATCTGGTGCGGGAAGTTCCACGGGGTGATCGCGCCGACGACGCCGACCGCCTCCGAGCGCAGCTCACGGTGGTTCTTCAGTCCCATGGGTTTCGCGGTGCCGAGGTCGCGAGTCCACTCATAGCTCTCGGCGAGGTCGGCGAAGTAGCCCAGATCGGTGACGGGTCCCTCGAACTGCGGGCCGTGGGTGAGGAACGACGGGCATCCCACCTCGGCGATGGTGAGCTCGCGGAGCTCGTCGCCGTGGGCGAGCAGTGCGTCGCGCAGCTGACGCAGGCAGCGAGCGCGGAAGGCGTGATCGCGCGACCAGTCGGTGGTGTCGAAGGCGGTGCGCGCCGCCGTGATGGCGGCATCCATGTCGGCCGCGGTGGCGTCGGCCGCCTGCCCGATGACCTCCTCGGTCGCGGGATTGACGACGTCGAAGACGCCACCGCTCCCGGGGGTGAGCTTGCCGTCGATCAACAGATCCGACGCGGATTCGGGGCGAAGAGGCATGAGCTGGAACTCCATCTGGACAGGTGTCTGGACTCGCGTTCAAACCTAGTGTAGCGTGGCTCACATGTCCAGTCCCGTGTCTCAGGAATCCACCCGCCGCAGGCTGACCCAGCAGCAGGCGGAGACGGTCACACGCCTCACCGATGCCGCGGTCGACGTGCTGAACGCCGAGGGTTTCGACGGTCTGACCGTGCGGTCGGTGGCCAAGATCGCCGGGGTCGCGCCGGCTACCGCCTACACCTACTTCTCGTCGAAGAGTCACCTCGTCGCCGAGGTGTTCTGGCGTCGCCTCTCGGCCGGGGTGCTCGAACCGGATCCCGGTGCACCGCGGAGTGAGCGCGTCGCGCAGGTGCTTCGGGAGGTCGCGCTGGTCGTGGCCGGCGAGGGGCAGCTGGGTGGTGCGGTCACGGTGGCCCTGCTGGGCAGTGACCCTGACGTCGAACACCTGCGCGTGCGAATCGGCGCATTCATCCGGCGTCGTCTCGCCGCCGCCCTCGAAGAGGACCCGGAGAACCCGGGCCCGCTGCTCGACGCCCTGGAGATGATCTACTCCGGCGGCCTGGTCTACGCCGGTATGGGGCACATGACCTACGAGCAGACCTCCGAACGTCTTGTCGCAGCCGCACATCTACTGATGGAGAAGTGATGACCGAAACGACGGCGGTGTCGGGGATGGAGCACGAGCTCCCCTTCGACCCGTATGCCTATGGTTTCCACGAGGATCCCTACCCGACCTATTCCCGTCTCCGCGCGGAGGCTCCGGTCTACTACCACGGCGGGATGAACTTCTGGGCCCTCGCCGGACACGCCGACGTCCGTGCCGCATTCCGTGACACACAACGACTCTCGAACAGCTGGGGCGTGTCGATGGACCCCTCGGCGTACGGTCCCGACGCGCACAAGTCGATGTCGTTCCTCGCCATGGACGACCCCAAGCACATGCGTATCCGCAAACTCGTCTCCAAGGGCTTCACGCCTCGCCGCGTCAACGAACTCACCGGCCGGATCACCGCCCTCACCCATCAGCATTGGAGCAGATGTCTCGACAAGGGCGAGTTCGACTTCGTGCACGACTTCGCCGCCCTGCTCCCGATGGACGTCGTGTCCGAACTGCTGGGAGTGCCCGAAGCCGATCGCACCCGGCTGCGCCACCAGTCCGACCTGCTGTTGCATCGCGAGGACGGCGACCTCGACCTTCCCGAGGCGGCGGTGTACGCGTACATCGAACTGCACAAGTACTATTCGGAGCTCATCGCCGACCGTCGCAAGAACCCCGGCGAGGATCTGGTCTCGGCCCTCATCGCGGCCGAGATCGACGACGACGAGACCGGTGAGAAGACGAAGCTCACCGAGGACGAGATCGTCGGGTTCATGGTTCTGATGGTGGTGGCGGGCAACGAGACCACCACCAAACTGCTTGCCAACGCCCTGTATTGGGGCTGGCGCAATCCGGACGAGCTCGCCAAGGTCTTCGCCGACCCGGAAGTCGTCGTCCCGGACTGGACCGAGGAGACGCTGCGCTACGACAACTCGACGCAGATCGTCGTGCGGCGGGTGATCGAGGATGCCCCTTATGGCGACTTCGTGATCCCGGCGGGCGACCGTGTACTCCTGCTCGTCGGTTCGGCGAACCGCGACGTCGAGGTGTTCGGCGCCGACGCCGACCGGTACGAGATCGGCCGCGACTGCGCCCAGTCCCTGATGAGTTTCGGCCTGGGCGCCCACTTCTGCCTCGGGGCGCACCTCGCGCGCCTCGAGGCCAACATCGGCCTGACCGAAGTGATCAAGTCGATCCGGGCAGTGGAGATCGATGCCGACAAGGCGGTACGGGTCCACTCGGTGAACGTGCGCGGCTTCGCCGAGCTCCCGGTGAAGGTGACGGTGCGCTGATGGCTTTCCGTCCCCATCCCGAGCGCCGACCGGTCCTCGTCGCGGGCGCGTCGTCGGGAATCGGCGCCGCCACGGCCGAATTCCTCTCCGCCGCGGGCCATCCCGTCGCCCTGGCCGCCCGCCGGTTGGAGAAGCTACAGGAACTCGCCGACAAGATCACGGCCGCCGGCGGCGAAGCCGTCGCGGTACCGTTGGACGTCACCGACGAGCAATCGGTGTTGGATTGCGTGGCGAAGGCCGAGGCGGCGCTGGGGCCGCTGGAGATCGTCGTCGCCGGCGCCGGTGATCTCGCAGTCGGTCTCTCCTACGAGACCGGCACCGATCATTTCGCCGATCAGATCAACATCCACCTCACCGGCGCGTACCGTATCTACCGCGCCGTGATCGGCGGCATGATCGACCGTGCGCGAGGCGATTTCGTGTTCATCGGGTCCGATGTCGCCATCCACCCCCGGCCGTGGTCGTCGGCCTACGTAGCCGCGAAGTCCGGTATCGATGGGCTGGTGGCGACCATTCAGCTCGAGCTCGAGGGAACCGGTGTCCGTGCGGGAGTCGTGCGGCCCGGGCAGACACTCACCGGCATGGGGATGAACCTCGACCCGAAGACGACCGAGAACATGCTGAACGACTGGATCACACACGGTCTGGCCCGTCATGGCAACTTCCTCTCGCCCGAACACATCGCGCAGGCCGTCGCCGCCATGGTGACCATGCCTCGCGGTGCGCACATGCGGTCGGTCGAGGTGGAGGCCGAAGGCGCAGTCAGCGACAAGAAACGACAGGCAGCACAGGAGAAGGGGACGGATGGATGACCGCCATCACCGAATCAGGCCTGAAACAACCGAATCGCGTCTCGGGTGGCGAGGGCGAACACGGACATCTCGACGAACTCGCCACCGATCCGCTCGCACTGTTCTGGCGCGTGCGGGAGGAATGCGGGGACGTCGGCATGTTCCAACTCGCCGACCGTGAGGTTGTTCTCGTCTCCGGATCGGCCGCGAACGAGGAATTTTTCCGCGCCCCCGAGGAGGACCTCGACCAGGCCGCCGCCTACCCGTTCATGACACCGGTCTTCGGCGAGGGCGTCGTGTTCGACACGAGTCCAGAGGAGCGGTCCAAGGCGATCCACAACTCGGCGCTCAAGGGCGCGCACATGAAGCAGCACGCGGTGACCATCCCCAACGAGGTCGAGCGGATCATCGCCGACTGGGGGGACGAGGGCGAGATCGATCTGCTGGACTTCTTCGCCGAGCTGACCCTCTACACGTCGTCGTCGTGCCTCATCGGGCGGAAGTTCCGGGAGCGGCTCAACGGGCACATCGCCCACCTGTTCCACGATCTCGAGAAGGGCACGGACCCGATCGCCTACGTTGACTACAACGCCGACATCGAGAGCTTCCGCAAGCGCGACGAGGCCCGGGCCGAACTGGTCGAGTTCATCCAGGGCGTGATGGACGAACGGATCGCGAATCCGACCGAGGACAAGGAAGATCGCGACCTGATGGACGTCCTCGTCCAGGTCGGATTCGACGCCAACACCATCACCGGCATGTTCATCTCGATGATGTTCGCGGGCCACCACACGACGTCGGGCACCGCCGCGTGGACCCTCATCGAACTGCTGCGCAACCCCGACTACATGCAACGCGTGTACGAGGAGCTCGACGAGATCTACGGCGAGACCCCGCCCGGCGAGCGCCCGGAATACACCTTTGCGCACACCCGTCAGATGCCACAGCTCGAGAACGCGCTCAAAGAAGCGCTGCGGCTGCACCCGCCGCTCATCATCCTCATGCGCGTGGTGCAGAACGACTTTCACGTCGAGGACTTCGAGGTGAAGGCCGGGCAGTCGATCGCCGTCTCGCCGGCGATCTCCAACCGGCTGCCCGAGGACTTCCCCGAGGCGGACACCTTCGACCCCGACCGTTACGACAAACCGCGGCAGGAGGATCTGGTCAATCGCTGGACCTGGATCCCCTTCGGCGCCGGTCGTCACCGTTGCGTCGGTGCGCAATTCGCGATCATGCAACTGAAGGCCATCTTCTCGGTGCTCTTCCAGAACTACGAGTTCGAGATGTTGCAGCCGCCGGAGAGCTACCGCAACGACCACTCGAAGATGGTGGTCCAGCTGCAGCAACCCTGCCGCGTCGCCTACCGCAAGCGTCAGGACGCGTGATGCGCGTCGAGGTGGACCTGGACCTCTGCCAGGGACATGGGATGTGTGAGCTCGAGGCGCCCGAGGTCTTCGCCGCGCACACCGATCATGTGGAGATCCTCGACGCGACCCCGGACGAATCCCAGCGCGCCGAGGTCGAGGCCGGCGTGCACTACTGCCCGACTCAGGCCCTTCGGATCATCGAGGACTGAGCTCCGACCACGTCGCCCACGCAAGACCCGAACGATCGAATAAAGGTGGAACACATGTCTTTTGACCGTGCCGAACTCGACGAGATGAAGGAGCGGTGGCTCGCCGCCAACATCGAGGCCGAAAAGGCGGGGGACTGGAAGCCCCTGGCCGACTTCTACACCGAGGATGCCACCTACGGGTGGAACTACGGCCCCAACAAGGATTTCATGGCCGTCGGCCGCGAGGAGATCCGCGAGCTCGCCCTCGGACAGGAGATGGAGGGTCTGCAGGGGTGGGAGTACCCGTACCAGGCGTGGGTCATCGATGACCAGACCGGCGACATGATCGGACTGTGGAAGCAGATCTACGAGGGCACACGCGACGACGGCAGCCACTACGCCCTCGAGGGCATCCAGGGTAGCTGGTTCAAGTACGGAGGAAACTTCCAGTTCCGTTGGCAGCGTGACTTCTTCGACTACGGCAACGTCTCGGCTCTCTTCATCGAGATGATGAAGAACAACGCGATGAGTGAGCCGATGCTCAAGCGTGTGGAGAAGTCGGCGCCGGGTAATCTGCCGGGTTGGTACGACTTCGGCAAGGCCCCGGTCGCGTTCTGGTGAACTGACATGACTTCCACAGCCCCGACCTACCAAGGTCTGAGTCAGGATCAGCTCGCCGTGCTCGTACCGGAACTGCTGCTGTCGGGTCAGATGATCGACCGCAGCGGCATGGCGCATCTCATCAGCGCCTTCGGCAGGGACGTGATGGGCAAGGTCGCCATCGAGGAGTGGATGGCCGCGAGTCCGGTCTACACGCATCGCATGCGCACGGCCCTGGGTATCGACGGCGACGGTGTCGAGGACATGTTCAAGTGTCTGCAACTCGACATCGGTGCGCCACCCCAGTTCATGGACTTCCGATACCGCATCGACGACGAGTACCACGGGTCGTTCGTGCTCGATCACTGCGGCGCGCTGCTCGACGTCGAACCCCTCGGCGACGACTACGTGACCACCATGTGCCACGACATCGAGGACCCCACCTTCGATGCGACGGCGATCGCGACCAACCGGCGCGCACGAATCCGTCCGGTTCATCGCCCCCCGCGTCGACCGGTCGATCGCACGCCGCACTGTGAGTGGACGGTCACGATCGAACCGGATCGAGACGAGCTGCCGCTCCCACCGGATTCGGTCGACATGTTCGAGACGAGGGCCGGTCAACTCGTCCTGTCGGCCATCGACACCACGGAGACCGACGGCTGGGTCGACTACCGCGGCCCGCTCGTCGAGGATCTGCAGTTCGCGGAGTGGTCGACGTCGGCTCTGGTGCGGGTCGCCGAGGAGGTTGCGCTGCAACACCAGTTGCTGTCGCTGGGCTTCCTCGTCAGCCTGCGCAGGTATGCCGAGAGCGAGGCGCAGACCACCGAGATCTTCCGCAAGCAGCTGATCGGCATCGCCGGACTCGCTGCCGACCGGATTCGCGTCGCGCTCGATCTGTCCGCCGACGCCGCAGGTCTCGCCCAGGTACTGGCACTGCATCCGTGTTTCGGTCCGACCCAGTACACGGGACTCACCGCAGAGGCCGACGGGGACACGGTCACCGTCCGAATCCCCCGGGAGTCCTATGCGATGACCGACGGCGGTTGGACGTCGATACTCGATGTCGACCACGTCGAACCGTTGCAGGCGGCGGCGACCGCCGTCGATCCGTATCTCGTCGTCGCGGACGCGACCGAGGCCGACGGCGATCTCGTCGTCCGGATCACCAAGGCGGACACGCCGCAGAAGGAGTACGGTGAGGTGGCCGTCGCACGCTTCAGCGGGGGCGCGAGTTTCGAATTCGTCGACCGCGGGCGGTCGATCCCGATCACGCCGGTGGGCAGCTCGGCGTGACGTCGGGCGGCGGTTGGTCACCTGGCGGCGCGGGACTGGGGGGCCGGGTCGCCGTTGTCGCAGGCGCGACCCGCGGTATCGGACTGGCCGTCTCGTATGCGCTGGCCGGACAGGGAGTCTCGGTCGTCGTCAACGGTCGCGACGGACAGGCCGTCGACGACACCGTCGCCGAGATCCGCGGCGGCGGCGGATATGCCGTGGGCGTTCGCGGGTCCGCGGGTGACGACGGAGTGGCGCAGGCGATGGTCGAGGCGGCGCTGGCGGAGTTCGGTGCCCTCGACATCGCCATCAACTGCGCCGGCATCGCCGAACCTCCCGGTTCGACGGTGCTGACGATCGCTTCCGACGAGTTCCGCGAGCAGATCGACGCCCACCTGATGAGCGCCTTCCATCTCCTACAGGCCGCGGGGAGGGTGTTCGTCGAACAAGGATCGGGGTCGGTCGTGCTCACGGGTTCGGCGGCCTCGCTCGGAATGTTCGGTGGCAGCGGCTATCCCGCGGCGAAGGGCGGCGTCAACGCACTCGCCCTCGCCGCGGCCGCGGACCTCCGGGATCATCACGTACGCGTCAACGTGGTGATGCCGGGAGCGAAGTCGAGGTTGTCCTCCGGCGACGACTACGTCGCCCACATCGAAGGACTCCATCGTCGCGGAATCCTCGACGACCCCACGCGCGACGCGGCGCTCGATCCCGCCCCGCCCGAGTACGTCGCCCCGCTGTACGTGTTCCTGGCCAGTGACGCGGCCGAGCACATCACCGGCGAGATCTTCAGCGCTGCCGGTGGATTCATCGGCCGGTTCGAGTCGCAGCAGGCGAGTTTCGTCGCTTACCGCGACCACAAGGGCACCTCGCCCTACAGCCTTGACGAACTCGCCGGCATCCTGGCCGGGCCGGCGGCTCCCTGAACCGAGAGGACCCGCCCACGAGCGTGAGTGGTCAAATTCTTGCTCCCTGAGCTGAGGTGCGAGCGAAGCGGCCAAATCACTGCTCCCTGAGCCTGGATATTTCACTGATGTTGCTGGTGTTCGGCGTGTGATACGCGAAAGTGCCTGTCTGCCTTGTGATTATTGA
>NZ_MVKV01000026.1:0-50639 GCF_002009645.1 Gordonia sp. IITR100 | reverse complement strand
ACACCAGCACCAACCATCAAAAGGCGACACCGACAACCGATCGGCGAAACCCTACCCACCCGTGAAAGATTCAGGCTGAGGTGCGAGTAGCGCAAGCATCAACCCACTGCTCCCTGAGGTGCGAGTAGCGCAAGCACCAACCCACCGCTCCCTGAGGTGCGAGTAGCGATAGCGACGAGCCACGAAGGGCACGAACCGATCTCACGGTTCGTGCCCTTCGTGGTTCGCTGCTTTCGCAACTGGAGGCCAGGGGTAGACAGGGTGTGAAAATCTCGTCCCCCTGAGCACGATCGAAGGGAAATATGCCCTTCGATCACGCTGAGAGGGACGGGTTTTGGCACGCCAGTGGTCCAACTGTGCGCAACCTCAGACCCCAACGGGTGAAGAGCGACGGCGACGACCTCAGCAGAGCCCCTCCCCGCTGGTTGAGCCGGCACCGAGCGAAGCGAGGCGCCCACCCCCGCTGGTTGAGCCGGCACCGAGCGAAGCGAGGCGCCGTGTCGAAGCCACCTGGTGACCCGAAATCGCCAGAGTGATTAGCGCGCTACAACCCTCTACGACGCCCCGAGAATGCTGATCTCGAAGACGAGCGTGTCGCCGACCTCGATACCGGCCTGTGGGTTGCCGGAGGCGTAACCGTCGGCCGACGTCATGGCGACGCCCACCTTCGACCCGACCTTCCGTCCCGCGATGGCCTTGCTGAACCCGGGGATCACGCCGTCGAGCGGGAACGTCACGGGGGAGCCGTTTGCGTAGGCGCTGTCGAAGGTCTCGCCGGTGCGGCCGTTCACACCGACGTAGCAGACCGACACCGACGCGGTGTCCGGCACGACGGCACCGTCACCCTCGACGAGCGTCTTGACCTGGGTCTCGTCGACGCTGAACGGGTTCTCGACGGTGATGTTGGGGGCTTCGGTCGCGGTGGACGCGACCATCTGCAATCCACCGGTGGTACCCTTCTCGCTCCACTGCGGGGTGGCGTCCGCATTCGCGGGTGCGGTCGGGCAGCTCTCCGCTCCCGCCGCCGGGGTCTCGGCGCCGCCGGTCGCCGCGGTTGCGGTGGGTTCGGTTGTGCCCGAACCGGAATCGGAGTCGGAGCTGCAACCGGCGACAGCCAGGACGAGAGCGGTGCCGAGGGCGAGGGTCACGTTCTTGATGTTCACCCTCGGAACGCTACCCGAGGCGCGGCCCCTCACCGAGAGCCTCGACCGGCCAACAGTCGAGCAGCCCGTTCGAGATCGGCCCGCACCGCTTGCGCCGCCGGCCACCGCGTCGCGGTCAGCACCAGCCCGCCGATCGCGGGCACCGTCAGCACCGCCTCGGCATGCACGTCGGTGCGGGCCTCGCGTTCGGCGAACGTCAACGTCAGCACCGCATCAACGGACCGCCACCGTCCGATCTCCTGCCACCGTCGACGAGACTCGCAGGCGGTCACCTCCATCCGCGGCGACACCCCGGGTACGACGGTGACGTCGGTCCAGCTGGTGCCGACGTCACCCGCCCGGTCACCGACCGGCCGGAGGTCGTCGATGCGACGCAGACTCGACTGCCATTCCGGTCGGTTCGTCGGGTCAGCGAGGTAGTCGAAGGTGACCTCGATCGGGGCGTCGAACGAGACCACCGTGTCGATGACGGTGATGCGGGCGGGGGAGAGCATCAGCGGATGAGCTCCGCGAGTTGTTCGACCTCGGCGACGCTGCCCGGCGACACGAGCATCATCGTCACCCCGCACGACTCCCAGACCTTGATCTGTTCACGCACGTGGTCCAGGTCGCCGACGATCGCCGAGTCGTCCACCACGGCGTCGGGGATGATCTGCGCAGCTTCGTCTTTGCGGTTGCTGCGGAAGAGTGCGGTCACCTCGTCGACGACGTCGGCGTACCCCATCCGGCGGTACACCTCGGCATGGAAGTTGGTGTCCTCACTGCCCATCCCGCCCATGTACAGCGCCAGGAACGGTTTGATCGCGGCGTAGGTGCCCTCGCGGTCATCGGTGACGACGATCTGGGCGGTTGCGCACACCTCGAAGTCTTCGCGACTGCGTCGTGCACCCGGGCGGGCGAAACCCTCGTCGAGCCACTCGTTGTACGTGTCGGCCATACGCGGCGTGTAGAACAACGGCAACCAGCCGTCGGCGATCTCCGCGGCGAGCGCTACGTTCTTCGGCCCCTCGGCGCCGAGCATGACGGGGATGTCGCTGCGCAGCGGGTGCGTTATCGGCTTGAGCGTCTTGCCCAGTCCCGATGCGCCCTCCCCGGCGAACGGCAGGGGATAGTGCGGTCCGGCGCTGCTGACCGGCGCCTCGCGCGCCCACACCTGACGCATGATGTCGATGTACTCGCGCGTCCGGGCCAGTGGCTTGGCGAACTTCTGCCCGTACCAGCCTTCGACGACCTGCGGACCCGACACACCCAGCCCGACGATGTGCCGACCGCCGGACAGGTGGTCGAGGGTCAGCGCGGCCATCGCGCACGCGGTCGGTGTGCGGGCCGAGAGCTGCAGCACCGACGTCCCGAGCCGGACACGTTCGGTCGACGACCCGAGCCAGGCCAGCGGGGTGTAGGCGTCGGATCCCCAGGCCTCGGCGGTGAAGATGCTGTCGAAGCCGGAGGCCTCGGCCGCGGCGACGATCTCGGCGTGATGGGTCGGCGGTTGCGCACCCCAGTAGCCCAGTTGCAGACCGAGTTTCACTGGCTGACCCCCTCGGACTCCGCTGTGTTCTCTGACTCCGCGGCGGCCTCGGCGGCGATCTGATCGAACTGCGCCCCCATGGCCGCGGCGACGGCCTGTGCGCCCGACAGCGGGCGGACCATGACCATGAGGTCGTCGATCTTGCCGTCGTCGTTGACGTGGATGAAGTCGCAACCGGTGATCTTCTTGCCGCCGACCACGGCCTCGAAGACGAGCGCCGAGTCGTGTCCGCCGGCGTCGTTGATCTCTCGGATGTAGCGGAAGAAGACCCGCAGCACGCCCCGCAGGATGGCCGACGTGATGGCCTTGCCCGGATACGGCTTGAACGCGACCGGACTGGTGAAGACCACATCGTCAGCGAGCAGCGCCCTCATCGCCTGCTCGTCACGCGCCTCGACGGCCTCTCGGAACTGCTTCATGCGTCGACCTCCCTGTCGATGATCCTGCGTCGACGCTAGTGGATGCCGGGCCGGTTGCGGACGGAAGGCGAGGAGCCAGCAGGACGACCAGCGCCGCCGCCAGCATCGCGATACCCACCCACCCGATCGCGGTGATGGATTCGGAGAGCACTCCGACGGCCAGTGCGGTCGCGACAGCAGGCTCGATCAGGGTGATGGTGGTGGCGGTCGAACTGTCGATCCGACCGAGTCCACGACTGAACAGCACGTACCCGAGGAACTGCGGAACCAGGACGAGGTAGGCGAGAACGCCGAGGGTTTCGGGGTGTGCGACCACGGCCGGTACCCCGACCGCGACGACCGGCAGCAGGAACACCCCGCCCAAGCCCATGACCGTCCCGGCCGCGGCGCCGCGCGGCACCGACCTGTTCATGAGCCGACGCATCGCCCACGACAACCCGGCGTAGGTGATGCCCGCGAGCAGGCCGAGGCCGACGCCGAGCGCCGACGACGAGCTCTCGCTGAGTCCGTCCGCATGCGACGACTCGCTCCGCGACACGGCCAACGCCGCACTGCCGACGATGCCGAGCGCGCATGCGATGGTCCACCGCAGGGTCAGCCTCCGCCCGTCGGCCACGCGCTCGATGACCGCCGACACCAGCGGAGCCGACGCCAACGACACGACGGTTCCGAGCGCGACGCCGCCGACCCGCATGGACCCGAAGAAGCAGAGGGGGTAGATCAGCACGCAGATCCCACCGAGAAGAGCGACCCGCCACTGTGCCGTCACCGACGACCACGCGGCCTGAATCCCGCGGGCGTTGACCGCCGCCTGCAACAAGCCGCCGCCACACATGGCCACGGCGCCGACAGTCACGGCACTGAGTTCGGGCGCCATCGCGGCGGCGGTACCCGACGTGCCCCACAGGATGGCGGTCAGGGCGACTGCCAGCATCCCGATGCGTTCGGTCCGACGGGCCTGGCTCATCCGTGGGTGCCGACCGGCGACGCCGGATGGGGGTGCCGCGCATAGAACTCGAGGTGCCGACGTGCCGCGTCGTCCCACGTGAGAGATGCGGCCAGGCTTCGGCCCGACACGATGCGGTCGGGGTCGGGCACGAGAGAGGCGTCGAGGGCGTCGGCCAGTTCGGCGACGGTCGAGGCGTAGGAGACGGTCGTACCGAAGACCTCGCGCAGGATGGGGAGGTCGCGCGCGACGACGGGACGCCCCGCGGCGAGGGCTTCCATCGCGGCCAGGCCGAAGCCCTCCTTCACCGATGGGAACGCGAACACCCGGCAGGCGGCGACCAGTGCCGGCAGGTCGTCGTCGGGCACATTCCCGAGCACGATCGGTTCGACGTCGAGTTCAGCTCGCCGACGGTCGAAGTCGGCACGGTAGTCGCGGTAGTCGAACAGGGTCTCGCCGCCCGCGAAGACGAGCTTCAGGCCCGGGTGACGTTCGCGCAGTACGGCATACGCCTCCAGAAGGTCGATGCTGCCCTTGCGCGGTTCGATCCCCCCGACGGCGAGCACGTAGTCGCCCAGCTGATCCGACCAGTGTCGTCGTGCCTCGAGAGACTCCGGGGAGTCCGACGCCGCGCTCGCGAAGCGTTCGTAGGCAACGCCATTCGGGATCACCGTCGGATGCAAGTCCCAGCCCTGTTCGACTTCGTCGGCCACCGCACGCGACACACAGATGCGGGCGTAGGGGTTGACGACGGCCTTCTCGTGGCAGTCGACGAGGATCGGTGTCGTGAACTGGTCGAGATGGTGGATCGTGCGGATGCACGTCCCGACGGCGTTGGCGCTGATGCAGTCCTGGGCGTGCACGATGTCGAAGTCGGCCGGCTCGAAGGCGGCCCGCAGGGTGTCGATGGACCGCACGATGCGTTCGGTGATCGTCTCGTTCTCCCGGTCGGGGAACGGGACGAGCCGCACCCGCACAGCCGGATCCACCGCGCGGAAGAAGCCCTCGTCGCCACCGCGGGCGAGCGACCACACCGTCACCTCGGCGCCGAGACGAGCCATCGCCTCGGCCAGGTTCAACGTATGGACGACGCCGCCACGGGGTTTCGTCGAATAGGTCAGGAGAGCGATGCGTAGACTCGGCGTGCCGCTCATCGCTGGTCCGCCGACATCGTCGACCGGTAGGTGTCCGGCCGGAGTTCGGCGAGATGACTCAGGACGCGACGGGCCCGGTCGACCTCGGCGTCGACATCGACTGTCACCGTGGCCATTCCGCCTTTCGATCGAGTGGTCGCCAGAATGTCACCGCCGGGTCCGACGACCTTGGCCTGACCGAGGAAACGCAGCGATCCCATGACCCCGGTCTGGTTCGACGACACGACGAACACCTGGTTCTCCGCGGCGCGGGCGCAGTCGTAGAGGTCGAACAGGCGGGACTGGCGGTCGGCGGGCAGGCGAGCGGCGCGGTCGGTGACGCTGGCGGGCCACGCGGACAGTGCCGCGATGATTCGCGCGCCGTCGAGGGCGAGCGTGCGCGCCGACTCCGGGAACGTCTTGTCGTAGTCGATCAGCATGCCCAGACGGCCGACCGGGGTGTCGAACGAGCCGAACTGATCGCCCGCCGCGTAGGCGAGGGCCTCGCCGGCGGGTTGATGGACCTTGCGGTGTGTGCCCAGGACACCGTCTCCGGTAACACAGACGGCGGTGTTGAACCGCTGATCATCGACCGCTTCGGTGTACCCGATACACACGGTCATGTCACCGGCGGCGGCCGCGATCGCCGCGAGTTCCGGACCGTCCGGGTACAGCGCCGGGGGCAGTTCGGCCGGGTCGGGTCGTCGAAGATCGCCGAGGTATCCGCCCAGTGAGGCGTCGGGGAAGACGAGAAGGTCGACGCCGTCGCGCGCCGCGGATTCGACGATGCCGACCGCTTTGGCGACACCGCGTTCCACGTCGCGTCCGAAGTGCGCGGCGAGGGCGCCGAGGGTGACCGTCCTCATGGGCGAAGGGTACCGGTCGGATCCGTCGGCCGGCCGGGTCGCTGGGGAATCATGCGACGCCTAGTCCGGTGACCGTCGACGCGACGGCGACAGTCGTCTCGCCGTCGGGCCACCGCAGCCGCACGCCCGGTGAGGCGGTCAGCCGGCCGCAATCGGCGGTCGTCACCGGAGCGGGAGTGGGCACAGTGCGTCGGGTGCCGGCGCGGTCGGTGCTCAGCATCGCGTAGCCCGGGAAGCAGGTGAGCCACGCACCCATCGACGCGTCGCCGGGTCGCGGCACTGCCGTCACGTCCACCTCTGCACCGGTTCCCGACGCTTCGGCGAGCATGCCGAGCGTGCCGGCGATCCCGGCCATGCTGACGTCCTTGGCCGACGCGGGACGCACCGTTGCGAGATGGGATGTCATGGCGCACAGTTCGTCGCTGCTGCGCGAACTCGTCGAGTCCCACTGCCGGTCGTGATATCCGGGTCGCCAGGAGCCGCCGAGATCCGCGTGCAGGGTGACGGTGTCGCCGACCCGGCCACCGCCCGCGGGCAGGGGACTGGGCGTCGTGCCCAGCGCGGTCACCGACAGCGCAGACGGGACCCCGACCTGCGTGTGACCGCCGAGCACGGGTGTGCGCCATGCCTCCGCGGCCGAGCCTATCCCGCGGATGATGCGGGTCAGATGCGATGTCGTGGGCGCGCCGACGGCGTCGAGGAGACCGAGCGGCCGAGCCCCCATCGCGCTGAGGTCGTTGAGGTTGACGAGCACCGAACACCAACCGGCCCACTCCGGATCGCGTTCGATCATCGACGGGATGATCGCGTCACAGGCCGCGATCACGTCGGTGCCGGGCAGCGGTACGCCGTCGTCTCCGCGGAATCCGGTAGCACCGAGACCGCCCGGTTGGTCTGCGAACGGCGCGAGTGCCTCGGCGAGAACCGCTTTCGTCCCGTCGACTGTGCGTTGAATTCGGTTGAGTGGGTAGCCCATCTCCCGATGCGACCGCTCATTGATCACCGGGCCTGGCCCGCGGTCCTGCCAGCCGAGCCTCGAGAACATCGGTACGTACCGATCCTGGACGGTGGCGTCGAACCGCAGGGCGCCCAGTTGTTCGACGTGCGCGCACGCCGCCCGCACGAGTGCCGGCCCGATCCCGGCTGCCAGGCCAGGGTCGGCGACGACGAGCCGCGACCCAAACCACCATCCGATGTCGGTGTGCTCGGACCCCGCCCACGGCGTGGGGGCGATTCGCACGCCACCCGCGATAGTCCCGTCGGGCAGTGTCGCGATCAGGACGGTGGTGCGCGGGTCGTCGTCGATGTCATCGACGTCGGTGCGGTCGAAAAGCGCCTGCCGATCGACGAATTCGCGGTGCCGCAGCACGCGATACGCCGCATGTTCTCGCGGGCTGTTAGCGACGGTGATCAGGAACTCCGACCGCGGCGTCGTGCGCGGCAGCCCGGACAGGATCGACAGCTCGCCCCGTGACAGCACGTCAGCCTCCGACCGTCGGCAGGACACTACAGGCACCGCAGGCCGCGCATCCCGCTCGCTGGTCCGACCCGGACATCCCGATGAAACTCAGATGTCCGGCCACCTCACGGGTGATCTTCTCGACGATCGCGGGGTCGGGTGCCGGGGCGTTGTCGACGTCGACGGCGAGGGTCCCGGCGTGACGCCGGAACGGCACGATGAAGGGGTACACGCCCATGTCGGCGAGTTCCTTGGCGCCGGCGATCATCTCGTCGGTGTCCTCGCCGAGACCGACGAGCAGGTAGGTCGACACCTGGTTGCGCCCGAACACCCGGACCGCCTCGGCCCACGCCGCCCGGTACTCCGACATCGGTACCGTCGACTTGCCGGGCATCCAGCGACGCCGCACGTCGTCGTCGAGGGATTCGACGTGGATACCGATGGCGTCCGCACCGGCCTCGCGGAGTTCGGTCAGGACGGTCAGATCGGCGGGTGGTTCGCACTGGACCTGGATCGGTAGTTCCGGCACGGCCGCCTTGATCGCTCGGACGCACCGGGCGAGATGACACGCCCCGCGGTCGCGTCCACCGCTGGTGCCAGTGGTCATGACCATGTTGGTCACGCCGTCGAGATCGACAGCCGCACGGGCGACTTCGGCGAGTTGCTCGGGCTTCTTCACCGCAATCGTCGAGCCGGACTTCAGCGACTCCTCGATCGAACAGAACCGGCACCGCTGGTCCTCGGCGTAGCGGATACAGGTCTGCAGAACTGTTGTCGCCAGAACATTCCGACCGTGCAGGCGAGCGATCTTCTCGTAGCTTACCCCGTCCGCGGTCTGCAGGTCGTAGAACCGGGGACGTCCGATCGCGCTGACCTCGACACCGATGTCGGCGCCGTCGTACAGCACGCGATCACCGTCGAAGACGAACGCACTCTGCGGGTTCCGCGGGATCGCGGCATGCAACCCGTCGACCATGAGGTGGCCGTCGTCGCTGGGCCCCGCCCCGCCGGTGCGCTGCACCGGCGGCTCCCCGCGAATACCGAGCAACGCCAGGTCAACTCGTGTGGATACCGTCATGGGTACTCCTTATCCTTTGCTCCCTGAGGTGCGAGGAGCGATAGCGACGAGCCTCGAAGGGCTCGTATGTTCCTCCGCTGGTTGAGCCGACTCCGAGCGAAGCGAGGCGTCGTGTCGAAGCCACCTGGTGACCGTCCTCCACAACGCAACCCCGGTGCCCACAGAACCCCAAACCTACTGCGCAACAACCAACTGCGCGCGTCCACCACGAACCGATCCAACAACATGCTCAGCCACATACCTCGCATCGCGATCGATACCAAGGAACCGCCCCGACCCCCAGGTGTGCATCCACGGCAACCCGACGAAGCTGAGCCCGGGGACTTGGGTGATCCCGCGGGTCTGCATCGGCCGGCCACCGCCGTCGAAGGCGCTGGCCTCGATCCACCGGTAGTCGGGTCGGTAGCCGATGGCCCAGATGATCGAGGTGACGCCTTCGGCCGCGAGATCGAGTTCGGTCGGATCGACCTCGGGCGCCCACACCGGCTCGTACCGCGATGCCTCTGGCGCGTCGATGCCCAGTTTCTCGATGTGTCGGTCGATGTCACCGCAGATCGAGTTGTACACAGCGTCGGCCCGGTCGAGCGCGGCCGTGAGCGTCGGCGCGAACCGCAGCGTCGAGTCCTTACCGTCACTGAGCACGCCGTACAGCTTCATTCCCTCGGTCGCGAATCGTCTGAGGTCGATGTCGCGACCGCCGTCGCGGCCGGTGACGTAGTGATTCGTCTTCTCCTGCGCGGCACGGCCGCCGGGGTACTCCTGGGTCGGCGTGTCGTAGAGACCCATGTCGGACAGCCACGTCATGCAGTCGCGGCCGCGATAGAACCGGGCGACCCGCGGTGCGTTACCGATCGCGAGATGCACCTGCCTACCGGCGAGGTGCAAATCCTCTGCGATCTGCGTGCCCGACTGCCCGGACCCGACGACCAGCACAGCGCCGTCGGGAAGTTGTTCCGGGTTGAAGTACTCCTCGGAGTGCACCTGGTGCACGGCCGGATCCAACGACGATGCGAACGGTGGCACCACCGGCAGGGGATATCCGCCGGTCGCGATGACGGCCTGGTCGCAGGTGAGCGACCGCATTCCGTCGGGGCCGTCGAGGGTCAGCTCGAACCGATCACCGGACAGTCGTTGCAGACGAGTGACTTTCGTGTGTTCGACGAGAGGTGGTTCGAAGGTTTGGAGCCAACCGTGCAACCACTCCACGACCTCGTCGCGGGTCATGAACCCGTCCGGGTCCGGGCCGTCGTAGGTGTATCCGGGGAGCTTGCAATGCCAGTTCGGAGTCACCAGCGTGAAGTTGTCCCACCGCTTGTCGGCCCACGCATGTACCGCGGTGCCGGCTTCGACGACGAGATGTTCGACGCCCGCCTGTCCCAGGTACCAGCTGACCGACAGGCCGGCTTGTCCGCCGCCGATGACGACGACCGGCACGTGTGTGTTCACGACTGCTCCTCGCTGCTGGTTGAAGCGCTACCACCGCTGGTTGAGCCGGGCCGGAGCGAAGCGACGCCCCGAGTCGAAGCCACTTCCGCGCCCCCACTGCTGGTTGAGCCGGGCCGGAGCGAAGCGACGCCCCGAGTCGAAGCCACTTCCGCACCCGGCAACGGCGGGTACATCGACACCACCTCGACCTCAGCGAAATCCGCATGCCGAGCCGCATCGAGAGCGATCTCCTCCGCCGACGCCGCTGCAGACGTGCAGGCGAAGCCGTACTTGGCGCGGACCCGCGCGCTGGCTTCGTCGAGTGCGGTGGTGGACCGTGACCGAAAGTCGTCGACCCGGTACGTACCCGGCTCGAGGTGGTCGTGCAGCACGAGGCTGGGGGAGTAGTACTGGCTGAACTGCCCGTCGGGCCAACGCACTTGGACGGTCATCTCAGGCATGCGCGAGGTCCCGCCATGCGAAGGCCGCCGACGCGTCGGGGTCGGTATCAGCCTCGACGAGCATCCCGTACACCTCAGGTCGACGGTCCCTCAGATGGAACATCCCGGCCCGCATGGCGGTGAAGCTCTCCGCGATGTCCACCTCGGCGACGGCCAGGCCGCTCCCGAGAAGGGTTGTGTCGAGGATATTTCCACCGGGATCGACGATCTTGGCGTTGCCGACGTAGCGCAGCGACCCGAAGGTGCCGCTCTGGTTGGCCGCCACCCAGAACACCTGGTTCTCCAGCGCGCGAGCGGTGTCGAAGAGATTGAACCGGTAGGTCCAGCGGTCTTCTTGCAGGTTCTCCGCCGTCGCGGTGCGGGCCGCCGGCCAGGCGGACAGGCTGGCGATGATCTCGGCTCCCTTGAGCGCCATGATCCGGGCAGCCTCGGGAAACGCCTTGTCATAACAGATCTGGAGGCCGATCCGGCCGACGGGCGTGTCGAAGACGTCGTACCCGGTGCCCGACGAGTACGACATGTTCTCGCCGAGCGGTTGATGGACCTTGCGGTAGCTGCCGTAGATGGTGTTGCCGTCGAGGACGGCCGCCGCGTTGTAGCGGGTCTCGCCGTCCTCGCCGAGTTCACAGAACCCGATCGCCACCACGAGATCTCCCACGATGGACTGCACCCGAGCGATCTCGGGACCGTCGAGGGAGATCGCCGGCGGCAACGACCGGGCGCTGTTCTTCTGGGTGTCGCCGTGGTTGCCCAGGGACGACAGGTATCCGCCGATCGCCGCCTCCGGGAACACCAGGAAGTCGACGCCCCGCGTTCGTGCTTCGGCGACATACTGTTCGATCGTCGCGTAGTTCTGCTCGAGATCGCGGGTGAAGTTGGCCGCGACGGTTCCGATGGTGGTCATGTGATTCCCAAGAGGTGGTTGTCGGAAGCTGCTGTGGGTCAGACCATGTAGGTCGAGTTGATGATCGCGCCCTTGCGTGCGTAGTGGATGAGTGCGTCTTGGACGTCGAGCGGGTGCGCGGGAATGACGCCTTCGATGAGGTCCTCTTCACGTCCGCCGTGCAGGGCGAGGCCGAAGCGGCAGCAGAACACGGTGCCGCCTTCGGAGATGAAGGTCTCGAGGGAGTTGTTGATGTTCTGCTCACCGGGAAAGCCGGAGTCGCCCGTCGTCGGGAAGCCCCGGGTGGCAAGGCAATTGATGGCGCCAGGTCCGTAGAAGTACATGGCCGACTCGAAGCCCTTGCGGAGGGCGCGGGTGGCCTGCAGGACGGCGACGAACGACACCGACGACTCGTGCGCGATGCCGTGCACGAGCGTGAAGTACGACTCACCGTTCTCCGCCTGATAGTCGGGGAAGATCTTGGTGCCGCCATAGATGTTGGAGCCCTTGGGAAGTGAGGGGTGCGGGATCTCCGCCAGCGATGCGGCGATGTTCTCGGTGATGGTTTCGTCGAAAGAAGGCACAAGAGCTCCTGGGATGGCGAGACGGTGTCTGCAGGTGGTCGAGCCGCGGGGGCGGTTCGACGTGCGAGGGTGGGTCGGGCATCATTGCCCTGAAGTGGTTCGACCGAAGATCCGGTCTCATAGAGTAGCGACTACTTGCTACGACACACAGTTCACTCGTCGTCGATTACCGAATGGTTTCCGGCGGAATAAAGAAACTGCCGATCCGTGTAACACGACCCTGGTCGGTCGACCGACACGCGCCCGACGATGTGGGCACAAAAATATCCGACGAACCGGTCGGGTCGGGGGTCTGACCGGTTCGTCGGACGAGACCCAGTGTATCCCTGCCGTCGAGACCGGGTCCATCGAGGTATCCGCAATTCTGTGACCTGTTGGATTGCAGATCCTTGATCTGCTCTTGCTCCCTCCTGTGAGAGCAACCACCAACTGCTCCCTGAGGAGGCCCGGAGCCTGCCGAGGGCCGTCACGAAGGGTCCCCGCAACCACCCACCGAACCCCCTGCGCGCGACACTCGCGATCACCCGCGCGACGGAGCAACCTTGTCCTCATGCTCACTGCAGTTCTGTACGGGCTCGCGACTGCCATCCCCATCGCGGTCGGTGCGGCGATAGGTCTGCGCTGGAACCTGCCGAATCCGATCCTGGCGACGTTGATGGCGTTCGGCGCGGGCACGATGATCGCGGCAGTCTCGACCGAACTCTTCGAGCCCGCCTTCAACCAGGCCGGCACGGGGGTGGCTGCGCTCGCGCTGTTCGCCGGGACAGCGGTCTACGTCGTCGCCGACCGTCTCGTCGAGACCAAGCTCGGGTCGTCGGCGATCGGTCCCGCGTTGATGATCGGCGTCTTCCTCGACGGCGTGCCGGAGAACACCGCGCTGGGCGTCTCGCTGACCGCGGGCGGTTCGCTCGTGCTGGTGGTGGCCATTGCGGTCGGCAATGTTCCGGAAGCGGTGAGCGGTGCGTCGTTGATGCGCCGCGAGCACGACGCGTCGATCGGCTCGGCGCTGGCGATGTGGATGTTCACCGCCGTCGTCCTGGTGGCGGTCACCGTCGGCGGCTATGCGGTGGCGGACACCATCTCGCCGACCGCGATCAGCCTCGTCCAGGCCTTCGCCGGCGGCGCAACGCTCGGCGTGCTCGCCAACTCACTGATGCCCGAGGCCTACCGCGAGGGAGGCTGGTGGATCGGTCTCGCGACCGCAGCGGGCTTCCTGCTGGCGTTCGTCCTCGGCTAAGCGCTCCCTGCGGGCGGCCCACCCCATCGGTCCCTGAGGAGGCCCGGAGCTTGCGGAGGGCAACCCACCACTGCTCCCTGAGGAGGCCCGGAGCCTGCGGAGGGCCGTCACGAAGGGTCCCGCCCACACACGGTCGAACCAATCAGTGCGTCTGCACAGCCTCCGGGTCTCCTTCGACATGCCCTTCAGCCAACTCCGACAACGCCCGGAACACCCGCTTCGACGCCTCGGCCCACGGCATGAGAATGGGGAAGACGTGGAACATGCCGGGTTCTTCGATGGCGTGGGTGGTCACGTCCGACGCCTCGAGCCTCGCCGCGAAGTCGCGAATCCCATCACGGAACATCTCGCACCCGCCCCAGCACACAAAGGTCGGCGGGAACCATGTCGGATCGGGTTCGGCGTTGACCGGCGACACCCGGGCGTCGTTCGGCTGGACGCCGTGCAGGTACGGCGTGACCGGAATGCTCCACGGGAGGATGTCGTAGGGGGCGTTCTCGGTGATCGACGGGTGGTCGAGGTCCAGGTCGATCTCCGGGGAGAACAGCGCGAGTGCACCCGGCCGCGGCAGGTCGAGGTCCCGAAGGTAGGCCACCAGCGACGCCGCGAGCCCACCACCGCCGGAGTCGCCGGCGACGATGATGTGGTCGGGGTCGACGCCGCGCCCCAGCAGCCCGCGGTAAACATCCGCGGCGTCGTGAACGCCTGCGGGGAACGGGAATTCGGGTGCCATCCGATAGTCGGCGATGAACACCTCGTGCCCGGAGATCCGCACGAGCGAGGACGCGAACGCCGAGTACATCATCGGCGAGGTCCCGATGTATCCACCGCCGTGCAGGTAGAGGATCGTCGCGCCGATCTCCTCCTTCTCGCAATCGTCGTCGACGTAGGCGTCGGAGCTGGCCTTGGCGCGACACCACAACCCGGGCACTCCGCCGACGATGTCGTCGGTGAGTTCGACGCCGTCGGTCAACTCGACGAAGGGCGGCATGACGACGCGGCACACGTCGTCGAGGATCTTCTCCATCGACCGGAACTCCTCGATCGGCAGTCCCATCGAGTAGCCCATGAACGCGCGGATGGTCTGGCGGGTGACGGACTGGCCGAGGTTGTCGAGCAGCCCGGACGGACCCGACCACGGCTTGCGGAACGGCACCCGCGCGAGGCCGTTGATCATGCTCTGCGCGAGTCCGACGACGGTCAACGCGGTCACCGGCGCCGACGCGGTCTGGACCTCCGGACGATCAGCCATCACCATGCCGCTCAGGGTAGCGACGCATCTCGCACGCGGCTCGACGCGCGACCCACCGGGTGGGGCGGCGGCCGCCAGGCGTGGCAGACTACCCGGGTCCTCTAGTCCCCGAGATCCCCGTGAGGCGGCGATGGAGTTCTCAGCCTTCCCGGCTCCGGTCGAGGCCCCCGGCTCGTCGAGCGGTCCCGAGTCCGTGCAGCTCACGCTGGCCGACGCGTGGGAATCGAACCGCGCGATCCAGAAGTCGGCGGTGGGACGACTCTTCGCGGCCACCAACTCGGCCCTCTATGTCACGTTGATGGAACGTCACCTCGACTACGGCACCAAATTGTCGGAGACCGAGCTGACGGTGCGCCTGGACCGCGACCTCGCCGACCTCGACCTCACCGATCAGGCCACCGGCCTCGAGCTGGTCAAACTCTGGGCCCGGCAGGGCTGGCTGCACCGCGTCACCGACACCTCCGACCCGCACGCCCCCAACCTGTGCCATCTCACCAGCGAGGCGCGCTCGGTCCTGGACTTCATGCGGCGTCAGCGTCGTGAGGATTCGATCGCCACCGGCGGGTCCATCACCGGTATCGCCGCCGAGCTCCGACGCGTCGCGGGTCAGGTCACGGGCGATCCCGACCAGATCCGCTCGGAGATCGAGGCGCAGATGTCCGACCTCGACGCCGAACTCGCCGACCTCGACGCCGGCCGACGACCTCCGGTCGACCTGCGCGTCGCCGAGGACGCCGCCCGCACCATCGGCTACCAGATGGAGCAGATCATCTCCGACATCGGCCAGTACGGCACGATGCTCGACCGCATCACCACCGCGCTGCTCGACGACCCGGGCGACTCCGACCTCGCCTACCGCGACCGCCAGCGACAGCTGTTCGACGACTACGAGGCGCTCCTCGACTCGCCGCAGTCCGCGTCGTACCAGGCGTTCTCGCACCTGATCCAGGATCCGGAGCGTCGCGCCCGCCTGAAGTCCGACATCGAGACGATCATCGCCAGCTTCCCGAGCATGGACCCGGGCCTGCGGTCGGTGATGGACAACTTCTTCGGCCTCGTGACCCAACAGATGGCCGAGGTCGGCCGCACCCGGCAGCGGTGTGCACGCCGTATCCGACGCTTCGTCGCGTCCGGGACGCTCGAGCAGAGCCGCGGCCTCGCCCGTCAGCTCAACGACGCCCTGGCCACCGCCAACGAGTTGCTCAAGACCTCGCTGGCCGACCGTCGGATCGGCTACGAGCTACCGCTGGCCGCGCCGACGGTGAACTCGATCGGCCGACTCGCATTCGAGATCCGCGAACACGTGCCGCCCGCGCCGGCACTCCCGGCAACTCTCGACGCCGACCTCACCTCGTTCGCTTCGCTGTCGGGCCAGGTCGACACCACCGAACTCACCGACACCGTCAACGCCGCGGTCGCCACCGGACCCGTCGCCCTCGCCGACGTCATCGGCGGACTCGAGGAGCCGTACCTCGCGCACGTCATCGTCCTGTGGTCGTGGGCCTCGAAACAGCAAGCGGCAGGGGAGAAGGTACCGATGACCACCGTCCGCTTCCGGTCCCTGATTGGCGACGACCACGCCATCGAAGTGCCTGACCTGACCTTCACCGAACCGATTCCGACTGCGGAGGTCGACGCCGAATGACATCTTTGCCCCCTGAGGCTGACCAACTGCTCCCTGAGGTGCGAGCGCAGCGAGCCACGAAGGGCGACCCTGAGGTGCGCGCGGACGACGCCAACCCCATGCCCCCTGAGGTGCGAGCGGACGACCCCCCGCTCCCTGAGGTGCGAGCGCAGCGAGCCACGAAGGGTCCCGAAACCGCCCCCGAGTCCGACGCTGCCCCCACGACCCCCGACGAATTCGCCGGCTTCGACGACCTGCCCACCGTCGCGAACCGCGCGGCGACCCACACGCCGAACGCGCCACGCTTCGACGGCGACGTCAGTGAGCTGCCCGACCGCGCGTGCTGGGCGCTGCAGAACCTGTTGACCCGTCGCTACATCAGCGGTGACCGGCAGCCGCAGCTGTGGTCGTGGGTCGCCGAGTACCAGGACGTGCTGCGTGGCCGTCTGTCCGAACTCGACCTCCGGCTGCGCATCGTCGACGAACTACAGGTCGCCTTCGTCGAGCAGGCCGGTTACGACTCTCGTTGGGGCCGAAAGATCCTCAAGCGCGAAACGATTCACACCTACGACGCCATCCTGGCGCTGCACCTGGCCAAGTACGTGCGCGCCGCCCGCGACGAGCCCGTCCTGATCACCCGCGAGGAGATCCACGAGCTGTTCGCCGGCGTCACCAACACCATCGACCGCGACCTCGCGCTCTTCGACAAGCGCATCGAACGTGCCCTCGACAAGATGGAGGAGCTCGAGTTCCTGCGCAAGCAGCGCGACGACGCCGACACCTTCGTCGTCAGCCCGGTCATCTCGGCGGTGATGACGGCGTCGGTGATCACCGACTTGCAAAGGCAATTCGAGCAGTTCATCGGATCCGGTGACACCGGTGAAGTGCCACCCGAGGACCTCGCCGACGAACCTGCCGACCGCGACGACGACACAACCGACCTCGACGGCGACAACGCGTACGGCGAGAACGACGAAGGAGACGACTGGTGAGCGGGCAGGTCGACCAGTACCACCTGTCCCGGTTGCAGCTGATCAACTGGGGCGTGTTCGACGGATATCACTCGATCCCGTTCAGTCCCAACGGTTCTCTGATCACCGGTTCGTCGGGCAGCGGTAAGTCGTCGTTGCTCGACGCCATCTCGCTGGCGTTCCTGCCGGATCACCGGCGCAACTTCAACGCCTCGGGCGATGCGACGGCGGCCGGATCCTCCAGCGGCAAGCGCACGGTCGGCAAGTACGTGCGCGGCGCGTGGGGTGAGCGGCGCGACGGCACCAACGCCCACCGCGAGATCATGTACCTGCGCGGCACCGGCCCGGCGTGGGCGGCCATCTCGGTCACCTACACCTCCAGCTCGGGCGAGGCCATCACCGGCCTGGTGCTGAAATGGCTTGCCGCGGGCAAGATGACCGACGCGCACAGCTCGTACTTCATCTACGACGGTGACGCCGACATCGTCGAGGCCTGCAACGAGTGGGCCGCCAACAACTACAACTCGGCCAAGTTCCGCGACCGCGGCTGGCGCGGCGGCCCCGGCGAGGGCAAGTACCTCTCGACGCTGTACTCGCTCATCGGGATCCGCGGCTCCGACGCCGCGCAGCAGCTCCTCGGAAAGGCCAAGTCGCTCAAGAGCGTCGGCGGGCTCGCGCAGTTCGTGCGGGAGTTCATGCTCGACGCCCCGACCAGCATCGTCGGGATCGCCGACGCCCTCGACCAGATCGACCCGCTCGTCGAAGCCCGCGAACTGCTCGACGTCGCGCGCCGCAAGCGCACCATCCTCGGCAACATCGAGGAGGTGCACGAGCGGTACGCGGGGGAGGCGGCCACCTTCTCCGTTCTCGACACCATCGACAACACCACCATTCGCAGCTACGTCAACAACCTGCGGATCCACAACGCGCAGCCCGAGGTCGCCGACCTCGACGACCAGATCACCCGCCTCGACGGTGATCTCGCCGCACTGACCACCCAGCACGACCAGCTCCGCCAGGACCACAGCCTGCTGCTGTCCCGGATCGCCACGTCCACCGGCGACCTCGCCCCGCTGCGCGAGCAGCTCGGCGGCGCACAGAAACTCAGCACCGAGGTCACCGCCCGACGCAACGCGTACGAGGACAAGGTCTCCGCGCTCGGCTTCACCCCGCCCACCCGGGCCGAGGGATTCTGGCTGCTCCGCGAGGAACTCACCGAGGAGGCCGCCAAGATTGACGGCCAGCTCGACGCCGGTCGCGCCCACTACGCCGAGGCGTTGGCCAGCGAGGTCGCCGCAAGGACCCGCCGCGACGCCGCGATGGAGGAGCTCGGTCGCGTCGAGAACGCCGGCTCCGCGCTCCCGCGCACCGAGCACGAGATGCGCCGCGCCATCGCCCACGGACTGCAGATCGACGAGTCCGAGCTGAAGTACGTCGCCGAACTCGTCGAACTCGACCCCGACGAAGAGCGCTGGCGTCTGGCCATCGAGAAGGTGCTACGCAACGTCGGCCTGCGATTGCTTGTGCCCGACAAGCACTTCCGCGCCGCCCTGCGCTTCGTGAACTCGCACGACATGCGCGGCCGAATCCAGCTGCACCAGGCCGACTCTCGCCCGATGCCCGTTCTGGAGCCGGGGACCCTGGCGTCGAAGCTGCGTCCCGTCGACGCCTCGCACCAGTGTGCCGCCGAGGCGATGACGGTGCTGTCGAAGCTGGGCAACCACATGTGCGTCGACAGTCCCGGCGAGTTCTCCCAGCACGCCAAGGCCGTCACCGACCAGGGTCTGCGCAAGGATTCGGCGAAGCTCGCGGTCAAGGACGATCGCCAGCAGCTCCGTCGGTCGCAGTACATCTTCGTCGGCGACGTCGCGTCGAAGATCGCCGCCCTGCGCGATGAACTCGAGTACGAGGAGCGGGCGTTCGAGGATGCCCGCCAGGATTGCGCCGAGCTCGATCGTGAGCGCAGCGCCAAGGAACGACGCCGCGACGCGTATCGCCGTGTGTGTGAGCAGTTCACGCAGTGGAACGAGATCGACGTCGACTCAGTCGACGATCGGGTCGATCAGCTCACCGACCAGTACGATCTGCTGATCGAGGAAAACCCCGACGTCGAAGCGCTGCAGCGCAAGGCCGAAGACCTGTGGGAGCAGGTGCGCAACGCGATTTCGCAGGCTGCGCTGGTCAAGGACAAGATCGCCCGCCAGGATTCACGGCGCACGCAGCTCCTGGACCTCATCGACCGGTTGAAGCCCGAAGACGTTCCCGCCCAGGCGGAGAAGACCCTCGACGGTTTCCGCGAGGACCTTAGCGCGACCCTCGACGTGCTCAACCCGGAGCCGTACCGCCAGGAGATCGTCAAGGCAGCCAGCCGCGAGCGCGATCGCATGCGGTCCGATGCCCGACGCTCCCGCGACGAGCTGGCTCGCATCCTCGACACTTACGACGAGGAGTTCCCGGACGCCATCCCGAATGACAGCGACGACTTTGACGAACGTCTCCACGACTACGTCGCCGTCTGCCGCCGCATCGACGAGCGCGAGCTGCCCGCCGCCTACGAGCGGATGCGCCGCCTGATCACCGAGCAGGCGCCGGGCGCGATCCTGGGCCTGCATATGGCCGCCGACGCTGAGGAACGCCGCATCGTCGAGCAGATCGAGCGCGTCAACACCGGCCTGGGTGCGGTTGCCTTTAACCGCGGTACACGCCTCCGGCTGCGTCCCGGTCGCAAAAAGCTCGCCGCGGTCGAGGAGCTGACCGAGAAGGCCCGCCAGATCTCGAACCGCGCGACGGCGGTCAGCTTCGGCGACGAGCAGGCCATTCTCGAGCAGTACTCCGACATCTTGCTGCTGCGCGAACGCCTCGCCGGCAACACCCCGGAGGACCGCCAGTGGACGCGAGATGCTCTCGACGTGCGCAACCGCTTCGACTTCTACTGCGAGGAGCACGACGCCGAGTCGGGGGAGACCATCCGCACCTACTCCAACGCCGGCGACAACTCCGGCGGCGAGCAGGAGAAGCTGATGGCGTTCTGCCTCGCCGGTGCACTGAGCTTCAACCTGGCCAGCCCCCGCGGCAACGACAACCGGCCGATCTTCGCCCAGCTGATGCTCGACGAGGCCTTCTCCAAGTCCGACCCGCAGTTCGCGCAGCAGGCGCTGTCAGCGTTCCGGAAGTTCGGGTTCCAACTGATCATCGTCGCGACGGTGCAGAACACCAGCACGATTCAGCCGTACGTGGACAATGTTGTCATGGTGTCGAAGACGGAGGCCGGGCCGGATTTGCGGCCGGTTGCTACCGCTACGTCGACGGGGATCAAGGCGTTCTCGGAGTTGCGGCGGTCGGGGAGTCAGTTACCGGTGTAGGGGAGGGCGCGATCGGCGCAGGAAGCGGAGGCCCTGGTCGGTGTACTTCCGCGCTCCGCCGAACCACACTACGGCGCGGGTTTGAGGTTCGACAGGTGCTTAACGGTAGCTGACTTTATTTGATCAAAACGGGCGCCCATTGTGTCTCGCGCGTATTCGAGGAAACTCGAGTCTTTTTGACTGTAACTCGAATCAAGCGTTAGGTGAAGACTGCTCTTAGCGGAGTCTTTGATGCTCGAGATGTACTGCTGGAGACTCTTGGAACCTATCGAGAGATTCGTAGATTTTAGGACGTAGGCTCTGTTCAGAGGACTATTCAACAGTTCGGCTATCTCAGTCTTTCCCTTCCTAATTTCTGACGACGACTGACCGATAGTGGTCGCAGTGGCTAGGGGAATCAAGTGGTGATCTTGGAGGCTATCCCGCTGGACATTAATTAACTGATCGGTTAACAGATCTCGCCCACCTGTCGCACAAACGAATTGAAGAAGATACTGTCCGACGTCGGTTCCGACGCGTGACTCTTCGGAAGTGCGCAAGAGTGATTCCCTGGACGAATAACCGTCGTCATTGAACACACGCAGTTCCCGTGATGCGAAAGGATTTACGCCTCCTGGATTCGCGAGCCATTCACGAAGTCGGTTCCCATCAGCTGCTGCGTTCTCGTTCTGACGATTTGTGTAGGTGCTAGTCAGAACGGAGCACCAGTACCAGTATTCGACCATATTGTATTTCTTGATGTCCGATCCACTGATGGATGGAAGAGTGGCCGCAATCGGAATAACCAGTAACTTGTTTCGTAACGCACCCTCGTCTTTGACGCCACACCTGACCTGGAGAAATCTCCAGGCCTGTAAGATCGCGTCACAACTTGGTTGCCATAACTTATCAACTTCCGCTGATGAGAATTGCAAGGTATTCTGTGGTTTGATCTCGTCAACCGCGAGATTGTGCCCAGGACCGTACATCGACAGCGTCCGGTTCATAGACATGGCCTGTAGGAACTGAGTCTTGAAGTTGGTGGTGAGCGCTCCTTCGACCAGGCCTACGTTATCCTCTGCTGCCCACTCGGTATATGCCGGCTTCGTGCTAACCGCAGGCGGGAGCGCAGATGGGTACTGGGTAATGAAGTCCTGAACAAGTTCTGGCAGGGAATGTCCCGACTGGCCGCGAGCGTAGCGCGCTGTAACTAGGTCGAATGCGCTTAGTGGGGTGCCGCCACGATTGATTGCTTCAAAGATAGCGATTGCCTTTGAAAGTTCATCCGCTGTCAATGTAATAGTCGAGAGCTTGAACTCTCTGACAGTGCGAAGAAGATTCAAAATCGATTGAATCCAAGCATACTTTCTATCGCGAAGTCGATTGTCGATCTCGTCGTCAGAGACATCTTCGGGTTGTTCGTCGGGTTTAAGGAAGTCGTCGAGTTCCTCCAGATTGAGTTGATTGTCGCGAATGGAGGCCAGTATCTCTTTACGTCGATCTTCAGCTATCTCGTCAAGTGCAATCTTGGCGATCGTGAGCTCGTTGTTGTTGCAGACCTCCCACAACGGAACTTGTCCATCGCTCGCTGCGGCAGCACCAGTTCTTAGGTGCCGGGCCGATAGCTTTGCGTCGGTCTCGAAAGCAGGGTGGGCCCATTTCTCAAAGTTCTTCGTCTTGGTAACTAGGTGCTGGACGATTGCATCGCTTACCAAATCGGGTTCAGGAGGCAGCTCTTTGAAATCGAGCGTTTTCCAACCAAACAGATCGGGGTCTTCAGGCTTTGCCGGCCTGACGCGAACTGCCCACCTCGATCGGAGGCGGGAGAATGTCTGGTTGTAAGCTTCGACCCAGTCTCCTTTGAATGGGTCGGAAAACAATGCGCGCAAAGTGCTCACACGTTGCTGTCCGTCGAGAAGGAATTCGCATGAAGTTCCAGACTGGTTGTCTGCTTCTGACTGACTGTGGCCAACTCTTCGCGAAGAGAAGTCGGTCGACTTCCCCTTTACGAGAAGCAGGGAGCCGCAGGGAATGTTTATCAGTACTGATGCGGCGATCTGTCGATGCGCATCAGCTGTCCAAACGAACTGACGCTGGAAGTTTGGGAGCAGAATGTCGCCCGATGATGCTTCGTTGACGACTTGGGTCAGACTCTTGCTTGAGTGTTCGACTGTCACACCCAGACACTAGCTCGCAGTGGTCGCTCCGCACCGCTTATGTCGGTGCCTTGGCACGGATCATCTGTATGGACGGGTGGCAGAAGCGAGATCGGGGCCGTAACCGGGGTTCGGACCAGCTGGTGAGTCGCATGTAACTTCGATGAGGCTTGCCCCGTTCTCGCTCAGCGGTGTTCGCCCGGGTCTAAGTCAGAGCTGCGGCGCTTGACGAGGCGATGTCCTCGTAGCTCGACACCGCAGCGTGTCAGTTCGGCCTCCCACCCTCGCTCAAGCCCGATTACAGTCGGATTTGCGTAGAGTCCGGCCTTCACTTCAGCGTCAGTAAGACGCCGGTACTTGGGGGCGTACTCGTCGTCAACCGCGACGAACTCTTCTTTCCGATGCAGAAGCGGACGGTTGTCACGACTTTCAAAGGACTGGTGCTTGCTCTCAAGACTCGCCATATCGACGCCGAACGTCCACGCGAGCTTTGGATGGGGATCTTTGTCGAAGTCTGGGTAACACGACCATGAGACCCTTCGGCCACGATGGTCCAGCTTCAGCATGTTCCAGCCGTCGGGACGTCCAGCCGCTACAGACCCGCAATGCTCGTACAGTCTCAGAACTACCGGCATACCCGAAACTGCCCTTCTGTGGGTATACAGAGCTGTGGCAGTCAGCTTTCCGACAGAGTTGCTCATTGCGCCGCGAATGTAGGTGTCATCCCGGATCTTCAGGAGAAGCCTGTCTGCGCGTACGCACGCTTCCTTATAGCTGCTGAAGCATCTTCGGATGTCAGCCTGCACTGAGAGTGGCAGGTCTGGAAGTCGAGGACGACCGTTGAAGATTGAAATGCCGAGGTAAAGGAGCGCGTCCAGGGTCGATCGCTTAACACCCTCTGTGACCAGCACAGGGTTTGCAGACCGTTGGACCAAGCGAAGGAGTTGTGAGCGGGTGAGTTCAGCGATAAGAGGCGCTGTTTCAGGTGGGATTTCCTCCAGGAGCGGGGGCCTACCCTTCGTCTCGGCGAAGGAGATCACCTCGGCGATTGCTGAAGCATGATCGGAGCTGACTGCCCACTCGTGTCGACCTATGGTCTCGCGTGCCAAGTAGGCCAGACGTTCCTCGTCAGTCTTGAAGACATATACGACGCCAGGTCTGGGGGAGAGACAGCGTTGACCAGTCACGTCTTCAACTAGGCGTCGCAGTTCGTTCGTTGTGAAGAGGTGTTGGAATGTGTCCCTGGACGTCAGGACGCCGTCGCTACGATCTCTACCCGAAACTTGCGATCGCTCCCAAACCAGTCGGCAGCTGACGACAAGGGCCTTGCGCGCGAGCGACCATGCCTGGCGAAGCGTCTCCATTCGCTCGGTGACGTCTTCGATCACGTTAAGGACGTAGGTCAGCATGACGACATCAGCGGGATCGCGTCGGCCGTCGGGCGCATAGTAGGGGTCCCACCCATATGCATCGAACTGCATATGACAGAGTCTGCCGACGTCTTCGCCCCGCCCACACCCGTAATCGAGGACTGATCGGTCCGAGGTGAGTAGACGATCCCTCAGGGCCGTGCGCAGCGGCATCGAGAGGCCGCTGCGCCGTATCGCGGTTCGGTCGCGCGCTGAGCCCCACTCGAGCGTGCCCTCCGTCACTGTCGGCCTCCCTGCTGTTGACGGTCGACACAGTGGTCAAACGGCGTTTTGATGGTAGCCGGACACCGGGCTGTGTAGGGGATCAGCCCATAGGTGCCACGTGGACAGACCGCGAGCCTCCACAGCGACGGAGTGTCAGAGCGTTAGCCTATGTTGAATTGCGACGCCTGGCAGGCGCATCCAGGCAGGTAGCCGGCCCGAATTGGCGGCGTCGCAGAGCGATGTCGGCAACCGAGCACAAGCTAGGATTGGTGCACCATGATTTACCTCGACTACAACGGATCGACACCCGTCGACCCGAGGGTTGCGGAGCAGGTTGAGGTGATCTCGGCGAGCTACGCGAATCCGTCAAGTACTCAGCACACGCCTGGACGGGAAGCCGCCGAGCTGATCGAGGAGGCCCGACATCGTGTCGCGTCCTTCGCATTGTCGCGTCCACGCGACGTGATTTTCACGAGCGGCGCGAGCGAGGCTGCAACAATTGGGATCGTCGGAGCCATGCTGGGTGCTCCTGACCGACCGAACGTTGTCGTCGGGGCGACGGAACACAAAGCCATCCTTGCGGCCGCTGATTTGGGTGCTCGGCTGACCGGGGGACAGGTTCGCCTGGTGCGGGTCTTGCAGTCAGGGGAGCTCGATCTCAACCACTTAGAATCAGTTGTAGACCAAACCGTGTCGCTGGTGGCGGCGATGTCAGCGAACAATGAGACGGGTGTGATCCATCCGTTGCGGGCGGCCGGTGAGGTTGCTGCTCGATCCGGTGCCGCGTTCTTTGTCGATGTAACGCAGCTCGCGGGCAAAGGGCCCCTTGACGAGGCTTCCGCGGCTGCAGATCTGATGGTTTGCAGTAGCCACAAGATGTATGGGCCGAAGGGCGCCGGGGCCCTCATTGCAGACCGACACGTACAAGCACGTTTGGTTCCGCTCTTCGCGGGGGGCGGTCAAGAGCGCGGACTTCGCGGTGGAACACAGAATACGAGTGCGATCGCCGGCTTTGGACTCGCCGCTGAACTCGCTGCGAAGGAAGTCACCGCCGATGAGGCACGACTCAAGTCGCTTGCCTCCACCCTGTACGAGGTCCTAGATAGTTCTATCCCTGGGGTTGTCGAGCTCAACGGATCTAAGGAGAACAGGCTGCCAAACACGCTGAATCTTCGTTTCATGGGTGCAGATGCGGATGCAGTGATGGCATCGATGCCCGACGTCGCAGTTTCGTCTGGAAGTGCGTGCCAGTCAGCGGTGCCGACCCAGTCGCATGTGCTGCTTGCGATGGGATGCTCCGAAATTGAGGCGTCGGAGAGCCTGCGTATCTCGCTAGGTCGGCCAACCACGGAGTCTGAGGTTAACTGCGCAACGGAACGAATCGTCGATGCCGTTACGCGGGTACGCGAGCTGTCGGCTTAGGAGACATTTGTAGATGACACTCGAGCAAGCCGCGCAGCCGCTCTTCGCCGGCCACCAAACATTTCATCCACGATTTGGTTGGATCAAGAAGGGGTTCGACGCTGCGGTCCGCAACCCTACGGCGTTCAGCGAGCCAGACGCGCCGGTCGAGCTTGGTGTCGGCAAGAACATGGTCGAAGCGATTCGATTTTGGGCCGTCGCGACGCGCGTAGTAATGAGGCTTCCGCATCCTGATCGATCGCGCCAATCGATTCATGTTCCGACTGCACTAGGTGCTTCGCTCTTTAGTGACGATTTCGGGCTAGATCCCTTTCTCGAGGACCCGACGACGCTCTGGATGTTGCACTGGCACGCGGTGAGCGCTCCGTCGCTTCTTCCAATATGGCGCTCCACGTTCAACGACTTCACTCCGACAGAGTTCACCGAGCAGACGCTGTTCGAGTTTTGTGTCGATGAAGTGTCAGCGACGACGTGGAAGCAGCCGAAGCCGGCAACAATCAGCAAGGACGTGGACTGCCTACTCCGCATGTATACGCGGCGTGAGGCACGTGCCAGGCAGACGCTTGACGACCTGCTCGACTCGCCGTTTCGGGAGCTAGGCCTCGTCCTTCCCTCTCCGGGAGGACGAAGCAGCTACCGCTTCATCCGAGGGCCGAAGCCAGGCCTAACCGACACAGCGATCGTCTACGCGTGTTTGGACTTCATAATTCGCGATTGCCAGCGTTCGAGTACTGTGACGCGGCTTGCAGTTGATCCTGGGTCCCCCGGCCGTATTTTCAAGCTGAGCGAGGACGACATCGTAGCGGCAGTAGAGTCCGTCACCTCCCGCGTGGGGGGCATATCGTTGGCGAGGCCAGCTGGGACCAGCCAGCTGGTGATCTCGGGTGACGCAGAGTTGGCGCTCCTCGGTCTCGTGACAGCTCACCATCGAAGGCGTGGTCGTGGTGCCGCCGATCTTGATCGTTTGCGGCTAGGGATAGGGGCTGCGTCGGAACCGGCCGACGGTCAGCTCACGCTGTCCGGTGCGACCGAAGAAAGGCCAGCTAAGTGACTACCCTCGCAGAATTTGTCACAACCAAGCCGAGGTTTGGACGGTCCGCGAACGTTGAACGCGACCACGGTCCAGAGGCCGTGGAGGGTTACCTGCCTACGGGACGTGCTGTCGACGTCGTCAAGCGGGTGGCAGAGGGAATGCTTGATCCACGCGCAGGACGCACGTTCTCGCTCACGGGTCCCCATGGCGGCGGCAAGTCGTCTCTTGCGTTGTTCTTATCAGCGCTACTAGCGGCCGACGCGAGCCCGGAGTACAAAGCTGCGACCAAGTTGTTGCGGGCTGCCGATCCCGAGACCGCCCGGTTGATGACCAGGGCGCGCAAGCACGTTGGGGCAAATACCTCGGGGTTCGTCACCGCCGCGGCGGCGGCCCGTCCTGAATCAGTCGCTCGGACTGCGGCCCGAGCGATCCAGGCCGGCGTACTGCGCTCGATGGGTGAAGGGCACCCGCTAGCGCTGATGGATGCACAGTCGGAGACAGTCGTCCTGGAATCGTTGCGCGCATTGTGCGCTGAACGTCCAGTTCTGCTTGTTATTGATGAGTTTGGTAAGAACCTCGAGGCGTACGCTCAAGCCAAGAATGAGGGAGACCCCTACCTCCTGCAGGAGATCGCCGAAGTAACGCAGGGGCAGGGCGCGCTGCCACTCATCGTGTTCACGATGCAGCACCTTGCTTTTGACGAGTACGTACAAGAGACTTCAGCTGCGCGCCGCCGCGAGTGGGCGAAAGTGCAGGGTCGGTTTCAGGACATCCCGTATGTCGACACCGCCGAGCAGTCGCGGCGCTTGATCGTCGAGTCATTGGAGCAGTCCTCACCCATCCGAGCGGCGGCCACCGATTACATTCACCGCACGGCGAAGAAGCTCACAACCCTCAATCTCAGAGACTTGCACGACGACGCGCAGGCGTCAATCCCATTGCACCCGTTGACTCTCGCGGTCTTGCCTGACCTTTGTTCTCGATATGGACAGAATGAACGTACGCTATTCTCGTTCCTCGCTGGGAGTGAACCACGGGCGGTCCCGAGCCAACTAGAGAAGCTAGACTGGTCTCCGACGGAGTCGTTGCGTCTCATCGGACTAGACCGGGTCTACGACTATTTTGTCGAGTCGAGCGGAAGTGCGGTCGGTGTATCGACAGGTGCGAGTCGCTGGCTCGAGATCGAAACACGAATCCGGGATACAGCTGGTCTAACGGCCCCAGAACTCCGTGCCGTTAAGGTTATCGGCCTTCTGAACTTGGTATCGACTGGCGGTAAGATAAGGGCATCTCGGGAGATTCTTGACTTTGCCTTGGCTACAGGAGAAGACGGGACAGAGACGAGCGCCGAGACCGCGAAGGTCCTCAGAAAGCTCGAGAAGCGCGGACTCATAGCTCATCGGACATTTTCCGACGAGTATCGAATCTGGCAAGGGTCGGACTACGACCTTCGCCGTGCAATCGACAGTGCGCGACGCCAGGTCGGTCCAGCGCCGCTCGCCGAGTTGTTGAATGAATCAGCAGACTTACAGCCTGTTGTCGCTGGTCGCCACAGTCAAGCGTCGGGAGTATTGCGCGTCTTTGGCCAGACCTTTGGCGATCCGGACAGCGACTTCCCGATGGAACACGACTGGGACGGTGTGGTTCTTTACTCGACGAGTCCGCAAGGCGTGGCTGATGGCGTCGAACTACCCGAGGAAGGGATCGAGGACTCTCGTCCACTCATCATCGTCGAAACAGACGAGCTCACCGAGGTGCGAACTGCGGCGGTAGAAGCAGCGGCGCTGAAACTTGCGCTTCGAGCCGCACTCGAAGAGGGCGCAGACTGGGTTGCGGTGCGTGAGCTGTCTGAACGAGCTGCTGCAGCCCATCAAGAGCTACTGTCGTCGGTCGCGCGTACTTGGAACGCGGAATCCGGGTGGCATTTGGCCGGGACCGAATACGAGATCGAACCTGCTGCCGGTCTATCGAGTGTGCTGTCGGCGGTTTGCGACCTGAGGTACTCAGCAACGCCCCCACTACGAAACGAGATGATCGCTCGCCGTGAGCTCACCAGCCAGGGCGCAAAGGCTAGGCGGGTTCTGATTGACGCGATGATCGAGTCGGCCGACGTTGAGGCCTTCGGGATTGAGGGGTACGGACCCGAGCGTGCGATGTACGAGTCTTTGTTGCGATGGACGGGGATTCATCGCATAAGAGAGTCGTCCGGTTGGTCGCTCGGTCAGCCGTCTGAAAAGTCATGGAAAGCACTATGGAGTGCGCTTTGCGAGGTGATCGATTCAGCCAATGACGAGCGGATGCCACTCTCTCAGGTCTTCGACACTGCGAAGCGACCGCCGTACGGCCTGAAAGATGGTGTTCTGCCTTTACTTGCGGTGGCTTTACTTTTGGCGAGACGGGATGAGGTTGCGCTCTACGAGCACGGCAGCCTCGTACTAGAGATCGACGATGCTGTCGCAGAACGGTTAGCGAAGAACCCGTTCCACTTCGCGATTCGTAACAGCGCAACACGCGGAAGTTCACGTTCCACAGTCATCAATGCGCTCGCCGAGCGACTGAAGATCAAGGGACCCGGCGGCACAGATGCGACGTTCTTAAACGTTACGACGGCGCTGTACCGCGAACTACGCCTTCTCCCGCCGTATACGCAGAAGTCCAAGACTGCGTTGTCCCGACGAGCGCTCGACGTCCGAAACTCATTCCACACGGCCGTTGAGCCAGATGTCTTGATCTTCGAGACACTTCCGAAGGTCCTGGGAATGGCGCCGTTCCAAGCTAAGAGTCGGGCCAACGGCAGTCGAGCGGCACAATTCGCTGAGGAGCTCGCGGAAGTTGTTCTCGAGCTACGGTCTGCGTACGGAAACCTTCTCACCAAAATTGCCGACGAGCTCGGTTCAGCACTCGCCGTGCCAGGTGATCAAACTGACTTGCATCAACGGCTAGTTCCCCGAGCAACAGAACTCCACGGCCGTGTTCTGGAGCAGCGTTTGAAGGGCTTCGTTGGAGCATTGGCTCGGGACCTGCCGCCCCAACCGTGGCTCGAGAACGTGGCGATGGTGGTCGCTGAAGGGCATGCCCCACGAGTCTGGACGGACGACATTGCGGAACGTTTCCCTCTCAGCGTCGCTGAGGTCGGCGGTGCTATGCGTCGAACCGAGGCACTCCTTTACGACAACCGAGCTCGCTCCGCCGACAGAGTCGGCTTCCAGGCGGCGAGGGTAACGCTTACCCAGCCTGATGGGCAGGAGTGGAACGAACTAGTTGCGATCACAGATGAAGATAGAGAGCTGATCGACGCAGACTTTGAAGACGTTGTGGAGCGGTTGGCCGGCAAGCTGGGCTCGCGAGCCGCTGCTTGTCGGTTGCTCATGGCAAGGTTGGCGATAGACGAGCTGGGTGCTCCGACACAGGCCGAGCCGACAGCACGAGCGAAAGGTGTCAAACATGGGTGACGCGCAGGTACGCCATATTTGTGGGATCAGTGGAGGTAAGGACTCGAGCGCGCTCGCGGTTTACATGCGTGACCGCGTGCCCGAGATGGAGTACTTCTTCTGCGACACAGGCGCCGAGCTCCCTGAAACCTACGAATACTTGGATCGCCTCGAAACGGCACTTGGCAAACCCATTGCTCGACTGAACCCTCGGAAGGGCTTCGATCACTGGTTCGACGTCTATCGTGGCGCTCTTCCCTCGCCGCAGATGCGCTGGTGCACCAAGAAGATGAAGATCGAGCCGCTGGAGGAGTGGATCGGCGACTCGCAGGCAGTGTCATACGTCGCTATCCGCGCGGACGAGTCCGGCCGCAAAGGATATGTGAGTACTAAGCCCAACATCAAGACGGTCCTGCCGTTCGTTGAAGACGACATTGACCACGCAGGCGTCATCAGGATTCTCGACGACGCGGGCATAGGTCTGCCGAAGTACTACGAATGGCGTACTCGTTCGGGTTGCTACTTCTGCTTCTACCAGCGGAAGGCAGAATGGGTTGGTCTTGCTGATCACCATCCTGATCTGCTAGAACGCGCTATCGCGGTTGAGGCGAAGGTGCGCAAGGAGGCTGGCGCGGATGGTGACGCGTCGTTCGGCGAGTTTGCGATGAAAGGCCGGCAGTATACGTGGTCCGGTGGCGAATCGCTGCCAGAGCTGATTGCACGGCGCGAAGAAATCATGGATCGGCACGAGCAGGCGAAGGAGCATGCAGCTAAGCGGCGAAAGAACTTGCCGCTTTGGGATGTGCTAGCAGACGCTCTCGATGACGACGACGATGCCGACCAGTGCAGCGTGTGCGCGTTGTGAGACAAGGACCGCGAGCAGGTGGTGATTCAACTCTGGGCATCGCAGCCAGGTGAAGCGTTGTATGACGCGCTGCGGGTCGATGAGGGTATAGATGACCTGATACCCCGTACGCCGGCTGTCTATATGTGGAAGAGAACGCTGCGGCCCGATATCGTGGCTCGATCTGATCCGTCAGCGTTCATTGAGTGGATCGACAAGCTCTGTTCCTCGCCATATGGCCAAATTATCGATACGCAACTGAATCATTTCTTAGCCGTTCAGAGTATCGAACTATCCGGTAGGGGTCTCTCAAAGGACAAGCGCGGATATCTTCGGACCTTCCTGTCTGATGAGCGGGCGAGACGCTGGATGACCGAGTTTCTGGCGGGCCTGGATAATCACTTGCCATCTCTCTATGTGGGGGAGACCGGCAATCTTGTCACCAGAGTTGCAGAACACATCGAGGGGCAGAGCAGTTTCGGCCAGATTATAAACACATCGACTCAGCTCGATTGGCGGGACCTCACGCTCCACTACTGCATCGTTCGTGCTACTGACGAATTAGCATCCAAGGTAGCCCGTCAAACTCTTGAGTATCTGACATCGACTGTGACAGTCGCCGGCTTTTCGCAGCGCATAGGATAGGAACAACCAATGTCTCGTTTGATCCCAGATGTAGCAGCCACGCAGGACTTCAACTTCATCTATGGCGCATTCCAGCTCTCGAAGTGGACAGTTCCCTACTTCGTGTCGAGTGTGACCTTTCGCGAAGCGGCGGACGACCTTCGCCTCGCCAGCGACATACCCGGCGTCGAGAAGATTCCCTGGAAACTGTCGGAGCTATTCCAGCGCGACATCGACTGGATGCGGGTTGAGCGGCAGATAGTCCCGTACCTCCGCAGCGAGGATCACGCCCAGTTTTTCAACTCGATCACCATTGCGCTACTGCCATTTGACGGTGAGAATGGTCAGATTTTGGATCGCTTCGGCGATCGTCCGGACTACTGGGAGGCCCCCGAACTTTCCGGTGCACAGGCGTTTGCGAGAACTGAAAAACTTGGTCCGATTTCTTTTGGCTACTGGGATGACTGGAAGCGCCCTACCGACCAGGGTTTTCGGACCGGTCGGATGCGTTGGAACAAGAACCAGATCTTTGGGGTGGCGATTGACGGCCAGCACCGTTTGGCTGCGATCAAAAAGATTGTCGGAGACAGCGCGAGTCCAAGTCTGAACGACTCTCGGGTACCCGTCATCTACCTACTCTTCGATGAGTTTTGTGGCTATCGTGCCCCGAAAGAAGCTCAGACCGTCGAGGTCATGCGCGCGCTCTTTACCGACCTCAATAAGCATGCGCAGACAGTGAAGCGTGGGCGTCAAATTCTCCTCGACGACCGTGACCCTCATGCCCATTGCACACGCAGGCTGATAGCCGAGCATCTAGAAGGCGATATTCAATCGCTTTCGGGCGAAAACCCGGTCCTTCCATTGTCGCTGGTTGACTGGCATAGTGAGCAAGCGAAATTTGACGATGGGCCGTACCTGACCACAGTGCTCGGACTAGACTGGACTGTGACCAAGACACTGAAAACGCCGCCTGTTTCTGATTGGATGGACTATGCTGCGATTGGCAATCAGATCAAGGTCTTGCGGAACAGTATGGGGATCGGACTCCGTAACGCCGTTGAACGCTTGACTGATCTCGAGGGTGTCAGTATGCGGCCGTTCTCCTATAGCGACGACGACATCAACGAAATAGCAGATGCCTTCGAAAGAAACTGGCAACCCGCGCTGCTTCACATCATCACTGAGCTGTCGCCGTACTCCGAACTGATTGAGCTTCGTAGCAAGAACGGTAGTTACGGGCTCGAGTTCCAAGAGTGGTATCGTTTGTGGCTTGCGATGTCTCGGGAGCGAAACTCTGTAGGCGAGTCGCATAGGCACTACGACAAGTTTATGACCCGCATTGCGATGGACGAAGAGAATCCTCGTGGTGAGAGTCAGTTCCGTGCCAAGCTGGACCAGCTTCAGTCATACAAGTCCGATAATCTTGCATTTAATGTCGTATTTCAACGAGCCTTAGTTGAGGGGTTCTTAACTTATGCAAAGATCCGTGACGAGGACCTCGACGAACTCGATTTAGACAACGAAGACGACGATTTCGCCGATGACTTTGGTGATGTAGTCTTCGGGCCTTTCTCGGAGGAGTCTGAGTCCGCAGGCGAGATCTTGTCGGACAGTACGGCGAAGATGCCGACTAAGGTGCCCAATGAGCTAGCCCGGGCCCGCGAGTATGTGGGTGCACTCAACCGAGTCATCATGAGCTGCCCGGAAATCTTGCGAATCTCATTCGAAACCGAGGTCAACAGTGAGGACGAGACCGAGTGGTTCTGGCTCGGCTCCTTGCGGAAGCCTGAGGGCGGCATCGACTTCACACAGGGAGCGTCGACCCGCGCGAAAGATATTCTCTTCCTTCTGGCGGCATTGGTTGTGTACGACGAGCGCACGGAGCCTGAATTGCGTTCAGACTTCGACGCTTTCTGGGATTCGAATGTGGATTCTCAGGTCGGACGATTCAGTGTCGAGATCTCCCGGGCGGTCAAACGTTTGACGAAAGACGACAATAAAAGCTGGGCTAGTCGAATCTGCAATACCTACGGAGACGAGCCGTCCGTTACTCGCGGAAGGGAAATGCTTCGAAGTCGGCTTCGTGCCGTCTGGGAGACGTGCGAGCTGTAGGGATGTCCCGGCTCGCGCGTGAGGTTGACGCTCTCAAGACCCAGCTCGCGGAGTACTTCGAGTTCGGTGCGCCATCGGAGGCCGACTTAGCAGAAGAAGAACCCAATGATGAGCCTTCCGGTGCGTCACTAATCCAGCTTAAGAGGCGCGAGCAGCGGCCCGCGCTATTTGACTACCAGAAAGATCTCGTAAACGAAGCGCTCGATGGGCACATCACAGGGGGAAATGCCGCTCTAATTTCGTTGCCAACTGGTGCAGGTAAGACTCGCACTGGGATCTCGGTTTGTCTTGCTTGTTTTGACGAGTACGAATCGCGGAGAGTGATATGGTTGGCACCGACTCGGGAACTCGTGCATCAGGCCTTCGGGGCAGCCTTGGACCTGTGGCAGCAATATGGGTCTGCACCGGATATTGCTGTGAGCCGCGATTTTAGGGATCTGCCCGAACCGACACTGATTATAACAACTCCCCAGGCGGTTCATCGTGCGATCAGGGAGGGTCGCGATCTGGGAGTCTGGGATCTGGTTGTCTTTGACGAGGCCCACCAGGCCGTAGCGAGTACCTTCCGCACGAGCGTCGAGGCGCTTCGCATGAGGCCGCGCGCTGGCATCGGCAAGGCTGCGCTTTTAGGACTATCGGCTACACCTGGCAGATCGGTCGACTTGGAGTCGTATTCGCTTTCAGAGTTCTTCGATAATCGGCTGTTGGTGAGTCAACGACTGGGTCCGAATCCAGTGCTTACCCTCCAGCGTCGGGGCGTATTAGCTAATCTTAGGTTCCGTAAGCTGACGAAACAATCAATCGGCAAGAACGCAGAGGTGACGCGCCTCCGTATTGCGGTAGAGGCAGTTCGATCTCTTGTGAATCGCGGACGGAAACCCCTGGTTTTTTCGTCGTCGGTAGCCGCTGCCATCTGCCTAGCGGAAGTCCTTACGACGCTGGGGATCTCCGCGACAGCCGTCTACTCCGAAATGTCGGAAATCGCCCGAGATCGTGCGATCAGCTCGTTCGCACTAGGGACTGTCGACGTCCTGGTTAACTACCGTCTCCTAGCGACTGGATACGATTGTCCGGCAGTCACGGATGTTTTATTGCTCAATGAAGTCGGCAGCGCAATTCAGTTCGAACAGATTGTTGGTCGTGTTGCCCGTGGACCACTAACTGGGGGGTCGAGGTTCGGGACCGTCTGGGAGTTCGATGAACATTTACAGATACATGGACTCCCGACTTCATACTATCGATACAGAGATTTCGATTGGGCGTAGGAAACCACGCGACTGCCTCGACTGAAATTTGAGCACACTAAGCATGTCGTCCCCAATGGCCGCTCGCATTCAGTCCAGCGCAATGGCGCACGGGGTCCCGGCTACCTGAAGGCATGACCGTCTGGCAAGTCCACTCCCTCGAGATGGATGACCTGCCGCGCATTCCTGCAGCCAAAGCCGAACGTCCAGAACCTCAGAACTACTCCGCTATATACGTGCAAACATGCCGCTGCCCTATGCGAGGCGTGTGGCGCACTTGCCGTGCCGCACCCACACGCCGCGACAGAGGTCGCTTCGGTTTCTTACTACCGAAATTTGACGCGCGAGACCCGATCAAGGAAGTGCGACTGACGCGCACCTGTCGGATCGCCCGGCTCGTGCGCGGAGCATACTGTACGACACAAATTGGCTTAACGAGTGAGCCCGAGACATACTGACTCTGTCGAGCGCGACTAGTACGGCGAGCGTGGAGCGTCCCCGACGTGGCCCACTGTTTATACTGCCGGGCATCGTCAGGACAGTGGCCTCATCGGTAAATACCGCGCCGAAATGTCGCTAGCGGGGAGACGATTAGCAAGACGACGCCGTTGACTACTACTACTACTTGTAAGCCTAGACTACCGCTGTGCGTCCTATTCACTAATCCCCTGCAACAGGTCCGGTTCTTATCACAGTGATAGGGCTCCGCTCCCGGAGCGCCGCCCCACTAACCCGTGCGATGAGTTGATGATGCACCCGCAGCATATTGATGAATTCGACGAACAAGTCTACGAGTCCGCGCCGTCAGCTATGCCCTCATCGTCAGTGATCGGCCGACGGGTTGTGAGATCGGGCGGTTCCATTGGCTGGGTTAGAGGACTATGAGCTGTAGATGCGGAGCCGGACCTCGCGGTCTCACCGTCGGCCGATGACCTGAAGGCCTCGTGCTCGTGATGGGTGAGGCGCGAAAGAATCTGAGCGAGTTCGCTTCGAATCGACGACGCGCGGATGCTCAGCTCCTGCAGGCCGTCGCCTGCCGATCAGCGTGAAGGACGCTTCGTTGACGGCATCCTCGTTCGCAGCGACGAGCACCTACGCGGTTGTGGCCGGGTTGGCGTGCGCGTGACCGGAGACCAGGACGCGACGGCACTCGACCCTCCGCCGACAACTTGCAACGTGATCTGTTTGAGTCCCTCGTCTTCGAAGCAGTCCGTCGCCCGTTGGCAGAACTTACGTCGACTGGAAGCTAACCGATCGTTACGACAATCGCGACCATTTGCGCATCGGGCCGGAAAAATCTTCGAACGGCCGGGTGCTTGTACCAATTGTGTCCGCATGAGCACTATGGTTAGCACCGTAATCCGCCTCGGCCCGACAGACGCGTCATCGTGACAAGGCTCCAACCCGAGCGGGAAGTTCGTCGTGTCTTCCTGGAGCCGCATGTCTCTGTTTCGAGCTTCGGTGTCGGGCGTTCGCGCCCAGATCACCGCTAACACCCTGATCCCTAAGTTGACCGAGCAACATTTCTTTGAGTACGGCTACCGGGCGTCGAAGGCCGAAGTGCGCTCGTGGGAGCGCAGCGTCGCAGTACTGGTGAGCGACCTTGAGGACGCCGGGCTGGAGCAAGCTGAGCTACTTCTCGAATACAGGCTGCCGCTCACCAGCAAACGCGCCGACGTCGTCGTGTGCGGCGTACACCCGAAAACGGGCGAGGCCTCCTATGTCGTGGTCGAGTTGAAACAATGGAACACTGCGACCGTCCTCGAAGGTACGGACGACGTCGTCCTCTACGACGGCGACCGCGAACGTCTACACCCAATCGAACAAGTGAGCCGTTACTGTTCTCACATCGCGGACTTCATCGCCGCTTTGGCCGGAAGCTCCGAGCAACTCGCTGGTGTCGCGTACCTGCACAATGCGACCGACGACGGCGTCCGATCGCTGTGGGGCTACCCAGAATCTCAGACCGGCCGCATGTTTACCGGTCAACGGCGCAACGAGCTGATCGACTTTCTCCGCTCGCGGATCGCTGACAAACCCGGCGCCGATGCTGCCGACCAGCTGATGTCGTCTGCGGTTCGACCGAGTAAGCAGCTGATGGCTCTGGCCGCCGACGAGGTGCAACGTCGTGAGCAGTTTGTGCTTCTCGACGAACAGAAGATCGCCTATTCGCTCGTGATGCGCGCCGTGCAGGCGGCGGGCCGACAGAACACGAAAGAGGTGATCATCGTGGTCGGCGGTCCCGGATCGGGAAAGTCGGTCATCGCGTTGAGCTTGCTCGGTGAACTCGCACGTCAGGGGAGGACCGCAGTGCACGCGACGGGGTCATCCGCGTTCACCAAGACGCTCCGCAAAGTCGCCGGTGCTCGAGCGCCGCGAGTACAAAAGCTCTTCACCTACTACAACAACTTCATTAGCTCGGAGCCGAACGATTTGGAAGTCATCATCTGCGACGAGGCGCACCGAATTCGCGAGACCTCGACGAACCGGTTCACTCGCGCCATCAATCGCACCGGTCGCCCGCAAGTCGAAGAGCTGATCGACGCGGCGCGCGTACCTGTGTTCCTGCTTGACGAGGATCAGATCGTCAAGCCGTCGGAGCGCGGCAGCGTCGACGAGATCCAACGAGCGGCCGAGCGAATGGGATGCGCCATCAAGGTCATTCGATTGGATGGTCAGTTCCGATGCGGTGGTAGCCAAGCGTACGACTACTGGGTTCGGAGGCTGCTTGAACTTGAACCGGGCGGACCGATTCGATGGGAGGGAGACGAAGCCTTCGACGTGTCTGTCGACGAGACGCCTTCCGCGGTCGAGAGTTTCCTTCGACAGATGCTTGACGAGGCTTACTCCGCTCGAATGGTCGCCGGCTACTGCTGGAAGTGGAGCACGCCCGAGAAGGGGGAACCGCTCGCGGACGACATTACGATTGGAAATTGGCGTCGGCCCTGGAATAACCCGAAGACCACGAGACACGAGGGTGCACCTGGCAGGGAGCTCTGGGCCACCGATCCCGCTGGTTTCGGGCAGATCGGTTGTGTGTATACCGCTCAGGGGTTCGAGTACGACTACGGTGGAGTCATCTTCGGACCAGATTTGGTCTGGCGCACAGATCGATGGGTTGCGCAGCCCGACCAGAGTTATGACAGGCAAGTCAAAACGGCAGACCGGGCAGCGTTCGACCGAGCCATCCGCAACACCTACAAAGTGCTTCTGACGCGCGGGATGCGCGGTATGCGACTCTATTCCGCGGACGCCGAGACACAGGACATGCTCCGGTCGCTGGTCGAAGGGCCGCGGAGTTGACGCGCGTTCTCACCACCTATTCGGGTGTGGCGCCGGTGGTCCAAGAGAACCTTCGATTCGGAATTCGGCATGGCCGCTGGGGACTTCGTCGGGAGCCACAGGACTGGACGAAAGCAGCGAGTTTCGATTGGCACGTTATCGGGGCTCGCGCCAGTGGTCTGCGGCGCGGTCCTCGATGCCAGCCTGAAGAGTGGGTGACGAGTGCGGTCGACGTGTACCTCTTTCGTGTGTTATCTCCGCTGAGGTCGGAGTCGAGCTGTTTCTGGCCGGATGAGACGGCCGAGGCGGTGGTGAAGTACCCCTATCGGTTCGACACCGAATTGGTCGCGCAAGCCACGCAGGTGCCGACTGCGTACGAGAACCCGATGCCGACGACGATCTCGGATGGGATTCGTCGGGCGTCGAATCCGAGGGCGGAGTCGGTGGTTTCGCTGAGTGACTCCGAGTGGTCCGAGCTTGTGGCGGAGATACGAAGGCGCGGACGGCAGACCACGTGACTTCCGCGGTCCTAGGAGCATGCAGCCGGGGCGGATATGCGCACGCAGCGCGCGCTGCTCCCTTCAGCGGGTCGAGAACGTTCCTCCTGTGGGCCAAACGACTCGAATGGCGAGCTTGGTGAATAGGTCGATCATCTCGTGTGGGGGCATCTCCGGCACCAGTAGGGTGCAACGTTTCGGATTAACGAAGCGCTGGTAGTCGAGAATCTGCCCGAGAGCGAGTCGGAGAGTCTCGCGATCTACGGCAGATTTTACTTCGATCAAATCGTCGTCGGAGAGGTCGTGTAGATCGGTTGCAAGTACAGCTCCTGAGGGAGAGCATATTTCGTACCTCATGACTTCGTGGCCGCGGGCGAGGAGGTACTGCCGGTAGCGCTCCTGCAGGTCGGCTTCGCGACGCACTCGTTCGGCCGTCGATCTGTCCGTGGTGACCTCGAAGAATTCTGTAACGTTGCTCTCGACCGGCCGAAGGGTGTGGGATGCCTTCTGAGCCGGGGCTGCGGTTTCTTGTCGAGGACGCTCAGTTTCGGGGCGGCTACTGCCTTCCAAATCAAGATCGACAGAGCGGATCGAGAGCTCGGACGCCGGCGGAACCGGGCCCAAGTTGCCACGAGAGCCGTCTTCGCGGGCTCTGTCGTACTTCCGTCGCTGACTATCGGACTGCCGGTGCAGCTTCGATGCATCGATTCGGTACTCAAGTGACCACGTGCCGTCCTCGAAGCTTCCGATGACCGGCTTCTTGGCGGTGACCTGCCAGTTCTCCCGGGCATGTCGCTCGACGCGTGCAAGATCCACGGACGTACCGACCGGAGAGGAGTGGGGAAAACAGAAATGTTCGAAGGATTGCCACCAGCCATACATGAGTGCAGAGTAGACGGCCGGTGCGACGATCCTGGATCGAACTAGCTCGCCACCACCGACCCACTCTCGAACACGTCCACCGGCATTGCCCTTCGGAGTCGCCACGTGATCGAGATTGGACGCTCACCGTGATGCGCAACGTAGTCCACAGGGCCGAGGTAGATGAACGGGGCCGCCCCGAAGTCACCATCGGGCCGATCTCGGACGAAGAGCAGGATGTCGCAGCCGTTCGTGCGCTGCTCTACGAAGCGTCGGCCCATATCGGAATCGATCGCGGTGCTGTTTGGTGACTCCCAATGGAATTCGGTACGCGAGATGGGATAGTCGCGGTACATCGTCGTGGGACTGAATTCGCGCGCGTCTTTGTGCAAGTTCACGAACAGTGCGCCGGTGTCGCCGTTCCAGGTGACGCCGCCGGCTTGGCCGCGCGCCTTGCGCTGAAGGTTGGCGAACCCGATGGCCGCCAGGACTTCTTCCCGGCGGTACTCCGCATGCGTGAGGAGCGGTATGTCGTCGGCAGCGTCAGGGACCGTACGAGGGACATGGTGTATGCCAGCGGTGGCGACAGTGAGTAGCTGCTCGATCTCCTTGCATACCGCGGGATGAGTGCGGAGGACGTCGAAACCTTCGTCGTAGCTGGTGAATCCGCCCAGGTCTGACCAGAGCGTGAAGATCAGCATCCGGGCCAACGCCTGTTCACGAGGGCTCAAGGAGTCGTACCGGGGACCATGAACAGATACCAGCTGGCGATACATCGATGCCCGTTCGTAGTCGTCAACATGCGCGAGAGCTCGTACTCGTCGGAGCAGCGCATACTCGTCGGGACCCGGTTCAGGTGCGGGCAGAGCAGCAGCACGCAAAAGTGGCGTCCACGCCCGCGTTCCGCTACCCGCGTAGATATCTGTGAGGTCTCCGCCGGTCGTCTGCAGATACTGGCCGAGATCGCTGGTGTTGATTTCTCGGACGGAGGCCACGAGTGCCGAGCGCCGATTGGACGGAAGTGCGCGCTGCACCGAGTCGAGGACGATCTGTTGTGATTGGCGGTCCAGCACAAGCCGACTCGCTCCAGGCAGGAACGGAAAACCATCGTCGATCTCATCGACCAAGTTGCGGCCGCGTGCACCGGTCAGCGCGGTGAACCGCGGGGAAAAGTCGAACTCTGCCCGCTGGTGCCCGATGAAGTCCAGCACGGTCAGCACGGCCTTACCCGTGCTGCGCCGCAATCCGCGACCCAGCTGCTGAAGGAAGACCGTGGAGCTCTGTGTAGGCCGCAGCATCAGCAGGGTGTCGACGTCGGGGATGTCGAGACCCTCGTTGAAGATATCCACGGCAAACAGGCACTTGGTCGTTCCATTGCGCAGGTCAGCGAACGCTTGTGCGCGATCGGCACCTGCGGTTCCCGCGGAAATTGCCTGAGCGGCAACACCTTGACGCGAAAACTCACGGGCCATGTATTCGGCGTGCGCGATCGACACACAGAATCCGAGAGCGCGCATCATCGTCGGGTCTGTCACGTAGTCACGTACCGCGTTCAGGACTAAGCGAGTACGCGCATCGTTGCCGGTATACACATTCTCGAGGTCGGAGCGGTTGTAGTCGCCGCGCGACCAACTGATGTTGCGTAGGTCGGTGTTGTCGGCGATGCCGTAGTAATGAAACGGGCACAACAGGTCCTGCTCGAGTGCATCCCACAGGCGGAGCTCGTAGGTGGAGCGCCCGCCGAACCAGTGCAGAATGTCGAGCGAGTCGGAGCGATCGGGGGTTGCGGTCAGGCCGAGCAGTTCTGTCGGGTCGATCCGCGATAGCAGTGATGTATACGTCGACGCGGCCGCGTGGTGGAACTCGTCGATGACGACGACGTCGAAAGATGTCGGGTCGATGCCGTCGATGCTGCGACTCGTCAGTGACTGGATGCTGGCGAACACGTGCTTCCACTCCGTGGGGCGGTGATTGTCGACGTAAAGTTCGCCAAAACTGCCATTCCCGACGACTTCCCGGTACTTGCGGAGCGACTGCTCCAGGATTTCCTTCCGGTGCGCCACGAACAGCAGACTGAGCTGCTTGCCGGTGTCCGCACACAGACGGCGGTAGTCGAGTGCAGCGACGACCGTTTTGCCGGTGCCGGTCGCTGCGACGAGCAGGTTGCGGTGCTGACCATGTACCTCGCGCGCTACCGACAGCGCTTCAAGCATCCGCTCCTGGTGAGGATACGGCTGAACATCCAGACCGGAAACGGTGATGGTTTCGCGGCCTGAGCCGGACCCGCCTGCCTCAGCAAGTGCGGTGTCCAATCGATCGGCGTCGGTGCGCGGGTCATAGGGCTTAAATGCGGGGTCATTCCAGTACGTGTCGAAGGTTGCCTCGAACTTGCGCACTAACGCCGGTGTGGTGACGTTCGAGATTCGGACGTTCCACTCTAGCCCGTCGACCATCGCCGACCGGGACAGATTCGAACTCCCTACGTAACCCGTATCGAAGCCGGAGTTCCGACGGAACAGCCACGCTTTGGCGTGCAGGCGCGTCGACGCCGTCTCGTAACGGATCCGCACATCAGCGCCGTGGTTGGTCACCAGTTCGTCGATAGCGCGCCGTTCGGTGGCCCCGCGGTATGTCGTTGTGATCACCCGCAGCGGAACGCCGCGGTCTCGGAGGGCTTGTAGCTCGCGGCCGATAACTGCGATGCCTGCGAACCTAATGAACGCACATAGCAGATCGACACAGTCGGCGCTCTGGAGTTCGCGAGAGACCTCACTCGCCATGTTTGGCTCGTCGCGCGTGTTGGTGAGCAGCGCTACCTCCGACAGCGGGGTAGTCGGACGAACCGGAACCCGGTGGTGGGCGGGGCGCAGAGATGCCAAGAGGTCCTGTTGGGCAACGATATCGAGGTCACCGTCAGCGAGTCGTTCGATGATCGCGTTTGCCGCGGTCAGTCGATCCGCCGCGTCAACTTGCGAGAGGTGGCGTTCAACTAGGCCGGCGATATGGCGTGCGTACACGTGAGCTTGTTCGTCTGTAGGCACCTTCAGAAATTCCGCGGACAGCTCGCTCCCGCTGAGATGGTCCTGCAGGCGCTGTGTGACAACCGATTCATAGATTCCGGAGACGAGGGGATCATGCACGAGTCGGAGTAGATCACAACGTGACGACAACAACCGCAAGTCTGTCGCTGCAGTGTGGGAAGGTCTGCGGTAGCGCCGTCGAAGGGGAGTGTGGTGACCGAGTCAAGCTCGATTGGTGAGAAGTCTCTACTCGAAACTGTCTGGCAGTTGCTCGATGCCGATCACGAGCTGAGTGACGAGGCAAAGTACGTGGTGCTCGCCGCGCTAGACAGCGAGAAGGCATTGTCGGAGCAGCTCGGCGGTGGGACCGTCACACATCAACGACCCGACGCCACACAGATGGTGCAGGAACCCGCAGGTGCGTTCCTCCGAGAGATCCGAGTCGCTGGATTTCGCGGGATTGGTCCCCAGGCGAGTCTGGCGGTCACGCCCTATCCGGGCATCACTGTGATCAGCGGTCGCAACGGCTCGGGTAAATCAAGTTTCGCCGAAGGTCTCGAGTACGCACTCACCGGTCAGAGCTACCGCTGGAAGAACAAGGCCAAACTGTGGGTCGACACCTGGCGCAATCTGCACCAGGGCGACCCATGTGAAGTGCGCGTCGACTTCACCACAGAGAACGGACCCAAGACCTCTATCGGCGCGCAGTGGCCCGACGGAGCCGCGCTGAACGACGCCCAGCACTGGTCCCAGCGCGAGGGTGAGAAGCGTCAACACGGCGTCGACGCGCTTGGCTGGTCCACGGCGATCGAGATCTACCGCCCGATTCTGAGCTACGACGAGATCGGCGGCCTGCTCGAGCAAGAGCCGTCGAAGCTCTACGACGCGCTGGACAAGTTGCTCGCCCTCGACGAGGTGCAGGACGCAGAGAATCGGTTGAACGCGGAGCACGCGGAACGTCGGCGCCCGCGCAAGACCGCACGAGACTCACTAGTTGCGCTCAAGAAGCTGCTCGCCGATGCCGACGACGAACGCGCCGCCGCGCTGGCAAAACTCGTGCGCTCACGGACTCCCGACCTGGATGCGATCGCCAGCCTGGTAGCCGGCACTGACTCGCGCGAACATACGACAGCCGCTGCCCTCGACTCGATCGCAGGAATCGACCTACCAGACCTCGATTTCGCTGCGATGATCGCTACCGAACTTCGCGATGCTCTGAGCAACTCACGAACCCTGGCCGACAGTGCGATGCGGACCGCCGAGCAGCGGTCTAATCTGCTCCGGCGAGCCCTGGAGTACCGGAACGCGCACGACACCGACGCTCCGGCCTGCCCGGTGTGCGGCGAGGGTGCGCTGACCGTCGACTGGGAAACTCACGCCCGAGAGGCCATCGCCGCCGACGACACACAGCTGGCGATGTATCGGGAAGCGCGGCGGAACGTGGACCAGCTGGAGCGGTCAGCGCGCCAACTGTTCGAGTCACTTCGAGATGTATCGCCGGTTGCCGATGTTGAGTTGCCTAGCCTGGCGACTTACCGCGAGGCGTTCGCTACAGCCTCGGCGGTACCCGCTGGCGTCGATGACCTGCCAAGTCACATCGAGGCCCAGCTTCCCCCTCTCTCTGAAGCGCTCGCAGCACTCCGGACAGAAGCTGCAAGTGCGGCGGCGGAACTCCAAGACGCATGGGTGCCCATCGCAAAAGACGCGCTGGAATGGCTTGCGTTGGAACGGCTTGCCCGCGAGACCGACGACACGGTGAAAGTGATTGAAGAAGCTCGCAAATGGGTTCTGGAGAATTCGCAAAGCTTCAGGGCGCAGCGGCTCGCACCGATCTCCGAAGGTGCGCGAGCAATCTGGTCGCAGCTGCGACAGGAGAGCGACGTCGAAATCTCGGAGATTGCGCTCGAAGGTAGACGCACACAACGCAAAGCGGTCTTGAAGGGACACGTCGACGGCAAGCCAGTGGGCGCCCTGTCGGTGATGAGTCAGGGCGAACTACACGCCCTCGCGCTCGCACTGTTTCTACCGCGAGCGACGGCCATGGCGAGCCCGTTCCGGTTCATCGTGCTCGACGATCCAATCCAAGCGATGGACCCGGCCAAAATCGACGGCTTTCTGAACGTGTTGACCGACCTCGCCGCCAGCCGGCAGGTCATCGTGTTTTCTCATGACGATCGTCTCGCGACCGCGATTCGCCAGCACTCGATCGATGCACACCTCATCGAGGTCACCCGGGAGTCGGGCTCGCAGCTCGTGGTGAAAAGCGCCGACGAACCTGCGCGTCGCTACGTCGACGACGCCTTCGCGGTCGTCGCCGACGAGAACGTACCCGATGACATCAAGCGGCGAGCGTGTCCCGGTCTGTTCCGGTTTGCCATCGAAGCAGCAGCTCGCCAGGTCTACTTCACACGCAGCAACGTCGACGGTCAGCCGCAGCACGACACGGAAGCGCGATGGGCCGAGACTAAGAGTGCGACTGCCTGTGTGGCACTTGCCCTGCACGGCGCAACCGATTCAGACCTCTCAGGGTGGAAGTCTCGGCGGCAGCATCGTTCTGCGGCGATGTCCATCGCAACGAAGGGCGTACACAAGGGCGCAACCATCGGCAAAGACGACGTCAGAGATTTGCGTAAGACTATCGACGACATCTTGGACCAGCGGTGACGCCGGCCGAACTCCTCGCCTATGCCCAGCAATTGCTGCGAGGCCTAGGGGACTCGACCTCGGGTAACGCGTCCCGACTCGCTGCGGTGGTGGCGCGCCAAGCACTCGAAGCGACCGTGCTCGAGCGCTGCGGTGTGGTCAATGCTCCCTGCGAGTGGGCGTCGATGCGGTCTAGGCTGGCGATCCTGAAGGCGCTCGATGATCGTGAGACAGCTGATCGACTGGCTTCGCTATGGCATCAACTGAGCGCATGCTGTCACCAGCATGCGTACGAGTTGTCGCCGACAGTCGGTGAAGTGCGCTCTCTGTGTGAGGGTCTGGCGGCGGTAATGCCTGGGTCGTAGCGCGTGCGTCGAGCCACTGCGATGCGGTGCAACCGATTTCGGCTGCGCTGCAATCCAATTGCTGGCAGTCGCAGCGAATTTACGGCAAAGGGGCACCGCTATGGCTGTACGTTGACCACAATTTCCTCGGAGACGGGACTGTCCGTCGTCCCAGGTGTGGAAAACTGCTCCCGCCGTGCCGGACTGGTATGACCTGATGTGTCTTCAACTCAGCCCAGGAATCGAATCAGACGCTTATCGTCGCTCTTGCAATTTGGTGTCCACGCGCTTGCCCAACACATTGAGCGCGGAGTGGGTCGTGACATCGGCCAGCGTGAGCAACCGTTCCGGGTGCGTGATCCGCGCTAAGTCCTCTTTCGTGGGCTGCGGCACGTCAAGCGCAATCCTCTGGGCGTAGGTGGAATGTATGTCCTCGAAGGACAACCCACTGTCCTCAGTTGACCACGCTTCGCTGACGAACCAGTTCGCTATAAAAATCCTGGTGCTGGGGATGAGTGTCCACACGGTCGCACGGTTAGCTGCCGTACGCCCGGTGGGTCGTGTGGCGCCGAGCCAACGCAACTCGCCGCCGTCGTCTGTCACTTCCCAGAATTGCCACCCGGACGACGCCATACGGCGAGCCTAGCGCTACTGGGACATCGAAGTAATGGCGTTAGCCTGACCTGGCGACTCGGCTATGCCGGCGAGTAGCGGCCGACACAACGGTCGGAGCGGCAATGGATCTCACGATCCGAGCGCGACGTATCGCAGCGCCCCGCGCAGATCGGACGCGGTCTTCTCCCAGCCGCGCGCTTCGTGCAAGCACGCCTCGGCTTCCTCTCCGTCGCCCTCCGACGCCGCGTTGTCTGCCCGGTTTCGCCAGTCGATCATCTGCTCTTCGACCGTCCGGATGTACTCGAGGATCTCGTCGGTATCGTGATGACAGATCCGTGCGACGTCCTCGGGTGACAAGGTTTCGTTGCCGTTACTGTCGAGCTGGATCAAGATCTTGACGGGTGTGGGCAACTCGTCGTCATCAACGGAGTTCGGCGAATCAGCATCCCAGGCGAAACGACCGCCTACGTCGTGCGCGATATCGGCGCCGTCGGCCATCACTGCTTCGAACTCGGCAAGGCATCGCACAAGATGCGACTCGACTGGCGGGTCCGCATACAAGACTGCTCGGACACGAATCGTATCTCCAACCAGAAGAAATTTGAGCTGCAGATTATTTCGGTTGAGGGTCTGGACCACAAACGCCGCGTAGTCGGTCTTGACCACGTCCTCCACCAGGGTCGAAAACAAATGGATCGACCGCTCCTTCTCCACTGCGCTGATAAAGACCAGACCCGCCTCGAACCGGATCGGGAAGTCACCGTCATCGTCAGTAACAGCTTCGTGACCGACCACCGGCTCGAGCGCTGCACTTATCCAGATCCGCAGATCAGCCGCGGACAATGTTCCTCCGGACATCACAGACCTTCCCTCTCGTGTATCTGCACAGGCACCAGTGGTGCCCACGTATCCGTCCTTATGGCCGAGGCTCACCCGCTGCCGCCCAGACAACCCCACGTCCGCGTGCACCAGGCATAGCCTCAAGCACAGCGGCACGCACCTTCTCGACCGAGTGTCCGAGCATCACGCCATACTCGACCGCGACGCTCGGCGTCCGCTGATGTCCGGCGACGCAATGGAGCAACACCGTCTTGCCCTCTGCACGCAGGCCGCGGACGGCGTCGGCTGTGTCCGCAAGAACGAACTCGAGGTTCGGGTTCTCGGCAGGATCTCCTGAGTCCATGAGCCGGGACGCGACAAACTCGGTTGCCTTGCCGAAGCATGCCTGGCGCCGTCCGACCCGGCACATCGACACCACGGCGTCCGCACTGTGGTCGATGGTGGCATGCGTGCCGAGCAGCACACCGTCGTCGAACGGGTGGGGGACCGCGTTTGTGAATGCGTGCTCGGAGTACTGGACGTCGTCGACCAGCGGCCAGCCCTTGCCGTCGGGTTCGCCGTTGCGCACCGCAAGGGTTGCTCGCGAGACCAGGTCGTGCGAATCGCTGGGTCGTCCGTCGCGTTCCGGCCAACCGTGCACGGCATGACGCCAGAACCACGGGACCGCACTTGCACCCCATCGAGCACCGAGCAGGCCGCCGGCGATCGCGGCCACCGTGTCGGTGTCGTTGCCGACGCGGATTGCGGTGTCGAGCGCACTCTGCAGGTGACGGCACGGCATCGCGTCGGGGATCGGGGTCTGCGTGATGGCCGCGGCCGCCGCTTGAAGTGCGGTAACGGTGAACCCATTCGGCGAGAACGACTTCGGCGGCTCTGACTCTGCAGCGTCGAGCCATGCCGACCACCGGTCGACTCGCTCGTCGGGTAGCAGATCCAGTCCGGCGCGGACGTCGAACTGTCCGTCCGAGACCGCCACCCGGATCGCCTCGCACCACAAGACACACGAATCGCCGGCGAGGGGATCGGCGTGGGTGAGTCCGGCCACGAGCCGAGCGGCGTCGGCGAGGCCGCCCCGATCGTCGAGGTGCGCGAGCGCGACGGGTGCGGTCCTCATCAACGCACCGTTGCCCGCCGAGTGCGGATGCTGCTCGGCGTAGGCGTTCGCCTCGTCGCGCATGATCGCGCCCGCGCCGACTCCACCGCGGCTGAGCCGCCGCCTCGTCGCGCTGAGAACAGCCCGGGTCTGGATGCCGATGTCGGCGGGTCCGCCGTCGAACCAGCGCAGGAAGTTGTCGGCGATGGCGTCGAGCGCCTCGTCCGTGGTGAGGTCGGCACCGGTCGCCGCCACGTCGGCGATCGCCATCGCCATGGACGTATCGTCACTCCATTCGCCGGGAGCGAAGTCGCCCAGACCTCCGCCGAGCATCTGGGGCGCCTCGTCGCTGCGCAGGACGCGGGACTCGAACTCGTACGGAACGCCGAGCGCATCACCAGCGGCTGTCCCGAGGAGAACACCTGCGGCGCGGTCGAGTTGGGCGGTGGTGAGGTGCATATCGTTCCTCCTGGTGAAAAGTTCGGTCGCGCTCGACGCGGTGGGTCGTCGGCGTTGAGGGCAGAACCTGGGAACAGGATCGTCGAGAACGAGCTCAGTCCCGGCGCCGACCACGCTTCCGGTTGGCGAGATGATACGAGTCGCGGGTCGCCTTGGACACGTAACCGGCACCTGTCGTACGGACATCGGCAGCAAGCACGTCAAGCGCACCAACCTCCCCATCGATGGCCTCGCGGTCCTCGGGCGGGCAGAATGAGGCGGCCTCCGTCAGGCGCGCCCGAGCTACACCGAGCGCCGACTCGCCACCCTCGATGTCACCACGCTCGAAGGCTTGCGACGCCCGGAGCTTCTCGGCCTGGCCTTCCTGGTAGAGCTTCTCGGACTGCACCTTTGGATCGGGTATCCGATGACCCAGCTCATCGCCCGGCACCACGTTGACCGAGATAGGCAGCGTGACCGTGTGCTCGGTCAGCGTGGCCGTCTCCACGTAGCGCAACTCTAAGTCGGCGACCTGTGTGACCCCGAGCGCGGCGAGCCCGTCGACCTTTATCTGCAGCAGCAGCTTTCGCTGCTCCAGCGCATGCAGGTCACCGAGCTCGATCATCAACTCGCGCTCAGCGGTCTCGTGGACTGGGAGGTCGTTATACAGGGCCAGCTTTTGCACCTGCGGCACGAAACGCACGGTCAGGGTGACGGCCTGAACCGATTTGGCCAGCAACCCGTCCACCTCACCAGCGATTGCCGCCCCAGCGGCATCCGGGTCGTCGGCGAAGATGTGATTTCCATTGCCTGCCTTCGCCATCGCGGACAGCAGCGTCTCGTCGTACCCGCGGCCGTATCCGAGCGTCGAGGTGACGATGCCGTCCGCGGCGGCTTTCGCGGTGACGCCGGCGAGGGCGTCGACATCCTGGATCCCCTGATTCACGTGACCATCGCTGACGATGAGCACGGTCCCGCCTCGAATACCTGCCGTGGTAGTTCCGCGTCGCAGCTCTTGCAGAGCGCGTAGGTAACCGGATGACATGTCGGTGAGGCCCCCGGCGTCGATGCGAGCAATGGCATCGGTCGCGCGCTGCTTGTCTGTGAGTGGACCGGCGGGGACCACGACGTCGGCCGCGTCGTCGAAGGTGACCAGCCCGAACACATCGGTCGGGTCGAGTTGGGCGACCACGCTCGCGAGCGCTTTCTGTGCGCCGGCGAGTGGGGCGCCGGACATCGACCCGCTCCGGTCGAGCACGACCTGGAACGCTGTGGGTGTCCGGTCCGTGACGGGACCGGCCGGTGCCTGCAGTTCGAGCAGCACGGTCACCTCGTCGGCGGCTTCGTGGGCGACGACCTCGACATCGAGCGCAGCAGAGAGTTTCATCCGTCTTCCTTCCTCCAACCCGCCTCGATCGTGTTGTCACCGAAGCCGTAGGCGACGACGCTGCTCGTGGTGCGAGAGAGCGACGGCGGTAAGGCATTTGACAGCGAACGCAGATCTGGGGCGAGAACCCCTCATGACTCACTGATGATCGCATCGACCACTGACAATTTTGGTCGGCCTTGGGGATGCGGGATGACGCCGCACTGTTCTGGCGTCCGCGGGGCCAACGTGTCCCAGCTCGCGGTAGCGTCCCGAATCCTCGGGGCGAGCGCTGCCTTCCGGAGACCAGCCCGGTCGGTGTCCGCGAATCCGCGTGAGGTTGGTGCGATCGGACATAGGCTGCCCCTGACGCCCGAGCGGACCGCGGGCGGGGCCTGCGCAGCTGAGAACGGATGACGATGACGACTGATTCGGAGCATGATCACGTCGCTGCGATCGAGCGACTCAAGTACCGCTACTGGCGAGCGTCAGATGCCAAAGACGCGGACGCATTTCGCGGCTGCTTCGCCCGCGACGGCGCGCGGATCGACTACGGATCGATGGGCACCTTCGACGATGCCGACGCCCTGACGGACATCTTTCGGAGGGTCGCGCTGCACAAGGTTGATGGCCGGTTCGCCATCCTCGACATGCACCACGGCATGCATCCGTGGCAGGTCCCCGATAGCCGGTCCAGGCAGTTCTAGAGCCAGTTTCTTCTAGCTGTCGGTCAGTCGATCTCGCAGCCCACAGGGTGGTGCTGGTGGGTG
>NZ_MVKV01000025.1:0-53884 GCF_002009645.1 Gordonia sp. IITR100 | reverse complement strand
GTGGGTCAAGACCGCTGACCAGATCCTCGACTCCATCGCCCACTACTGCACACGAATTAATGACTCAGAACACTAGCTGCCTACGCCGAGGCGGCTCGTATGTCGCAGCCCGAACTGGTGGCTGCGTTGCGAGATCTGCTCGGCGCGCGGCTGGTCGCCTACCTGGGTCGGGTGAGCGAGACCCGGGCGGTGCGGCAATGGGCTGACGGCACCCGCACCATCGCCAACCCCGAGGACGTCGAACGGCTCCGGATCGCCTACCGCGCCGCCCGCCTGATCACCGAACGCGACACCCCCGCCGTCGCACAAGCCTGGTTCCAGGGCCTCAACCCGGTCCTCGACGACCGGGCGCCGGCATTGCTGTTGCGCGACGGCGAGCTCGCCGACGTCGGACCGCAAGTACTCGCCGCCGCCCGCCAATTCGCCGCGGTGGGATGAACCAACCACAGCCTTCGACGATCAGCACCCCGCACGGCCCGATCACCACCAGCATCCGGACTGCCACGCCCATATATCGAGTCGGATACGCGCCCAGCCCGTGGGAGTGGACACCATGGGAGTACGCCACCGACGACCGCTTCGCCGGCCGCTGGGACGACCCCGACGGGGGTGTGGCGCACCTTGTACTGCGCCGACACTCCCCTGGCCTGCTACCTCGAAGTCCTCGCCTTCGCCCGACCCAGCCCACAACTGATCGCCGAGCTCGACGACATCGTCGTCGACGAGGAAGACGAGCAGGACTACCCCGCGCTGCCGCCCGGCCACGTTCCGCGATCGTGGTGCGATCTACGGATGATCGGTCACGGCACCCTGACCGGACGGTTCGCGGTGCCCGCCGACCCGGACAGCCTCGCCACCCTCCGGACGGTGTTTCGGCCGCTCGCGATCCGCTACGGGCTCGATGACCTCGACACCGCCGCGTTGCGGGACGGCCGGCCCCGCGGGCTCACCCAGGCCATCTCCCGCTGGATTTACGCCCTCACCGACCACGGCCATGCAGCGGTCGACGGGATCGAGTTCGACTCCCGACACGGCGACCAGCTGCGCATGTGGGCGCTCTATGAACGCGCCGCCGACCCCGACATCAGCCCCACTCCGGCGTTCTCGACCACTCCCCCATTGACGCCGCGGATCCACAACTGGCCCGCGCCCTGACCCTCTTCGGACTCGAGTGGACTCCACATAACCGGCCTGAAACAGGCTGTGCCGCATCGTCGAACGAGCATGAGGATAGCTCGACCAACCGTGGTGGTCCTACGATCGTCTTCAAGTTCGGGATAGCGAACCTGCACCGCTACGCCGCCCACACCGGTGGACGCCGATTCCCAACCTCGTCTCAGCCGGGATGCCGGCCCGGCAGTTGCGCCAGTTCACGATCGTCGGCTCCCTGGTCGACCAACCTTGTCCGGGTCCGCTCCAACCACGCACGGGCCCACTCCGGGTCGGCCGCGGTCAGCATCCGATACTGTTCTGCCCATATGCGGCGCAGATAGTCGGGCGCGCCGGGCGAGTGCAGCCGATACGACGCCGCTTCGGCGATCGCCACCGCAACCCAGCTCAGAAACTCCTCTGGATCGCTGGACTGCCGGTCGAACATCACCGTGCCGCGTTCGCGGATGATCAAGTGCCACACACCGTCCGAGTCACGCACGCACGAGGGCGTCGCGTCGTCGGGGATGTGACCCAGGCGAGGCACATCGGACGGCTCCGCCGACATCGTCGCCGCGAGATCGGCTATCCGGCTGCGCATCTCGGGGTCGAGCTGGTCGTCGGCGCCCGACGTCATCCGGGGAAGACGCTCTCGAGCACACCCGAACACAGCAACCACTGGGTGTTGACGAAACCGCTTGTCTCGTTGAAACATCCGCGATGGTCCTCGATCAACCCGGGATCGAGGAGCTGCTGGTCGATCTGATATTGAATGCCGCCGCCCGGCTGACCGAAGCCCTTGGCGATACGTCCGATCCACACCTTCACCGGGCGCATGACCACGTACACGTGATAGTTGCAGAACTGAGGGTTGTCTTTGTCGACGAGGTTCTCCGGCGGAAGCGCCCGCCTCTTGTAGTGCGTGCCCGCGGGGGCCAGGAAGCGACCATTGGCGGGACCATAGCGATCTATCCGCTTGTTCGGGTTGAGGGTGGTCACCGACTTCTTGGCGGACCCGTCGGGGTTCAGCGTGTATCCGTCGTGGTCCGGATAGTCCCACTTGTCCCCTTTCCGATACGTCTGCAGGAACTCGCTCGGACTCAGACCCGCGAGCCGGTCGTAACCCCTCAACTGCGGACCCACCGGGGCATCGGTCGCCAGAATCTTCGGACCGAACAGTTCGTCGTTGTACAACAACTGTGCGGAACATCCACCCGCCTCCGGCCCGCCCAGCGATCCGAAGTCCAACGATCTCAGGGGATTCGGTGCGGCCGCCGCGACCCCTCCCCCGGACACCGCCAGCGCAAGACTGAAGAAGATGGCGAGCAGAGCATGGCGACGTTTCATGGCCGCGCCTTTCGATGGGTACGTCCGGAGGTCACGCAGTGCGGAAACTAACCGATCGACGACACGATGGGGCCTGAACTGCAAAGGTCCGACTCAGATTCGACCGGACGTCCCAAAGGGCTACCGCCGACGGTGTTCCGACGGCGGGATGCCGTAGCGCTTCTTGTACGCGGCCGCCAGCCGACTGGGGCTCGAAAAGCCCCATCGCGCAGCAACTTCGGCCACCGTGTCGGTGTTGTCCGGTTCGGTGAGGTCGTGGTGAGCCCGGTCGAGTCGGATGTCCCGCAGCGTCTGGGTCGGACTCGCACCGACGTGTTCGGCGAAGCCCTCCTGCAGTCGTCGGAGGCTCGAGCCGCTCAGTTCGGCCATGTCCGCCAGACGCCAGTCGCGTCCGGGATCGTCGTGCAACGCGTCGAGCACGCGCTTGACCATCCGCGGGCGCAGACCGGTACCCGCCTCTTCCGGAGAGACAGCGAGGAGGAACGCGCTGCTGATCGCGCTCGCCAGCTGCGGTCCGACCAGCGGGTTCGACAGGAGGTCGGCGGGTTCGCGCACCTGAGCCGACAATGCACGCACGAGCCCGAACCATGCCTGTTGGTCGGGTCCGGCGAGATCCAGCTGATCCGGCAGCCGCAACTGTGAACGCAGCGCCGACGCCCGGACCCGGTCGGCCTCACGTTCGAGGTACTCGGCGTCGAACTTCACCCCGACCACGACGCAGTCCGCCGACCACCGGGTGATCGTCGACGGGCGGTCCGCGGTGAAGACCGTGGCCGTCCCCTCCTCGGACGTCGTCTGCACCGATCCGGCGCGCGAGTCCAGGACGCCGCGGACCGGGATGTTGATCTCGTAGGCGCCCGGATAGTCGCAGGAGATGGAGACATCGGTCCCCCAGTTGAGCTTGCCGATCGTGACCGGTCCCAGCTCGACGGTCTGCAGGTTCAGATTCAGCTGATCCGGCGACGACAGCGCGGTCAGCTCATGCGGGAAGTACACCTCTTCGACGGCACGATGCGCCGTCTCCCAGTCACTGGTGGATGTGGTGCTCCGCATGGATGTCTTCCTCGTACTCCGGTCACGCAAGGGTCCCGCGTCTCGATTCAACCCGGTGACCGGTCACACTCGCCACCCTCCTCAGAGACTGCGATCACATCGTCGCGCGATCGGTGCCGCCGGCGCGCGAACCGTATCGACCGCCGGTCCGGCGGTCCCTAGTGTCACCTCGCACCGGGTCGCCGACAGCCTGCCGGCGCAGACCCCCGGCCTCGAGACGAACACAGCGGAGGAACCCATGACCAGCACCATGTCGTGGATCGACGACATCACGATGACCGAGCTCGAACGCAACCCCTACCCCGTCTACGAGCGTCTCCGCGTCGAGGCACCGCTCGCGTACATCCCGATCCTGGGCTCCTATGTAGCCACGACCGCGGACATCTGCCGGACGATTGCCACCAGCCCCGACTTCGAGGCGGTCATCACCAAGGCGGGCGGGCGGACCTTCGGACACCCGGCGGTGATCGGGGTCAACGGGGCGATCCATGAGGACCTGCGGTCCATGGTCGACCCGGCCCTGCAGCCCCAGGAGGTCGACCGGTGGATCGACGACCTCGTCCGGCCCATCGCCCGCCGATACCTGAGCGACTTCGAGGATGTGGGGCGCGCCGAGCTCGTTGCCCAGTACTGCGAACCCGTCAGCGTCCGCGCGCTCGGCGACCTGCTCGGCCTCCAGTCGGTGAGTTCCGACAAGTTGCGTGAATGGTTCCACAAACTGTCGGTGTCGTTCACCAATGCGGGAGTCGACGAGAACGGCGAGTTCACCAACCCGGACGGCTTCGCCGAGGCCGACGCCGCGAAGCTGGAGATCCAGTCGATCGTCGATCCGCTGATCGACAACTGGATCGAGAATCCCGACGACAGCGCGATCTCGCACTGGCTGCACGACGGGATGCCCGACGGGCAGACCCGCGACCGCGACTACATCTATCCGACGCTGTACGTCTACCTCCTCGGAGCGATGCAGGAGCCGGGTCACGCCATGGCGTCGACACTCGTCGGTCTGTTCAGTCGCCCGGATCAGTTCGAGCAAGTCGTCGACGAGCCGGGTCTCATCCCGCGCGCGATCTCCGAGGGCATGCGGTGGACGTCGCCGATCTGGTCGGCGACCGCCCGGATCAGCACGACGGACACCGAGGTCGCCGGCGTCGACCTGCCGGCGGGCTCGGTGGTCCTGATGTCGTACGGATCGGCCAACCACGACCACTCGGTCTACGAGGCGCCGTCGGAGTACGACATCACGCGACCGCCCCTGCCTCACCTGGCATTCGGTGCCGGCAACCACGCGTGTGCCGGCATCTACTTCGCCAACCACGTGTGCCGAATCGGACTCGAGGAGCTGTTCGAGTCGATCCCGAACCTCGAGCGCGACGACAGCAGCGACGTCGAGTTCTGGGGTTGGGGTTTCCGTGGCCCGACGTCGTTGCATACGGTCTGGGAGGTGTGACGATGTCCGACCCGACGACCCGGTCCGACCCGACGACCTTCCGCATCGACACGCCTACGACCTCGGTGACCTGCGGATCCGGGCAGCGGGTTCTCGATGCCCTGCTACGTCAGGGTGTGTGGATTCCCAACTCCTGCAACCAGGGAACCTGCGGTACCTGCAAGGTACGCGTCACCGGCGGAATGGTGGACGCGCCGCCGACCCCCGACACCGTGCTGTCCGACGGCGAGCGGGACCAGGGATACGTGCTGTCGTGTCAGTCGACGCCCACCACCGACATCGTCGTCGAACCACCCGCGGACGAGTCCGGCGCGCACCACCACGCGTTGCGCGATCTCGCCGGAACCGTCAGCTCCCTCACCACGGTCGCCGACGACACGGTCTCCGTGACGGTGTCGCTCGACGACCCGTTCGAGTTCACCGCGGGCCAGTACGTCGAGTTGTCGATCCCGGGCACGGACCAGACACGTCCGTACTCGATGGCCAACCCGCCCAGCGAATCCCGCACCCTCGAGTTCCACATCCGCCGGCAACCCGACGGTCTGGCCACCGACGGGTGGATCTTCGATTCGCTGACCGTCGGATCGTCGGTGTCGATGACGGGGCCCTGGGGTGACTTCTGTCATCGAGAGGACGAGCCGGGAGTCGGACTCATCCTGCTCGCCGGGGGTACGGGCCTCGCGCCGCTGAAGGCGATCGCAAGAGCCGCGCTGGAAACCGACCCCGATCGCGAGATCCACGTCTACCACGGCGTCCGCACCGAGGCCGAACTGTACGACGTCGACTTCTGGCGCGCACTCGCGACCGAGCACCCAAACGTCCGGTACACGCCCTGTCTCAGTCGCCAACAGTGGTCTGGCCGCACAGGTTACGTCGGTGATGCGATGGTGGCGGACTTCGACTCCTGCCGCGACCACGCGGCATATCTCTGCGGCCCGCCCGCGATGGTCGAGGCGGGGGTCCGGGCCCTCAAGCGGCGACGGATGCCCCCGCGCCGGATCAGGCGGGAGAAGTACACGCCGGCAGCGAGTCTCGTGGCCTTCTGAGCCGGCCCCGCAGTCGCGACGGTCACGGTGGTCGAGTACCCGCTCAGGCCACGTCCTGCACGTCGGCCGCCGACGCCCCGGTGATGATGTCGAGGACCCGCGGGTACTCGGGTGCGTCCGAGGTGACCACCGATCCGTGGTTGCCGCCACGGATGAGAACGGCCTCGGCCTCCCCGCCTTCGCGCACGACAGCGGCGACGTACCGTTCCGAGTTCGCGGGCGAGACCATGCGGTCGGCCGTTCCGTGAACGGCGACCACCGGAGTCTCGGGGTCGATGTTCTGGATGGGATCGACCATCGTGTACCGCTGCGGAACCTGCGCCGGGGTGCCTCCGAGGGCGGTCACGATGCGGTCGTCGCCATGCGTTGCCGCATAGGTCATGTCGAGTGGACCGGCGAGCGAGACAACCCGGGTCGGGCGGAACAGCGGCCGCGCGCCCACCTCGTCGTCGTCGAGCTTGTGCCGGGTGCCGCCCCAGACCGCGAGCTGGGCGCCCGCACTGTGCCCGACGATCAGCTCGTCGTCGGTGTCGATCTGCGGAAACTGCCGGTCCACGACGACGACGTGATCGAGGGCGCTCGCGACGTCTCGGAACGTCGTCGGCCATCCGCCGCCCGAGCCGACACGGCGGTATTCGATGTTGTAGACGGCCATCCCGCGGCCGGCGAGGTCGCGCGCGAGCGGCTCGAAGACATCGGCGCCCAGGGCGCTCTGCCACGCGCCACCGTGGACGAGGACCACGAGCGGTATCGAATCGACCCGCTGCTCACCCGCGGGTAGATACAGCTCGGCCCAATTCTGGTCTGTGTCACCGTCATCCGGGGTCGGGTACCGCACCCGCTGAACCGTCACCTCGTCGAGATACTCGACCGGGGCGGCCGTGGCGCTGCTGCTCGAGGTCGAGACGGGCGTCGTTCCGTCCGCACACGCGGACAACGCCACCACAGTCGCGGCCAGGACGGCCAGTGCGAGGCGGCCACCGCCCGACGTATTCCTCACCGCATGCTCAGGGGCACAGGGGTGATCGACGGACCGCTACGAACGGTCGCCGGGACCGGTCCGAACCCGGGCCACAGGTTCACCGGCACCATGACCGTCGCGCCCGCGGGCAGCGAGATCGACGTCGGGCTGACGGCGATCCGATCGGTGAAGGTGTCACTTCGTTCAACCTCCAGACGCAGTCGCTGCGCCCGTCCCTCCGACCGGACGGTGACACCGGTACTCGCGGTTCCGACCGACACCGCCGATCCCGGGCCGACTGCCAGCTGCGACGTCTCGGTCGACAACGAGCGCAGCGAATCCTCGGTCGCGACCTCGAACTCCGCGGTCGACGGCGCAGACGAGGTCACCCTCATCCCGTGACGCGCCGGATCGGCGTCGATCACGGCGACGGCGCCTGCGGGCACCTCGAGATCGCCCATCGCGACCACGCCGCCCGCACTGAGCACCGTGGCGTCGATGTCCGCGGTACGACCCGCTTCCACCCCGTCCACGATGATCCTGAACTTGCGGTTGGCAGGCACCGTGAAGGTCGCGGAGTTGTCGTTGTTGAAGAGGATCTTCTTGTCGACGCCCGGGATCGCACGACCGGCGGGGTCGGTGACCCGCACGTCCCAGTCGACGTCGCCTGCGCCGCGCGCGCCACCGTTGTTGTCCGAGACGATGACCACGGTCTCGTCACTGCGCAGTTCCGGATCCTGGTGACGTGCCAGGATCGGCGCCAACGGGACGAGCATCATCTTGTTGAGCGGGGAGCCCTGGAACAGCAGGGTCGGCTCCGACGGATTGGTCGCGGTCGAGTAGTACCAACTGTTCGCGGCGGGGTCGGCGACTATCATCTTCTCGACACCGGGGAAGTTGTTGTCGTACACGACGATGCCGCGCTTGCCCTGCCCGAGGTCGCGGATCGCGATCGGGTTGATGGCGTGTCCGGCGCTCTGTTCCTCGTCGGTGTAGATCGCCAAGACGTAGTTGTCGTTGCGCGCCCACGCCGACCGCAGACGGGACAGTGCCTGGGTGACCGTGACCTCGGACTGCGCCAGGTCGGTGGGCGGGAACCCCTGGGTGATGAACATCCGGGCGATGAGTTCGTCGAGCGGTGCCGACGGGCGGATGCTGTAGACGGACTGCCACGGCATCGCCAACGGGAACGGGTTCAGTCGCTTGGTGGCATACAGTCCGGCGAGTGCGGCCATTCCGAAGCAGTGCCCGCCCGACATCGACTCGTTGAATTCCTGCTGCACGAGTTCGGCCACCGTCGTCGGCGAACACACCCCGAGCACGATGCGGGCGCAGACCTCGTCACCGAAGACGGCACGCATGCCCTCGATGCTCAGGCCGCGGGTGTGCAGCGCATCATTCGGTCCCCAGTTCTCGAACGAGAAACCGTCTCGCCGGACCTGGAAATCGGCGTGCGCGACGACCTTTCCGGCCTGAGGGTTCACCACCGGCGCCGCCGCGGACGGGCCGGACGAGACGATGGACAGACCTGCGGCCACGACCAGCACAAGTGCTGCCGCGGCGAGTCGGATCTGCCATCGATTTCCGCGTGCGCCAGTGAGCATTGCTAAACATTAGCGGACATTTCTGGCGACGCCGGACGAGCTGACCAATTCGCGAAATGATCCCGGTAATGCGTCCCGAAATCGTCGCTCAGCTCTTTCCGAAATCGCACCGGGAATGTGTGTACAAAAGGTCGACTCCCGACACAGCACACCGCCGGCCGCTCGGGAGAGCGACCGGCGGCTCGGTACCGGATGGGTCGGGTCAGCTGTAGAACGTGACGGTCTTGGTCTCTGTCGTTCCGGGCTCACCCCAGTAACCGCGGATGACGGCCCGGTACGGGGTGTCCCCTCGAGCAGACTTCACCGAGCCTTCACCCGGGGTTCGTCGGTGATCCCTGCGCGTCAACCCCCGGGCCCGCCGGAGTTCGCCGGAATCTGCCCCGGATGACCGCAGGTGGCCTACTTGACGCCCGAGAACACGTACTGCAGGACCGCCAGTGCCAGCTCGTTGTCCTGAATCGCCTGCCACAAGATGGTGTCCACCATGTCTGTCTCCGTTTCGATGTCGCGTGAGGTGTCGGGTCCGGCACGCCGAGCGGGAACCGCGGAGTCCCCCGACCCGGCGTCACCGATATTACGTTGGCTGCCGGGCGAGAGTTCTCCGGGCGATCCGCGCGACGGCTTCATCGATGAGGTGGCCGGCGCTGTCGGTCGCCGCGCCACCACCGGCCGCGTCGAAAGCGGACAGGACATCCCGAGCCGTGGCCACCTCGGACTCGGATGGCGCCATGCCGGATCGCGCGGGCGCGATCTGACGCGGATGGATGCAGGCCCGTCCGAAGAACCCGAGACCGATCAGCTGCCTGGTCTCGACCTCGAACGCGGCGTCATCACCGATCGAGGGCGACGCCGCCGCCAGGGGCGGGCGGATCTTCGCCGCCGCCGACGCTGCGACCACTTGCGAACGTGCCCAGAGTAATTCGTTGCCGACCACTGGTGAGACACCCAGATCCGCGGCAAGGTCGACCTCGCCGATCTGGACGAACGCCACCCGCGGGCCCGCTGCAATCGCGGCCGCGTTGCACAGGCCGGCACCGGTCTCGATGAGCGGCGACACCGGCGTTCGCGGGCCGCCGAACTCGGTTTCCAGTTCCGTCAGCAGACCGTCCACACGGTCGAGGGTCGCCGCGTCGTCGACCTTGGGCAGCCAGACCCCGTCGGCGCCGGCCCGGACCGCCATGGTCAGGTCGTCCAGCAACTCGGGGCCCGGGTTCACCCGCACCCAGGCGGGCACACCCGCACGGTCTCGGCTCGCCAGCCATTCGCCGACCGCTATGCGCGCGGTGTCCTTCCCGGCGAGCGGGACCGCGTCCTCGAGGTCAAGGACAATCGCATCGGCGCCAGAACCTGCCGCCTTGTCGAACCGCTCCGGCCGGTCGCCCGGGACGTACAGGAAGATCAGCGCCGGCGTCATCCGACGGTGACGGTGCCGTTGACCAGGGCCTTGGCGATGACGGTGCGCATGATGTCGTTGGTGCCCTCGCCGATGGACATGAGCGGGGCGTCGCGGTAGTAGCGCTCGACGTTGAACTCCGTCGAGTAGCCGTAACCACCGTGGATCCGCATCGCCTCCAGGCTTGCGGAGATCGCCGTCTCGGACGCGAAGTACTTGGCCATGCCGGCCTCACCGTCGACGCGAGCGCCCGAATCCGCCTTCGCCGCAGCCCAATACGTCATCAAGCGGGCGGCCTGCAGCTGGGTGGCGATGTCGGCGAGCTTGAGCTGGATCGCCTGGAAGTCCGAGATCGGCTTGCCGAACGCGGTCCGTTCCCGCGAGTAGTTCAACGCTGCGTCGTAGGACGCCTGGGCGATCCCGACACTGCGTCCGGCGATGTTGAGGCGCCCGATCTCGAGGCCCGACAGGGCCTGTTGCATACCGCGACCCTCGACGCCGCCGAGCAGCGTCGACTGCGGGACGCGCACCTCGTCGAGGAAGATCTCGCACGACTCCGTGCCCTTGTAGCCGAGCTTGCCCATGTCACGCTGGACCTCGAAGCCGGGAGTCGTGGTGTCCACCAGCAGGATGCTCATGCCCTTGTGTGCCGGAGTGGCGGTCGGGTCCGTCTTCACCAGCACCGGAAGCACATTCGCGTGCCGAGCGTTTGTTATCCAGGTCTTGGTGCCGCGGATGACGTAGTCGTCGCCGTCCTTGGTGGCGGTGGTCTTGATGCCCTGCAGGTCGGTCCCGGCCCCCGGTTCGGTGAGGCCGATGCCGGTGCGGCACTCACCGCTCGCCAGGCGTGGGAGCCACTGTGCCTTCTGCTCGTCGGTGCCGTGGCGCGCGATCATCCAGCAGGACAGATTGTGGCTGCCCAGGATGCCGGCGATGCCCATCCAGCCACGCGCGAGTTCCTCGTACACGAGCGTGAACGACACCATGTCGAGTTCGAGGCCGCCGTACTCCTCGGGTGTGGTGATCCCGAACAGACCCATCTCACGCAACCGGTCGACGATCTCGGTCGGATAGCGACCAGTGCGTTCCCACTCGTTGGCGACCGGGATGATCTCCTTGTCGACGAGCTGACGCAGGGCGGCGCGGAAGTCGCGCTGTTCCTCGGTGAAGCTGAAATCCATTGTGTTCTCCGTACTGTGAGGATGAAAGGCCGGGAGATCCCGGGCAGGGGCGAGCGTTCAGCCGGCCGCGACGATGGCGGCCGCGAGTTCGGTGAGCGGCGCCACCGACGGTGCGTCGCACAGACCGAAGACCGCGTCGACGAGAGCTTCGGTGTGGTCTCCCCCGCCGGTGTTGCCCCGGAACTTCTCGGCGACCGCGTCGTCGTCCATGGGCTGTCCCGACGTCCCGCGGCTGCACGGGACCTCGCCGACGACGCGCGTGGAGTCCTCGAAGGTGATGACCGCCCGGCCGGCGGCGTCGGCGGCCGGGCGGTCATCGGGTACAGAGACGACCTCGACGAGACCGGCGGTCGTCGCGACCTCGGATCGCGCGATCGAGTGTTCGGCGTAGGTGTCGACGGTCACCGCACCGTCGTGGACCAGTGCGGCGACGCTCCACGGGAGGTCGAACTTCGCGTCGTAGACGCTGCGCGGTGCGCGGGTCCCGGTCCCGGGTCCGCAGACGATGTCAAGGCTGTCGGGGTGTACATCGACGGAGATACTCGTGATCCGTTGCGGCGCTGGGTCGACGCCGTCCTCCCGCGCGGTCGCGAGGGCGGCGGCCACGGCGTCGAGCGAGGCGTGCATGAGCTGGCAGCTCGGGTACGGCTTGATCCCGATAGTGGCGCTCTCCCAACGGGTTCCGAGGTGAGCGACGATGGTGTCCGGGTCGATGTCGCGGTCGGCGAGCGCGCGGTACAGGCCACGTCGCCCCTCGAGCACCGACTCCGGTCCGCTCGCCCCCGCCACGGCCAGCCGCGCGGCCAGCACGCCGCTGAAACCGGCGTTGCCCGGGTGAAGGGTCTTGGTGTTCGCGCCGGTGTCGAGAAACTCCAGCAACCCGCCCGACGACGACGCCGCGATACCGATCGCATCGGTGAGCACGTCGGCGTCGGCACCGTAGAGGAGTCCGGCGGCCACGGCCCCGGCGAGGGGTCCGACCACTGCGGTCGCGTGCAGGCCCCGGGCATGAAACCCGTGCGGAGCCGCCGCACCCAGGCGACACGCGACCTCGAGCCCGGCGACCAGTGCGGTCACCGCCTGCGCTCCGGTGGCGCCGACCTCTTCGGCGACTGCGAGAACCGCGGGCGCCACAACGGTCGTCGGATGCACGAGAGCGCCGGCGTGTGTGTCGTCGAAGTCGAGCGCGTGCATCAGCACACCGTTCGCGAAGGCCGCCGCGGGTGCGGAGATCGCCTCGGCGTCCCCGAGTGGATGTGCCTGCGCCGGACCGCCGAGGCCGCGCGCCACGGACAGTCCCGGCCCGCCCTGGTCACGGCGTCGGGCACCGATCCCGTTGCCGAGACCGTCGAGGAGGTGCCGGAGCGCGGCGCGCCGGGTCTTCTCCGGAATGGCGTCGAGGCTCAGGCCGGCAGCCCAACTCGCGAGTCGGCGGGCGGTCACGGCTTGGCCTGTTGGGCGACGGCACCGAACGCACCGCCGTCGACGAGACCCCGGATGTCGTCCGCGCTGTATCCCAACAGGCTCATCACCTCGTCGAAGTTCTCGTTGCGATGTGGTGCCCGACGATACTCGGGTTGCTCGGCGCCGAAGCGCACCGGTGACGTGACCTGGCGGACCTCACCCCACACCTCGTGTTCGGTCGTCGCGATGAGTCCGCGTGCGAGGGTGTGCTCCTCGGTGAGGGCCTGTTCGACGTCGTTGATCGGTCCGGTGGGCACGCCCGCGATGGTGAGCACCTCCACCCAGTGCTCGACGGTGCCCTCGGCAAACCGCTTCTCCAGCAACGGGAGAAGTTCGTCCTTGTGCTGACCGCGTGCGGCGAAGTCGGTGAACCGCGGGTCGTCGAGTAGTTCGGCCAGGCCGATCGCCTCGGTGAGACGAACCCAGAACTTCTCCTTGGCGCAGCCGACGACGAACCAGCCGTCGGCGGCCTCGAACGCCTGGAACGGGACGAGCGAGGGATGAGCGGAGTTCTTGGTCCGGCCGGGACGGTATCCGGCGTTGAGGTGCCAGGCCGCCGGGTAGGTGAGCATCGAGACCGCGGTGTCGTACAGCGAGACGTCGCAGTCACCGCCGACCCCGTCGCGTCGTGCGGCGTGCAGACCGGCCAGCAGACTCAGGGCGGCGACGAACCCGCCGGAGAAATCCACAAGGGACAGACCGGATTTGGTGGGCGGTCCGTCCGGGTCACCGGTGAGGTCCATCCAGCCCGCAAGGCCCTGCAGGATGTAGTCGTAGCCGGGCTGTTTCGCCCGCGGCCCCGTCATGCCGAAGCCGGTGAGACTGCAGCACACGATCGCCGGGTTCAAATGCTTGAGATCGTCGTAGGTGATCTTCATCTTCGCCGGGACGTCGCCGCGCAGATTCGAGTACACCGCGTCGCTGGTCCGCACCAGATCCTCGAAAACCCCGCGCCCGCCGGGTGTTCCGAGGTCGAGAGAGAGGCTGCGCTTGTTGCGGTTGAAGGTCTCGAAGAACAGTGAGTCCTCGCCGGAGTTGTACGGCGGGACGTAGCGTCCGACGTCGCCGCCGGACTTCGGTTCTTCGATCTTGAGCACATCGGCACCGAGATCGGCGAGGTGGACGCTGCCGAACGGGCCCGCGCCGTACTGCTCGATCGCGATGATCCGGACGTCCTCGAGCGGCCTCATCGGACGGCCTCCGTAGCGCTGCCGGCGGTCAGTTCGGTGAGCGCCGGCGCCTTGACCTCGGGGAAGTAGTTCTGGCCGATGCCGCTCTCGCGGGTCGCGACCATCACCGAACGCTTCCAGGAGATGACGACCTCACCGTCCTGGTTGACCCCGCGCGTGACCATCGACACGATCCCCGCGTAGGGGCGCGACTTCGACAGACGCAGGTCGGTGCAGATGCTCTCGGCGTAGATGGTGTCGCCGACGTACACCGGGTGGGCCAGCTTGACGTCGGTGAACTGCAGGTTGGCCACCGCGTTCTGGCTCATGTCGATGACCGAGAGTCCGAGCACCAGGGCGATGGTCAAGCCCGAGTTCACGATGACCTTGCCGTCGGTGATGGGGTTCGTCGCGGCCAGGTGCTCATTGAAGTGGTTCTGGTTGGTGTTCATCGACAGGCACGTGATCCATGCGTTGTCGGTGTCGGTGATGGTGCGGCCCATCGGGTGTTGGTAGACGTCGCCCACGACGTAGTCCTCGAAGAAGCGTCCGAGCGTGGCGGGATGGGTGGTCAATGGTCCTCCTGAGGGGTGCGGCGTCGTGCAGAACGGGCTGACACCGTGACGCGGCCCACCATAAACCTCTGATTTTTATGCCGTCAAGGTGTCCTACTTCCTGGTCGTTCGCTGAGATTCGTCCTAAGTGTTGCCGAAACCATCGGATGTATTGCATGATGCTCCCGAGCGCATCTATGGCTCAGATCACTCCGGTCATCGTCGGCGGCCACACCGCCCCGCCCCGGGTGACAGCATGAAAAGAGGAAGCGAGTTTCGATGAAGCGAATCGGCGTGGATGTGGGCGGCACGTTCACCGACCTGGTCCTGTGGGACGACGACGGGACGGTCACGGTGCACAAGACGCCGTCGACCAACCACGATCCCTCGATCGGCACGATGGACGGGATCGGGGTGCTCGCCGAACGCGCGGGTATCGACGTCGCGGACATCGAGATGTTCTTCCACGGCACCACCGTGGCCACCAACATCGTGCTCGAGCACAACGGCAGCGACGTCGGCATGATCACCACCGACGGGTTCCGGGACCTCCTGCACATCGCGCGTAAGAAGCGCCCCCTGAACTACTCCAACTATCAGGATCTGCCCTGGCAGAAGTGGCAACTCGTGCCCCGCCGCAACCGGCGGACCGTGGCCGAGCGGATGGATGCGGCCGGCAACGTGTTGACCCCGCTCGACGAGGACGCCGTCCGACGCGAGGTCGCGCTGCTCCGTGAGCGCGGCGTCGAGGCCATCGCGGTTGCGTTCCTGCACGCCTACCGCAACCCGACGCACGAGCGTCGCGTCCGCGAGATCATCGCCGAGGAGTACCCCGGCGTGTTCGTCTCGCTCTCCAGCGACGTCGCGTCCCAGTACCGCGAGTACGAGCGGTTCTCCACAACGGCTCTCAACGCCTTCGTCGGTCCCAAGACCTCGCGCTACATCGAGAACCTGGCCGGCAAGGCGAAGGCCGCCCAGGTGGGCGAGGACGTCCACCTGATGACCTCCGCCGGCGGACTGGTCACCTCCCGCAGCGCGAGCGAGGTGCCCGTCTCGCTCCTGACCAGCGGCGTCGTCGCAGGTCTGCTCGGCGGCTGCTTCATCGGCAAGGCGTCGGGCTATCCGAGCGTCATCACCCTCGACGTCGGCGGCACCTCCGCCGACATCGGCGTCGCGCCTGACGGCAAGCTCCGCATGAAGCACCTGCTCGACACCCGCATCGGCGACTACCACGCGATGGTCCCGATGGCCGAGGTCGACACCATCGGCGCCGGCGGCGGCTCGATCGCCAGCATCGACGAGGGCGGCATGTTCCGCGTCGGGCCGCGCAGCGCGGGCGCGATGCCCGGACCGGCCTGCTACAACCGCGGCGGCACCGAGCCCACATCCACCGACGCGATGGTGGTCATGGGCTGGCTGGGCGCCGACAGCTTCCTGTCGGGAACCATGGAGGTCAAGCCGGAGCTCGCCACCGAGGCGGTCAGGACCCACATCGCCGACAAGCTCGGCGCCGATCTCGAGCATGCCGCCATGGGCATCTTCCAGATCCTCGCCCATTCGATGACCGAGGCCATCTCGCTGCACTCGGTCCGCAAAGGCTATGACCCGCGTGAGTTCTCGCTGGTCGCGGAGGGCGGCGCCGGGCCGCTCTACGCCTGGCAGATCGCCGAGCACCTGGGCATCCCACGCGTCATCGTCCCTGGCCATCCCGGGATCACCTCGGCGGTCGGCCTGCTGACCACCGACGTCCGCTATGAGGTCCCCACCACCGTGTGGACCTCGTCGGCCGAGCCCGACCTCGACCTGCTGCGTCGTGAGATGGACCGGCTGTCCGAGCAGGCCGTGGCCCAGCTTCGGGCCGACGGCATCGCCGAGGACGCGATCACCCTCGAGCGCAGCGTCGACTGCCGTTATGTCGGACAGGGTTACGAACTCCGGGTGCCCGCACCCGCCGGGGACATCACCGCCGACTGGGTGGAGCAGACCGCGGCCACCTTCCACGAGGTGCACGGCCGCACCTACTCGCAGCGCTTCGACGACAAGCCGGTCCAGCTGGTCAACATCCGCGTGACCGGTGTCGGCGCGGTCGAGCACATCCGTATCGCCGAGATCGAGAAGGGCGACGCGGACGCCTCGGCCGCGATCAAGAAGACCACCCGCGCGCTCTTCTGGAAGAACGATTCGGCTGATCCGGAATGGGTCGACACCCCCGTCTACGATCGCGCACTCTTCAAGGCGGGCAACACCTTCGAGGGCCCGGCCATCGTCCAGCAGTTCGACTCGACGACCATCGTCGGCATCGGACAGAAGGCCACGGTCGACGCCGTGGGCCACATCATCATCGAGAGGAGCGCCTGACATGGCGAAGGCCCTGATGCCCACGGACGGCGTTTCGCTTGCCGCCGAGGCGAACCGGACATGGAACACCGTCGAGGTCGACCCGATCACGCTGCGCGTCATCGGTGGTGCGCTGAACTCGATGGCCAAGGAGATGGCCCAGGTCCTCTACCGGATGGCGTACTCGAGCCTGATCCGCGAGTCCGAGGATCTCGGCGCGGGCATCTTCGACGTCAACGGTCGCGAACTGTGCGAGTCGGATTCGACTCCGATGCACTGCGGTTCGATCCCCGCCTACATCCGTGGCGTGAATCGCAAGCTCGCCGGGACCTACAAGCCGGGTGACGTGATCCTGCACAACCACCCGTATCACGGTGCGGCGCACTCCCCCGACTACGGCGTGATCATCCCGATCTTCTGGGAGGGTGAGCACATCGGTTTCGCGGGTTGCACCGGACACGTCTCCGACATCGGCGGCAACTTCCCCGGCCTGTGCATGGACGTCGTCGACGTCTGGGCCGAGGGCAAGCTGATGGACTCGATGAAGATCTACGACGGCGGCGTCCGCAACGACATGCTGATCCAGCACATCCTGGACAACGTGCGTACCCCCGAGCAGAACCGTGGCGACCTCGAGGCCCTCATCGCGTGCTCGCGAATCGGCGAGAAGCGGTTCGTCGAGCTGCTCGAGAAGTACGGCCTCGACGTCGTGATGTCCGCCGCCGACCGGTGGATGGACTACTCGGAAGAGATGCTGCGCAGCCGGATCCGTCAGATCCCCAACGGCAGCTACGAAGCACCGATCGGTTATCTCGACGACGACGGCAAGAACCGCGGTGTGCCGCTGAAGGTCGCGGTGCGCGTGCAGGTCGAGGACGAAGACGTCCTCATCGACCTCACCGGCTCGAACGACCAGGTGCCGACCGCGTTCAACGTGCCGTTCGAGGGTTCGGTGCTGCCGGTCGCGGTCAGCGCCATCCGCACGATCCTGCTCGACGAGCACCTCACCGAGGAGTTCGTCCCGCAGAACGACGGTTGTTTCCGTCCGGTGCGCGCCTACGCGCCGGAGGGCACGATCTTCAACCCGGACTTCCCGGCGTCGTGCTTTGCACGCTTCTCCCAGGTGAACCGCATCTTCGACTCGATCAACCTGGCGCTCGCGCCGGTGCTGCCCGAGCGGGCGATCGCCGGTTCGTCGGCCGCCCTGTGCGCGATCGCCTACTCCGGTCTGGCCGAGGACGGCGAGTCGTACTGGGTGTACATCGAGATCAACGAGGGTTCCTACGGCGCCCGTAACGGCAAGGACGGCATGGACGCCGTCGACGCCCTGATGGCCAATACTCGTAATAACCCGATCGAGGAACTCGAGCTCAACCACGCGATGCGTGCCGAGCGTTACGAACTCCGCGACGAGTCACCGGCTCCCGGGCAGTGGCGCGGCGGCATCGGCAGCGTGCGGACCTGGTACATGCAGACCGACACCTTCTTGGGGTCGGAAGCCGACAACCGGACCGACCCGCCCGCCGGCGCTCTCGGCGGCGGCGACGGCGCGTCGGGATCCTTCGTCCGCAATCCCGGTACCCCGGACGAGGAGGTGCTGTTCTCCAAGGTGACCCAGGAGGTCATCCGCGAGGGCGAGCGTCTCGAGATCCGGATGCCGTCGGGCGGCGGCTTCGGCGATCCGTTCCTGCGCGACCCGTTCGCCGTCCTCTCCGACGTGTGGGACGAGTACCTCACCGCCGAGGAGGCACGCCAGGACTACGGTGTCGTCGTGAACACCGACGACTGGACGGTCGACGCAGCGGCCACCGAGCAGCTGCGCTCGTCGCGGGTGGCGTCCTGAACAGTTCGACAGGAAGGGCCGGTGATTCTGTCGCCGGCCCTTCCGGCGTCGGTGGCATTCCGCCCGCTCGTTCCGCTCCCGGCGCGGGCGGGACTTCCTCTGCCGAAATCGTCTCTCTCGCTGAGCATTTGAACACGGTCATCTCGTGGGTGCCCGAGGAGCTCGGCGTCGACCCCGGGGTTGAGTCCGGCCCGCTGTCCGGGGTGCGGATCGGTGTGAAGGACAACATCGAGGTCGGCGGGGTGCCGTCCACCTGTGGGTCGGAGTACTTCGCCGACCGGGTGGCGGAGTCCGATGCAGTCTGTGTCGGTGCGTTGAAGCGTGCGGGTGCGACGATCACCTCGACGTTGAACCTCGCCGAGTTCGCGGTCGGTGTGACGAGTCAGAATTCGGCCTCGGGCGGGCCGGTGAACCCGTGGGACCCGACGCGTGTGCCGGGCGGATCGAGCGGCGGTTCCGGTGTCGCGGTGGCGGCGGGAGTCGTCGACGTCTCGCTCGGTACCGACACGGGCGGATCCATCCGCCTGCCCGCCGCGTGCTGTGGCGTCACCGGTCTGCGGCCTTCGGTCGGCGTGCTCGACATGTCCGGGATCTTCCCGGTCAGCGCGGATTTCGACACCGTCGGTCCACTGGCACGATCGGCCTCCCAGCTGCGGGACGCCTACGCGGTGCTCGCCGGCGCCGACCCGGCACCGTTGCGGACCGGGCCGCTGCGGATCTCGGTGCCGTGGCCGTTCGTCACCGACGACGTGGATCCGGCCGTACGCGATGCCGTGGCGGGTGTCGCGGACCTGCTTCGCGAACTCGGCCACCGCGTCGAGAACGTCCCGGTGCGCCACAGCGAGACCGCTCAGGACGTCGTGTACACCCTCATCTATTCGGATCTGGCCAAGATTCACGCGGAGCGGCTGCGCGACGAGCCGAGTCGATTCCAGCCCGCGACACGCGAGCGAATCCGGCTTGGGCTGAACATCTCCGACGATCAGGTGACCGGCGCCCGCCGACTGCGGGATGTGTTCCGTGCCGGGACGGCCGAGCTGTTCGACGAGGTCGATGTGGTCCTCACCCCGGCCATGCCCGGAGACGTCCCGCAGCTAGGTGGCGGCGAAGCCGTTGTGGCGCAGGCCCGTCGAATGGGGCAGCTCACCTATCCGTGGTCGTTGCACGACGGCCCGACGCTGGCGCTGCCGGTGGGGGTGCACCCGTCCGGCATGCCCATCGGGGCCCAGCTCACCGCGGCCAAGGGCGGCGAGGGAACCCTGTTCGCTCTCGCCGAGCAGTTTCAGGCACACACCGACTGGCATCGACGACTCCCGCCGGTGCGGGTGGGTGTCTGATGAGCTCGAGCGGCTGAGCCTGCTCAACCCTGGCGCCTGAGCAGGTCCATCTGTTTGTAGACGTCACCCAGATGGTCGAGGTGGCGGCGCATGAGGGTCATCGCGGTCATGGAGTCCCTCTTCTCAACAGCGTCGAGGATGGCGCGGTGGTCCTCGTCGACGCACTTCCAGAAGTCCTCGGGAGCGGCGTCGCGGCTGAAGCGGCTGCCGATCACACGGAAGACCGGAACGGTGATGAGGTCGAGCAGCGGGTTGTCGGCGGCCCGGAGCAGCACGCGGTGGAACTCCTGGTTGTTCGCATACACCTCCGGACCGATCTCGCCCGAGGCGTCGAAGATGGTGGCGCGCAACTCTTCCAGGTGTGCGTCGGTGTGGCGGTACGCGGCCACGCCGGCGGCCGGGACCTCGGTGAGCTGCCGGACCTCCATCAGTTGGTCGACAGTCACGCCCTCGGCCGCCGCCAGCAGCGTGACCCCGGCTTCGAGGTGAGCGCTCAGTTGGCTGATGTCGGGGGTGGCGACAAACGTTCCACCGGTGACCCCGCGCGTCGTGTGGACGAGATTCTCGCTGGCGAGCGACCGGATGGCCTCGCGGACGGTGCTCTGCCCCACGCCGAACTCGGCCCGCAACTCTGTGTCGGGTGGCAACCGCGTACCGGGGGTCAGTTCTCCCGCCAGGATGCGCACCCGGAGCGCATCGGCCACGACCTGGTACGCCGGTCGCCGGGCCGACTTATTCGCTTCCGTCACAACATCTTCCGATCGTGGAGGGTGTGACCCAACTTACCAGATGGACGACCCGGAGACGACGCTGCGCCAAGATTTTTCGGATGCGGCCTGGCGGGGGTGGACCCCGGCGTGGTCAGCTCCGGTACGTCACGCCGGTCGTCGGCGCCTTGCTCGTCGAGTCGACGCCTCCACCTCGGCAATCGCGGAACGGAGCATCTCCGCGAAGTGGCTCCAGTACGCGGCCTCGTCGTCGTAGAACCGGATGGTCCGCGAATCGGCTGCTACCAACCGGGCGCCGTTTGCTCGACTCTGCCAGTTCTCCCACTGGTCCTCACACACTTCGAGATAACCGGTGAGCGTCGCAGCGTCGTGGTTCTGAAATGCAGCGATCCTGCTCGGCATCGAAGTCCCCTCGTCCCGGTGTCAGTCGTGCACACGCTATGCCGTGGGTACGACAATTCTGAGGTGCGAGCGAAGCGAGCCAACTTCTGCTCCCTGAGGAGGCCGGAGCTTGCGGAGGCGCCACCCCCTGCTCCCTGAGGAGGCCGGAGCTTGCGGAGGCCGTCACGAAGGGTCCTGGTGAGGTGCGTCGCCAAACCCTTCGTGGCTCGTCGCTATCGCTCCTCGCACCTCAGGGAGCAGGGGGTGGGTCGCTTGCGCTCCTCGCACCTCAGGAAGCAGGGGGTGGGTCGCTTGCGCTCCTCGCACCTCAGGGATCAATGGTCTTGTCGTTCTTCCGGATTGGGGAGGGATCAGCTAGCACCGATCAGCACGGCGGCGCCGAGCCACACGAGCGCGACGACCTTCAGGACCTCGAAGCCGACGTAGACGAGGTGGGCGTGACTTCGAGGTCCGTCGTGTCCGGCGAGCACTGCGTCGGATCGCTTGGTCAGTGCCGGTCGGACGGCCACCAACTGAACGGCGAGCGCGGCAATCGCCACACCGGCGGTGATCGGCACGGCAGCGCCGGACCACGAGCCCCACACAACCGCGATCAGAATGCCGACCGCCCAGACGATCTCAGCCGCATTCAGCGCCCGGAACACCAACCGGCCGATGCCGAGACCGATGGGCAGAGTCACCCCGGGGGCACGGAACTTGAGCGGCGCCTCGATGAACGAGATGGCGAACACCATTCCGAGCCACAAGAAGGTCAGCGCGGTCACCACCGCGCCCGCGGTGCTCATCGGGCGCCGGTCCGGAGCAGTTCCGGTCCGAATGTCTCGTAGTGAATCCGGCTCTCGTCGACGTCGCGACCGACGAAGGCCTCACGCATCGACGACAGGAATCCGGTGGGACCGCAGAGCATGATGTGAGCATCCCTCTCGACGTCGAGGTTGTCGAGGGTCATCTGTCCGATGCGGATCGCGTCCGAGACGACGTGCGGCGAGGCGCTCTCGTACCACTGGATCAGCCGGCCCGACGGGAGCGAGTCGACCAGCGCAGCCAGCATGCCGCGGTGCGGCTGACGATCCCGCGAACGGTCGGCGTGGAGGACGGTCACCGGCCGGGTGTCGCGCTTCTCCGACAGGGCGGTGAGCAGCCCGATCACAGGTGTGCAGCCGATCCCGGCCGAAGCGAGCAGGAGCGGAGCGTCGTCGTCGGGCAGCACCAGGTCACCGAAGGGCGTGCTGACATCGAGGAGGTCACCTTCGAAGACGTGCTCGTGCAAATGCGCCGACACCTCGCCGGCGAGTTTGACACTGAACCGCCATCGCGACTCCGCCGGCGAGCCCGTGAGGCTGTACTGGCGGATCTGCCGGGCGCCGTCGGCCAGGGGGACCTGCACCGATATGTATTGTCCAGGTCGGAATCTCGGCAGATCACCGTCGACTGCATCGACGGTCAGCGCGATCGTGTCGGGAGAGACCTGCACGCGGTCGGTGACCCGGACCTCACGCCAGACCTGCCCGGGACCGACGTCGGCGGCGGCATACAGTTCGGCTTCCGATGCGATGAGCAGGTCGGCCATGTCCCAGTACAGCTGATCCCAGGCATCCGCGACGTCGGGAGTGACCGCAGCGCCGAGCACTTCGACGATCGCAGCGAAAAGATGCTCGTGCACAACGGCATACTGATCGGCTGTGACCCCGAGTGAGGCGTGCTTGTGTGCGATGCGGTCGAGGATGAAACGCTGGCGACGGACGTCGGGCTCGAGCTGGAGACGAGCGAACGCGGCTATCGAACCGGCAAGGGCCTGCGGCTGATCACCCGACTTCTGGTGCGTGCGGTTGAAGAGATTGTCGAGCAGATCGGGATGCGCGGCGAACAGTCCGCGATAGAAGCGCGGGGTGATCTCCGCAAGCGACCCTTCGACGGCGGGAAGCGTGGCGGCGATCGTCGCGCGTTGGGTGTCAGACAGCATGAGAACTCCTTTGTTCATCTGCTCATCGGGTTGGTGCGCAGGAAGAATGTGTGACGGGTCGAGCGTCGCCCCCGCTGGTTGAGCTTGTCGAAACCACCACCGCAGCAGGCGGTTACAGCGTCAGGTCGCTGTGGGTGCGGCAGCTTCGGATACCGGTCCGTCCCGCGGCGGCCGGGACGACAGCGACAGCAACACCGCGGTCGTCGGCTCGCGGGCGAGATCGGCGACCGTCTCGGAGTCGAGACTCTCATAGAATGCGGCGACCGCTCGGGCGAGGGACCCCCGGAGCCGGCAGGCGTGGCGCAACGGGCAGGGTTGTGCGCCTTCGCATTCCACGACCTCGCCGTCACCTTCGAGCGAACGGGCGAGCCACCCGACGCGGGCATCGCGGCCGAGTTCGGTGATCGTCAGCCCGCCGGTTCGACCGCGCCGAGCGTGTACGACGCCGAGTTCCGACAGCCTTCCGACGACCTTGGCGACGTGTGTGTATGGGACCGCGAGTTCGCGGGCGAGATCCTTGGTGGTGAGAGCTGTTGCAACAGAGCCATGTTGACCCGAGACGGCCAGCCGCATCACGACCCGGAGGCCGATGTCGGTGAAGCGCGTCAGTTGCATGTCGTAAGTAGAACACAAATTGGCACCTTAGATGCCAATTAAATGAGGTGACGCCGGTCACGCGAGGTGAGCCGGCCGGCTACTAGTCTGCGCCGATGCGGGCCGCGTGTGAGCGGTCCAGGCGTGGCCGTCGTGGTACCGGTCCACGTCCGGATACTGCGGGTCCGGGTACCAGCCACCCATCCCATTCCGTCCGGCGTCGACAGCCGAGTTCTTCGACTTACGGGACACCAGTACGACGATGCCGACGATCCCGGCACCGAGAACCGCCAGCAGCACGAGCAGGACGGCGAGCATCAGGATGATCGACATGCACGTACCGTACCGAGACCGGCGGGCGGCGCCACCGGGCCGACGCTCCGATTCCGTCGAATGACGGACCGCCAATGGGGTCAGTCTCCGACGGTCTTCACCGTCGTGCCCATGCGTCGCGCGCGGCGGATCATGATGGCGGCGTTGTCGATCGCGGCGCATCCCGGGTCGTTGTTGAAGTAGACGTAGACGTCACACGAATCGTCGAAGGACTCCGACAGACGGCGTAACCAACTGTCGATCGCCCGGGTTCCCTAGCTCATCGGTCGTCGAGACGTCCCGTCGTGAAGGCGCAGGTATCCGAAATCGGCTGTGCGCCAAAGAGGGTTGAGGATTCGGTTCTTCCGGTCGGCCCAGCACAGCGCCGCGTTGTGCCGCTCGAGGACCGTCCTTGTCTCGTCGCACCACCAGGACTCGCGCCGGGGTTCGACGGCGACCTGCACCGACGTCGGAAACCTCGCGAGCGTCTCGTCGAGGGCGTCGGGGATGGCGCGGAGAGTGGGCGGCAACTCCGAGGAGCACCGGTCCCAGCCGGCCGTCGAGCCCGGCCGACCGATCGAGGAACCGCTGGACCGGTTCGGCCGGCTCGTTGAGCCGTTTGATGTGCCCCAGATAGCGACTCATCTCCGCGGCCATCCGGAAGTCGGCGGGGACCGTCTCGGCCCAGCGCTCGAACGCCTTCCGCTCGGGCAACCGGTAGAAGGTGTTGTTGACCTCGGCGGTCGGGAACCGCTGCGCGTAGTAGTCCAACCACAACCGTTGCGGGAGCTTCTCGGGATAGAAGGCACCGCGCCAGTCCCGGTACTGCCAGCCGGAGGTGCCGATGAACAGCATCGCGCAACTATCCGTTCGGGACGGGGCTACGAATCCCGTCCACGACGAGTACCCGGTATGCGCGTGGGTGTCGACTCACGGCTCGTGGGTACCCGTCGGTGGCACATGCCAATCACCGAGACGGGAGTACACATGACCAAGCTGGCGATCATCTACTACTCGGCCACCGGACACGGCACTGCGATGGCACAGGTGCTGTCGGATGCCGCTGAATCCGCCGGTGCCGAGGTCCGAGTCCGCCACATTGCCGAAACCCGGGACCCGCAGACGTTCGCCGAGAACCCGGCCTGGTCGGCCAACTACGAGGCCACCAAGGACCTACCCGCCGCGACCGGCGACGACATCGTCTGGGCAGACGGCGTCATCTTCGGGAGCCCGACGCGGTTCGGCAGCACTGCTTCGCCGTTCCAGACATACATCGACTCTCTCGGGGGACTGTGGGCCGAGGGCAAGCTCGCCGACAAGGCCTACGCCGCCTACACCTCCAGCAACACCGCCCACGGCGGGCAAGAGACTACCCTCACCGCTCTCTACACATCGCTGATGCACTTCGGCGGCATCCTCGTCCCGCCCGGGTACACGGACGGACTGAAGTTCGCCGACGGCAACCCGTACGGCGTCTCCCATGTCACGGGTCCGGAGAACAAGAACGAGCTCGACGACGCGACGAAGGCCGCGCTCGAACACATGGCGCAGCGGGTGGTGCGGATCGCGGGCCTCCTCGCTGCCTGATAGTCGTCGCTCACGAGATCCGTTCCCGCTCAGCCGTTTGGTTCGGGCGGGGACGGATCTTGTGAGCGCGCGGTCGCCGTAATCGAGTTGACAGCGAAGGTTCGGCGGTTCACCATCGGTCCTCGTGTCTGTCAGTGTGTCGCCCTCCGGGCGTGAGGAGGTCGTCGGCGTCGTGCGCGCCGACGGTTGATTAACCCGCTCCGATCGGCGCGCGTCCCCGCAGTTGTGGACCGCGCCGGTCGAATCGTGCACTCTTTTTCCTCCTCCGACACCTGAGGTGTATCCACTCATGCATTCCTTGACCGAAACCCAGATCCGTTCGTCGTTCGTCAACGCCTCGCTGCGCGAACGCAAGAGCGTGACCCTTCCACCCGACTTCGACGACTTCGACTGGGAGCGAATCGATTTCGTCGGCTGGCGCGACCCGAAACTACCGATGGTCGGATACGTGGTCATCCCGACCGACGACGACGTCGTGGGCATCATGCTCCGTCTCGGTGGCCGCCAGCCGCGAACCCGGCCCCTGTGCTCGTTCTGCGAGGACGTGCACCTGCCCAACGAGGTCGCCTTCTTCAGTGCGAAACTCGCCGGCGCCGCGGGACGCAAGGGCAACACGGTCGGGACGTTGATCTGCTCGAACTTCGAGTGTTCGGCGAACGTCCGCGCTAAGCCGTCGGCCATCTTCTCCACAGACGACCCCGAAACCGTTCGGCAACAACGCATTCAGGCATTGCGGAGCCACCTCTCCGGCTTCGCAGCGCGGGTGGCGAGCGGCGACAGCTGACGCGCGCCACTGCTCCCCGAGCTGAGAGCCGCCGAAGTTTACGGAGCCGTGTCATCCCGCCCCTGAGCAGCGAGCTTGCGAGCGTATCCCCCGCGCCCTGAGGAGCGAGCTTGCGAGCGGACCCCCGCACCCTGAGGAGCGAGCTTGCGAGCGGACCCCCGCACCCTGAGGAGCGAGCTTGCGAGCGGACCCCCGCACCCTGAGGAGCGAGCTTGCGAGCGGACCCCCGCACCCTGAGGAGCGAGCTTGCGAGCGGACCCCCGCACCCTGAGGAGCGAGCTTGCGAGCGGACCCCCGCACCCTGAGGAGCGAGCTTGCGAGCGTCACGAAGGGTCTTGGTGAGATGCGTGGCAGACCCTTCGTGACGCGCCCTCCGCAAGCTCCGGGCGCTCCTCAGGGAGCAGAGCGGGACAGTGGTTCCGCGGCTCTTTCGGATCAGGGAGCAGAACGGGCCAGCGGGCCTGCGTGTTTGTCGACTAGAGGGAGCGTGGGGGTGGGACCGGGTGTCCGCTGAGCTTTCGGCCGACGGTCAGAGCGGCGATAGTGGACCCATGACGTCGCTGTTCATCCGAGCGCTGCAGACCCACCAATGGCTCTACGAGCATTCCGGCGGACTCGTCGGCCACCGGCTGCTGATGGGCAATCCCACGCTGCTGCTGCGCACAATCGGCCGCCGCACCGGGGAGGCCAGGTGCAATGCGCTCACCTATGCGCGCGACGGCGAGGCCTACCTGGTGGTCGCGTCGAACGGCGGATCGCCGCGACCACCGGGGTGGCTCGCCAACCTCAAGGCGCACCCCAACGTCGAAGTCCAGGTGGGTCGTCGTCGGATTCAGGTCACCGCGCGGGCGACCTACCCCGATGACCCGGACTACGCCCGGCGCTTCGTTCTCGTCGATGAAGTCAACAAGGGTCGCTACGCCGGCTATCAGAAGAAGACGACGCGCCCACTCGCCATCGTCGAGCTGACGCCGCGCTAACAGCGTGCCGTTCCGATGACTATCGACCGGCCCGCCGGTCGGTATCTGGGAGACAACGTCAACGACCCCCGGGAGAAGCATGCGCACGCTGGCGATCACCCAGAACATGACGCTAGACGGCTCGATCGAGATGGTGACCGACTGGTTCGACCCGACCGTCGAGGCGCCGGACCTCATGGCCGAGTCGCACCGGCAGGACGCCGAGGCCGACGGTCTGCTCGTCGGAAGGCAGACTTTCGAGGACTTCCGCAGCTTCTGGCCGCGCCAGACCGAGGACGCCACCGGGATCACCGACTACCTGAACACCGTCGACAAATACGTGGTGTCGAGCACGATGACCGACCCGGACTGGCAGAACTCGACGGTGCTGTCCGGCGATGTCGTGGATGAGGTCACCGCGCTGAAGAACGCCGATGGCAAGGACATCGTCGTGACCGGCAGCATCAGCCTGTGCCACACCCTGATCAGCGCCGGTCTCGTCGACGAATACCGGTTGTTCGTCTACCCGACCGTCCAGGGGTCGGGACGGCGTCTGTTCCCGGACGGCCTGGAGATCCCGACACTGCGGCTCGTCGACACCAAGAGTTTCGAGCTGGGCGTCTCGCTGCTGCGTTACCGGACGGCGTGACCCTGTTCAGGCCGGCTCGGAGTTGATCTCCGCGAACGCACGGTCGCGGATCGCCGCGAGATCCATCCCGTACGTCAGTCCGTGAGACTGCTCGTACTCCTCCAGCCGCGCAGCCGCCCGGTCGTAAAGTCGGCGGGCGCCGACGGCATTGCCGCGACGATGGTGCGTCAGTCCGACGCAGAGCTGGGCCAACCCCTGCCACAGCGGACGCTCTTCCGGCGGACACGACTTCCAGCGGGTCTCGAACACCTCGTGCGCGGAGAACGGCCGCCCGTCGTCGAGCAGTTGGCACGCGAGCGCGATCGTCTCGTCGGGCGGCAACGGCTCCTCGGACACGGGTTCGACGCCCCGCTCGCCGTACGGCAGCGGCCGCCCCAGCTCGTCGCGCGGCCGGGCCTGACGGGCGCGACCGTCGGGGTCGCGGTCGCGGTTCTCGAACACTGCGCACCTCCTGACCGAATGGTTGCGAACCGTATCGTCCGTCGGAGTCTCTGCCCTCCGACCGGGGAGCGGTACGAGCGACAGCAGGACGGTACCCATCCGTCGGGTCCGGAAACGAAAAAGGTCAGGTCGCTGCGTGCAACCTGACCTTTTAACTCACTCATGGTGGGCGAAGGGGGACTTGAACCCCCACGTCCCGAAGGACACTGGCACCTGAAGCCAGCGCGTCTGCCATTCCGCCACTCGCCCGTGGCCACCGGAGTTCCGGTGGGCATGTCGTCGAACTGGGTGTGTCCGGCGACTGGACGACGATAGCAGCACGCCACCTCCGAAACAAAACTCGATCTCCGACGTTGCATTTGTGCAGTACGTCGGGTTACGTCAGATGCCGAATACACACCAATGGGACAGGTGTTGCAGACGGTGCACCAGTTGCCTTGGTGGCACAGTTGGCCGTTGATGTCGCTATCATCAAACAAGGCCAGATGCACGGCGACACGCTCTATTGCCGCGGAAGGAGGTCTCGGTGGGGATCCTGCAACGACTGGAACGCAAGCTCGAAGGTGCAGTTGACGACGGTTTTGCCCGTGTCTTCGGTGGTCAGGTGGCCCCGCAGGAGATCGAGAACGGGCTGCAACGGGAAGCCGAGGAGTCGCTCGAGAACCTCGGTGACGGTACGGTCCTTGCGGCCAACAGCTACACCTTGTTGTTCAGTCCCACCGATCATCAGCACATCGCTGCGGAATACGAGCTGAACCGCAAGACTTTCTCGAAGCATTTGGAAAACTTCATCAAGGACAACGGGTGGCAGACCTACGGCAAGGTCGTCGTAGAGTTCGAGCAATCGCCGTCCTTGCACACGGGGATCTTCCGCGCACGCGGCACGGTCAACCCGGACGCGCGGCCCCGCCCGGTGGGAGCGCGTTCGGAGCAGCCGGTCCCCGGCCCGCCGGCCGGTCGCCCGGCCCCCGTTCCCCCACCTACCGACGCCCCCGACCAAGGAGCCCCCAATATGACTCAGAATCCCGGATACGACCAGCGCAGGGGCGCCGATCCCGCGTACGACCAGTACGGCCAGGGATCGGGACAGCAGGGCGACCAGGGTTACGGCCAGCAGGGCTACGACCAGTACGGTCAGCAGCCCGGCTACGACCAGGGATACGACCAGCAGGGCTACGGCCAGCAAGGCTACGACCAGGGTTACGGCCAGCAGCCCGGCTACGGACAGCAGGGTTACAGCCAGCAGGGCTACGACCAGCAGGCCTATGGCCAGCAGCCCGGGTACGGCCAGCAGCCCGGGTACGGCCAGCAAGGCTACGAGCAGCAGGGTTACGGCCAGCAAGGCTACGACCAGGGTTACGGCCAGCAGCCCGGCTACGGACAGCAGGGTTACGACCAGCAGGGATACGGCCAGCAGCCCGCCTACGACCAGGGTTACGGCCAGCAGGGCTATGAGCAGCAGGGCTACGGCCAGCCGGCCTATGGCCAGCAGCCCGCCGGGTACGACTACCAGGGCGGTTACGACCAGGGCTACGGCGCGGGCCGGCCGGCAGCGGGGTACGCCCCGTCGTCGATCACGCTGCTGCTCGAGGACGGCAGCAACCGCACCTTCCAGCTGCACGAGGGATCCAATGTGATCGGCCGCGGACAGGACGCGCAGTTCCGTCTTCCCGACACCGGCGTTTCGCGCCGGCACGTGGAGATCCGCTGGGACGGCGCGACCGCCATGCTCACCGATCTCAACTCGACCAACGGCACCACCGTCAACGACCTCCAGGTGAACACCTGGGAACTCGCCGACGGCGACCGCATCCGCGTCGGACACTCCGACATCACCGTTCGGTTCCAGTAGACCCGCATACGCCGAGCGCACGCCCACCGCGGGCGCGCGGCAGTCGACACCGGCCAGAGACCACTCCGGCCGGTTGATACTGAACTGTCATATCCGAATGACCGGGTTCGGCGGATCTGCCCATAAGATGCAGTCGGGTCCGCTCCTTTCGATCGGCGGTCCGACGACTGCTGCCGCGGGTACGACCCGACCGAGACGGAACGCGCTGGAGGTGAACACGACATGCAGGGCTTGGTGCTGCAACTGACCCGCATCGGGTTCCTGTTGTTGCTCTGGTTGTTCGTCTTCGCCGTGATCCGCACCCTGCGCGCCGACATCGCGTCGGCCGGCGGTCTGCGTATGCCCCGGTACTCGGGCGGCTCGGAGAAACGACGCCGCGGTGGTGGCGTCCGCGGCGCGGCCCGCTATCTCGTGGTGACCCACGGTGCACTGGCGAACACTCGGATCAGCCTCGGCCAGCAGCCGGTCCTGCTCGGACGCGCGGACGACTCGACGCTCGTGCTCACCGACGACTACGCCTCCGAGCGGCATGCGCGGCTCTCGCGACGCGGCGACGACTGGTACGTCGAAGACCTCGGCTCCACCAACGGCACCTACCTCGATCGGTCCAAGGTGACGACCGCGGTCAAGGTGCCGCTGAACACGCCGATCCGCATCGGCAAGACCGTGATCGAGTTGCGCCCGTGACACTTGTGTTGCGCTACATCGCGCGCAGCGACCGCGGTCTCGTTCGGTCCAACAACGAGGACTCCTTCTACGCGGGTCCGCGCCTGCTCGCACTCGCCGACGGCATGGGCGGCCACGCGGCCGGCGAAGTCGCCAGCCAACTGGTCATCCGCGCGCTGAGCACGCTCGACGACGACGAGCCCGGCGGCGACCTGCTCACCCAGCTCGACAGCGCCACCCGCGCCGGCAACGAGGCGATCGCCGCGCAGGTGCAGGAGTCACCCGAACTCGACGGCATGGGCACCACGCTCACCGCGATCCTCTTCGCCGGTAGCCGAATCGGGTTGTGCCACATCGGCGATTCCCGCGGCTACATGTACCGCGACGGTGCCCTGACCCAGATCACCCGCGACGACACGTTCGTCCAGACCCTCGTCGACGAAGGTCGGATCACCGCCGAACAGGCACACACCCACCCGCAGCGTTCGCTGATCATGCGCGCGCTGACCGGCACCGAGGTCGAGCCGACCCTCACCATGCGGGAAGCGCGCGCGGGTGACCGGTACATGCTCTGCAGCGACGGCCTGTCGGACGTCGTGACCGAGGACACCATCGCCGAGACCCTCGGCTCCATCGCTGACCCCAAGGAGTGCGCCGACCGACTCATCGAACTCGCGCTGCGTGGCGGCGGCCCCGACAACGTGACCGTCGTCCTCGCCGACGTCGTCGACACCGAATACGGTGACTCGCGCCCGATCGTCGGTGGCGCCGCGGGCGGCAACGAGGAGATCTACACCCCCGACCCGGCGACCGCCGCGGGACGTGCCGCCGCACTGCGCCCGCCGCCTGCCGAGCCGCAACGCCCGACGGTGCTGACCGACGCCGAGCCCCCGGCCAAGCAGAAGAGCAAGTGGCGACGCTGGATCGTCGCCGGTGTCGCGCTGGCCGTGATCGCCGCGCTGGTCGTCGGCATCTTCGTCGTCCGCGCAATCGTGCGCAGCAACTACTACGTGGCCGCCGACGACACCGGGGACGTCCTCGTCTACCAGGGTTCGCCGGAGAAGGTGTTCTTCCTGTCGATGAGCAACCCGGTCCAGCGGGTCTGCGTCGAGAACCTCGACCAGGAGGAACCGACCTACACGTTCATCTCCTACGACAGCACCTGCGAGTTCCCGCTCAATGTCGACGACCTGGTGTCCGGGCCCGCCCAGTCGGTCAAGAACGTGATGATCCGGAACAGGAGCGAACAGCAGATCCAGGGCGTCGTCACCGACGAGCTCACCTTCCGCTGTGACAACGCGCCGTCGTCGCCCACCCCGACTCCCCCGGCACCGGCACCGTCGGAGTCCACACCGAGTACTGACCCGTCCGCGCCGGCGCCCCGCGCGACCGCGGCGCCGGCACCGGGCATCCCGCAGCAGGGCGCCACCGAATCGGTGGCACCGTCCACCGGCAACGCCGGGCCGGCCGACACGCCCGCACCTGACCAGGACGCCGTCACGAGCTGCCGGCAGCAGGTGAGATGACTCAAGCCGCGCCCGCCCCGCACGCCCCGCCACGCCAACCCGCCACGAGCACCGGCCGCAACGCCGAACTGCTGCTCCTGGGATTCGCCATCGGCCTGGTGACGGTGGCGCTGCTCATCGTCCAAGCCGCCCAGGGCCAGAACCTGACCTGGGACATCCTCAAGTACGTCGCCGCGTACACCGCACTGTTCGGGGTCGCCCATCTGGTGGTTCGCCGCTACGCACCCCACGCCGATCCGATCATGCTGCCCGTCGTGGCCGTCCTGAACGGTCTCGGCCTGGTCCTGATCCATCGTCTCGACCTCGGCACGGGCAACACCGGGGAGTCGGCGAACGCCACCGAGGCGACCCGCAACGCCGATCAGCAGTTGCTGTGGGCAGTGCTGGGCATCGTGGCGTTTTCCGCGGTGCTCATCCTCATCCGCGACCACCGGACACTCTCGCGGTACGCCTACACGCTCGGCCTCGGCGGACTGGTCTTCTTGATCATCCCGGCGATCCTGCCCAGCGCGTTCTCGGAGATCAACGGGTCGAAGAACTGGATCATCACGCCGTTCTTCTCGATCCAGCCCAGTGAGTTCTCCAAGATCCTGATCATCATCTTCGCGGCCGCGGTGCTGGTCTCCAAGCGTGATCTGTTCATCACCGCCGGTCCGCACGTGCTCGGTGTCGACCTCCCGCGCGCCCGTGACCTCGGTCCGCTGCTGGCTGCCTGGGCCATCGCCATCGCCGTCATGGTGGTCCAGAAAGACCTGGGTACGTCGCTGCTGATCTTCGCGACCATCCTGACGATGCTCTACGTGGCCACCTCGCGCGTCGAGTGGCTGGTGCTGGGCATCGGGCTCTTCGCGATCGGCGCGGTCTTCGCGTGGTCGATCTTCTCGCACCTGCAGACCCGGGTCTCGGTGTGGCTGAACCCCTTCGAGGACTTCGACGGCTCGGGCTACCAGATCGGGCAGAGCCTGTTCGGTCTGGCCACGGGCGGACTGTTCGGCACCGGACTCGGTTCTGGCCGGCCCAACATCGTGCCGTTCGCCAACACCGACTTCATCATCTCGACCATCGGCGAGGAACTCGGCCTGGCCGGCCTCACCGCGATCCTGCTGCTGTACATGATCTTCATCCACCGCGGGCTGCGGACCGGCATCGCCGTCCGCGACAGCTTCGGCAAACTCCTGGCGACCGGTCTGGCATTCACCATCGCGATGCAGATCTTCGTCGTCGTCGGCGGCGTCACCAAGTTGATCCCGCTGACGGGTCTCACGACGCCGTTCCTGTCCTACGGCGGATCGTCGCTGCTGGCCAACTACATCCTGGTCGCGTTGCTCATCCGGATCTCGAACGCCGCGCGGGAACCCGATCCCGGGAAGAAGCGGCCCGCGGCCAAGCCCGTCGAGGCACTGCCGACGCAGGTGGTGAAGCGCCGATGAACAAGCCGATCCGCAATGTGTCGATGGCGGTGATCGTGATGATCATCGCCCTGCTCGCCAACGCCACCTACGTGCAGGTGTTCAAGGCCGACGCCCTCAAGACCGACCCCCGCAACAATCGGGTGCTGCTCGACGAGTACTCCCGGCAGCGCGGCCTGATCACGACCGCCGACGGCACGGTGATCGCGTTGTCGGTGCCGATCGAGAGCCGCCTGAAGTTCCTGCGCCAGTACCCGCGGGAGGGCGCCGAGGCGTTCGCCCCGGTCACCGGTTTCTACTCGTTCCAGTACCTCGCGAGCCAGATCGAGCACTACGAGAACAGCATTCTCAACGGCTCCGACGACCGGCTCTTCGGTCAGCGGTTCATGGACATGTTCTCCGGGCGCGACCCGCGCGGCGGCAACGTCGTCACGACGATCAACCCCAAGGTGCAGCAGGCCGCGTACCAGGCCATGCTCAACGGGCCGTGCGACGGTCCGTGCCGCGGGGCCGTCGTGGCGCTGCAGCCGAACACCGGCAAGATCCTGGCAATGGTCTCGACGCCGAGCTATGACCCCAACCGGCTCGCAAGCCACGACCAGGAGGTCCGCGAGAGCAGCTGGGAGGCGTGGAACCGGCCCGGCGACACCGCGCAGCCGATGCTCAACCGCGCGATCAGCCAGCTCTACCCGCCCGGCTCGACCTTCAAGGTCGTCACCTCGGCCGCGGCCCTGCGCGACAACATCACCCCGGGCATCCGCCTCACCGCAGCTCCGACCTTCCCGTTGCCGGGCACCGACGTCTCCCTCCCGAACTACGGCGGCGAGACCTGCCCCGGGTCGTCGGGCGGAACCGTGTCGCTCGAGACGGCGTTCAAGTACTCGTGCAACACCGCCTTTGCCGAACTGGTGACCGAGAAGATGTCCGACGCGATCCCCAAGTTCACCGAGACCGCGAGCCTGTTCGGCCTCGACCAGCCCGGCCCCGACATCCCGATGCCCGTCGTCGACTCGACGGTCGGGCAGATCCCGTCCCTCGACGTCCTCGCGCAGGCGTCCATCGGCCAGCGTGACGTCCGGCTCACCCCGCTACAGAACGCGATGATCGCCGCGACGGTGGCCAACGGAGGTGTGCGCATGCAGCCGTACCTGGTCGACAAGTTGCAGGCGGCGGACCTGCGGACCCTGCAGACCACACCGCCGACGACGGCCAACAAGCCGATCACGCCCGAGCAGGCCGCCGAGCTGACGTCGATGATGATCGAGTCGGAGCGGTCGACGGCCGGCGCGGGCGGCCCGGTGTCGATCGCGTCGAAGACCGGCACGGCGGAGAGCGGATCGAGCACGGACACCCCGTTCTCGTGGTACATCGCCTTCGGACCGTCGTCGAACGCACAGATCGCGGTGGCCGTCGTGGTGGAGAATGGACAATTCGGCGCGGACTCGGTCGGAGGGACCGTCGCGGCGCCGATCGGACGAGAAGTGATCAACTCACTGGTGGGAGGTGGCAGTCGATGAGCCTGCAGAACGGCACCACCATCGGCGACCGGTATCGACTCATCCGCCTGATCGCCACGGGCGGCATGGGCCAGGTGTGGGAGGCGCTCGACACGCGCCTGAATCGTCGCGTCGCGGTGAAGGTCCTCAAGGCCGAGTACACCAGCGATCCGGAGTTCATCGCGCGGTTCCGCGCGGAGGCCCAGACCACCGCGAAGCTGAACAACCCCGGGATCGCGAACGTCTTCGACTACGGCGAGACCCCGGATTACAACGGCGGCGACCCGCTCGCGTACCTGGTGATGGAACTCGTCGACGGTGAGCCCCTGAACTCGGTCATCTCCCGGCTGGGCCGGCTGTCGTTGACCAACACGCTCGACATGCTCGAGCAGACCGGCCGCGCCCTGCAGGCCGCGCACAGCCAAGGTCTCGTCCACCGCGACGTCAAACCCGGCAACATCCTGATCACCCCCGTCGGCCAGGTGAAGATCACCGACTTCGGCATCGCCAAGGCCGTCGACTCCGCCCCGGTCACCAAGACCGGGATGGTCATGGGTACCGCGCAGTACATCTCTCCCGAGCAGGCCACCGGCGACGAGGCGACCGCGGCGTCGGACGTCTACTCGCTCGGCGTCGTCGGCTACGAGGCCCTCACCGGGCGTCGTCCGTTCCTCGGCGACGGCGCGATCACCGTCGCGATGAAGCACATCCGGGAGGCACCGCCACCCCTGCCGACGAACCTGCCGTCCGGGGTCCGCGAGCTCATCGAGATCACGATGGCCAAGGACCCGCGGCAGCGCTACGCGAACGGCGGCGAGTTCGCCGACGCGGTCGCCGCCGTGCGTGCCGGGCGTCGTCCGCCGCGACCGGGCGCGATCGCCGGTGCCGCGGCAGGCGCAGCGGGAGCCGCCGCGCTCGGCGCCGCAGTCGCTCGTGGGGCCACCCCGACGGGTGCGGCCTCGCGGCCGGTGACCCCTCGGCCGACGTCGCGGACCGCGGTGGCGCCACCGCCGCCGGACAACAGCTGGACCACCGGTCAGAAGGTCCTGGCCGGCATCGCGGCCGCCCTTCTCGTCGGTGCCATCGGGCTCATCGGGTTCTATCTGGTGAACAGCGGGAACGGGGACGCGGCGACACCACCGCCGCCGTCGACGACGGTCGTCGAGACCACGACCGCGGTGGAACCGACGGAGGAGCCCGACGAGCCGACCACGACTCGACGCACGACCCGTACGACCACCAGCGAAGAGACGTCCAGCGAAGAAACGACGACGGAGACGACCACGCCGCGTCAGCAGACCGACACCTCCGAGCCGCCGCCGGACCCCGGTGCCGCCACCGGCACCCCGTGTTTCCCCGGCGTACCGTTCTCACCGCTGTGCTGATGGTGCTGTGTACGAGCCGTGCGTTTGAGCCGATAGTTTCCGATTGACCCGTTCTGACCACAGATCCTGAGGGGCGAACCACCGAGGCCGATGTCGACACCACACCACCTCTCCGACCGCTACGAACTCGGCGAAACGCTGGGTTTCGGTGGCATGTCCGAGGTGCACTACGCGCGCGACCTGTTGCTGCACCGCGACGTCGCGGTGAAGGTGCTGCGTGCCGACCTCGCCCGTGACCCGTCGTTCTATCTCCGGTTCCGCCGCGAGGCCCAGAACGCGGCGAAGCTGAACCACCCCACGATCGTGCAGGTCTTCGACACCGGCGAGGCCGAGACCGAGGACGGCCCGCTGCCGTTCATCGTGATGGAGTACGTCGACGGCGACACCCTGCGAGATGTGTTGCGCGCCAACGGCCCCATCTCGCCGCGGCAGGCGATGACGTGGATGGCCGACGTCGCGGCCGCCATGGACTTCTCGCACCGCAACGGGATCGTCCACCGCGACATGAAGCCGGCGAACGTGATGATCGACAAGTCGGGTGCCGTCAAGGTCATGGACTTCGGCATCGCGCGGGCGATGAGTGACGCGACGTCGACGATGACCCAGACGTCCGCGGTGATGGGCACCGCGCAGTACCTGTCGCCCGAACAGGCCCGCGGCATCAAGGTCGACCCGCGCAGCGACATCTACTCCATGGGTTGCGTGCTCTTCGAGCTCCTCACCGGTGAGCCTCCGTTCACCGGTGACTCGCCGGTGGCGGTGGCGCACCAGCACGTGCACGAGGATCCGCCGTGGCCGTCGCACGTCCGGCCGGAGATCCCGCGCGAACTCGATTCCGTCGTCCTCAAGGCGATGAGCAAGAACAAGGACAACCGGTATCAGTCGGCCGCCGACCTGCGGGCAGACCTGATCCGGGTCCTGGCGGGCGGCAAACCGTCGGCGCCGATGCTGCTCTCGGACGAGGAACGCACCGAGTTCATCGACACCGGACCGCGCCGGCCCACCCGGACGGAGACGACCGGTCCGCGTCGGCCGATCGCGGGCCGCACCTCGAACGGCAACGGCGGAAACCACCGGCGTGACGAGGACACCGAGGAGACACCCCGACGCCGCTCACGGCTCCTCATGGCCGGCGCGCTGCTCGCCGTCGTGGTGCTCGTCGGAGGTCTCTTCCTGTGGTCGCCGTGGGGTTCGGGCTCGGCGGCGCAGGTGTCGGTGCCGGCGGTCTCCGGACTCAGCTCCGACGACGCGCAGGCCTCGTTGGAACGGGCCGGCTTCGAGGTGCGTGTGCTCGAGGAACCGAGCCTCGACGTCGGTGTCGGTCTCGCCACGCGGTCGACCCCGGGTGAAGGCGTGATGGCGGCCGAGGGCTCCGAGGTCGCGCTCTATGTCTCGACGGGTCCTCAGCGTGTTCGATTGCCGTCGGATCTCGTGGGCAAGACGCCGGCCGAGGCGTTGGATCAGCTCAAGGTGCTCGGGTTCACCAACGTGCGAACCGACCGCGTGGACTCGACGACCGAGATGAAGGACAAGGTGGTCTCGACGGCACCGGCCGTCGGCGCCGAGGTCCCGGTCAACGGTGCGGTCGTCGTCAACGTGGGCAACGGCCCGCGCGAGGTGACGGTCCGCGACGTCGTCGGCATGTCCGAGAGCCAAGCACGAGCCGTGCTGGAAGAGCTCGGGATGATGGTCGTCGTGGTCGCGGCCGACTCCGAGCGTCCGGCCGGTGAGGTCATCAGCACCTCACCAGGTCCCGGGTCGACCACAGAGCAGGGCAGCACCGTGCAGATCAGCGTGTCGCGGGGCAACCTCTTCACCGTCCCGAACCTCCGGGGCAAGACGCCTGCCGAGGCCCAGGCCGATCTCGAGCGGGCCGGCTGGGAGCGGTCGACGCTGACGCGGCAGACCCGCAACGTGCCGCTCGGCAGCCCCGACGACGGTCGCGTCGTCGGCCAGGAGCCGAATCCCGGGTCCCAGGCCCGCAAGAGCGGTTCGATCACGATCATCGTCGGCCAGGCGAGCCTGCTGCCCAACTGATCGTCTCTGCTGGTTGAGCCGGCACCGAGCGGAGCGAGGAACCGAGTCGAAACCACTTCGGTGACCTCGCCACCGAAGTCAGCCGACCGCGGTCGCCATCTCGGCTTCGAGGGCGGCCACGCGGGTCTCGTCGATCTCGATCCCACATGTCTTGAGCCAGTTGGCGAGCATCCGGTGACCGCCCTGGGTCAGGACGCTCTCCGGGTGGAACTGCACGCCGTGGATGGGTAGTTCACGGTGGGCCATCGCCATCACGATGCCCGACTCGGTGCGTCCGGTGACGACGAGTTCATCAGGGATCGTCTCGGGGAGCACCGTCAGCGAGTGATAGCGCGTGGCGGTGAACGGATCCGGCAGTCCTTCGAGCACGCCCGCGTCGTCGTGGAAGACCAGTGAGGTCTTGCCGTGCAGGAGTTCCGGTGCGCGGTCGACGGTGCCGCCGAACGCCGCACCGATCGCCTGGTGTCCCAGGCACACACCCAGCAGCGGCAGTTCCCGTTCGGCGGCGACACGGACCATCGGCATCGTCGCGCCGGCCCGCTGCGGCGTGCCGGGACCGGGGCTGAGCAGGACGCCGTCGAATCCGGCAACGGCCTCGCGCAGATGGTCGGGATCGGCCGGGGAGAGTTGCGGGTCGTCGTTGCGCCACACGACGGCCTCGACGCCCAGCTGGCCCAAGTACTGGACCAGGTTGTAGACGAAGCTGTCGTAGTTGTCGACCACCAGAATGCGACTCACGCGAGAAAGGCTACCGCCGAAGCGGGTGGTCGGCGTCGGCGACCTGGTGAGATACCGTAGATCTCGAGTGTTTGCCAGTGGCGGGGACGAGCTCACCTTCTCCCGCCCGCGTACGACCGCCCCGGCGGTGCCGCACAACAGAGGAAGTCATGCCGAAGTCAAAAGTCCGGAAGAAGACCGATTACACCATCAACCCGGCCAGCCGGACGCCGGTCAAGGTCAAGGCCGGCCCTTCGAGCACCATCTATGTAGGCGTCATGCTCGGCCTGATGGTGCTGGGTCTCGCCTGGCTCGTCGTCTACTACCTGGCCGCCACGCCCACCGCGTACGGCGGCGAGGGCCAGGTCCTGCATTGGATGGCCGAGCTCAACTCGTGGAACTTCCTGATCGGTTTCTCGCTGATGGTGGCGGGCCTGTTGATGACGATGCGTTGGCGGTAGACGCCGACGGTCGTTCGCGTGTCGAATGCGCTGAGCTGCTGAAACACACGCGTGTAAGTTATCCACACTGTGGAAATCACATGTGTGTAAGTCATCCCCACTGTGAGTAACTCCTGTGGATAACTCCGAGGTCTCTTACACACACGCGTGGGCGACCCCCGTCGGCGCCGGTCTGGCCGGCTGCCTCGGCGGCGTGGCGTTGGTGGTGGCGGCGGTCGTCGCCGCTGCCGATCCGGCCGGCATGGTCCTGATGGGCGTCGCCGGGATTCTTCTTCTCGTGCTCGGCGCCTACACCCTGCTGGTGCGTCCCCGACTGGCCATCACATCGGGGCCGAACCCCGCTCTGGTCCTCGGGACCTTGCGAGGCCAACGGACGTACCCCCCGGATCGCATCGAACGGATTCGGACGCTGTCGATCCGTCGGGTCGGCCGGCGGGTCGGACAGTTGGAGATCGACGTTCTCGACGACGACGCAGCCGGCACGACCGCGCACGACCGCGGCGTCGGCCCTCGCGACGACACCCGACTCGTGGTCTTCAGCCGCTGGGACCTCGGGACCGACCTGCCGACCGTGGTCGACGCGCTGCGCGACGCCGGCTTCGTCGTCGACGAGGGATAGGTCGCGCCGCAGCTCAGCGAATGTAGACGAGCCCGTCGTACGCGACGCCCGCGCCGATGCCGAGCCCCAGCGCCACGACGAACAGTGCGGCGAGCGCGATCCAGCCGACACGACTCGCGGCCTGGGGAGTCCGACGACCCGCGGGCAGCACAGCGTCGGGGAGGTACACGACGGCCGCGGTGGCGGCCGCTCCGAAGGCGAGCCCGCCGAGATGTCCGAGGACCGAGATGCCGGGCAGGGAGAACGACAGCACCACGTTGAAGCCGATGATGAGCAGAACCGGGACCGGGGACACGCGGGCCTTGAGGATGATCACGAGCATCGCGCCCATGAGTCCGTAGATGGCTCCGGAGGCTCCGGCGGTCAGGGCGCGGTCGTCCTCGAAGAGCATGACGGCAGCGCTGCCGCCGAGCAGTGCGATCAGGTAGACGGCCAGGTATCGGCCGATGCCGAGGGCGAGTTCGAGATCGCGGCCGAGGATGTAGAGCGACAGCATGTTGACGGCCACGTGCATGACGCTGAAATGCAGGAAGCCCGCGGTGAGGAGACGCCAGTACTCACCGGCTGCGACGTCGCTCTTGAGGAGGTCGCCGGCGGCGAAGATCGCCGCACCGCCTGGATCGCCCACTCCGGCCTGGAGAACGCACAGCGCGAAGATCAGCAGGTTGACCGCCATGAGCGCGTACGTGGCGTAGGGCTGCGTCGGGGCCGTGCGGGTGCGCGCCATCACGGGGACACCGCGGCGTGGGCCGCCGAGCGACGGCGACCGTTGCACTCCGTCGTTGCGGAGGCATTCGAGACAGTGCTGGCCGACCGATGCCGGACGCAGGCACTCGGGACACGCCGGCCGTCCGCACCGGCTGCAGGACAGGCCGGTGGGACGGTCGGGATGCCGGTAACACACCGCCCGCTGCGGGGCGGTGTGTTCCGGAGAGGTCAGTTGACCTCGATCTTCTCGATGACGACCTCGTCGAGCGGACGGTCGCTGCGGTCGGTCGACGTCGTGGCGATCGCGTCGACGACCTGCTGCGAAGCCGGATCGGTGACCTCACCGAAGATGGTGTGGCGACGGTTGAGGTGCGGGGTCGGGCCGACGGTGATGAAGAACTGCGAGCCGTTGGTACCCGGGCCGGCGTTGGCCATCGCGAGCAGGTACGGACGGTCGAACTGCAGCTCCGGGTGGAACTCGTCGCCGAACTGGTAGCCGGGGCCGCCCATGCCGGTTCCGGTCGGGTCGCCGCCCTGGATCATGAAGCCGGAAATGACGCGGTGGAAGACCGAGCCGTCGAAGAACGGGCCGGAGTTGCCGCCGGACGCGTTGGGCTTGCTGTACTCCTTGCTGCCGTCGGCCAGCCCGACGAAGTTCTCCACCGTCTTGGGTGCGTGGTTCGGGAACAGGTCGACCTTGATGTCGCCGCGATTGGTGTGGATGACTGCGGAGCTTTTCGGTGTAGTCATCCCTCCATCCAACCACTCACCCGGATCCGCTGGTCGGAACACGGCCCCGAGGTGCGCAGATGCACCGGGCGGGGTGGCAGCGGCGCACACCGGCTGGCACTCTTGAGCCCATGTCCAAGAACTACCTCTTGACCGCGCTGGGTGTGGTCGCCGCGTCCGTCACCGCCGCCGTCGTCGTCGGCTCGCTGCGTCGCGCCCGACGCGTGGTGGCCCCGGTGTCCCCGACCGTCCCGCGGATCGAGGAGGTCCGCGAGGCGCTCGCCGAGAGCACCGAGACGCAGGCTTCGTGACCCGCCGCGGCCGACGCGACACCGGGCCGCTCGCCACGCACGGGTAATTTGGTCTCGTGACCTCAGACGACGAGCGCTCCCCGAACCCGCCGCCGGGGTCCGGCGGCGCAGACGACCGGACCCGCGAGTCCTGGTCGGCGCCCGAGAGCTCCGCACCGACGAGCAACCCGGCGCCGTGGGAACGGTCCCCCGCACGACCTGCGGGCTCGCCGACCTCGTCGCAGGGAGCCGACGCTCCCGACCGTTCCGACGGCCGGCCGGCGCCCCGCGGTGGCTTCACGCCGCCGCCGGGGGGTCGACCACCCACCAGACCCGGGCCCCCGCCGGGCCGGCGACCGGCCCCGCCGCGCGGTGACTCGTTCGGGACGTCTGGTCCCTCCGGGGGACCGCACCCGCCCGGTGCGCCGCGTCCGCGGCCGAGCGGCCCCGGGCCCGTGCCGGCCGGGCCGGTGGCGGGCGCCAACCCCACCGTGCAGCGCCCAGGCGGCAATTCGTCCGGCCCGGGTCCGCGACCGCCGATGCCATCCGGTCCGCCCGGACGCCGACCCCCACCCGGTCAACGCCCGGGCCCGGGAGGAGTGCCGTTCGCGAAAGGCGCTCCGCCACAAGGCAATAGGCCCACAGATGGCTCCCGTCCACCCTTCGCCGGGCCCCGGCCGGGTGCAGCCCCGGGCGGACGACCCGACTCCGCCGGTCGGGATTCCGACCGGGACGATCACGCGACACAGGTGGTGGGTGCGGGCGGGCTGGCAGTCGGTCTGTCCGGCGATCCGTCTCCCGACACGCGCGTCGTGGACGGTCCCGCCGCGGCCGGCACACCCGCTGTCGCCGACCGCCCGGACACCGAGACCTCGGGCCCTGCCTCCCCGGCGACCCAGGCCTACTCAGCAGTCGAACCCGCCAAAAGTTCGGAGGACAGCGTGGCTCCCCAGTCCGGTGCCGGTCCGCGCGTCAGTCGGATGGCGTTGTGGGCCCTGGCGTTGTCGATCCTCGGGATCACCTTCATCGTGGGACTGGTCCTCGGATACCGTGCGCGCACCCAGATCCGGCAGCGTCGCGAGGTGGGTCTCCCCTTCGCCACCGCCGCCATCTGGGTCGGCTGGGCCTACGCCGGGGTCTTCGTCTTCGGGCTGCTCGTCTACGGGTGGATTCTGTTCATCGCCTGAGCCGGACTCACAAGCGGCGAGCCGCCCATCCGGCCCCTGAGGAGCGAACACGTCACCCCTGCTCCCTGAGGAGCGAGCTTGCGAGCGTCTCGAAGGGTCCCCCGCGCCGGCATCACGAACACGGCCGCGAGGAGGGCACACACGAGGAGACCGGCCGTGAGGAGGTACGTGTCGGCGATCGCCGAGGCCAACTCGGGCGCAGCGTCGATGCGTTCGGCGGGACTCAATGACATCGCACCCGCCACTCCCCGACCGTCGACCGCCGTACTGCGCGAATTCATCAGGGCCGCAATGATGGCCGTGATCGCGGCCGACGCCAGCGCGACGGCGAACTGGTTCGAGGTCGTGAGGATGGTCGTGCCGCCCGGGGTGTCTGCGCCCTCGAGGTCGCGGGTGGCGGCCGTCATGGTGGGCAGCATCGTCGCGCCGACACCGATCCCCATGAGAGCGAGGATCGCGACGACGGCCGGGTAAGGGGTCGACTCGTCGAGCAGCGTGGCCATCAGAATCATCGCCGTCGTCGACAGCACGATGCCGCACATCGCAACCCGTCGCGGGTCCACGGAATCGGCGACCCGCGTGGCGATCTGGAGAGTGACGCCGCTCAGGAGCGCGGGGACGACGAACAGCATGCCCGCGGTCGTTGCCGAATCGGACCGGACCGACTGGACGTAGATGGGCAGGATCGTCATCGACCCGAAGTACGCCCCGGCGAAGAAGATCATCACCACGACGCCACCGCGCAGCCGAGCGTGCGCCAACAGCCGGAGATCCAGGACGGGCGTGCGGCTGCGCAGCGATCGTCGGACGAAGTAGCCCAGCAGGACCAGTCCGATACCGACGGGGACCAGGATCGATGCCGCGAGCAGCGACCCGGTGTCCCCGGCGCGGGCCAGGCCGAGAACCAGGAACGCCCCGCCCGGGGACAGCGCCGCCACGGCTCGCAGGTCGATTCGCGGCACGCCGCGCGTGGCGGTTCGGGGGAAGAACCGCCACGCCAGGACCGCCGCGATCAGGCCGAGGGGCACGTTCACCGCGAAGACGACACGCCAGCTGCCGTGGTCGACGAGTACGCCGCCCAGCACCGGACCGAGCACGGGACCGACGAGGGTGGGCAGTCCCAGGATGGCCATCATCCGACCGCGCAGCGCCTCCGGCACCGCCTGCAGCGCAATGGCCATGCCGACGGGTTGCAGCATCCCACCACCGAGCCCCTGGAGTGCACGAAAGACGATGAGACTGCCGATGTTCCAGGACAGGGCGGTGAGGAGCGAACCGAGAACGAAGACCAGGAGGGCCGCGCAGTAGACCCGTCGGCCGCCGAAGCGGTTGCTGGCGTAGGCCGACAGCGGCATGACCGCGACAAGGGCCAGTGCATACGCGGTGGTCACCCACTGCACGCTGGACAGCGGCGCGTCGAATTCGGTGGTCAGTTGCGGGAGCGCGACGGTCACGACCGTCACGTCGAGCATCACCATGAGAGTCGGGACGACGAGGATGAGGCCGATGCGCCGGCTCGCCGGGTCGAGTGTGGTCACGACGACGAGCACACAACCTCAAGTTCAGTTGAAGTCAAGGGCGGTGTGAAATCCCGCGTCTTGGGGCAAGGTGGAGAGATGCCGGACAACGAGAAGCCCACCTGGACCACGACCGACGACGAAGTGAAGGCCGACCCCGACATGCGGAGCGACCCAGACGAGAATGACGGGCCGGCCTCGGCACTGCCCACCGCAGGGGACACCGAGATCGGCGAGACCGACCGAATCCGGGAAGACAAGGCGTCTTACGACGGAGCACAGCCACCGGCCGACCACACTGACGAGGGTCACGCGGTCGGCGGATCGGAGGGCACGACCGATGGCCAGTGACACCCCCTCCGGACAGAAACGCACCATCGTCCTCACCGGCGCCAGCGACGGGATCGGCGCGATCGCCGCGCGTTCCCTGGCCGGACCCGACACCGACCTCGTCCTCGTCGGACGCTCGGCGAAGAAGCTGGCGCCGATCGCCGCCGAGACCGGTGCGCGGCAGTTCACCGCCGACTTCTCCGCGCTCTCGGAGGTGCGGGATCTCGCCGCCGAGATCAACTCCGCCGTCGGAACCATCGACATACTCATGAACAACGCGGGCGGGACGTTCGACGCGTCGCACCGCACGTCCGACGGGCACGAACCCAACTTCCAGATCAACCATCTCGCACCGTTCCTGCTGACCCACCTGCTGCGGGACCGGTTGGCCGCTGCCCCACAATCGCTCGTCCTGAACACGTCCAGCGTCGGCAACCTCTTCGGAAAGGTCGACCTCGACGACCTGGATTTCGAGAAGCGACGGACCCTCGCGATGCGGCCCTACGGTACGGCCAAGCTGATGAACATCCTGTTCACACGGGGGATCGCGCATCGCTGGACCGGTGACAAGATCTATTCCGCCGCAGTGCATCCCGGTCCGGCGGCGACGAGCTTCGGCCGCGACTCACGGTTCGTCGGGCTCGCCTACCGGTCTCCGCTGACGCGCCTGGTGACCATCACCCCCGAGCAGGGAGCTGCCCCGCTCATCGCCCTGGCCGAGCGCGGCGCCGACCCGACGGTCAACGGTGTGTACTTCGATCGCCACAAGGCCAATGGTCGGGAGAACCGTCAGGCCCATGACCAGAAGCTGATCGACGGGTTGTGGCAGCGATCGGCAGAACTCACCGGGCTGACGTGACCTGACCCGTCTCCCCCGCCCTGACCTGGGCCGTGGCCGAGGCCGCGGTTGTTCTCTACGTTGGCGGTCGGAGACCGACACCGTCTACCTGGACACAGGAGGTTCAGATGACACGCAACATCCTCTTCATCATGACCGGCGCCGGCAGCTGGACGCTGAATGACGGCTCGAGCCACAAGACCGGGTTCTGGGCCGAGGAGGCCGTCGCGCCGCTGGAAGTGTTCCGCGCAGCCGGCTACAAGGTGACCGTAGCCACTCCGAACGGCGCGAAACCACCCGTCGACGAGACGAGCCTCGCGGTCGAGAGCATCGGCACACCTGAGCGCGCCGCGGAGATCCGCCACGTCGTGGAGACCGCTCCGGAGCTGCAGAAGCCGATCGCGCTCACCGACGTTCGCATCGCCGACTACGACGCCGTGTTCGTGCCGGGCGGCCACGGACCCATGGAGGACCTGGCCGTCGACGCGGACGCCGGAGCTCTGCTGATAGCGGCCGACGAGGCGCAACTGCCGCTCGGGATCGTCTGTCACGGTCCGGCGATCCTGTTGGCGGCGAACAACTCCGACGGAGTCAACGCGTTCGCCGGCCGCACGGTGACCGGCTTCAGCAACGCCGAGGAGGAACAGGCCGGGCTCGCCGACAAAGCTCCCTGGCTCCTCCAGGATCGGCTCACCCAGGCGGGGTTCAAGGTCACCCTCGCCGAACCGTGGACGGTCCACATCGAGACCGACGGCAACCTGCTGACCGGCCAGAATCCCGCGTCGTCGGAATCCTTGGCACGCACCCTGCTGGATCGCCTCGAGAACGTGCCGCAGGGTTCCAAGTAGCAGGGCACTCACCACCGAGCGCGACGCCTGCCCCACACGGGGGCAGGCGTCGCGCTCGTTCTCAGTGCCGAGAGTCGTACGGCAGCAACGCCATCTCTCGCGCGTTGCGGATCGCCGTGGCGACCTGGCGCTGCTCCTGCGGGCTCAGCCCCGTGAGGCGTCGGCTGCGGATTCTGCCCTTGTCGGACAGGAACTGCCGCAGCAATGCGACATCCTTGTAGTCCACGGGATTACGACCGTCGACCCGCACGCCTTGTGCGATGAGCAGGTTCCGCTTGCGCTTCGCCGGCACTTCCTCGCGCTGACGCTGTCTTCTGTTGGCCATCACTGTTCCTCGTTCTCGTGGGTCCGGATCACCAGCTGGACTTCTGGATTCCGGGTAGTTCGCCGCGGTGCGCGAGTTCGCGGAACCGCACGCGCGACAGGCCCGCCTTGCCGATGTACCCGCGGGGCCGGCCGTCGACGGCATCCCGGTTGCGCAGTCGAGTCGGACTTGCGTTGCGCGGCAGCCGTTGTAGGCGTCGTAGCGCTTCCGAACGCTCCTCGGGCGTCGAACTGGCTGCAACGCTCGCGCGCTTCAGTTCGGCGCGGAGGTCGGCATACCGCGCGACGACCTCGCGGCGCTGTTCGTTGCGGACGATCTTGGACTTCTTGGCCATCAGCGGTCCTCTCGGAAGTCGACGTGGGCGCGGGCGATGGGGTCGTACTTGCGCAGCACCATCCGGTCGGGATCGTTGCGGCGGTTCTTCCGGGTCACATAGGTGTATCCGGTCCCGGCGGTGGAACGCAGTTTGACGATGGGCCGGATCTCGTTGCGCGCCATCAGACCTTCTCCCCTCGGGCACGGATCTTGCGCAGCACCGACTCGATGCCGTGCTTGTCGATCGTCGAGATCCCCTTGGCGCTCACGCGCAGCGTCACGTACCGCCCCTCGCTGGGCACGTAGTAGCGGCGGCGCTGGATGTTCGGGTCCCACCGGCGCGACGTCCGTTTGTGCGAATGCGACACCTGCTTGCCGAAGCCGGGTACCCGACCGGTGACCTGGCACCTCTTGGACATGCTGCCTCCTGTTCTTATCGACAATGATTGGCATTAACTGTGCGGCCACGGTACCGTCGTCGGAGCACAAATGGAAATCATTCTCAATAGAACGGAGTGGAGTCGTGCTCGACGATCAACCCGCGAACCACCCGCAGGACACCCCGGGCGAGCAACGGACCCCGATCGTGCTGGTCACCGGGCTCGACGCGTCGTCGATCCACCGGGTGGGCGACGCGTTGGAGTGCGGCGGCGTCGGCAGCGTCCAGGTCCACCACGACCTGACACAGGTCGAGGACGGCCGCGTCGTCCGGACCCTCAGCTGGCGGGGTCCCGACGGTCGCAGCCACCATGACGTCTGCATCGTGGAACTGGCCCACGGTTGCATCTCGTGCACCCTGCGCGAAGACCTGCTCCCTCTGCTGCGGCGGCTGCATCGTCGACCGTCGGTGAACCGGATCGTCCTCACACTCGATCCCGTCCTCGAACCCGAGCAGGTCGCCTGGTCGATCGAGAACGTCATCGTCTCGGACATGCCGGGGTTCGACGACGCCCCGGCGGCCGCCGACGTCCGCGTCGATCTCACCGTTGCCTGTGTGGCCGAGGATGATTGGCTGACCTCGGCGACCGGCGATCTCTCACTCACCGAAGGTGGGCACGTCGCACTCGACGACGACCGCACCCTCGCTCAGGTGGCGGTCGGTCAGGTCGCTTTTGCCGACGCGCTGGTGGTCGCGGCATGCGACCCGACCGTCCGCGACGCCTGGGCGTCCGCGCGACTCGTCGCCGTCCTCAAACGGCTCGCGCCGAACGTCCCGATGATGTTCGAGTTGCCGCAGCGCCCGATCACACCCGTCCTCGCCGAACAACTGCTCGCCGCGGTACCGCCCCGTTCACGTCGCGGACGCATCGACGGTCCACACGACCCTCTCCTGGCGGGCGAGCCGCCACTGGAATCCGACTGCGGGGTCACGTGGGTCGAGTTCCACAGCGATCGACCGCTGCACCCGGGTCGCTTTCACGAGGCGATCGACGCCCTCCTCGACGGGGTCGTCTGTGCCCGCGGGCGACTCTGGATCGCCACCCAACCCGACGAGGCGCTCTGGCTCGAGTCGGCCGGCGGCGGACTCCGCGTCGCGCACGGCGGTCCCTGGCTCGCCTCGATGACCGACGACGAACTCGTGCAGGTACCCGACGAGCGACGGGCTCTCGGTGCACTGCGCTGGGACGAGACCTTCGGCGATCGGCACACCTCGCTCGTCGCGCTCGTCCACCAGGGCGACCCCACGGAGATCGAGGAGGCCCTCCGCGGCGCCTGCCTGAACGAGGTCGAATTCGCTGCCGGACAACAGTTCTGGTCGACCTTCGACGATCCCTTCGGGCAGTTCCACGCCGACCCGTGCGATGACCTCGACGTCGGCGAGTCGACCGTGGACGCAATCCCCGGCGTCGACGCTGATCCCCGGGACAACTGACCCGCACCGACCCGCATCTCACCGGAAAGGACCCACATGAAGAAGGGCATCCACCCCGATTACCACCCCGTCGTCATCCGCGACGGTTCGACGGGCAAGGAGTTCCTCACCCGATCGACGGCGACATCGTCGACGACCGTCACCTGGTCCGACGGCAACGAGTACCCGCTCATCACCGTCGATGTCACCAGCGACTCGCATCCGTTCTACACCGGGGTCAACACCATCACCGACGTCGCCGGCCGGGTCGAGAAGTTCCGCCGGCGCTATGCGCACCTGAACAAGGACGACTGAGGGACGTCGATGGGCGACGTCAGTTCTTGTCGTCCTTCGGTTTCCCGTTCCCCTTGTTCTCGCTCTTGCCACCACCGCCGTTGCCACCACCGCTGTTGCCCCGCCCGTTTCCGCCGCTTCCGGCCGGTCCCTCCTCGGTCTGGGGGGTGTCGATCTCCGTCGCGCCGGTCGGCAGAGGGATCGGCGCGGGCGCGTCGATCGTGCTCGGCGGTGGAGTCGGCCGTGATTCGGTGGTCGAGGACTCGGCGGCCGGCAGGGAGGTCGGGGTCGCCGGAACTGGGGTGTCGTCGTCGGATCCGGTGGCGATGACGACGACGGCGACGAGAAGGGCGGTCAGAAGAGCGGCGGCGCCGCCCAGCACCGCGATCGACGTTCGACGTCGGGAGCGGTTCGGCCCTTCCGGAAGCGAAGCCGTCCCCGAGGCGGTGCGAGTTGGCGGGGACGGTGGCGGCATCGGCGCCGTGAGCCGACTCGTCCCGTCCGGGCCCATGTGGTCGCCATGCCCGGCCAGCGCCGCGCTCATCGCCGCAGCACTCGGAAACGGCACGGTGTCACCCGGACGCATGGCCCGGTCGATCGTCTCGCGCAGTGCCGGCGCGACATCCGGACGGATGTCGGCCAGCAGTGGCGGCGGCGCGTGCAGGATCGCGTGCGCGACGGCGGCAGGGTTGTCGTGGTCGTACGCGCGGCGACCCGTCAGAGCCTCATATGCGACGACCGCAGCCGCGTAGAGATCGTCGGCCGGTGTCGCCGCCCGGCCCAACACGCGACCGGGACTGAGGTAACAGATGGTTCCGACCACTTCTCCCGTCGCCGTGTGCGCCATCCCGGCCGTCTTGGCGATGCCGAGATCGGCAACCTTCACCCGGTCGCCGGACATCAGCAAGTTCGCGGGTTTGATGTCGCGGTGCAGCACCCCGGCGGAATGGGCGGCGTACAGGGCGGCCAGGACGTCCTCGAGGATCGCGGCGACGCGGTGGGGCGGCAACGGCCCGCCGGCCATGAGATCGCCGACCGTTGTGCCACTCAGCCGTTCCATCACGATGTACGGCGTTCCGTCGTGCTCGCCGAAATCGTGGACGGCGACGATGTTGGGGTGGTTGAGCGCGGCGGCCGCCCGCGCCTCTGCGATGAACCGGTCACGTGCGACCGTCGGGGTCTCCGGCTCTGAGCGCAGTAGTTTGATGGCGACCGACCGGTGGAGTCGCCGGTCCCACCCGTCGTGGACCACCGCCATGCCACCGCGTCCGAGAACTCCCCGGATCTCGTAGCGTCCGTCGAGCAGGTCTCGGTCCACCTATTCACGGTAGCGGGTGCCATTCCCGGCCATCGTCGACCCGGAGCCGGAGTCGGACGGCGTGATCTCAGCCCGGCAGCAACCCGTCGACCAGCGCGTCGACGATGTCGTCGACCGGCACATCCGGGAGCAGCGGACCGGTCAGCTGGTCCAGCAGGAGGCCGTCGACGGCGTAGTGGAAGAGGGCGATCTCCCGGGCCGTCCCCGCCAGGCCGGCTTGTTCATTGAACGCCACGTCCCCGGTGAACCCGGTCCGACGCCATTCGCCGATGATCTCCGCGACCTCAGGGCGTCGAATTCCTTCCAACCGGAGTTCGATCAGTGCGATGGTGACAGTCCGGTTTGCCATCAGACGCTCGACGATGTTGCGGAGATACTCGGCGAAGAGCTCCCGCGTCGGTGTGCGTCCGGCCCGCTCAGCGATGAACTCGTCGCTCGGTGCCAGTCGCTCGTAGATGCGCTCCACCAATCCGGTGAGAAGTGCTGAGCGAGAACGGAAGTAGTTCGTCGTCGTACCGAGGGGCACGCCGGCCGCCCGGTCCACCGCGCGGTGGGTGAGTCCCCGCGCGCCGGCGTCGGCAAGCACTTCGAGACCCGCGTCGGCCAGCGCCCGTCGGCGGTCATCGTTGCGAGCCATGAGAAAACGATAGCGCAACCACTACATGTGTTGTAGTTTCTCAACCACTACATCTGAAGTGATTGGGGAACAGCATGCGTGAACTCGTGTACTACGTGGCCGTGAGTCTCGACGGGTATATCGCCGGACCGGACGGCCAGTTCGACGCCTTTCTGATGGAGGGCGATCACATGGACGGCATCAACGAGCGGTTCGCCGACACCATCCCGACCGACTACGCCGCCGCACGCGGGATCGACCAGAGCACAGGGATGTTCGACACCGTCCTGATGGGAGCCGGTACCTATGCCGCCGGGTTGCCTGAGGTGACGAGTCCGTATCGTCACCTCGACCAGTACGTCTTCACCCATCGTCGACGCGACCCGGTGGACGGTGTGACGTTCACCGACCGCGACCCGGTCGAGGTGGTACGCGAACTCAAACAGATCGAGGGGAAAGACATCTGGCTCTGCGGCGGCGGCAACCTCGCGACGCAGCTGGCCGAGGAGATCGACCGGTTCGTTCTCAAACGTCAGCCGGTGATGTTCGGGAGCGGAATTCCGCTGATGGCGCCCGGCCGGTACGCGCCCAGGAGGTTTCGCCGCGTCACTGGTCACGACTTCGACACCGGGGTGTCGATCGTCGAATACGCCGCGACGTAGGGGCGGACCTACCTCAGCACCGAGAGCGCGTCGTCGAGTGAGACCAGGTCGGCCATCGTCACTATTCTCTTGGCGCCATGGAGTTCCGTCGCGGCGCGGATGGCGGCCAGCGCCGTCAGTCGGCCCGTGGCGTCGGACTGCCCCGTCCCGGAGGCCTCCCGACGCTCACCGGTGCGCCGATTCTCGGCGATGACGTGCCAGGCATCGGAACCAAGGGGAGGCGCCCACGTCAGCGTGCCGCGCAACGCCGGCACCCGCCCGATCAGGCCGAGCGCCGCGGTCATCGGGGCCGAGCTGAGAGTGAGATACGAGCGGATGTGACCCGGCCGGTTGTCGAGAAGGACATGGTCGGGGAAGTCCGCGCGCAGATATCGTCTGCCATGTCCGTCGGGTCCGGTGGCGCGCCGGGTCTCACCGAGGTTGCGGACTTTCCCGCCTTCGGGCGGGCGGTGGACATCGGTGCCGATCAGACCGACCGTCCACGCGACCGCCGCCGGGCCATGTTTCTCCCCCGCCCCCAGCATCACGAGCACGTCGAGGTCGTCGCCGGGCCGAGAATCGAGTGCGGCGGTCAGGATCGTGCTGAGCCCGGGCGCGAGGCCTGCCCCCAGGACGATGGGTCCGGCCGCGGTCGCACGCAACGCATCGAGGTAGGCGCCAGACGCCGAGATGTCCACGAGCGGCGTTGGTCCGATCGCGGTGCCGAGTTCCGCGCGTTCGACGCCGGACGCATTGACGACGACGTCATGTCCAGCGGCGAGGTCGCGTAGTGCCGCGAGATCCTCGCGTAGATCGAGCCGAACATCGGCGCTCGCTGCTCGGCTCGTCGTGGTCACGAGATGGCCATCCACCTCGAGCTCGCGTCTTACGACGGCGCCCACCGCACCGCGCCCGCCGAGCAGGAGGACCCGCAGGTCCTCACGGTTGTTCGATTCGCTCATAGACACCACTTCCAGTTCGCGATTGCCTGACAATCATGCTCGACGCCGAGCACGTCCTAGGACCCGACGAGACGGCCCAGTTCGATCCGACGACTCCTTACTGGTACGGAGCGGCTGACGACAACCCGGTCGAGATCCTGCATCTGTTTGGTCGTACCGCGACCGGCCGGGGTCGCGCTTTGTCGATGGAAGTAGAGCTAACGGCACGGTGTCGTCCTTTCGGAAGGGCGGTCTGTACGGCGCGCCATAGCGTTTAAAAGTTATGACTCCAGTAGGTACAGGCTCTCCCATGTCATACTTATGCATAATCTTCTTATGGACACGCGCGCTCTCATAGCCGACGGCGAGAACTTCACCACTGAGTTCAAGCGTTCGGATATCAACGACAAGGAGCTCACGAAGGCTGTCGCCTGTCTCGCCAACGGCGACGGAGGCGTTCTGTTGGTTGGCGTAGACGACAACGGCATCGTGGTTGGTGCACAACCGCGTCACGGCCGGACTACCGACCCGGCGCGGGTTGGTGCATACATCCAAGCCAATTGGCAGGTCCCCGATAGCCGGTCCAGGCAGTTCTAGAGCCAGTTTCTTCTAGCTGTCGGTCAGTCGATCTCGCAGCCCACAGGGTGGTGCTGGTGGGTG
>NZ_MVKV01000024.1:0-56485 GCF_002009645.1 Gordonia sp. IITR100 | reverse complement strand
TTCATTCCGTTCTTGGCGTTCCCGCCCGAGCTCCGCAAAGTCATCTACACCACCAACTCGATCGAGTCGCTGAACTACCAGCTCCGCAAGGTCATCAAGAATCGGGGACACTTCCCCAACGATCTCGCGGCGCGCAAACTGCTGTGGCTGGCGATCTGCGACATCGAGGACAAACGGGCCCGGCAACGCGAGAAGGAACGCGGCAAGCCCGCCGCCACGCGCAGAGCCCCCGGCAGGCTCGTCGAGGGCCAAGTCGTGACGAACTGGAAACAGGCCCTCGGGCAACTAGCCCTGGCCTACCCCGACCGCATCGAACCCCACCTCAACTAGACCCAACCAGCAACCACAGGAAACCCAGGAGTCACGTTCTTACACAGACATCTTGACAAGCTCGCGCGTTCGGATGGCCACAGTGATGCCGAGCGGTCCGCAGTCGCAAAGAGCTCACGCCCGTGCTGCGACATCCAATGTTCGAGAATGCCTACGACCCAGTCGAACTCAGGCACAGTCAGGACCGTGCGTCGCCGTGGGCCCGACCCTGACATGCCCTTGGCGTAGCGGACTTGAACAGCGCCGTAGTGTCCATACTTCTCGACATGCGGATTCGGGCCGAAGTCGTAGTGTTCCAGCATCGCCAACTCGCGGCGCCGGAGACCGTAGGCATAACAGACCTTAAACGCTGTCGAGTCTCGCATGAGCGGGAGCCAGCGTTTCGAGCCCTTCGTGAACTCCTGGTCTACGAGGTCATCACACGCGTCAAAGAACGTCTGTAATTCGACCTGGGTGAAGCTACGCCGATTGGCCGGAATCGCGTCATCTGTCTTGTGGCGCGGCGTGTTCCACTCGAAGACAACTTGAGCGGGAACGTCATCGAACGCTTTGCTACAGAAGGTAGCCCACCCGTACCTTTCGTCAGTGACGTAATAGCAGAACGCCCGAATAGTGCCAGCGTTCGCGCGCAGCGTCGACACCGAGACAGCTTTGGGACCGGTGCGCCGATCAGCGAGGAACTCATCGACATGGATGGGTTGCCAGGTCCACGGATACTCGTTCGAGTGCTCCTGGAAACGCGCCACCAAGCTGCAGGACGACCGGATAAACGGCACACCTAGGCCACGCGCCAGCATCTGCGCCCGCCAGCCGTCCAGCATCGCCTCGAACACTCGGTCTTCAGGCCGCAAGAGACCGACGACACCGTTGGCGAGGAACTCAGGGAGCCGGCCCGGGACGCTCTGCATCAACTCAATGTACGCGAGAATCTCTCATCTGTTTGGCTAAACCAGCACCGAAGTGCGAGAACGATGACCCGAGCGAGCGGCGGCACGCCACACGCACCGGCGCAACCTGCACGGTCACTCGAGATGGACTGGGTCGAGTCCTCTCATCTGTTTCTACTCGGCCTCGTTCAGTGCCGATAAGATACATTATGTCAAGTAAGGCTCTGCATATTGCATCAGATGCATCAGCCCACCCACTCCTCCAAATCATTGATGCAGGTCACCGACTCCCCGGTGGGCGTCATTTTTCCCAACTGCGATGTCAGCCGACACCGACGGTCCTACAGGTGAGACGACAGCAGCACGATCGACGCGTGCCGCCTGATGAAGCGCGACGGTGAGTCCAGCGCGTCCGCAGCTGTTCGTAGGTCTTCGTGCCCTATGTCCTGGATCCGATCGGACGTGAGTTCTGCAGCCATCACTTCGTCCAGCTCCGGGCGCATAGCGAGAACTTCACGAATCGGTGCGTAGTCGAGCTGACACCTTCGCTCGCCATCGACGTACGGAGCACTCACCGCCCTGCCGGCCAGATTGTCCGGCAGATCCGCGAGGAGATTCATTGCTCTACAGGTCTGGCCGCCGGCACTCAGCACGGACACGGTACGCGCTCGAACCTCTGCCGTTGTCGTCGGAACCTCTGCAAACGCAACGATTCGCTCGGCGGCCTGATCGTCAACCTCGCCGATCGCGAGCAGGACGTCAAGAACGCGATCGATACCACCCGACGCGGCCGCCTCCGAAGGAAGCAGGCCCAGCGCGGCGACAACGCGTGAAACAGCCGTCGATCCGGCGGCAACCAACAGACGGTGCGCCAGGTGATGTTGTTCGCGGGAATCGGCGTGTACGAGTATCTCGACCAGTTGTTCGACTTGTTCAGGCTCCGAGAGTCGAGAGAGTTGGTCCTCGATCTCCGCGAGCTGGTACAGCTCTGGGAACAGCGTTGCAAGCTGCTCGACGGTGAGTGAATTCTTCATCGCAGCAACGGGATCGTCCGGATCGTGGACTACGACCGCGAACGCTTCGTTGACGGCACCGGATCTGATCAGCACTCGAGTCGCGCGGCGGGATGCGCTCACCAGACTCTCGCGGAACCGGGCGGTGACCCAATCCCAGACGTAGTCACCAAGACCAACGGAAGCTGTCAGCGTCTCAGCCCACTTGTCACCCCTGCCTGACCAGTCGACCTGCACCGGCCAACTATCGACGTCCCATCCCCGATCAGCCACAGCACAATCCGGTACGCCAGTGGCCACCCGGATGGCTGGCCACAGGAACAGCATGTCCCGCGCATGAACATCGGTCAGCGCAGCGCCGTACACCGCTGACCCCGCAGACCGCGTCGTGACTTCCCGAACCGCAGAGACGATCTCCTCGGTGAGATCACCTTCCAGGCGACCCCAGTCGACTGCGCTCATCCCTCCCCCGATGCCGACGCGACATCAGCGGTCATGTGAGAGAGATCCCGATCTTCTCCGCCATCACCCGGATCATGTGCTGCACGCCGATTTCGTTGCGCCCGATGGCCATGTGGTCATGCTGCCCGCGGCGCACTCCTTCACCGCACTGAGGGAGCATCGCGAAGTCTTCGTCCCGAACAGCGGCATGAACCTGTGCGAATATGCCGGCATACATCTCCACCTGCTCAGGACTCTCCGCAGGGTACTTCGCCATCCAACTGTGCCGCACAACGCAACTCGTGGCCGAATCACCCGGCAGAATGTCGATGACCTCGACTCCTACAGGACTGTTGGCCAGGATGAGGTTGGGATAAACCCAATAGATGATGCCCATCTGCGCAGTCGGGTCATCCCACGAGTCGTCTTGCTCCATACCCTCGAGATCCCGAACCCAGTTGAACGGGAAGCCGATACGGTGGTGCGGGCCGAACTCGTCGTAGACGTGGGTGTTCGCGATGGTGTTCTGTCCGATGACGCTGTTGCCGTGGACAAATGGAAAGTGGTAACCCTCGGCGAAGGCTTCGAGCGCACCCTTCCAGCTGACGGCGGAGTTCAGGGATCGCTCGTCGTGGTACTGGTAGTCCTGGTAGTTCCACCGTGCGAGTTCGGCACCGCACTCACCCAGGTGCGTGTCCAGATCCATTGGCGCATCGGCGTTGAGGACACCCCAGATGAATCCGTGACGCTCCTCGCTGGGCAGCTCGACCAGACCGTATTCGGCCCGATTGACGTCGTCGAACCCTGCCTTGCCCGGAATCCCGCGAAGCTGTCCATTGTTGTCGTAAACCCATGCATGGTACGGGCATGTGAATCGTCGGCTGTTCCCTGCCCCGCAAGCCGGCATCGCGCCACGGTGGCGGCAGTAGTTCAAGAAGACGTGAGCCTGCCCGTCACGGTCACGGGTGATCAGCAACGAATCGTCGAGCACCGTGCGCACGACATAGTCATGATTCTTCGGGATCTGAGCCGATGCCAGCAGAGGAAGCGGCGTCTCCCTCAACAGTTGGTTCCGTTCGTACTCGGCGATCTTGTCATCGCGGTAATACGACAGGGGCACCCGCAGTGTCGACTCGGCCATGTCCGTGGTGTTGGCGACTGCCAGGTCCAATGCTCGTCGAGTGAGCTCAGCTCCGAACGGACTGGCGGTCGGTCCCGTGCTCGGTGTGGGGTTCTCGAACGTCGTCATGCCAGGTCCTCTCGTCACCAGTGCCCTTACCGATGACCATACATGAAACACGTTCTATGTCTAGTCGTTCGCGTCGATCCCCCGATCCAATACGCCACTAGGATCGACGAGCACGACACAATGGGCAGGTGCGTACACATGGATGGGCCGGCCTGATTCCCCCGGCCGACGACGACGAGGCTGCGAAACGCATCATCGCCGCCGCCGGAGAACTGATGGAGTCGGGTGCAACCGATGTGAACATCCGTCAGGTCGCACAGAAGCTGGGTATCGCTCGCCAGACCGTCTACCGGTACTTTCCCAACAGTCAAGCGCTGCTCGTCGCGACGGCTCAACACGCCACCAACGAGTTCCTCGACGACTTGGCGCGGTCACTTGAAGGTCTCACCGAACCTTCCCACGCGATTGTCGAGGCAGTCGCCCTAACCTTCGAGCGCCTCCAAGATAATCGCCGATTCGCCCTGCTGTTCGTTCAACCGGACAACACAGAACTCACCGCCGAGGTCACCGCTACGCGGTCCATCGCCATAGGACGCGTGATCGTCGACCACCTTCCGATCGACTGGGCCGAACATGGATGGACGGACGCCGACATGAATGAGCTCGTCGAAGTCATGCTCCGATTCGTCCAATCACTCCTCGTCGACCCGGGCGACCCTCCTCGTCCCCCAAACGAGCTACGCGCATTCCTGCATCGGTGGGTCGGAACGGCCATCGAGGCGAAGAATTCGACGTCCACGTCGGTGGCCCGAGTTCAGTCCTGAAACTCGGAGCGTCACTGAACACCGAACAAGTTGCACCAGTCATCCTGTCTCGAGTCGTCTGTCATACTCGGGAGGTTGGTCACCCTACCGGGGACTCAGTGACACCCCGATGAGACTGCGCTGACGGAACACCCGCGACACCCGGCGGTCAAGTGCCGCGTCACAGGTGCCAATGACCTGGCGCATCAGAAATGAAGGAAACGCGGCCCTCAGGCTCCAGCATCTGGATGCGTCACCGAACGTAGCTCTAGTTGGGGTATGCCAAGAAAATCACCTGGGTTGCAGGTGTACAGCGGAATGCCGTTCGCGATGGCGCAGGCCGCGATTAATGCGTCATATGCCCGCGCACTGGGCTTTCGCTCCGATGAGCGTAGTGCCGCCGCGACGCCGCCGAAAGCTCGCGCGCTCTCGGCAGTGAATGCCAGCACCTCGAAATCCGCTTCCGCCTGCTGTACGTGCTGTTGCCGAGCACTTCGCTCGCGGTGGGTTCGCGCGACGTGCGGGCCAACCGAAAGCTCCGCAAGGGTAATCGCACTTATCACCGACTCCTGGGGCAGCTCGTCGGAATCCGCCAGTCTGCCTAGCAAAATCACCGTTGAGGTGTCAAGCATCCCCCGCGTTGTATCGACCGGCCCCGTCATAGGGACGAATCCAACACGCTATCGATGTCAGACCGCAGGGCGTCCGGGTCGATCTGCGGAAGATGGGCGCGTCGCCGAATCAGCTCGGCCGCGCTCACACTCTTTCTGGGCAGAGACCTGAGTTCGGCCACTGGCTCGCCGTCGCGCGTGACGACGACACGCTCGCCACGCGCGACCCTGCGCAGCACCTCGCCACCGTTGTTACGAAGGTCTCTGACACTCACCAGGTCGGGCATGCCAACAGCGTATCACCGGTGATACACACGTCGTCGAAGACGATACAGCAGTCGAATATGCAGGGTAACCAGTAGCGTTGCAACCGAGTCGCATCCACGCCCGTGGCCACTCCTCCGAACTGTCGGAGGACAGGCAGGACATCGCAGCTCAGTTCTCAGTCAGATCACCCCAGGACTGCCGTCAGATCGAGGCGGGCCAGACGAGCTTGGTCCGAGAGGATGTCGATCGCGGTGATGCGGTCGTCGGCGATTGTGAACCCGATGACCGAAAACGGTTCACCCTCAACAGTATTGACCATCCCAATACCGCCGTTGACCACTGCGGGGTGAACTGTACAGAGGGTATCGGTCATCGTGCATGGGACCTCCTTGGTTCACCCCGAAACTAGGACGAACGGGCAGCGGGGAACGTGACCCTGACACATTCTCTCCGTCCTCCCTCCCGGCATTCTGTCCGCTCCGTCGTGCATGCACGCCACCATCACCACCCAGGAGCGCGACGGCTCGCGGCTGCCCAACCCCCAGCAGCTCATCCCCGAACTCGGCGAGATCGGTGGCGCTCGGTTCAAAGCCACCGGCAACGGGCGATCCCTCGAACCACCATCGGCCTCATTCAGTTACGGGCCGGCCAGCTCGTCGGCAGCACGGTCGCGGGTCCGGGCGTACACCCGGACCCGCGGCCTGCTCGCCATGATGACAGTGACCCCCCACTGGCGATCCCGCTCGCGCTAGCTCCGGCCGGGGTGTCCACAGTCGCGGGAGCCCGTTTACTCGACGACTCGAACGTGGAGTGGCACGGCACGTGCGACGGACTGCTCCTCAGGCCGCCGACATCACAACACCGACGCCACGCCCACGCCGTCTTCCGAGGTCAGTTTCAAAGACCAGCGGCGATCCGTTCGATCCGCGGCAACGCGATGGCGAGTATCGGCAGATACGCCACCGCCCAGACCGGCGCACCAAAACTGAGAATGCAGCCACCCGCCACCGGGATCACCTCGTGTCGCGTCGCGTTCACCCCTGCCACCCTCCAGGCCCACAACCGTCCATCGACGAACTCGCAGATCTCGAACGGCACGGAAACGCCCGCGACAGTCGTGATCGTTCCGCGTGTCCCTAACGTCAGCTCGACGTCGCCGTCCACCCTTGCCCCGAAAACTGTTGGCCCCCATTCCGGCCAGGCGTTCACATCGGTGAGGGTTGCCCACACCGCTTGGGGTGGCAGGTCGGTGCGCAATTCGGTCGTCGGCATGCCGTTTCGGACCGTGGTGCGAACGCGCAGCGTCGACCACAACGATGAGGACGTCGCGGGGCGTCTCACGATTCGGCCTGACTGGATAGTTCCCGCGCCCGCTCGTGGCCTCGCGAGAATCGTCGCCACCCCGGTGATACCTGGTTGTCGTAGTCCAACGTGATCTGCACCATCGAATCATCGTCGCAAAACAATGGCCGACCCGTCGGGGCCCAGACCTGATCTGTCGAATCACTGCACGTCTGAGCGTTGCACCGACACGGACCCGCAGTGTCGGCTGACCGGAGATGCGGACGAGTGGTTTGTAGTGGTGCTGCTCGCCGAGGCCGCACTGTCCGAATGGCAACACCATTCTTCGTCCGGCTTTCGCATTCGGTCACAGTAAGCCGTTTCCTGCCCGCTCCCCCGTGCGCGACGCCGCGAGTACCCGCCACGCCCGCGGACTGATTCCATACATCTCGCGGAATCGTCTACTGAAGTACGACGGGTTCGTGATGCCCCAGCGCCGGGCGATGGCCGCGACCGGTTGATGAGCGGTCTCGGCCCGAGCGAGGTCGTCATGCGCGCCCTCGAGTCGACTCGTGATGATCCACTGCTCGGGACTCATGCCGGCATCAGCGAAAAGCTGGAACAGTTTTCCGACGGTGATGCCGTGTGCTCGCGCGATCGATGTCGGCGACAGGTCCGGATCGTTGAGGTGCAGGCGAATGTATCCGCGGATCCTGGGAAGCAACACTCCGACCATCGTCCCCCGCGCATACTCGGCGTCGTAGGCGGATGCGATGAGGGCCCGGACCAGATCGATACTGGTCTCACCAAGCTGTGCGGCGACCTCCGACGCCGCCAACTCGTCGGCCTTGCAGGTCAGCTCGGTGATGTGGTCGACCACCATGTTGTGCAACGGACTCTTCGCCAACCGTTCCGACGCCGCCCAGACCACCTCGCGCGGTAGGCCGAGTTCCTCCACCGGCACGTTCAGACAGAACGGCACGCCCGGGCCGGCCAGCTCGTAGTCGTAGGGCGCATTGTGGTCGGTGATCATCAACGCACCGGGCCGAACCTCCCGCTGCACACCGTGCTGCTCCTGTCGGCCGATACAGTTGCGATGCAACGCAATACCGAGTTGTTCGCCCGGACTGCTCCGGATCTGACGTTCGGTGCGCCGCAGCCGGAAGCCGGTCATCTCGGCCTGGAAGATCGTCGCTCTTCCGTAGCTCCACACATCCATTCGGCATCGGACGGCGCCTGTCTCGTTGAGGATCACGGTGGACGGAACCGACTGGTCCTGCATCGCCGACACGGTCGCCTCGATGCGATCGGCGTACGGTAACAACGCGGTGTCGAATACTACGGCCATGGTTGCCGAGTGAACAGCAGGCTGAGCGAGCGTTCTGTGGACTGGCACGGAGAGACAATTTTCGTGCACAGACAGCCAACTCCGGGGTTCCGCCTCGTGCGCGGACAGCACACATCGGTGCGGCCACAACCAGACCGGCCGCGGCCAAATCGCTTACAGTGTCCGCTTCGACACCCAGAAAGGCGGTCTCATGTTCACGTCCCCCCCTCTGTGCGTACAGCGACAGACTCTCCTGCACAAGCACTCTCGTCACACGATGCATCAGACGACGGGTCAGTTCTGCACGCCTGCACCGTCGACCGGGGCTGACGGTGGCGGTCGTCTTCGACAGCCTTGACCACGCGCCACGCGATCGAGTCGATATGGCACGGACGGTGTTCCGGGAGCAGTCGGCGCCGTCGACGGTGGCGTTCGTCGACTCCCCCATGACTGCAGTCATGGAAACGTGGCGGCTGGGTGACAACCATCTGTTCTGTGCATCGATGACGAGCAACCACTTGAGTCGGACTGCGCGCGATGTGCGTCGCGGTCCGACGGGCACCATCGGCATCGCGGTGCAGACGTTCGGCGTGGCGAGATTCGAGCAGGACGGTGATCAGCGGATCGTTCGTCCCGGCGACATGATGGTCGTCGAGCTCGATGCTCCCTACGAATTCGGTTGGGCTGGCTGGGGTTGCTCTCGATGTCTGCACATCCCGACATCCGACGTCGGGCTCACCGGCACACAGATCCGCGAGGCCGCGCGACGCCTGACCACGAGTCCGCTGTACGCAATCGTCCGCCGCCACATCGACGACTTGTGCATCGACCGGGACGACGAGGTCCCCGGTCTCGCGACGGAATCACTCGCCGCATCGTCGAATGCCCTCATCCGCTGCCTGCTGGCGCCACACGATCCAGCTCCTGACGACGCCGACATCGATCGCTGGGTACGACGTGTCGACACCTTCCTCACCGACCACCTGACCGATCCCGATCTGTCGATCGGCGCTGTCGCCGGCCACCTCGACACGCCGGTGAGCGAGGTCACCCGCCTCGCGGCCGTCGCGGGGGTGGACGTGCCGCGATGGATCACCGCAAAGCGTCTCCATCGAGCTCACGCGGATCTCCGCCGACGCCGAACCGAACCCGACGCCGCTTTTGCCCGCGCTCACGGTTTCGCCGACCTCGCCACCTTCGAAGCATCATTTCGCGACCTATATGGGCTCACCCCGCGCACGTGGTGGGAGATCCGCCATGAATCCTGACCGATTCACGTTGTCCTTCCTGCTCACGACGCTGTGGTCGCGATAGTCGACGGCGCTGAGGAGGGACATGGGGATCGTCTATCGTTCCGCCGACCTGACGGAGGCCGACCGTGAGGAATTCACGCGCGCGGCCTTTCTCGAGCAGTCCTGGCCCACGACCGTCGCACTCGACGAGCCGACCGCCGACGACGCAGTCATCGAGGTGTTCTCCTATGGCCGCGCGAGCATCTTCCGGGCGCAGATGGGAGGAATGCGACTCGTGCGCTCCACGGAACAGGTCCGGTCCAGTCCCGCCGACGTCCTCGCCGTCGCCGTGCAGGAGCGCAGCGCCGGGCGCCACGAGATGTACGGCGAGCAACGCGTTGTGCAGAAGGGCGACCTGATGATCAACGACATGAACACGTCGTACGGCTATGCATGGAGTGGCCGTGGGGCATCGAGGGCGCTCTACGTGCCGCTGCAAGACCTGGGATTGTCGAACGAGGTCATCCGCGGAGCGTCGCGTCGGCTGCCGGCGAGTCCGTTGTATCCGTTGCTGCGCAGTCACATCAACGAGATGACCGACGACGGAAATCGACTGTCCGCCGATGACGTCGCGGCAGATGCCGTCGGAAGCGCCACCATCGAGTTGACGCGGGCGCTGCTCGCATCCGCCTACGACTCGATTACGGCCTTGCAGCAATGGATGACGTCCTGCTCTCCCGGATTCGTGGCTATGTGCGGCGTCACCTGGGCGATCCGGAACTGTTTGCGGGGATGATCGCCGATGCCCACGACATCTCCGTACGAAAGCTGTTCCGGCTCTGCGCCGATGCCGACATCAGTCTCGAACAGTGGATCCTCGCGTCCCGCCTCGAGGGTTTCCGCGACGAACTCGCCCGGTCGGCGAGCCGACACCAATCGGTCGCACAGGTTGCACGGCGCTGGGGACTCGTCAACCCGTCGTTCGTCAGCCGCCGGTTCCGCGAGGTGTACGGCATGACGCCGCGCGCATGGCGTCGGCTCACCCCCGACTCGGACGACTGATCCGTGCGCGCACACGCGATCACCCTCTCGGCGCACGGGTCCGACGCGCTCCACGTTCCGGTCGTCCGATCATGGCCGATGGGCGACGAGATGTGGCTGACCTCGGTCCGACATCACGGGGTGTCGGCATCGGGTGCCGGTGAACGCGGCGGTGCACCAGTGGCGCCACGACTCTTCGTCGCCGTTCCGGGTGGGGACTCGTGGCATAGTCGGCTCGGGACCACGGAGGATTCCCGGCGCAGGACCGAACTGGCGGTCGTCGATCAGTCGACGTCATTCGACTTCCGAACCCGCGAACCGGGGACGATTGTCGCGCTTCACCTCCCGCAGTCGTGGCTCATTCTTCCGGCCGAGACCGTCCGGCTCGGGATCAGAAACCTGGACGACTCCAACCCGCTCACCATGTTCGTCCGCAATCACCTCGTCCACCTCGGGCGTATCGCCGAACACCACCCGGGGGTCCTCCCGGAGTTGGCTTCCGCGAGTACCGACATCGTGCGCTCGCTGCTGCTCACGTCGGCGCAGACCGAAGCACGCGATCCGGTCGATGACCTGATCGTTCGGGTGAAGGCCTACATCGACGAGCACCTGACCGACGCCGACCTGTCGGCAGAGACGATCGTCGCGGCCCACAACGTGTCGACCCGGAAGTTGTATGCCGACTGGTCGAGTGCCGAGGGTCGGCTCACGGATCACATCATCCGACGCCGCCTCGACCGTGCCCGCGACGCCATGATCACCCGTCGATATCTGACCGTCCCGGCCATCGCCCGCGCTCATGGGTTCAGCGACCCGACGCATTTCACCAAGCGGTTCCGAGCCGCGTTCGGGGTGACCCCGTCACAGTGGCGGCGCGACAATCTGGACTCGTGACGACAAACCGCCGGTGACAAGGTACCCCCACCTCGTGATCGCCCATAGAACGATAGGAGAACTGATGTCGGACAACGAATCCACCGTACGGCGCGGCACGTACTTCGAGGAACCGATCGTCATCGACGAACGCACCACGATGATCCTGGTGTCTCGCCGCGGGTTCCGCGACCGGTCGGTGGCCGTCGGCGCGTACACGGTGACCGAGGGGGCAACGACCTGGACCCCGGCGGTCGACGGCGGCCGGGTGGCACTCATCGGCGTGATCACCGGCCTCGTCGCGGCCGCGCTGGGATCGGCTGCGGTCCTGCGGCAACCACCGTGGCCGCAAATGACCATCGGGCCGGATCACTTCCCCGGCCACTGATCACCACTCGGAGTCACGTCCCCGTCTGCGGAAAAATGCCATGCGAGTACCGACGTGAGTCTCTAACGTCCCACGGATGATTGCGCAACAGAGCGATGACTGGCGCCCGACGCCGGCCGACGGCCCGGTCGATCTGGTCGTCGACGGTGAACTGTTTCAAGTGACAGTCCATGCCGACGGTGGGTATTCGAGCACGTGGACGTCGGGCCCGAACCCTGGGTACGGCTTCGGCTCCAGCGGCCCGCGTGTCGCGTGGCAGAGCGACGACGGGCTCCCGCCCGCCCCGCTGCCACTCCCCCTGCCGACGATTCGCGACCACCGCGAGTCGATCAGGGAGTTCCTCTCGAACATCAACCCGGAGACCGGATATCTCGACTGACCGCATACCGGCCGCGGTGATCTCAACCCCCGTGGGACGAACGTGTCTGCGCCAACGATCGTTCGAGAAGCGTTGTCAGCACTGCATGATCGACGTCTCGGAGGCGAGTGACGTGGAGGCACGACTTGGCGACGCGACACTTTCCCAGCCGGTCGATGAGATCTGGCCATTGCGTCGCGAAGTCGCTGACCAGGTAGATGGTGTGATTCTTCGGGCCGGGCGCGAAAGCGAGTTCCGGCGCCCGACCGCCATGCCCGCTGGCGTAGCGGTACTCGTACTCGCCGAAGCCGATCATACGGCCGGCCCAGACGACGGGCCGGTGTCCGGAGATCTCAGCGAGCAGGGCGACCAGTTCATCGGCCTCGTCCCGACGTGGACCGACTGCTCGGTCGAGCACTTCCTCGATCGGCGCCTCGGACGGCCTCATCGCGGGCGCCTTGCCGCCGGCGCGCGGTTCTTCGTTCACAACTGATACCCACCGGTTCCTGTTCGCCTGGAAAGGCACGTCGTCGAGAACCTAGCAGACCTGGCCGGTGGGTCGGCGCCGATCAAGACTCGCCCGACTGTCCCTGCCCAACCGCACCCAGGTCAGCGTCCTCCCCGCCGTGAGCCCGATGAGTTCTGCGAGCAACGAGAGTCTGCCCTCCTGCGGACCGAGCCGTCCGCGGCGCAACAACATCGATGTCGGCCGACGTCGACGACCAGAAGGCAGTGACACCATGACGGACGCAACCGGGGTAACCCTCACCTACACACTGAACGCTTCTCCCGCCGCCGTGTTCGACGCGTGGACGACGCCGGCTCTGTTCGCCGCGGTCTTCGGCGGCAGCGCGAATCAGGTCCCCGTCGAATCGGTATCGCTCGACGCCCGACCCGGGGGCACCTGGGCAGCAACGATGATCGTCGGGGACGATTTCCCCGAATTTCATTGGCGCGGTGAGTACGTCGAGGTCCGACGGCCGAACAGACTCGTACTGACGATGACCGACGCGCCGGGTGATGAACGTGAACTCCTCACCGCTGACTTCATGGCAGTCGACAACGGCACCGAGATCCGTTTCAGCCAAACCGGTGGCAACCTCACCGACGAGCAGTACGAGTACGCGGCCGCCGGCTGGCGCGCGGCGTTCGAAGCGCTGGACGCTCAGCTCGCCGGATAGGCACGGGGGCTAGGTGGCGAGCGGCGCCGCTGAGCGAGATCGCAACCGGCCAGGACGAACGACGAACAGACCCCGTCGACACCACTCCGTTTGAAGTCGCGTCGACGAGGTGACCTCTGGAAGTCCGTAACGTCCGCCGCCGGCCGGCGTCTAGTCCCAGCCCGCCGTCTCCGCCGCCGCACGATGAGTCTGCTCGAGGAACTTCAGGACCACCGCGTCCGGGTCCGGCGACTGGCGCACAAGGTGATACGGCAGGATGTACTCGCCCAGTGCGGCATCCCATCGCGCCGGAGCCTCGACCGCCGGGTGCGTGTCGTAGCCCTCGGGATGTGGGTAGGCGTAGGCGTAGAAGGCCCCCTCCTCGGCGCCACCCGGCCAGTAGCCCGCGCTCGACACCTCGTCGCTATAGGCCTCGTGCATCACCCAGTCGGGGCAATTCGGTACACCACCCGGATGCTGGGGTGCGCTGCGACCCGAGAACCGCGTGACAGCCAGATCGAAAGCGCCCCAGAAGAAGTGCACGGGTGACGACTTGCCACGGAAGCCGCCGCGGAACTCCGACAGCACGCGATGCGCACTGACGAGAGACCGCCAGAACCGAGACACGGCGTCGGCGTCGTACGACGAGTGGGCGGTGTCCTCGGCGAACGGGGTCGCATCGGGCAGTTCGACGGGAGTACCGACGATGGCGATGTCGAAACCGAGGTCGGCGAGGTGGGCGGTGTACTCCGCGTAGAAATCGGCAACCGTCCGCGGTTCCAGCTTCATCTGACGGGTGCTGCCATCGGTGACGAGGAAGAGCAGCTGGTGGTCCAGAAAGTCGAAGCGGATCTCGAGGCCGCGGTCTCCGACGGCCATCAGAGACGTGGTCAGGCCACGTGCGTCCACATACAGCGGTACGCCCCACCAGTGGTTGACCTCGGGTCCGAGAGCGAGACGCGTCTTGCCGACGATCTGGGTCCACAACTGGACGGTGTCCCTTGTGTCGACCCACGAATCCACCGGTAGTGCAGGCCAAGCCTCGTATTTGGTTTCCATGTGGCCAATGATCCCGGACGCGTCAACTCGAACATGCCGACGAGCCGTCGGTCCTGTGAAGTTTCGACGGAGACACCGCCAAACACCTGCGTAACCTGTCGCGGAGACGGCAGTCGGACAGACCTCGACGTCGCTATCAAGGAGGAGCATTGCCGCGCATCACGCTCGGAACGGTCTTGATGTTCGTCGCGATCGGAACCACCATCGTCACCGCGTTACTCGGGGCGCCGGATTGGCTGACCGTCGTCGTAGCCGCGTTGCTCTTCGTGCTCGCCCTGGTGCTCCCGATCGTCAGGCGACGGCGGCTCCGATTCCTCTGGCGGAAGCTCGGGTGGCGGCGACTAGTGGGTCGACCACCCGGTCCATTGCGAGACGTCGACGAATAGCTGGTCCACTCCCCCGCACCTCCTCACGGCGACCTGGCTCTACGGTCCCGACGCCGACGAGTGGCCTGGCACCAGTGAAGTGCGGGTGCGCCTCTCCCCCGGCCAGGCAGGCGGCACCGAGGATCGGAGGCACGAATCCTGACCGGCGGACCGACATCGCCCCTGACCGCTTCACCGGAAGCGCGGCCCACCTGTCGGTAACCTCACGTCATGTTGATCTGGATCAACGGCGCCTTCGGCGTCGGTAAGACACAGACCGCACACGAGCTTCACCGCCGGCTGACTGCGTCGCACGTGGCCGATCCCGAACTCCTCGGATTCGCGATGCACAAGATGCTGCCGCCCGCCCGGCGCGACGATTTTCAGGACCTACCGCAGTGGCGCACGGGCGTCACCCAAACCCTCTTGGATGCCGAACAATCAAGCGACTGCCCGGTGATAGTTCCCATGACGCTCGTCGACGCTGAGTACTTCGACGAGATCGTCGGTGGACTCAAAGAGCATGGCGCCGATGTCAGGCACTACACCCTGACCGCTTCCGTCGAAGTGATCCATCGACGTCTCAGAGCCCGCCTTGCTCACCGTCTCGGCCCCATCCTCGGCGCCGATGAGACCTGGGCGATGAAACAGACTGGGAGGTGCGTCGCCCGGCTTGGCGAGGACCGATTCGCAAGCCATGTGCCAGCAGACGAACGCAGTGTCGACCAGGTTGTCGAGCACATCGCCGACGATGCCGGACTCGAACTCTCCCGTCCCCGTTTGTCTTCGGCGCGGTATCAGCTGCGTAGGGCAGCAGTCGCAGTTCGACACATCCGAACGTGAGCCGTCACTCGTACGCGAGTCTTCTAAAGGCCTCGACTGGCAGTAATGACGGTGAATAAGTTAGGGCAGCAGTCGCAGTTCGACACATCCGAACGTGAGCCGTCACTCGTACGCGAGTCTTCTAATGGCCTCGAATGGCAGTGGTGACGGTGAACAAGTTCTGCACCCGCGATGCGCCCGGCTCTGCGGCGCGAACCTACGTGTCACGGGACCCCGGCGCGCCGAAAGTGCAGCAACGGGAACGGCTGGCCGTCGGAATCCACCGGCGAGCGGCCCACCTGCTCGAACCCCCTGCGCCGATAGAACTCCGCGGCGCCCGGGTTCTGTTCGTTGACGTCGAGTTCGTCGACGCCGCCGTGCGCGACCGCGTGATCGAGAAGCACCGTGCCGATGCCCCGCCCGTGGGCGGCCGAATCGACGAACAGCATCTCGAGCCGATTCTCTGCGGTTCCGCTGAAGCCGACGACCACTCCGTCGGCCTCCGCGACGACCAACTCGACCGCCGGAAAGTAGTCTCGTGCGAGTCGATCCGCGTAGCCGTCGATGTCGGCGGAAGTCAGGAAGTGATGCGTAGCCTCGACCGCCGAACGCCACACGGCCACGAGGCGGTCCGTGTCGGCGTCGTCGGCCTGCCGAAGTCTCACCTCAGCCACGGGTCGCCGAACGAGTGTTGGCCCAGCAGGTCGGTGTATGCACGATCGGCACAGTAGTGCGCGCCGGCGTCGAAGGACAACGGTGTTGTGATCTGCCGCAAACCCCGGCGTCGACGTTCGCGGCGGATATCGTGATCACGACACAATCCGCAGGGCGAGGGGTAGCACGTGCTCGAGATCCATGGTCTGTCGAATGAAACGGTCGTGCTCGATGGCGAGTGGTTCGAGAAACTCCGCGGCGGCACGTCCAAGACCCGGTTACCGGCGGCATCGTTCGTCTCCGCGGAGGTCACCGAGACCGACCGACGGAGGAAGCTGTTCGGCGGTGAACGCGAACAGCTCCTCCAGGTGACCCTCACCTTCTCGCGCCCGCCGTTCGTCGGGCTGATGACGTCGGCGGAGAACCGGGCGAAGGTCGACGCGCTCGTCGCCGGACTCGAAGCGGCCCGCGACGCGGGTTGAGCACCGACGCGACGCTATGACGGCCCCGAGCTCCGATCCTGTTGCACGCGAATCAGTTCGAGCAACAATCGACGGAGTTGCGGTTCTGACGCGCCGATGGACGCGATCAGCGCCGGGTCGGTTCGCTCCCGTTCGAGCAATGCGCGGTAGACCTCGGCACCGGCCGGAGTCGCGCTCACATGCTTTCGCCGCTCGTCGTCGGGATCGACCTGACGCCGTACGTAACCCATTCGTTCCAGTCGCTCGATGGTGCGGCTCGCAGTTTGATCGGTCACCCTGGCCTTCTTGGCGACCTCGCGCTGGGTGGCCGGTCCCGTGCTCACCACATGGAGGACGACGAGTCCGGCGCTCGAGATGTCGTACTCCCGCAGTACCGCCTCCCAGGCGTGCTCGACGAGCCGTGCCGCCACCGACAGCAGCCGACCGGTCGGCCACCCGTCCATCCCGTCGTTCCCGTCGTTCACCTTGTCCTGCCGATTCTCTACGTCACACCGCGCAGACTTGCAATTGTTCAGCCTGCTGAACATCATGGTGCTCACGCACTCCACCCGCAACCGACGAACGGAAGCCCGTGAACCCACCCACCTCTGCTCGACGAGTCAGTCGCTTGCGATGGATTCTGCCAGCCCTCTTGGTTATCGGATGGCTGGCCCTGGGTTCTGTCGGCGGACCGTTCGCCGGAAAACTCGGTGACGTACAGGCGAACGACAACACGTCGTTCCTGCCCGCGTCCGCCGAAGCCACCGAGGTCTCCCGCCTGGAAGCCGACTTCGTGGACTCCTCCGAGATCCCGGCCGTCGTGGTGGCCGAACGTACGAGCGGCATCACCGAGGCCGACCTCGCGTTCGTGTCCGAGGCGGTGGGCAAGGTCGCCGGCTCGGACGGGATCTCCGAGCGAACGTCTCCGCCGATCCGCTCGCAGGATGGTCAGGCGATCCAGATGATCGTGCCCGTCGACTCCTCCGGGGAGATCTCGGAAAGCATCGAGGCTCTGCGTGCGGAACTCGCGAACGGCCCGCCCGAGGGACTGTCGGTGTATGTGACCGGACCCGCAGGCATCGCGGGCGACCTCACCGAGGCATTCGGCGGGATCGACGGCCTGCTGCTACTGGTTGCCGGCGCGGTCGTCATCCTGATCCTCATCGTGGTGTACCGCAGTCCGATCCTCCCGTTCGTCGTGATCGTGTCCGCCGTGTTCGCGCTGGGGCTCGCCAGCCTGCTGGTCTACGTGCTCGCGTCGAACGACGTGCTCACCCTCAACGGCCAGAGCCAGGGCATCCTCTTCATCCTCGTGTTCGGTGCGGCGACGGACTACGCCCTGCTCCTGGTGTCCCGCTATCGAGAAGAACTACGGCTGACCGCCGACAAGTACGACGCCATGCGGGCCGCGTGGCGCGCGACCCTCGAACCGGTCGCCGCCTCCGCCGGCACGGTCATCGCCGGTGTGCTGTGCCTCCTGCTGTCGGATCTGAACTCCAACCGCGGTCTCGGCCCCGTTGCCGCGATCGGCATCGCGGCATCGTTCCTGGCGTCGATGACGTTCCTCCCCGCGGCGCTGACCCTGCTCGGACGCAGTGCTTTCTGGCCGAAGCGACCGGTCGTCGACCCGGCGTCGGCGCAACGTGACGACAGCAGCAATCATCGCGTCTGGGGCGCCCTGGCGAACCGGATCGGACGGCACCCCCGCCGCTTCTGGGTGGCCACGACGTTGCTACTCGTGCTCTTCGCGCTGTTCCTCCCCCAGTTCAAGGCCGACGGGGTCGCGCAGTCCGACACCTTCCTCGTAGCAGTGGAGTCGCAGGAGGGCCAAGAAGTCCTCACCGCCCACTTCGACGCCGGGGACGGTTCACCCGCGGTCATCATCGCCGACGCCGCATCGCTGCAGCAGGTGCAGAACACGGCGGCGAATGTCGACGGCGTCGCCGAGGTCGTCCCGGTCACCGATCCGGGCGGCGCCCCCAAGACCGTCGACGGACGGGTCGCTCTGCAGGCGACCCTGACCGATCCGGCCGATTCCCTGGCCGCCGAGGAGACCATCGAGCGTCTTCGCGACGCGGTGGGGAACGTCAACGGCGCCGACGCGCTCGTGGGTGGTCCGACGGCGGTCGACCTCGACACCAAGACGACGGCCATCCACGACCGGAACCTGATCATCCCGATCGTCAGCATCGTCGTGCTGCTCATCCTGTGCGCGCTGCTCCGGGCGATCGTCGCCCCGATTCTCCTGATGGCCACCGTCATCCTGAGTTTCGCGGCCACACTGGGAATTTCGTCGATCGTGTTCAACCACATCCTCGGATTCCCCGGCGCCGACCCGGTCGTGCCGCTGTTCGCGTTCGTCTTCTTGGTCGCGCTGGGCATCGACTACAACATCTTCCTGATGACCCGCGTCCGCGAGGAAGCACTGCAGATCGGTACGCGCCGAGGTGTTCTCCGTGGGCTCACGGTCACCGGCGGAGTCATCACCTCGGCCGGCGTGGTCCTCGCGGCGACGTTCTCCGCCCTGGCGGTCATCCCGCTGATCTTCCTGGCGCAGATTGCGTTCATCGTCGCCTTCGGCGTCCTCCTCGACGCGTTGATCGTCCGGACCCTGCTCGTCCCGGCGCTCGTCTACGACATCGGCCGTCCCGTGTGGTGGCCCAGCGCGCTGGCGAAGAAGGAGGACGTGCCGGAAGAGAAGGAACCGGTGGAGCAGGGACCGGGTGAGCGCTGAGGACATCTGGAACCTCCGAATCGAACGGTCCCGGCACCTCAAAGCCGGGGCCGTTCGAGTGCTGTCGGCACCAGAAATCGGCCTGGCTGTCGGACGCGCCAGCGCATAGGATCGACGCCGATGAGCCGGAAGAACAAGCGATCCCGCGGCGCCAAGCGGACCGAGAAGGCGAAGAAGCGGGCTGCCCGCCGAAACAGCAACGTGATCCCGATCCGGGGTCGCGACACCTCGGAGATGGGCGTCCTGTTGCGCGAGTTCGAACGATGGCTGCCCAGCGAGGAATTCGAAGACGATCCGGACAAGCAGGCAGCCATCGTCGACGCCGTAAGAGCGCTGGACTTTGCCGTCGGCTACGCATTGCCAGACCATCGGCCCACCGAGTGGTCGCTCGATGAGGTCGATGCGGCAATCGACTTCGCCGAGTACATGGAAGAGGAAGAGGACGACGCCTTACCGGCAAGCATCGCGGTCTTCGCATTGCGCCTGTTCATCGATTTCCTCGTCACCACTTCCAGGTGGACAGGAGCCATCAGCGCCGATGTCGTGATGGGGGCTTGCCAGGGATACCTCCTCGACTCCATGGGCGGGCTGAAGGTCGAGGTCGACGACATCGACAGCTCCGCCGAGCGCGATGCACTGGAAGCGGTTCGGGTTTTGCAGCGGCTCGATGTGTTGATGGACTGGATCGGTTACAAACGGCCGGTGACGCCGAGTGGATGGCTCAAGCCGGCACTGCTTCCGGACCTTCTGCAGGCCCTTCAGATCGAGCAACCGTCAGCAGCACTCAAGGCAATGAAACATCATCGCGTTCTTGCCGAGATCTGGGAGCTCGCCCGGGATGCCCAGTTGATCGCAATTACTCCATCCCATGTCTACCCGGGCCCGGCGGCCGCGTCCTGGCGTGGACCACAGTCGCTGACGACGCGACGCAGCACGCTGGCTGCGGCCGTCGGCAGGGCGTTGACCTCTGATTCGAGTGCAAAGGCACAGTTTGTGGACGGTATCGTCGCGCGCGTCGTATACCACGGGCTGACGATCATGCCGTTTGCCGCCGATCGCTTCGCCGCCCTGCGCGATGACGGGCTGATCTCACCGGAGATTCCCAAGGCTCATTCTCGCGTCGAGCACATCATCGAGGACGGGTGGCTCGTCCTCAACGAGGACGGTGACTACGTCGTCCCCGAGGGGTTGCGACCCGCGGTGTGGGGCGGATTTCCGGAACGTCACAATCCGGAGAGCGGGGGCGAGGCGACCATGATCACGGTGCGCGTCGAACTCGCCGGCGTACGACCCAGAGTCTGGCGACGGATTCGAATTCTCGCGCTGGTTCCATTGAACGAACTCCATGAAGTGCTCCAAGCTGCTTTCGCCTGGGACGACGCGCATCTCTACGCCTTCACAACGCCGTGTTCTGGCCACGCGCACCGGTACCTGTCCGACGAAGCGATGGACACCGCACGGGTCGACCAATACACGGAGTCTGTCTTCGACTCGACCCTGGGCGAGCTGGTCGACGAACCCGGCGACGTGGTGACCTACGAGTACGACTTCGGCGACGGCTGGGAAGTGAGCATTGTCGTCGAGGCATTCGCGCCGATGAACGACGACGAACCGCCGGTGACGTTCATCGACGGTGGTGGAACCGCCCCGTTCGAAGACGTCGGCGGAGTGCCTGGATGGGCGGACTTCATCGAGGCGGTCAATGATCAGACGCACCCTCGCCATCTGGAGCTACGCGAGTGGGCGGGCATGTCACCTGGTTCTGCCTTCGACCCGACGTCTTTCGACATCGATGCGGCGAGGCGCCGCCTGGGGGTGTGATCCTCAGCGGCGTCAGGCCGACGCGGCGGACCGGGATGTTAGACGACGGACAGCAGCGCCGATGACCGTGATCGGGTGATTGAGCAGCGTGGCGATCCGGCCGGCGAGGGTGTTCGGATCCCGCGCGACCCCGAGCTGCATGAACATTTCCAGACGGTCGAAGTAGGCGCGCTCCGCAACCAGATCTGAGCCCGCGAAGGTGAACACCGCGACGATGGGCAGGTCGAGAGACCGACCCGTCGGGGCGAGCCCGCGGTATGGGCCCAGATGTGTTCCGCGAACTCGCGTCTCACAGATGACTCGATCGTCGTGATGGCACAGCGTCTCGGGGTCGACATCGAAATGCATGTCCGGCAATGCGGTGAACAGTTCGTGATACGAGGCCGACACCGCGTCGTGGCCATCGGCGATCTCACCGGGCAACTCGGTACGTGCCGCGCCGTCTTTGAACGTCGCCAGCGTGGCACCGACGTCGTGCCGATTCTCGGCCTCGAGATGCGCCAGAACGGTGGCCTCCCGCGTCGCGACGAGCGCTGCTGCATTCGGGTCGGTTGGGTTCATGAGGTCCCCGCAGTCATCGGCCCCGCTCCGAACAGCGGGTATGCGCAATCACGGTACCGGGCGGACGCAACGTGTGCGACCGAGATACACCGAATGGACGACGAGCACGTCCGCCCGGACCGCCGACGGCTCAGCCGAGTCGCTCGTAGATCGTCGCGTTGGCCAATCCGCCTGCCTCACACATCGTTTGCAGGAGGTAACGACCGCCGCGCTGTTCCAGCGCGTTCAGTCCCGTGGTCGCGAGGCGGGCACCGCTGGCACCCAGCGGGTGGCCGAGCGCGATCGCACCGCCGTTGACGTTGACTCGATCCACGTCCACCCCGAACTCCCGCGACCACGCCAGTACCACCGGCGCGAACGCCTCGTTCACCTCGAACAGGTCGATGTCCTCGACTCGCAAACCACTGCGTAACAGTGCCTTCCGCGTCGCCGGGATGATGCCGGTGAGCATCAGGAGTGGGTCGTCACCGGCGACCGCGATGGTGTGCACACGAGCGCGCGGACGCAGACCGAGTTCGGCGGCTTTCTCCTCGCTCATCAGCAGCACCGCCGACGACCCGTCGCTGATCTGACTCGCACTCGCCGCGGTGATCCGCCAGTCGATCTCGGGGAACCGGTTCGCGATCGCCTCGTCGTAGTAGGCCGGTCGCAGCCGGGCGAGGTCGTCGAGGTTGCCCCCGAGCCGGATGCCCTCGTCCGACGTCAGCCCCGCGATGGGGGCGAGTTCGTCGTCGAAGAGTCCGTTCTTGGTGGCGGTGGCGGCGAGATCGTGTGACCGCAGCGAGAATTCGTCGATCTCGCGTCGCGAGATGTCCCAGCGGGCGGCGATCAGTTCCGCCGAGATCCCCTGACCCACGAGGCCCTGCGGGTATCGTTCGCCGAACGCCCGTCCGTTGAGATCGGCGGTACCGGCAACGGCCGAGCCCATCGGGATACGGGACATCGATTCGACACCCGCGGCGACCGCGATGTCGTACGTGCCCGCGATGATGCCCTGCGCGGCGAACGCGATGGCCTGTTGCCCGCTTCCGCATTGGCGGTCGACGGAGACCCCCGGCACGGATTCGGGGTAGCCGGCGGCCAGGAGCGCGCGCCGCGCGATGTTGAAACTCTGCTCCCCCACCTGACTGACGACACCGGTGATCACGTCGTCGACGAGTTCGGGATCGACACCCGAACGGTCCACGACTGCTCGGAGGCTGTGCGCGAGGAGGTCGACGGGATGAACGTCATGGAGGGCGCCGGTGGGCTTGCCCTTGCCGATGGGTGTGCGAACAGCGTCGACGATGACCGCAGATCTCATGACTGATCCTCCGTCAGTGTGCGGATCGGAACGCAACCCGATCCGGATGATGGCTGACTTTTGTCTACCAAAGTCAGGTCTACGCTCTGGCTATGGTCTTGTCAAGTCAGGGTAGGCTGGGGGCATGATGCACCTGAAGGGCCCGCTGGCCGAACGCGACAGCTGGGAGGCGAGCGGCTGCTCGATCGCGAAGGCGATCGACATGGTGGGCACCCGGTCGGCGATCCTCATCCTGCGGGAGGCCTTCTACGGCGCCACCAGGTTCGATCAGTTCAGCCGGCGGGTCGGGATCAGCGACGCGGTCGCGTCGGCCCGCCTGCGCGAACTCACCGAGGCCGGGATCTTCACCAAGGTCCCCTACCGCGACGCCGGGCAGCGCGAACGGTTCGAGTATCAGCTCACCGACATGGGCCGCGATCTGTTTCCTGTGGTGATGTCGTTGATGCAGTGGGGCAACGACCATCTGCAGCCCGACGGCCCGCCGCTCACCGTCACCGACCGAGCCCAGGCGCCCGTACGCGTGGGCGTCGTCGCCGAACCCACCGCGGTTCTCACACCCGAGGACGTCGAGGTGCGAATTGCCCGGCGCGGCCGTTGAGTCCGCGGCCGGCAGAGAGGTCGCGATGATCCTCCCCACAGTGTTCGACCCCCGCCTGGTCACCATCCGTCGTGGCGGGACGCTCACCGACGCCGATCACCACTTGCTGGCGCTCTGGGCGGCACGGTGTGCGGAGCACGTTCTGCCCTTGTTCGAGTCGGCACGGCCGGATGACGCTCGCCCCAGGGAGGCAATCGCGGCGGTCCGCGCGTGGACCCGGGGCGAACTGGCGATGATGGAGTCGCGCGCCGCCGGCGGACACGCCATGGGTGCCGCCCGCGATCTACGTGGCGCACCGCGGTTCGCCGCCTACGCCGCCGGGCAAGCGGCGGTGACCGCGCACGTCGCATCGCACGACCTCGGTGCCGCGGCGTACGCGATCAAGGCAGTCCGGTCCGCACACGGGGTCGACGCGGGTAGACACGAATGCGCTTGGCAGCGAGAACATCTCCCTGTTCGGGTACGCGAGTTGGTGCTCGACGACCAACATGCCCGCAATGACCTGTGCTGGCAGGTCTTCATCGACGATCGACAGCAGGTCGGCGATCGGTGATTCGCGTTCACCGGGGTGTTCCTGTTACTGTCGCAGTCACGCTCCTGCGGTGCTGTAACCCGCATGTCGAGCCAGAGGCCGGGGTGATTACAGAAACCCCCGGTCTTGTCCAAACTTCGACGGTCGTCCCGGTTTGCTGCCGCGACCACCGGGTACGCGTCTCGTCATGACCTTCCATCGTGGCGTCGTCCCCGGCATCCACTGGCTCGAGTACGCCTACACGAATCAGTACCTGATCGAGGACCAGGACCGGCTGATCCTCGTCGACTGTGGACTCCCCCGTTCGTACGAACCCCTCGTCAAGGCCATCCGGGAACTCGGCCGTGACACCGATGCCGTGACCGACCTGATCATCACGCATGGTCATTTCGATCACGTCGGCACCGCGCGCCGCCTGGCGCGCGAGTGGCGGATCCCGGTCCACGTCCATCGCGACGATGCGTGGCTGGCGTCCCATCCCTACCGCTACGCGCATCAGAACGCGACCAGATTCGGAGTGCCCCTTCGTCATCCGCGTTCGCTACGCCTGCTCGGACGCATGGCGGCGGCCGGTGCGTTCACGGTGCGCGGCGTCGATCACCTGGATGTGACGCCTTTCGGCGATGATGCCCTGCTCCCCGGTGGCGCGCAGGTGGTGCCGACTCCCGGTCACACCTACGGCCATGTGTCGCTGCACTTTCCATTGCGCGACGCGGTCATCGCCGGCGACGCGCTCGTCACCCTCGATCCGTACACCGCGGCGACCGGCCCGCGCATGATCGCCGGTTCCGCAACCGCCGACCTCGATCGCAATCGGGCGTCGCTCGACGCGCTGGCAGCGACGGACGCGAAGTCTCTGCTTCCCGGGCGCGGGGTTCCGTGGCATCACGGGGTGGCCGTCGCGGTCGACCGGGCGCGTCAGACCAACGGCTGACACGTCGGACAGCCGGCCGCCGGATCACGAGCCGAACAGCGAGACGGGCCAGACGGCGAGACGGGCCGACGCTTTCCGCATCGGCCCGTCCGGCCGTCGCCGATCGCCCGGCTACTCGGAGGCGGTGCGACGCAGCTTGGTGTTGACGAACTCGCCCATGCCCCAACGCCCGAGTTCGCGACCGTAGCCGGACCGCTTCACCCCGCCGAACGGAAGGCCGGGCAGCGTGGTGCCGTGTTCGTTGACATACGCCATGCCGACTTCGAGTTGGTCGGCAACCTCCTCGGCCTTGCCGATGTTGCCGCTCCACACCGAGCCGCTCAAACCGAACTCGACATCGTTGGCGAGCGCCACGGCATCCTCCGGGGATGACACCCTGTAGACCATCGCGACGGGCCCGAAGATCTCCTCGGAGTAGACGTCCATGTCCGGGGTGATGTCCGTCAGCACAGTGGGTTCGAAGAAGGCTCCGTCGCGCTCCAGCGGCTTCCCACCCGTCCGCAGGGTGGCGCCCTGTTTCACCGCGGTCTCGACCTGTTCGGCCACGGTGTCGCGCGCCGACAGGGACGACAGCGGACCCATCTGAGTGGAATCGTCGGACGGATCACCGACCACCGTCGACTCGAACTGCTTGACCACACCGTCGACGAAGTCGTCGTACAACTCGTCGAGAACGATGAACCGTTTCGGCGAGTTGCACGCCTGGCCCGCGTTCGACAGCCGTGCGCCCGCCGCGATCTTCGTCGTGCGTTCCGTGTCGGCGGAGTCGAGCAGGATGAACGGGTCCGAACCGCCGAGCTCGAGCACGGACTTCTTCAGGTTCTCCGCGGCAACCTTCGCCACGGCTGCACCCGCCTTCTCACTCCCGGTGAGTGATACACCGCGTATCGCGTTGTGCGCGAGCAGGTCTGCGACCTGATCACTGCTTGCGTACACGTTGATGTACGCGTCGGCGGGCACACCCGCGTCGTGCAAAATTTCTGCCATCAACGCCGACGACGCCGCGCAGATCGACGCATGCTTGAGAATGACGGTGTTGCCGGCCAACAGGTTCGGCGCGACGAAACGTGCGACCTGGTAGTAGGGGTAGTTCCACGGCATCACGCCCACCAGTGGTCCGATCGGCGCGACCTGCACGATCGACGCATCCGCGCCCTGCGGGTCGAGGGCCTCGGTCTCGAGCAGATCCGGTCCGTGCTCGGCGTACCAGCGATAGATGTCCGCGGCCAGCTGGACCTCTCCCGCCGCCTCCTTGGCGGGTTTGCCCATCTCGGTCGTGATGACGGCCGCGAGCTCATCGGCTCGCCTCTCGTACTCGTCAGCGGTCCGGGAAAGGATTGTGGCCCGTTCGGATGCCTCGGTCGCTCGCCACTCCTGGTATGCCGCGAGTGACCGTTCGGCCACGCCGGCCACCTCGTCGTCCTTCAGTCCGGGAAATTCCCGTTCGGTCGTACCGGTGGTCGGATTCGCGGTGACATATGTGCCCACCAGAGCACCTACCTTCCTCTGTCGTGTGAATCCCGACTGTCCACAGCCCGGGATCATTCGGGTACCCGGGTCCCTGTACGCAAAACCTCGGTCGTCGGCGCGCTTCGGTCACACGGCGGCCCCAGACCTGCTCTAATGGGTCCGCGGTCCGTGTCCGGACCCGTGATCGACCGACACGCGGCGAATGCCGGACGTCGACCTGGGGGTGGGTCGCCGGTCGTGACGGCAGTGTCCGAGGGGGAACGAAGAGTGTCACGCTGGCAGCGAGCCGCAGGGCTCGGTTGTGCATTTCTGATCGCGGTCGTCGCGAGCGTCTCGACGGGTCAGCCGGCGGGGGCGACTCCACCGAGGCTCGGCGACTCGGCGCGGATCCTTGCGGTGTCCTCGGAGACGGCGACACGCACGACGATGACCGTGTATTCCGCCGCCATGAAGCGGCCCGTTCGGGTGAGCGTGCTCGCCCCCCGCGAGCGGACCGGCCCACGGCCGACCGTGTACCTCCTCGACGGCATCGACGGTGGGGTCTACACCAGCTACACGCAGAGCGGGTGGACCTTCCAGACCGACATCGCGCGCTTCGTCGCCGACAAGAAGGTCAACGTGGTTCTGCCCATCGGGGGTACGGGCTCGTACTACACCGACTGGCGCCGAATCGATCCCGTCCTGGGTCGGAACATGTGGGAGACCTTCCTGACCGAGGAACTCCCTCCGCTGGTCGACGGACGCTTCCGGGGCAACGGACGGAACGTGATCGGCGGGCTGTCGATGGGGGCGCTGGGCGCGATGTCCATCGCGGTCCGCAACCCGGATCTCTACCGGGGTGTGGTCGCCTTCAGCGGGTGCCTCGATCAAGGGTCGCCGGAGTTCCGGCAGGCGACCGCCACATCGGTCACGACGAGGGGTGGGAACCCGGAGAACATGTGGGGCCCGCTCGATCACGACAACTGGGATGCCCACAATCCCGCCGGTCACGTGTCCGCGCTACGCGGTAAGCCCGTGTATGTAGCGGTCGGCAACGGTCTGCCCGACCCGGCCCTCGGGCTGGCCGGGCTGGCCTCACCCGTCGGAGGCGTGCTCGAGGGCATCGTCGCCCGATGCACCGAGAGCTTCAAGCGTCGCGCAGACCGAGCCGGGGTCGACATCACCTACGACTTCCGTGCCGGTCTCCACTCGTGGGGTTACTGGAACCAGGATCTGCACCGAGCCTGGCCCACGATCGCCCGGGCACTGAAAAGCGCGGGCTGACGCGAGCGTCGGCGTCAACGCGCGCTTTTCCTCTTCCGAATCAACGAGACATCCTCGAGTGCCCGTTTTCGCTCACGACGTTCCTTGAGTTCTTGCCGCCGCTTTTTCGAGCTCGAATTCTTTTCCGCCATTTCTCCTCGAATCGGTCGTGGTCTACAGCGGGTCGATCCCGCTCTCGTCGTGACCATAGCCCAGAAACGACAGAAGTCCAGCCCGTCCGATCTGGTGCCGACTTGCCGACTTCATACGTTGTAACACAGTACTTTTCATTTACTGTGCGCCTGCGAAATGCGCCGGACTGGCTTTTATTTTTTTCTGGGCTAGAGTCCATGGCACCGGTCGCAGATGGCCGGTCGCAGCGAAAGGAAGAGTGGCCGTGAAAGCGGTTGTGATGGAGTGCCGAATACGCGTGTGTGGCTCCCCCGGTCGGGTCAGAGAATTCGTCAAGCAAGCGTCGACTCGCGCGCACGACGCCTTTCCCCACCCCGCCAGGTGTTCGGTTGTCGTCGAGGAGTCGGAGTCGTTGCTCCTCCGACGGCAATGGCACCGCGAGAACGACGTGGACGTGTTCGGAGTACCCGAGGGGCGGGATGTGTGCTGCGGTTTCGCGGACTCGTCCGGACGACTGACCGTCGCGAGACTCGAGAGCCTGTCACGCGACATCCTGGCCCACCTCGAACTGGATCCGTGGGTGTCCGACGACACCGAGTCGGTGCCTTGGATCCTGACGCTCACCACTGGTGCCGATCCGACGTCCAGGCATGAGATCGTGACCCGACATCCGTCGCTCCAGGTGCGACGACCTGTTCTGGCCCGCGCGTGATCCGCGCATAGCGGTGCCCGACCGGACTGCTCCGCAGGTGAGCGGGTCCGACCACCTCACTGCGGACACACCGCGGTCGTCGTCCGACGGACCGGTCTGCGGTCGAATTCCTGTCACTCGATAGGGTGCGGGTGGCGGCGTGCTCACCTGGGCACGTCGCCGTCCCACACCTACGGAGAAGGAAGTGGTCGCCATCGTGCTCGACGAGAAGATCAGCGATCTGTACGCGCAGGTTGTTGCGCGGAACCCTGGGGAGGCCGAGTTCCACCAGGCCGTCCGGGAGGTCTTCGACAGTCTGGGTCCGGTCTTGGCGAAACATCCCCACTACGCGGACGCCGGGATCATCAAGAGACTGACGGAGCCCGAGCGCCAGATCATCTTCCGAGTGCCGTGGGTCGACGACCAGGGACAGGTGCAGATCAACCGCGGGTTCCGGGTCGAGTTCAATTCCGCACTCGGTCCCTACAAGGGCGGCCTTCGATTCCACCCGAGCGTCTACCTGGGCGTGGTCAAGTTCCTCGGGTTCGAGCAGATCTTCAAGAACGCACTGACCGGGCTCCCGATCGGCGGCGGCAAAGGCGGCGCCGACTTCGATCCCAAGGGACGCTCCGACGCGGAGATCATGCGGTTCTGCCAGTCGTTCATGACCGAGCTCTACCGTCACATCGGCGAGTACACCGATGTGCCCGCGGGTGACACCGGCGTCGGCGGTCGGGAGATCGGTTATCTCTTCGGCCAGTACAAGCGCATCACCAACCGTTACGAGTCCGGCGTGCTCACCGGCAAGGGACTCGCCTGGGGTGGGTCGCAGGTCCGCACCGAGGCGACCGGGTACGGCGTGGTGTTCTTCGTCCGCGAGATGCTCGCCGCGGCCGGCGACGACCTCGACGGCAAGACCGTGGTGGTCTCGGGCTCGGGCAATGTGGCGATCTACGCCATCGAGAAGGTGCAACAACTCGGCGGTCGCGTGATCGCGTGCTCGGACTCCGGGGGCTACGTCGTCGATGATGCCGGTATCGACCTCGAACTGCTCAAGGAAATCAAAAACGTTCGGCGCGGCCGTATCTCGGATTACGCCGACGCCCGCCGCGGGTCCGCCCGTCACGTCGACACCGGATCGATGTGGAGTGTGCCCACCGACATCGCCATCCCCTGCGCGACGCAGAACGAACTGAACGGGGTCGACGCCACTCAACTGGCGAAGAACGGATGTCGCATCGTCGCCGAGGGCGCGAACATGCCCAGCACCCCCGAGGCGGTGCGCATCTTCGCCGACGCCGGCGTCGGCTTCGCCCCGGGCAAGGCCGCGAACGCGGGCGGCGTCGCCACGAGCGCACTCGAGATGCAGCAGAACGCTTCTCGGGATTCGTGGACGTTCGCGCACACCGAGGACCGATTGTCGGAGATCATGACGGCCATCCATGACCACTGCCTGCACACGGCAGACGAATACGGGGCGCCGGGCAACTACGCGACCGGTGCCAATATCGCGGCGTTCACTCGCGTGGCCGACGCGATGCTCGCACTCGGTCTCATCTGACCCGATTCGGACGCCGACTCGCTTCCTCTTGACCTTCAGGTTGGTCGAAGCCGGATGATCTGCGATATGCCCTCCGTTCCCGAAGTCAGCGAACTCGTCCCGATCGGCGCGTTCGCGCAACGCACCGGTTTGACCGCGTCCGCGCTGCGGTTCTACGACGACTCGGGGTTGCTCACCCCGGCCGCCGTCGACGCGTCGACCGGATATCGCCAGTACAGCGCGTCGCAGGAGCGGCACGCGATCGCACTCCGGCGACTCCGCGAGATCGGGATGTCGCTCGCCGACATCCGCACGGTCCTCGCCGCCGAGCCGGGTACCGCCGGCGGACTGATCGACGAGCACGTGCGGACCGTCGCAGCCGATGCCGATCGGGTTCGGCACGAGGCCAGGACGATCAAGATGACGATCGCCGCGGAGTCGAGAACGCTGTGTGCGGCCGACCTCCGTGATGGTCTGTCCGACCTGGCACGGGGCGGCGTCGTCGTCATCGACGCCGTGGCCGGCGCAGTTCGATTCCGGCTCGACGGTCGGGACGATCTATGGTGCCGCCTACTCGACGGGCCGTTTCCCGCGCACCAGGCGATGATCGAAGCCCTGCCCACGGTGACCATGCGTGCGAGTGTCGCGAAAACCGCTGTGTTGCAATCGTTGGAGCGCTGTGCAACCGACCGGGTGCACCTGGACTTCACGTCGGCGGCGCTCACACTGAGCGACGCCTCGTCGGCACAACTCGCCGTCGCGCCAGCCGAGACCTGCGGCCCCCCGATCGCACTGTGGTTCGAGGTCTCGACGCTCTACCCCGCGGTCCATGTGTCGATCGGGGCCGAGATGATGATCGACGTCCGCAATCGGGACCTCCCGATGACGATTCGGTCCGCAGACGGCGGCGACCTCACCACGGTCGTCATGCCGGTTTCCCACAGCCGCCACAATGACTGAGCAGCAGAGGATCCCCGGGAGTGTCGGGATCCGACGCCTGAGCGACGGGGCAACGAGCTGCCGCTCAGGTCACGACGATCGACGCCGTACCATCTCGGCGATCCAGACCGGCGCATACGGCGAAGTACAGCCCGGGGAGGTCGGGTAATCCTCCAGCACTCGCAACCGCTGACCGATGTCGATTGCACGGGAACGGAAGTCGGGATTCTCGATGCCGATGGTCGCCAGGCATGTGTTCATCGCCCACTGCAGGCGTGGCGGTGCGTTCCCCATGTCGGACTCGATGGTGTCGAGCAACCCGGCCGTGTCGAGGTCACCGGGCTTCTTGACCACTCGATCAGCGGTCAGGGCCCATCCCGCCGCGGCGACACCGGGCTCGGCGTCGGCCATCCACGACCTCCGCAACTCCTCGGCATGCGGACTCTTCTTGACGACGTAGTTGACGAGCCAATCGTGGACCTTCGGCCGGTCGACCTCGCGGATCATCGTGTCGAGCTGCGCGGGGTCGAACGCCCGCGGGCGACAGATCAACAGTGCGAGCAGACGCGGCGCGGTGTCGCCCGTCGCCCACAGCTCTGCGGAAAGTTCGGGCTGCGTTCGCAGTCGTTTCGCGATCGCCCTGAGCTTCGTGAGATTGACCCCGTGGTCGTCGCCGTGTTTCTCGTTGACCGCTCGGATCCGCGGGTCGTCGAGACTGCGGAGCTCGCCGAGGACGTCGGCGAGAGTCTGTTGGATGTCGGACATTCCGGTCATGATCCCCTCTGGAAGTGCGCACACAGCCTACGACGCTCGATGTCGCCGCGGGTTGTGTGCTCATCAATCCGGAGGGCCCGCCAGTATCCGCACGTCGGCGACGTCGTACTCGGCAACGAACGCCGACCGGATCGCCCGTGACTGGTCCTCGCCGACCCCGTCGCCACGGAAAGCCTCGACCGCCGACTGCGAGTCCCAGCGCTCGAAGATGTTGATCCGGCCGGGGTCCATCGAGTCCGCGGAGATTGCGAAATCGAGACACCCCGGTGCCCGACGGGCGGCACCGACCACCTCGTCGCAGCCGGCGATGTACGCCGCGCGCTGGTCCGGGTCCACTCGCAGACTGCCGGCAACGATCACCATTGGTTGCTCCTCCATCGATACTCCGGTGCACCGGTGTCCCGGCGCGAGACGTCACCGCTATGGTGAGGGCGACAGGAGTGCAGACCGGCACGACCCGGCGAACTCATCGCTCACGATCGACGTGGCCGCGCGACGCTGCGCCACGGCCTACTCTGATCGAATGGCTTTGGTTCTGGGTCCGATCCTCCGGCACGTCGACGAAACCTCCGCGCTGATCTGGGTGCAGACCGACGAACCCGGCGAGGTCGAAGTCCTCGGCTGTGCGACCCGGACGTTCGAGGTGTCCGGTCACCACTACGCGCTGGTCGAGGTCAGCGGCCTGGTGCCCGACACGGTCTCCGAGTATCAGGTCCGCGTCAACGGCGCCCTCGAGTGGCCCCTCCCGGACACCGAGTTCCCGCCCAGCGTGATCCGGACCCGGGGACCGGACACCGCGGACCGGCACCGGTTCGTCTTCGGGTCCTGCCGGTATCCGCGGGCCGAGGACCCCAAGCTCGACGAGAAGCTCGGACTCGACGCATTGGACTGCTACGCGGTCCGAATGCGCCACCTCCCGGTGGAGGAGTGGCCGGACACCCTCATTCTGCTCGGCGACCAGGTGTACGCGGACGAGCTGACCCCGCAGGTGAAGAAGTCGCTGGAGTCGAGCCGGGCCTCGACCGCCGGACCGTCCGACGAGGTCGTCGACTTCGAGGAGTACGAGGGACTGTATCGGCACACCTGGGGAGACCCCGAGATCCGATGGATCCTCTCTACGGTGCCGACGGCCATGATCTTCGACGATCACGACATCCGTGATGACTGGAACACCTCGGACACCTGGCGTCGGCAGATGAGTGAGAAGCCGTGGTGGCAGGACCGGATCCGCGCCGGCCTCGCGTCGTACTGGGTGTATCAGCACCTCGGCAACCTCTCCCCCGCCGAACTCGCCGAGTCCGAGGACTACCGCCGCGTCCGCGAGATCGACGGTGACTGCTGGCCCCACCTGATCGAGGTCGCGGATCGTGCCGACCGGGAAACCGACGGAACCAAGGGTGTCCGGTTCAGTTTCCGGTGGAACCTGGGCAACACCAGGCTGGTCATGATCGACTCCCGCAACGGTCGCATCCTGTCCGACGGAACGCGAAAGATGCTGAGCGACAACGAATTCGATTGGGTTGAGAGCCAGGTCGACGACGACATCGAGCGACTGGACCACCTGGTCCTGGGTTCATCACTGCCGTGGTTGCTCCCGCCGGTCATCGGTGATGCGGAGACTGTGAACGAGATCGGCGCCCGGCGGCCGGGCCGTCGTGGACAGCTGGCCGAGAAGATCCGGCAGGGGGCCGACCTCGAGCACTGGCCGGCCTTCTTCGATTCCTTCGTCCGGCTCAGCGAGATGATCCGACAGGTTGCGGCGCGCGACCCCGGGCCCGCGACGGTCAGCGTGCTGTCCGGCGACGTCCACCACAGCTATGCCGCGCGTGCGACTTTCCCGGACACAACGAGCGCCGACGTCCACCAGCTCGTGTGTTCGCCGGTGCACAACGCGATCCCGCCGTACATCAAGGCGGTTTTCCGGCTGGGGTGGTCGAATCGGCTCGCCGCGGTCGTCCGGCGCTGGGCGCGTCGTGGTGGCTCGCCCGAACTGCCCGTCGCCTGGCGAAACACCCTGGGCCCGCTGTTCGGCAACACCATCGCGACGCTCTCGGTTCAGGGACGCTTCGCCGAGGTCACTTTCGAGCAGCCCGACCTGGACGGGACCCTGGGTAGAGCCGGAAATATCTGTCTGACATCGGAATTCGTGGCAACAGAGCGCACATGGCGCGCATTGTTGCTACGAAATCCCTAGTCCAGACAGAACTCGTTGCCCTCGGGGTCGCGCATCACGATGTGCCCCTCGCCGAGCGGAGGTGCGGGGTCGTGTCGTTCGCCCCGGGTCGCACCGAGTCCGACGAGCCGGTCGGCTTCGGCCTCGAGGGCGCGCATCCGGTCGTCGCCACTCAGACCAGGGGCAGCACGGACGTCGAGGTGCACCCGGTTCTTCGCCGTCTTGCCCTCGGGTACGCGTTGGAAGAACAACCGTGGCCTGCGCTCCTCCGGGTCGATCACGGCCGAGGCGTCGTTCCGACGCTCCGGAGGCACCCCGAATGCGTCGAGCGCCGCCTCCCAGCTGTCGAATCCGGTAGGCGGGTCCTGGAGCCGGTAACCGAGCACCTCGGCCCAGAATGCGGACAGCGCAGCCGGGTCACCACAGTCGAAGGTCAGTTGAAAGTCGGTTGTCATGCGTCCACTGTGCGACACGACGAGGACAACCCGGGTCCTCGATCGTGAAAATCAGCGCAGACGTTCGCCGTACACCCGGTCCACGGACATGACCATCAGGACGCGGCGATCGGCGACCATGACCCTGCGGTATTCGTCCCAGTCCGGGTGCTCGCCTGCCGCCTTGCGGTAGTAGTCGACGAGCGCCTCGACCTCGGGCCCGTCCGGTTCGGTGCCCGGGCCGATCAACGTCACAGTGCCCTCGGCGGTCGCCCACGTGTAGCGATCGGGCCCGGTGATCTCCAACGCGGCGCGCGGATCGCGTCGGAGGTTGGCGGTCTTGGCCCGACCCTCGGCCATCGAGACGTAGATGGTCCCGGCGTCGCGGTCGTAGAAAGGGGTCACCGGGGACAGCTGTGGTAGTCCCGAGGACTTGATCGTGGCGAGGACGCCGACTCCGCCTTCGGCGAGAAGATCACGAGGGTCATACGCGGGTTGGTTCATGCCTGCGGCAACCCGGCGTACTTACAGGCTATTCCGGACGGGCCGCACACCCCGGGGCGTGGCTCCGCGATCCATTGCGACATTCTTCAGATCTTGTGTCTTTACACGTACGATCGTCGACATGCATGTGCGCGAGATCCTGACCACCACGCCGACGACGACCGCCGAGGCCCTCGACCTGTTCGACTCCGCCCCCGCGGTCGAACCGGACTTCATGATCGGCACCTGGCGTGGCGCCGAGCTGCCCACCGACCACCCGTTGGACGGCTTCCTCGCGGCCAGCGGCTGGTGGGGCAAGCAATTCGTCGACGCCGAGACCGTCCACCCCCTGCTCTTCCCGACCCGCGACGGTTCGGCGCTGTGGGCCATGAATCCGGCGATCGCTTTCGGCGGACTGGGGATCGCCGAGAAGGCGCCCGGAGTCAAGTCGTTGTCGTTGGGGACGCCGATCGCCGCGACCCGCCTTCTCAGTCAGACCCGACGAGCACGTGCCCGGCTGCGCACCACCCGGTACCGCGGCACGGACACCGCGACCATGTCCTACGATCAGCTGCCGATCAACGACGTCTTCCACCGTCTCTCCGATGATGCCGTCCTGGGCGCGATGGACCTGAAGGGGTCGCCGAAGCCGTACTTCTTCGTGCTCCGCCGCGACGACTCACTCCGCCTCGTCGGCCACTGATCCTCGTCGGTCACTGATCCTCGTCGGTCACTGATCCTCGTCGGCCACCGATCCTCGGCGACGCGAGGACGGCGCCGACGAACCATGAGCCGGCGAGCCGGCGGAGGCGTTCAATGGGTAGATGGACACCTCACCCACCGCCCACCTCCGCCGGGGTGCCGTCGCGGTCGCCGCGGTCGCCCTCGCGGGCGCCGTGACACTGGCCGCACCCGCGACCGCCCAGGCTGCACCGCCGATGCCGTCCGGGTATTACCGCGGCGACGTCACCAGCGCCCCGATCGCCGACACGGTGTGGTTCGGCAAGAACTTCACGGGTTCGCGGGTCGTCAACAACACCGCGATCGGGTGGGCCTTCCCCGGCGCGGTGTACCCCGGGCGTTCCGTGCAGGACGGTGCACCGGTCATCGTCGTCGACTACTCGGGAACCGCCGTGGGATTCGTGCGTGACGAGCTCCGAGCCGACGGCCGGGGCGGCTATTGGGGCCGCGCGCTGAACGGCACCACCGAGCTGCTGCGTTTTCACTTGACACGCTGACCGTGGGCGACGGGCAACCATGGTGGAGACTTCGGGTTCGACCCCTTCGTCGGCTCACAGCTCGGCGAGCGCCGAGCGGATCTCATTGGTGGCCGCGACGGCTTCACGGAGCGCGATCCGCGCCTCGGCCCGGCCCTGTTCCGCAGTCGAGAGTCGTTGCCGCGCGAACCGCAGCGATTCTTCGCAACGAGCCAGCTCGGCCCGCAACTCCTGAGCCCGCCGGACGATCTCGTCGACCTCCGACGAAGCCCCGTCCACAGTTCGGGAGGCGGCGTCGAGGTCGGATCGGGCCGTTCGCTCCCCTGTCTCGGCCTCGGCCAGTCGGGCTTCGAGGTCTCGTCGACGACGCTCCGCTTCGTCAGACGCTGTGTGGTCCGAGTCGTCGGCGTCATCCCTGTCGGCACCCTCTTCGTCGGCACCGTCTGCGTCCGCGCCGCTTGCCTCGGACTCGTCCGCGACTGGTTCCTGCAACGGCTCCGGGACGACGAACACGCCGGCGGGCCCGAAGCCGCTGTATTCGGCGGATGCGGTGAGGTTTCCCCGCAACACCTGCTCGAGCACTTCCGGGTCGGCCACCGCGGCTCGCAATGTCTGCGTGACCTCGCGAATGGTACTGTCTCCCAGCGTCACTCGCAGATCTGCGGCCGTGGCGGCGACCGCGGTCACCGAATCGTTGATCAGATCCTGACGGCGTCGCGACAACGTCTTCATCTTGTCGACAGCCGAGCGGCGCTGGGCCGCAGTCAAATCCGACGCCAACCCAGCGATGAGGGCGCTGTCGTCCGGGTGCGCGCGAACCCACTGATTGATGGCCCACGCAGCTTGCGTGGGCCGCCGCAACTTCGCGATCCGCCCCGCCAGGTCACGGTCGCCGTTCGCTTTGATCTCCCGAGCGAGTTCGTTCCGGCGTGTCACGAACGCCGCCGGCGCCAGACCGTACAGCTCGTCGACGATCTCGTCGTACGGGGTCATAGGGCTGCCCGAGCGGTGGTCGGCGTCGCTGTCCGCATGAGCAGATACTACGACGGCGCCCGTGACGGCCACCTCACTTCGGCTTCTTAACTTGAATCATTCCAGATCAAACTGCACGATGGTCACCATGCTCACCGACGAGGACTGCGCCCGGCACCTGCGCGCCGCCGGACTGCGGGTGACCCGTCCGCGCATCGCGGTCATGCAAGCCGTCCGAGCACATCCTCATGCGGACACCGACGAGGTCCTCCGAACCGCTCGCGATCGGCTGCCGGCGGTCTCGCAACAAACCGTGTACGACGTTCTGGGCGTACTGACTTCGGCCGGCCTCGTGCGACGCATCCAGCCGTCCGGCCACGTGTCTCGATATGAGTCACGCGTCGGGGACAACCATCACCACGTGATATGCCGTACATGCGGATCCATCGGGGACGTCGACTGCGCAGTCGGCGAGGCCCCGTGCCTGACCCCGTCCGACGACCGGGGTTTCGTCATCGACGAAGCCGAGGTCATCTATTGGGGTCATTGCCCCGACTGCATCCCCGAACCCAACCGACCCGCTCCGGGCGCCGGCCCCGACCGATAGACCCCCGACCACGACGCCTCCCTCCCCTGCGATCACCGACCCGGCGATCGCAGTTCTCACCGTGCCCGAAAGGAAACCCCGCATGGCGCAGCAAGACCACGAGCCCGTCCGCGACGCGAAGGAACATCCCCCCATTGCCGAGGCGAACACCGAGCCCGCCGCGGGCGGTTGCCCGGTCGCGCACGGTCGGCTCACGCCGCCCACCCAGGGCGGCGGCAACCGCGACTGGTGGCCGAACCAGCTGAATCTCAAGGTGCTTCAGCACAATCCGGACGTCGCGAATCCGATGGACGCCGACTTCGACTACGACTCGGCCCTCGCGGATCTCGACGTCGAGGCGTTACGCGCCGACCTGACCGCCCTGATGACCGATTCGCAGGACTGGTGGCCCGCCGACTTCGGCCATTACGGAGGCCTGTTCGTCCGCATGTCCTGGCATGCCGCGGGTACCTACCGGGTGCAGGACGGACGCGGTGGTGCCGGAGCCGGGATGCAGCGATTCGCCCCGCTCAACAGCTGGCCGGACAACGCCAACCTGGACAAGGCGCGCCGCCTACTGTGGCCGATCAAGAAGAAGTACGGCACGGCATTGTCCTGGGCCGATCTCCTGGTCTTCGCCGGGAACGTCGCCCTGGAGTCGATGGGGTTCACCACCGCCGGCTTCGCCTTCGGGCGCGTGGACGAGTGGGAGCCCGACGAGGTGTACTGGGGCCCCGAACTCGAGTGGCTGGCCGATCAGCGGTACTCGGGCGACCGCGAACTCGAGACACCGCTTGCGGCAGTGCAAATGGGGCTCATCTATGTGAATCCGGAAGGACCGAACGGCAATCCGGACATCCTCGCGTCCGCGGTCGACATCCGCGAGACGTTCGCGCGGATGGCGATGAACGACGTCGAGACCGCGGCTCTGATCGTCGGGGGCCACACCTTCGGCAAGACCCACGGCGCCGGTGACGCCGGCCTGGTGGGTCCCGAACCCGAGGCCGCCGCCGTCGAGGACGCCGGTCTCGGCTGGACCAGCTCGCACGGCTCCGGCAAGGGCGCGGACACGATCACCAGCGGCCTCGAGGTGATCTGGAATCCGACCCCGACCCGCTGGGACAACGCTTTCCTCGAGACTCTCTACGGCTACGAGTGGGAGCTCTACAAGAGTCCGGCCGGAGCCAACCAGTGGCGTCCGAAGGACGGCGCCGGGACCGGTACCGTCCCCACGGCATTCGGCGACGAGAAGACCCACCCGTCGATGCTGACCACCGACCTCGCGATGCGCTACGACCCCGGTTTCGAGAAGATCACCCGGCGGTGGCTCGATCACCCCGAGGAACTGGCGCACGAGTTCGCCAAGGCCTGGTTCAAGCTCCTGCACCGCGACACGGGACCCGCCGTCCGGTATCGGGGTCCGCTTGTTCCGACCGAGACGTACCTGTGGCAGGACAATGTCCCGGCGCACGAGGGCCCACTTGTCACCGATGCCGACGTGGCAGCCTTGAAGGCGACGCTCCTCGACTCGGGACTGACTGTGGCGCAACTCGTGAAGACCGCGTGGGCGGCGGCGTCGAGCTTCCGTGGCAGCGACAAGCGCGGCGGCGCCAACGGCGGCCGGATCCGCCTGCAGCCGCAGGCATCCTGGGAGGTCAACGAGCCCGACGAGTTGGCCACCGTGATCCGCACCCTCGAAGGCATCCAGGGTGCGTTCACCGGCGAGGCCGGCGCGAAGGTCTCCTTCGCCGACCTCGTGGTCCTCGGCGGCACGGCAGCAGTCGAGAAGGCGGCGCGGGATGCCGGAGTCGAGATCACGGTACCGTTCACCCCTGGACGTACCGACGCCACCCAGGACGAGACGGACGCCGATTCGATGGCACATCTCGAGCTCACCGCCGACGGGTTCCGCAACTACGTCGGCAAGACCAGTGGCCTTCCGGCCGAGTTCACCCTCGTCGACAAGGCATCGCTGCTGACCCTCAGCGCCCCCGAGATGACGGTGCTGGTGGGTGGCCTCCGGGTGCTGGGCAACAACTTCGGCGGCTCGGCGGCCGGCGTCCTGACCGACCGTCCCGGCGTCCTCACGAACGACTTCTTCGTGAATCTGCTGGACATGTCGACAGCCTGGTCGGCGTCGGAAGACGAGAACCTGTACGTCGGGCGCGATCGCGCCACCGGCGAGCAGACCTGCACCGGCACTCGCGCCGATCTGGCGTTCACGTCGAACTCACAGTTGCGCGCCCTGGCCGAGGTCTACGCAGCCGACGACGCAGCGGAGAAGTTCGTGAACGACTTCGTCGCGGCCTGGGACAAGGTGATGAACCTGGACCGGTTCGAACTCTGAGCAAATCGGTTCATCGTCGAACCGATCAGATGCGGCGGCGGCACCCTTCGTGGGGTGCCGCCGCCGTGGCGTTTCGCATCACCCGGCGCACAGGGACTTCCGGAACTATGCTGGCGCTTTCCCTCCGTGGCGGGTGACCGCCTCGAGACGAAGGTGAGGACGACGACGATGTCCGGCGAACACAGGTCCCTGGGCCATATCCGACTGACCTCACACAGCGGCGGGGTCGACGCTCCGCCCATCCACTGGGGGGCGGCCACCGCGGCGGAACGCGGTCCCGTCATCGGGACGACGGGCACACGTGCGCATCGCAATGTCATCGGTACCCACAGCGGCTCCTACAGCGTCTATCGCGCACTGGCCGTCGCCGCCGGCGCCCTTGCACGAGAGCACCGAGCCGATCTCACCAACACCTCGCCCACCGACCACATCGGACCGTATCCACAGTGGGGCGATCCGCGCGCGATCGTCTCGCTGGATCCTTGGGGTGCGACAGTCGCCGAGAGTTTCCCCGACGAGATCGCTCGCGGTTACGACATCCGGCCGACCATCGCGGTGACCAAGGCGCACGTCATCCTTCCCGAGATCGCCGAGGCGATCGAGAAGGGCCGTCTGGTCCCCGACGGTGAGGTTCTGCTGCCGAGTGGCGCGGCTCTGGTCACCAAGGCGGCCGTGGAACCGGTGTGGCATCTTCCCGGCGTCGCCGAGCGGTTCGGCTGCTCCGAGGCCGAGCTGCGCCGGGTGTTGTTCGAGGAGACCGGCGGCATGTATCCCGAACTCGTCACGCGGTCGGATCTCGAGGTGTTCCTCCCGCCGATCGGCGGGCAGACGGTCTACATCTTCGGCAACGCCCGCGACCTCGCCGACCCCTCGGTGGAACTCACCGCACGGGTGCACGACGAGTGCAACGGCTCCGACGTGTTCGGCTCCGACATCTGTACGTGCCGCCCATATCTGACGCATGCAATCGAGGAGTGCATCCGCGGCACCCAGCGCGGCGGCGTCGGCTTGGTCGCCTACTCCCGCAAAGAGGGACGCGCCCTCGGCGAGGTCACCAAGTTCCTGGTGTACAACGCCCGTAAACGCCAACTCGGCGGTGACACCGCGGACCAGTACTTCGCCCGCACCGAATGCGTTGCGGGCGTACAGGACATGCGGTTCCAGGAGCTCATGCCCGACGTCCTGCACTGGTTCGGGATCACCAGGATCCATCACCTGGTGTCGATGTCGAACATGAAGTACGACGCCATCACCGGCTCGGGTATCGAGGTCGGCGAACGGGTCAATATCCCCGACGAACTGATCCCCGCCGACGCCCGCGTCGAGATCGACGCGAAAATGGCTGCCGGTTACTTCACGCCCGGACCCGTGCCCGATGCCGAACAGCTGCGTCAGGTCAAGGGCCGGGGGTTGTGATGACCGGAGCACCAGAGGTGGAACTCTCCGCCTCACAGGCCGCCCGGCTGCTGCGCTCCACCGCCACCGTCCGGAGCCGGTCGCGACAACTCCTCGAACGGGCGCGGGCCGGCGAATCGTCGTGGTTCATCGTCCACGACGATGCGCGGGACGCGGCAGCTGACATCGTCGTGGAAACGACTCGGTTGCGATATCCCGACGGAGACATCCCTTTTCACAGCAGGTGGCGACATTTCGAGGCAGGCGGTATCGACCGCCTCGGCGCTCTCGACGCCGCCTTGCCCCCGGCCGGCTCGGCGGAGCGAACCCGCGCGCTCATCGACGTCGTGCTGGTCAGCGTCCTCCTCGATGCCGGCGCGGGACCCGAGTGGTCGTTTCGGGAACGGTCGAGCGACCTGGTTCTCACCCGGTCCGAGGGGCTCGGCGTCGCGAGCTGGGTGGCGTTCTGCGAGGGGGTGTTCTCGAGCGACCCGGCCGATCCCCTGCGGGTCGACGCCACCGGTCTGGGCCGCGTCACGGCGGACACTCTCGGCGCGGCCTTCCAGGTGGGTCCCGACAACCCGCTCACGGGCCTACCCGGGCGGGTCGATCTCCTGCGCCGCCTGGGCGAGGTGTTGTCGAACCGCCCCGAGATCTTCGGACCAGACGCCCGGCCGGGCGGCCTGTTCGATCACCTCACCCGCGGTGGTCGTGCGGAGGTGCCCGCGGTCGACATCCTGAGAGGGGTCCTTGAGTATCTTGGCCCTATCTGGCCGTCGGACAACACGATCGACACCCACCCACTGGGCGACTGCTGGCATCACGACGCCGTCGTCGGCACGGGCCTCACGGCCGGCTGGGTGCCGTTCCACAAACTGTCCCAGTGGCTGACCTATTCGCTTCTCGAACCGTTTCGCTGGGCCGGTGTCCAGGTGACCGGACTCGACGAGCTGACCGGCCTCCCCGAATACCGCAACGGTGGCCTTCTCCTCGACTCGGGTGTGCTCGCGCTGCGTGACGAGACCTGGGCGGACCGGGAGTGGGAGGTCGGCGACGAGCTCGTCGTCGAATGGCGGGCGCTCACCGTCGCCCTTCTCGACGAGATCGCCGACCTCGTACGCGATCGCCTCGACGCCGATGCGGCCTCGATGCCCTTGGCCTGCGTGCTCGAGGGTGGCACGTGGGCGGCCGGCCGCGTGCTCGCGAGCCGACTTCGCGATGGGTTGCCGCCGTTGACGATACGCAGTACCGGCACCGTTTTCTGAGCCGACCACCGACCGAGAGGAACTCATGGGCAGCGTCGCCGTCATCGACCATCCGCTGGTCCAACACAAACTGACCCTGATGCGTCGCAAGGAGACGTCGACCAACGACTTCCGCCGTCTGCTCGACGAGATCTCGATCCTGATGGCGTACGACGTCCTGCGTGACATCCCGATGCACGAGATCGCCATCGACACGCCGCTCGAGACCACCACCGCCCGGGTCATCGACGGCAAGAAGCTGGTGTTCGCCGCTGTCCTGCGGGCCGGCGCCGGTATCGCCGACGGCATGCTGACCGTGGTTCCCGGCGCGCGCGTCGGACACATCGGCCTCTACCGCGACCCGAAGACCATGGTCGTCGTCGAGTACTACTTCAAGATGCCGTCGGAGCTGTCCGAGCGTGATGTCGTGATCGTAGATCCGCTTCTGGCGACCGGGCATTCGGCGGTCGCCGCGATCGACCGGATCAAGGAGTACGGTCCGAAGTCCATCAAGTTCGTCTGCCTGCTCGCCTGCCCGGAGGGCATCGAGGTCCTGCATCGCTCACACCCCGACGTGCCGATTTTCACCGCGGCGGTCGACCGCGAACTCGACGACAACGGCTTCATCCGCCCCGGACTCGGTGACGCCGGCGATCGCATCTTCGGGACCGCGTGATCTCGAGGAGCAGGAAGGAACCCTGCTCCCTGAGGTGCGAGCGAAGCGAGCCACGAAGGGTGTAGCAACACGTCTCACCAGGCCCTTCGAGGCTCGTCGCTTGCGCTCCTCACACCTCAGGGAGCAGGGGTTATGGGCTTCTTTCGGATTAGGGAGCATGGTTCGTGGTGCTGCTGCGCGCATACCAGCGGTGTTCGGTCTACGACACCTGCCAGGCCACCGCGGCACCGATCGCCCCGGTGGCGTTCAGTGCCCAGTGCAAGGCGATCGGTGCGAGGAGGCTCGTGGTGCGTTGCCGCAACCACCCGAGCACGAAACCCGCGGCCCCGGTTGCCACGACCGCACCTGCGATGCCGGCGATCTGTGCAACCGTCCCGGCACCCAGCACGCCGCTCAGGCCTTCGTTGCCCGCGGTGAGACCGGTCGAGGACAGGATGTGCCACAGACCGAAGGCGATCGCACCGACGACCAGCGTCGTCAACGGGGCGAACAACCGGCCCAGAACCCCTTGCAGCACACCGCGGAACAAGACCTCCTCCGGGAGAACGGTCTGCAGCGGAATGATCACGAACGCCGCCAGGAGGGCCTCGGAGGTATCGTCATAGCGGTCGGACAGGAAGAACTCACGCGTCGCCGGGATCGCGACCGCTGTCGAGACCACAGCCGCGACCACGAGGACCGCGGCCACGGCGACCGGGATGCCGGCGCGCAGTTCCGCACGGCTCAGGCCGAGGTCCCGCCAGCCGAGGCCGGCGAGGCGGGCGATGCCCACGGCCACGACGGCGGCAACCGGGACGATCGCCACCGACAGCGGGCCGTCCGCGAGATGCGCACCGATGTTCACCGCGACGAGGAACACGATCACCACGACCAGCAGCGCGACGTCGGTGCGCCGGGACGGGGTGATCACCCGGTCGAGTCTGCCGTACCGCGCCATGGCGGTGTCGGTGAACGCGGCCGCGGTGTCGCAGAATGATTCGGTGCCAAGACCCGCGACCGTCGTCGACCGCCTCGAACGTCACCAGGTCGCCCTCTACCTCGGCGCGATAGTCGCCGGACTGTGTGCGGGAATGGCCGCACCCGGTCCCGCCGAGGGCCTCGAGTCCGCGATCACGCCGCTGCTCGCCGCGCTGCTCTATGTCACCTTTCTGCAGATCCGCCGGTCCGATCTCCTGGAATCGCTGCGTGACCGACGGTTCCTTGTCGCGGTGCTGTTCCTGAACTTCGTCGTGGCGCCTCTTGTGGTGGCCGTGTTGTCCTCAGCGCTGCCCGCCGACGACGCGATCCGTCTCGGCGCGCTACTGGTGCTGCTGTGTCCGTGCGTCGACTACGTCGTCGTGTTCGCCGGGCTCGGCGGCGGGGACGCCCGACGACTCCTTGCCGCGACGCCGCTGCTGCTCCTCGCCCAGATGCTGCTGACACCGCTGTATCTGGTGCTGCTGCTCGGTGACGGACGGTCGGTGATCGAGCCGGAGCCGTTCCTCTGGGCGTTCGCTGTCCTCATCCTCTGCCCGCTGGCACTGGCGTGGCTCACCCAGGCGTGGGCGGAACGATCCGAGGCGGGTCGTCGAGCCTCGGTCGGCGCCACGATGACGATGGTCCCGCTCATGGTGGCCGTACTCTTCGTCGCCGTGAGTTCCCAGGTACCTCTGGTCGGTTCGCGTTTTGCCGACATCGCCGGGGTGATCCCGGTCTACGCCGCGTTCCTCGCGATCATGGTGGCGGCCGGTGTCGCGGTGGCACACATGTTCCGCCTGGCCCCGGAGCCGTCGACGGCGGTCGTCTTCTCCGGAGCCACCCGCAACTCGCTCGTCGTCCTGCCACTCGCGCTGGCGCTGCCGGTCGGGGCGGAACTGGCCGCGGCGACGGTGATCACGCAGACACTCGTCGAACTGATCGGGATGGTCGTCCTGGTGTGGGCGTTCACTTGTGTGGCACGTCGGCGCTGAGGCCGCCGTCCATCACGAACTCGGCACCGGTCGCGTACGAGGACTCGTCGCTGGCCAGGAACACCACGAAGGTCGACACCTCGCGTGACTCCGCGGCCCGGCCCATCGGCACGGTCACCATGTCGTCGGGGATCCCCTCGGTCATCGGCGTCCGGATGAGACCCGGGTGGATGGAGTTCACCCGCACGTTGTGCGGAGCCAGTTCGAGCGCAACCGATTTCGCCAGACCACGCACGCCCCACTTGCTCGCGACATAGCCGTGCGCCCAGGGACTTCCGCGCAGGCCCTCCACCGACGAGACGTTGATGATCGAGCCACCGCCGGCGTCGATCATCAGGTCCGCGACCGCCTGGATTCCGAGGAACGTGCCCGTCAGGTTCACGTCCAGGATCTGCTTCCACTTGTCCAGCCGGAACTTCTGGATCGTCGAACCGTTCACGATGCCGGCATTGTTCACCAGGACGTTGACCTTGCCGAACTCGTCTACCGCGGTGGACACCGTCGTCTGCCAGTCCTCGGGCGAGGTGACATCGAGGTGGACGTAGCGCGCCGCGTCCCCCAGTTCGGCGGCCAGCGCCTTGCCCTCGTCGTCGAGGATGTCGCCGATCACCACCTTCGCCCCCTCGGCGACGAGGGCCCGGGCGTGCTCGGCGCCCATGCCCCGCGAACCACCGGTGATCACTGCAACTTTGTCGTCTACGCGTCCCATGGGCGGCAACGCTACCGCGACGAGCGCGAAAATAGAACAGGTTCCACCGGAAAATGGTCTACTGAACAGACAAACGTCCGGACAGGTGTACACCACGCCCACCGGCGCCGATCGACCACAAGGAGTTCCACGCCATGTCCCTCCGGGTAGCTCTTGTCGGAACCGGCAACGTCGGCCGGTTGTGCCTCACCCAGCTGATCGAGGACCCGCGGTTCGAACTCGTGGCCGTCTGCGTGTCCACTCCCGAAAAGGTCGGTGTCGACGCCGCGACGCTCGCCGGGCTGGAGACACCCACCGGAGTCCTGGCGGTGGGCGACCTCGACGAGGTGATCGCGACGAAGCCGGATTGTGTCGTGTACTGCGCCATGGGTGACACGCGTCCCGTCGAGGCCTTCGACGATGTGGTGCGCATCCTCGCCGCCGGGATCGACGTCGTCGGGTCCTCCCCGAACACGCTCCAGTACCCCTGGGACGTGATGCCCGCGAAGGCGATCGCCAAGATCGACGAGACCACCGCGGGCAGCGGCGCCAGCCTGTTCGTGACCGGGGTCGATCCCGGTTTCGCCAACGACCTCATCCCGTTCGTCTTCGCGGGCACCTGCCAGCACATCGAGCAGGTGCGCTGCATGGAGATCGCCGACTACGCGACCTATGACGGGGCGACCGTCATGTTCGACGTCATGGGCTTCGGCAAACCGCTCGACGAGACCCCCATGCTGTTCCTGCCGGGGGTACTGGGGTTGGCATGGGGCACGACGATCCGGCAACTGGCCGCCGGTCTCGGCGTCACCGTCGACGACATCGAGGAGATCTCCGAAAGCGAGCCTGCGCCGGAGGATTTCGACATCGCGGCCGGTCACATCGCTGCGGGCACCCGCGCGGCCGTGCGTTTCGAGATCATCGGCAAGGTGGCCGGCGAACCCGTGATCGTCATCGAGCACGTGACGCGGCTTCGAGGTGACCTGCGGCCGGACTGGGCGCAGCCGGCTCAGCCCGGCGGGTGCTACCGCGTCGAGATCACCGGCGAACCGTCGTACACCGTCGACATCATGCCGACGAGCCGCAAGGGTGACCACAACCACGCCGCCATCGTCGCCGCGGCCGGCCGGATCGTGAACGCCATCCCCGCGGTGGTCGACGGGCCCGCAGGACTTCGCACCACACTCGACCTTCCGCTGGTGACGGGCCCGGGGGTTTCGACAGGCTCAACCGGCAGGTAGGCGGCTCAACCGGCAGGTAGGCGGCTCGACCACTCGGCAGTGCGAATCCGAAAGAACCGCATCACCCCTGCTCCCTAATCCGAAACAACGCCCTGCCCCCTGCTCCCTGAGGAGCGCCCGGAGCTCGCGGAGGGCGCGTCACGAAGGGTCTCCGCAACCCGACTCACCAAGACCCTTCGTGACGGCCTCCGCAAGCTCCGGCCTCCTCAGGGAGCAGTGATTGCGCTCGCGCCAACACAACGGTTCTTTTCGTAGTCCACGACGGCCGCCAGGCCGCAGATACTGAGCACTCACACCATCCCGGCGTCGTGCATCAGGATCGCGACCTGGACCCGGTTGCCCGCGTCGAGTTTGGTGAAGATGTGCGAGATGTGCGCCTTGACCGTCGCAAGACTCATGTAGAGCCGTTCGGCGATCTCGGCGTTCGACGCCCCGCGGGCGAGCTCGACGGCCACATCACGCTCGCGTGCGGTGAGTCGGTCGACACGTTCGACGGCGGACGAGGTCCGGTGACCGCCGCTGGTGACGACCTGCTTGATCAACGCGGCGGTCACCGAGGGACTCAGGGCAGGTCGACCGTCGAGCACCTGGTGGATGGCCGCGACGATGTCGTCGGGTGGCGTGTCCTTGAGCAGGAATCCGTCGGCACCCATCGCGAGTGCGCGGACCACGTAGTCGTCGGCGTCGAAGGTCGTGAGCACGATGATCGCGGGTGGCGAGACCAGTGCCTTGAAGCGGCCGGTGGCCGCGATCCCGTCGAGCACCGGCATCCGCAGATCCATGAGGACGAGATCCACGGGCGCCGTGGCATAGGTGTCGAGGGCCTCCTGCCCGTTGCCCGCCTCGGCGACGATGTCGAGGCCGGCATCACCGCCGAGGAGGAGCCGGAGTCCGGAACGGACGAGGGGGTCGTCGTCGACGATCATGATGCGGGCGGTCATGACTGCCACGGTAACCAGACATGCAACAGGAACCGTTTGTCCTCGCTCACGGTCACCGACTGCCTGCCGCCGTGCAACCCGACCCGCTCGGCCAGGCCGACGAGTCCGAATCCTGGTGTGGGACCGATCGAACCCGCTGTCAGCGGTAGCGGATTCTCGACGAGCAGATCCACACCGTGCTCGGGTCCGCCCCGGATGTGCATGGTCACCGGCGCGCTCGGCGCATGACGCCGCGCATTGGTCAAGGCCTCCTGCACACACCGATACAGCGTGCGTGAGATCGCCGGGCCCAGCGAATTCACATCGATGTCGCATCGGCTGTCCACACGCATCCCCAGCCGGCGCGCCTCCTCGATCAGCGCGGCCAGGTCCGGAACCCCTTGCGGTTCCTCGGGCGCGGCGTCGCCGGGCCCCTCCCGCAGAACCCCGAGCACCTCCCGCAGCTCGGTCAACGCCAGGTGCGAGGTCTCCTGGATGGTCTGCGCCGTCTCGCGGATCTGCTCTCCGGACAGGTCCGAACGGTAGGCCAATGCGCCCGCGTACATGCTCATCGCCGAGATCCGATGCGCGAGGATGTCGTGCATCTCGCGTGCGATCCGCGCCCGTTCGAGCGAACGCGCCTGCATCACCTTCGCCTGCTGTTCGGCCTCGGAGGCCAGCGCGCGCGCCTGCCAGCTGGCGAGAAGCTCACGCCGCGAACCGATGTAGAGACCCCACGCGACCATCGCCGCCGTCGCGACCACCGTGACCGAGTAACTGATGATGACGGGATCGTTCGCCTCGGTCGGAGTGGCGAAGAAGGCGAGGGCGATGATCCCCGCGACAACGGACAACACCGCCTGCGGGATGATCTCGCGCCACCGACGCCGGGTCGACAGGGACACCATGGCGAGAATGCCCGGTCCGAGAGACGACGACGACACGATGGTCACGATGTTCGTGAACGTCGTGACCGGTACGGGATGGCTTCGGCGCCACCAGATGACGATGTAGGAGAGCACCCCGAGTGCGAGGTCGGCGACGAACCACCACCGGGCCTCGTCCCACAGGTACGACGCACGGGTGGCGAAGGTGCCGGCCGAGACGCAGAGCATCACCGCGAGCCGCCACAATCGGCCGGCCCACGTCATCGGTGGTTGGTACTGCTCAGGACGCACAACCGTCACCGTAGTCGGGCGCCGGTGGTGCCCGCGTCCTCCCGATGGGTGTCGTCCCCTACGACTTTCGGTCGATACGACGCTGTCCGGAGGTCCGATGTGCACGCCGTGCGGGAACGACACGATGGACGACATGATCACAGTGAAGAATCTGACGAAGCGCTACGGCGACTACGTCGCAGTCGACGACGTGTCGTTCACCTGCCGCCCCGGGCAGGTGACCGGATTCCTGGGCCCCAACGGCGCCGGGAAGTCGACGACGATGCGGATCATCGCCGGGCTGACGCCGCCGACGTCGGGGGTGGCGCAACTCTACGGCGTCGACTACCGGTCCATCCCGAATCCCGGCACGCAGGTCGGCATCCTCCTGGACGCCTCGGCTCAGCACGCCGGCCGGACGGGCGCGGAGGTCCTGCGACTGTCGGCGATGACCATGGGCATCGGCCACGACCGCGTCGACGAGATGCTTGAGCTGGTCAGCCTCACCCCGGAGGAGGCAGGGCGACGAGTGCGCAACTACTCCCTCGGCATGCGCCAGCGTCTCGGTATCGCCGCAGCCCTGCTCGGGGACCCGAAGATCCTGATCCTCGACGAACCGGCCAACGGACTGGACCCGGCGGGCATCCACTGGATGCGAACCCTGCTGCGCGGGTACGCCGATCGCGGTGGCACGGTGCTGCTGTCGTCGCACCTGTTGCACGAGATCGAGATCGTCGCCGACGACATCGTCGTGATCGGCAACGGCCGGATCGTGGCCCAGGGCACCAAAGACGAACTGCTCGCCGGCGCCGGGACACGCGTCCGATCACTCGACGACGCGACCCTCGGCGAGGCGCTGAACGCAGCCGGGATCACCCTGCAACGCAACGCCTCCGGCGGACTCGATGTCGAGGCCGACCCCATCGACGTGGGCCGCGCCGCGGCCGCCGTCGGCGTCGTCCTCACCGAGCTGCGGCCCGCGGACGGCGCCCAGCTCGAGGCGATGTTCCTGCAGCTGACCGCGGACACCCAGCGTGAACACACCACACTCGAAGGAGCAGCTCGATGACCCTCGCCGACTTCGGCACCCCCGTGCCGCACACCGACGTGATCGACGTCGAGCGCCCCGGAATCCCGTTCTCCCGCCTCGTCCGCGTCGAACTGCGCAAGCTCGTCGACACGCGTGCGGGTTTCTGGCTGACCGCCTCGATCGGAGTCATCGCGGCGATCGTCGTGATCGCGATGCTCATCGCGAACCGCAACAGCCCCGAGAACCTCAACCTCGGACAGTTCTTCGGGATGATGAACATCCCGACCGCCATCATCCTGCCCATCCTCGCGATCCTGCTCGTGACCGGGGAATGGAGCCAACGCACCGCGCTGACGACATTCACCCTCGAACCCCGACGGCAGCGCGTCGTCGGAGCGAAGCTGGTGGCGGCGCTCCTCACCGCCGTCGCGGCGGTCGCGGTCGCGCTCATCCTCGGCGTCATCGGCAACGGGATCGCCGGTGTGGCGTTCACCGATCCCGCCGGCTCCTGGGACCTCACGCTCGCCGGGTTCGTGAATTCGTTTGTCTCGCAGACCTTCGGCTTGCTGCTCGGTTTCGGCTTCGCCGCCCTGATCCTGAACACCCCGGGCGCGATCGTCGCCTACTTCGCGCTGCCCACCGCTCTGACCGTGGTCAGCCAGCTGGTCCCGTGGTTCAAAAACAATCTCGGCCAGTGGGTGGACACCGGCCTGACGAACGTGCCCTTTCAAGAGGGCGACTGGGCGACCGGGGGCGAATGGGCGAGGATGCTCGTCTCGGCAGTGATCTGGATCGGACTGCCCCTGGCGTTCGGGGTGCTACGGATTCTGCGGTCCGAGGTCAAGTAACGGACGCCGCTGGATGGCACCACGGTCACGGTCGCCGTAAGCGCCGCTGCCACACCGCGATCGGTGTTACGGTTTTCGGGTTCTCGAGAAAAGAGGAACCCACGTGTCGTCGACCACGCCCACCTCGCAACCACCTGCCGCTCCGGAACCGGACGAAGCATCGGTTCCGGAGCAGTCCGGCGCCACCGGCCCGGCAGAAGGACAGAAGCCGTCGTGGTGGTGGCGGCGGCGGCTCCACCGGTATTCCTGCGTCGGGTTGACGGTCGCGCTCGTCTTTCTGTGGCTGTCGGTGACGCCGTCGCTCCTGCCGCGCGGGCCGCTGTTCCAGGGCATCGTGAGCGGGGCCTCGGCCGCGGTCGGGTACGGCCTCGGTGTGCTGGTGTCCTGGCTGATCCGTTACATGATCTCCCGGGAGGAACCCTGGCCCGCGCCGATGCGCCGACTCTGGGCGGCGCTGGGCCTGGCCGCGATCGCGGGCACCGTCGTCATGCTGGTCGCGTTCCAGCGGTGGCAGGACCAGGTCCGGACGATGATGGGGGTCGACCTCCTGTCCTGGACGGCCTACCCGCAGATCCTGCTCATCGCCGTGGTGGTCTTCGCCCTGCTGATGACCATCGGGCAGGCGTGGGGCGACGGGGTGAAGTGGCTCGTCCGGAAACTCAATCGCGTGGCGCCGCCGCGTATCTCGGCCTTCGCCGCGGCGACCATCGGGATCATCATCACGGTGCTGGTCCTCAACGGCGTCGTCGCCAACTACGGTATGCAGGCGCTGAACTCGTCGTTCGCCGCGGTCAACGACGAGACGACCGCGGACTCCAGTCCGCCGACCACCCCGCAGCGCTCGGGCGGTCCGGGCTCGCTGGTGACCTGGGATTCGCTCGGGCGTCAAGGCCGGATCTTCATCTCGGTGTCGCCCACCGTGGAAGAGCTGAGCGCGTTCAACGGGTCCCCCGCCATGGAACCGATCCGCGCCTACGTCGGGCTCGGCTCGGGTACAGATCTGCGTGCCAATGCCGAACTCGCCGCAGAGGAACTCGTCCGCGCCGGCGGGTTGCAGCGCAAACTCATCGCGGTCGCCTCCACCACCGGCACCGGGTGGATCAACCAGGCGACGGTGGACTCGCTCGAGTACATGTACAACGGCGACACGGCGACGGTGAGCATGCAGTACTCGTACCTGCCGAGCTGGTTGTCGTTCCTCGTCGACAAGGAACGCGCGCGGCAGGCCGGGCAGGCGCTCTTCGAGGCGGTCTCGGAACGGGTGCGCGAGGTACCTGAGGCCCAACGCCCCAAGCTCGTCGTCTTCGGCGAGAGCCTCGGCTCGTTCGCGGCCGAGTCGGCGTTCGGGACCATCCCGGCGCTGAGCGCGCGAACCGACGGTGCGTTGTTCAGCGGACCGACCTTCAACAACAAACTGTGGGTGGACACGACCGGGTCACGCGACGACGGGACGCCGGAAGTGTTGCCCACCTACGACGACGGACGACAGGTCCGATTCATCGCCGACGCACCCGACCTCGACAAGCCGACCACCGAGTGGACGTCGCCGTCGGGTCGCGCGGTGTATCTGCAGCACGCCTCCGATCCGATCTCGTGGTGGAACCCGCGACTGATCCTCCGCGAGCCGGACTGGCTCGAGGAGGAACCCGGACGCGACGTGCTGTCGGCGATGCGGTGGATCCCGTTCGTGACCTTCTTGCAGGTCAGCGCCGACATGGCGGTGTCAGTCGGAGTCCCCGACGGCCACGGACACAACTACATGTCCGCGATCCCGGCAGCCTGGGCCAAGATCCTGCAGCCGCCGGGCTGGACCGAGGCCAAGACCGAACGTCTGATCCCCCTGCTGACGAGGGACTGATCGGCACCGCCGCCCGGTGGAGCAATTTCGGTCGGGCGGGAACGGCTTTCGCGGTTCCATACTCAGAGGGTGACCTCTACCGACCGTGACCGTCTCCGGCAGCTTCTCGACGCGGTGCTGTCCGAGGACAACACCTCGCTCGACGACATGGCCTCGGGCGCCTACGCGTCGCCGTTCCACTTCACCCGGCAGGTCCGGCGCGGTGCCGGCGAGGCACCGGTGGCCCTGCGGCGCCGCGTCCTCCTCGAACGTGCGGCGTGGCTCCTCCAGCGGGGACAGTCGGTGACCGATGTGGCCTTCGAGTCCGGGTACTCGTCCGTCGACGGCTTCTCGCGTGCTTTCAGCCGCGCCTTCGGACACAGTCCCGGCCGCATGGGTGCGGTGGGAGAGCACAGCCACTGGCTGCCGGCGCCGAACGGCATCCACTTCCACTCGCCCACTGCGCTGTACGTCGACAGCGGCTCACCCACGACCGAGGATGCGGGCAATGTGGTGATGCTCATGATTCGCCACGACCTCGACGACATCGAGGCGCTCCTCGACGCCGCGAAGGGGCTCGACGCCGCGTCGTGGACCGCGCCGCGTCTCGCGGGTAACCAGCTGCTGTCCTGGAGTGGACCGGAAGAGTCTCTCGCAGAAGTCATTTCCCATCTGGTCGGCGACAAACTCCCCTGGTTGTCGACGATCGAGGGAGCCGACCTGCCGCCGGCCGCACCGACCCAACTGACCGACCTCATCGAGTTGCATCGCGACATTGCACCGCGCTGGCTCGCCCTGATCCGTGACATCGACCGACGCGGCGCGTGGCAGGACCGTGTGATCGACGCCTTGTGCGACCCACCCGAATCGTTCCTGCTCTCCCAGATCGTCGCGCACGTGTTGACGTTCTCCGCACATCGTCGGCTCGTCGCCCGCTGGATGCTGCGGGACTCCGGCGTCGACGTCACCGCCCCGACTCTCGATCCCGACCCGATCATGTGGCACCGCAAACACTCCGGAGGATTCTGATGGCATTCCGCTACTACACGGCAACGACCCTCGACGGCTTCCTCGCCGACGACCGGGACAACCTCGACTGGCTGCTCAGCCAGCCGCTCGAGGAGGGCGGGCCGATGAACTACGACGACTTCTTCCGGCAGGTCGGTGTCGCCGTGATGGGCGCGACGACCTACCGGTGGATCCTCGACCACGAGGTCTCCGACGGGAAGCCGTGGCCATACGACATACCGACGTTCGTCTTCACCCATCAGTCACTGACGCCGGTGTCGGACACCATCTCGGTGGTCGCCGGGAGCCCCGGAGACCTCCGTGACCGTCTGGTCGACGCAGCGGGCGACCGCCACGTCTGGGTCGTGGGCGGCGGCGACCTCGCCGCGCAGTTCGCCGAAGCCGGAATGCTCGACGACGTCATCGTGTCGATCGCGCCCGTCACCTTGGGGTCGGGCCGACCACTCTTCCCGCGCGCCTACGACTTCGAGTTGCAGGACTTCGCACGCAACGGCGCGTTCCTGTGTGCGCGCTACTCGCCTGTCGGGCCGCGATCGACTCCCGCGGAGGTCTGACCGGTCGTCGGGCGACGGGCCGGCCCGGGGGCGTCAGCCCTCGCCGACCGAGTTCCGCATGGCGTCGGGCACCTCACCGCGAGCCCACCGCGGCAGAATGAAGATCCCCTCGGACTCGGCCGTGAGCTGGCCGTCGACCGAGATCGTCCCCGTGACGAACGTCTTCACACCCTCGACCCGATCGACGCGCGCCTCGCCGCGGATCACCCCGAGCGGCGTACCGCGCCGATACCGGACGGTGAGGGTGCCGGTCATCCCGGGCACACCCTGGAACTCCGCGGTCGAGCCCAGCAGCTGGTCGAAGACGAGCGCGAGCACGCCGCCGTGGACGAGTCCGGCAGGACCCTCGTACTGGGGACCGAGTGCGACCTCGAGCCAGCTGTACTCGGATTCGTGATGGAGCTCGACCGGCGGTGCGATCGGGTTCCGCCGCCCCAGAACGGCATTGCCCCAGGACCGTTTGGTGCCGTCGGAGTTGAATCGGATGCCGAACGGGCCCGGCAGCTGGTCCTTCCGGAGGATCTCGGTGGCGGCGGCGATGAGCCGCCTCGCCTCCGCGATGTCTGTCTCTCCGACCTCGGTGCGCACCGTCGCATCGATCAAGTCCCGGACGCTGCCCGCGATGGCGGACGCGAGTTCGGTCCGGTGCGCGAGTTCGTCCGGGTCGATGTCCTCCTGGATGTATCCGCTCATGTGCCCATCTAACAGGGTCGACGCACCGCTCTCGCCCCGACCGGTCGCCGTCGGTTGCCGTCGGCGGATCCGGACACGGCCGGTTCTGACCGCCGAGTAGGCTCCCTCGCATGACAGACCACGCCTGGAACGACCGCGCCTGGACCGCGTTCGACGTCACCGTGTCCGACCACATCGCCGAAGTCACCCTCATCGGCCCGGGCAAGGGTAATGCCATGGGACCGGACTTCTGGCAGGAACTCCCGGAGCTGTTCGGGCACCTCGACACCGATCCGGAAGTGCGCGCGGTGGTGCTGACAGGGTCGGGCAAGAACTTCTCCTACGGCCTCGACCTCGTCGCGATGGGCGGGACGCTGTCGGCCGTCCTCGCCGGGGACGCGAAAGCGGCGCCGCGCACCGAATTCCTCGACTCGCTCCGCACACTCCAGGCCGGCATCACCGCGGTCGCCGACTGTCGCAAGCCGGTGGTCGCAGCCGTGTCCGGCTGGTGCATCGGTGGCGGTGTGGACCTGATCTGCGCGGCCGATGTGCGCTACGCCAGCGCCGACGCCAAGTTCAGCGTGCGTGAGGTGAAGGTCGGGATGGTCGCCGATGTGGGCACACTCGCGCGCCTGCCGTTCATCATCGGCGACGGTCACATGCGGGAGCTGGCGCTGACCGGCAAGGACATCGACGCCGCCCGCGCCGAGAAGATCGGTCTGGTCAACGACGTCGCCGACGATCAGACCGCCGTGCTCGAGCTCGCCCGCTCGACCGCCCGCGAGATCGCCGACAACCCGCCGCTCGTGGTCCACGGCATCAAGTCCGTTCTCGACCATTCGCGCAGCGCCGCCGTCCACGACAGCCTCCGCTACGTCGCCGCGTGGAACTCCGCGTTCCTGCCCAGCGAGGACCTCACCGAGGCCATCACCGCCGTCTTCGAGAAGCGCAAACCCGAGTTCAAGGGTCGCTGAGCCGGTGGGGCGGCTCTCCCGCTCCCCACGAGCAAGCGAGCCCGCCCCTGCTCCCTGAGGAGCGAGCTTGCGAGCGTCACGAAGGGTCTCCCGAGCTCGGTCGCCAGGACCCTTCGTGACGCGCCCTCCGCAAGCTCCGGGCGCTCCTCAGCCTGGATATTTCACTGATGTTGCTGGTGTTCGGCGTGTGATACGCGAAAGTGCCTGTCTGCCTTGTGATTATTGA
>NZ_MVKV01000023.1:0-69148 GCF_002009645.1 Gordonia sp. IITR100 | reverse complement strand
TTGTCGTCTAACGCCATGCTCATAGATTGTCCTCTCACTGATGAGCACCGGACTTACACAGACCATCTGACACCCCCTGCCGAGGTCCAGACCCTGCGCCTGCCACGCCCGACGAAAACGATAGTGGGCCCACGCGATACCCATCCACGTGATGAAGCCCGCCACCGACGAGGCGGTGACCAGCCACACATACGCGCGACCGTCGCCCACCCGACTCGCCAGGAAGCAGAGGGCGCCGATGGCCGTCGTCGCGGCCACGGCGAGGAGTGGCACTCCTGATCGCGTGACCCAGGCGAACACACGTGGGGCGTTGCCCTGCACCGACAGGCCGTACAACGCGCGGGTTGCCGCGAACAGGCTCGCATTGCCCGCCGACAGGATCGCGATCAGGATCACGGCGTTCATCATCGATGCCGCCACCGCGATCCCCGCGTCGGAGAACACGAGGGTGAACGGGGCGATCGCGATGTTCTCCTCGGACGCATTCAGCAAATTGGGGTCGGTGTACGGGATCAGGAACGCGATCACGGTCAGGGTGCCGATGTAGAACAGCAGGATGCGCACGAAGACGGTGCGCACGGCGCGCGGAATCGCCGTCTTCGGTTCGACCGCCTCGCCGGCGGCGACCGCGATCATCTCGGTGCCCTGGAATGCGAAACCGGCGATGAGGAAGACCGACAGCATGCCGAGCGGGAAGTCCACGAACGGGGCGTCGTCGATCGTCCAGTTGCTGAAGCCCGGCGACGGACGGTCGCCGACGACACCGAGAATCAGCAGCACGCCGACGATGAGGAAGACGACCACCGCGATGACCTTGATCGCCGCGAACCAGAACTCGGCCTCGCCGAACGCCTTGACCGCGAACAGGTTCAGCGCCAGCAGACCCGCCAGGAACACGACCGACCAGATCCACGACGGCACGTCGGGTGCCCAGTACTTCATGATCAGCCCGGCGGCCACCAACTCGGCGGCCAGGGTGACCGACCAGTTGAGCCAGTAGTTCCACCCGGCTGCGAAGCCGAAGGACTTGGACACGAAGCGCTTTCCGTACTCCTCGAACGGGTTGCTGCACGGGATGTATGCCGACATCTCGCCGAGGCTCTGCATCAGGAAGAAGACCATGCAGCCCATCAGCAGATACGCCAGGATGGCGCCACCCGGGCCCGCGTCTGAGATGGTGGCGCCCGAGGCGACGAACAAGCCGGTGCCGATGGCGCCGCCGAGCGCGAGCATGCTGATATGACGACTCTGAAGTCCCTTGCGCAGCGACTCGTCGGGGGTGATCCCCAGGGGACTGGACATCGGCAGAGTCTAACGGCCGGTCGGCCCGTCGGCCGGGTATTGCACTGTTGCCCGAGTGCTGACCCTCAATCGAGGCTGGTCAGTTCGGAGACCAGTTCGTGCACCGGGTCACCGGGACCGATGTCGTAGGTGCACTGGTCGTGCCTCGGGTCCGGGACGAATGCCCAGAACAGTGCGGTTGCCGTCCCGGCCGCCCGCTGCCCGGCGATCTTGGTTCGGAAGTCGTCGACGCGCTCGGACGTCGAACCGCATGAGCCGGCATGCTGGCCGATCTCGTTCACCGCGAGGGGTTTTCCGACTGCGCGTGCCTGGCGTAGACGTTCGGCCAGTCCGTTCCACTGATCCCCGGGGAGCGCGACACCGTCCGCACCGTAGTCGTGATAGTCCAGGACGTCCACGTACGGGGAGCCGGCGACGTACTGGTAGTCGGGCCCGGCGGTGCCGCACTGGCCACCGCCGGTGAAGCCGGACCAGATCACCGCCCCGCCGTGCAGCCGGGCGACCATCGCACCTGCGCTGCCGAAAAACGACCGCAGTACGCGCGCGGCGTCGACCGGGCAGGACCGCTGCTGCCATCCACACGACTGATCGCCACAGATGGACGGTTCGGGTTCACCCACCAATTCCCATCCCGCCAGGGCCGACCTGCTCTTCCAGCGTCCCACTGCCGTCCTGACCCACTGCTCGAACGTGAGTCCACCCGCGCCGGCGACGGTTCGCCAGCCGGATCGGTACCAGTCTCGTTCCTTGAAAACTCCGCTCTCGCATGCGCCATCGGCGGCCGCGAGGACAGGCAAGACTATCTGACCGTGCCGCGCGGCGGCGTCGAAGACGGCATCCATCGGCCCGAAATCCAATTGCTGGGTGTACTTGTTCACGGCCAGTTGAGCGAACAGATTGAAGCGAGTGAGCGAATGCGGAGGTAAGGCGGCGAAATAGTCGTCGAGATCAACCATCGCTCCGCAACCGGCATTCACCGACCAATCGGTGGCCAGCTGGTAGGCGTCGAATCCGGATGGCCACCACTGGCGTCCGTCGAGGGTCAATCCGGTCGGCGTGGCATCCACCCGGTTGGGCGCCGCATGTGCGGGCGGCGGCAGCAGCCAGCTCAGGAGCAGGCCGATGCTCAGCACCAGAATCGGAGTTCTCATCGCGGGCAGATGCATGTGTGCGTCCTGGGATGACGAGGACCGACTGTGGCGTCGGCCCGACTCGTTCGATGATTGCACGCCGGCGGCGCGGTTTCGATCGCGTCCGAGAATGGGGTAGACAAGACCGTGTCGTTGACGCCGATAGTCGTGGCCTTGGCGCCCTCCGTGTTGCTGGTCTCACTCGGCTGGGCTCTGCGGCGGCGGTGGGTCGTCGCCGGGGACTTCTGGCGCCAACTCGGAGATCTCGCCTACACGGTCTTTCTTCCCGTCCTCTTCTTCCACAGCCTCGCCACGGCGGACCTCACCGGCACTCCGGTGACGACCATCGCCGTGGTGCTGTTGGTCTCATCGGTAGGTGCGGCGGCCCTGGTCCTCCCCACCCGACGGCTTCCGCGACTCGATGGGCCGGCGTTCACCTCCGTCTTCCAGGGTGCGGTGCGATTCAACAACTATGTCGGACTGGCGGTCTCGACCGTGCTGTTCGGACGTGAGGGGCTCGAGCTCGCCGTGCTGGCCAACGCGGTCCTGGTGCCCACGGTCAACGTCACCTCGACGATCGTCCTGGCCCGGTTCGGCCATCGACGCCTTCGGCCCCTCGCTGTTGCACGTGCCGTGGCCACCAATCCACTCGTCGTCGGGAGTGTTCTCGGCTTGGTGGCGAACTTGGTCGCGGCCACAGCATTCGGAGAAGCCGCCGGCAGGATCGACGTCGTCGGCGCCGTAAACGGCATCCTGGGCGACCTCTTCGAACTACTCGGTGGTGCTGCGCTTCCCGTTGGTCTGCTGTGCGTCGGGGCCGGTCTCGTCCTCGATTCCCGACATTGGAAGGACACCGCCATCCCGGTCGCCGCCGCGTCGGCGTTCCGTTTCGGGGTGGTCCCAGGATTGACCCTCGCGATGTGTTCGATCGTCGGACTTTCCGGTGAGGCCGCGATCGTCGCTGTGCTCTTCCAGGCACTGCCCACGGCGTCGAGCGCGTATCTGCTGGCCCGCCGCCATGGTGGCGATGCCGATCTGATGGCGACGATCATCGCTCTGCAGACGATTGCGGCGGTGGTGTTCCTACCCGTGTGGATCTCGATCGCTGCCGCCGTCTTCTGAACTTCGCAACCGTCTTCGTCGCTCGGGTCTCGACCACGGAGGAACACGTGCGCTGGGCGGGGTGCGGGACCCTGACCGGGGTGGGGTCGTCGGGATGCCGACGGAAAGAGGTGGAAAACCGGTCTAACTGCGGTGATGGTGGAGCCGATGACGGGAATCGAACCCGCGTATTCAGCTTGGAACGTGTTTCGGTCCGAACGGGTGTGCGGTCTACCTGCGACACAACACCTCATGCTCAACCCGTAAGCACAACGTAACGCGCAATTTGACGCCACTTTGGGCGGGCTGTAGCGGGCTGTGGGCGGTCCGAATGCACCTCGTCGTAGCACCAGGTGGAGTGTCGGCGGGGTGTGCGACCCGGTTCAAAGACTGTTCTGACGTAGCCACGCCTTATCCGTTGGTTTTAGGTCGAGTAAGAGACCTAGCTCGTTTGCGGTCGCCCTGAGCGCGCTCCGCAAAATGCGATCCTTCGCGCCGTACTGGAACGCAATCTGGGCCCACACGGTGCCAGCTACTGCGAGATAGAGCCAAACATCGGTGTCGTCGAACTTCGGTGCCCGCAGACCATGTAGGCCAGTTGGCGGGTCGCCCTGCTCATCCGCTAAATATTGATCCGAGAGGTCTACAGACGGATGCGTGAAACCGCACATCACTTTGTAGTACTGATATGAGCCGTCTGCCCCGGTGCCGATCTCGTCGCAGATGTTCTCGAAGCTCCGCGCTACTTGGCCGGACGTTGACGGCAGAGGCGCGTAGTTGACGCGAGCATTTTCGATCGGGTCGGCCGCGGCCCGGAAGGCGTCATTGCTGGAATTGCGTAATCTATCTACCAGATTCACGCTCTGGCGACGTCCGTCGTTGATCCATGCACTTGCCGCGTCATCGACCTGTGCGATCCACTGCCCTGTGATTCCAGTCTCGAAGATTGTTCGGATCTGAGGCATGAGGAAGAGCGGACTGGTTCCACCTCGGTGCGACTGCGAAACGAACTCCAGAAGGTTTGTGTTGTGCATCGCTAGCCCATACAGGCAAGCGGCTCGCGGAAGCATGTGCGCTTTCGTTGTGGGTTCTCGGTCGAGGTACTCATGCCAGTCTGCGACTACGGATGCAGCAAGCTCCAGTAAGCGCTCAGAGCCAATTGGTCCCTCTCCCATGTCAGGAGAATGTCATAGAACAGCGCCCAGGAGAAACCCCGCCTCGCTGAGCCGGGGTAGGTCTGTGCGAGGCGGAGTTTCGGGTGTGCGGGGCCGTTGGAGTCCCGCACTGGCGCGGAGGACAAGTCAACTGCACTCGCGGCAGACATGTCCATCTCGCTGTCTGGGTGCTCCGCCCTCGGGGCCGAGCTAGCTGTGGGCGTTGCGGGCCGTTCATGGGGCACGCCAGGGTCACCACCACGCTCAGCGTCTACGCGCACCTGTTCGAGGACGACCACACCAACGTGATGAGCGCCCTGGCCGCGATGGGTGTGCCCGCGACCGGCGAGAACGTGGTGCGCCTGACTAGCTAGATTTAGCAGTAGCGAGGCGTCCTAGTCGTTGAAGATTGAATCGATATCGTTAGCCAGTTCGGGTGTTCGGCTGACTATTTCGTGGCGGGCCAGCATCATGCCCACAGGCGACAATTGAAATTCGACAGCATGGCAACTCTCCAAGGTGTCAAGGAACTCGGCGAGTTGCGGATAGTTCGCGTGCGCTTTGTTGCTCAATTCTGTCGAACTAACAGATTTAGCGAGGACAATCTCTCGAAGCCGCTGTTCAGTTGAGTTCAGGCGGCGCTGTTTTGCCGACGAGTCCGACAACAATCTAGGGGATTCGCTAACCTTGATCTTAAAACGATTCTCCTCCTCCGGACTGGCGGCGGGAAGCTTGGCCAGAACCGCTCGAAGCTCGTCATTGACCGATGGCTGTGAGAGATCGAAGTTCTCCTTCAGGTCCGCTTCGTCGATATGATCGTAGAGTGCTTGTGGGTGGCTATTACGCACAACCTTATATACCGTTGTCGCTCCAAATGGGAGGTACGAACCTGCGGGAGTGGCCGCCATATACTGCAACTCGAATGCAGAATTGGGGATGGCACGATAATAGGGTTGCAAGAATTCGTCCATCATCTCGAGTAGATGGTCCAGATTTCGCGCAACTTGGAAAGAAAAACGCTGGAGTAGCAGGATAGCGCTGAGGGCGCCAAGGTGTTGACTGGTGAGTTTAGGTGCGCACTCGATCGCCTCCCGCAGCACAATTTCCTTGCGTGTTCGGATTGGCTCGCTCGCCAGGCTGGTTAGCAATCCGGATAGCACGGACCCGAGCTCATCGTCGCCAGTTTCTGCGTAGCTCTTTTGGGCGCTAACAAGCGGCGCGAGAAAACGCGGGTTGGAAAAACTTCGAAGCAGTTCGGAATCTCGCTTCATTATGGCTCTAAGAACCATATCGGTGATGATATTAACCCGGTCCTCGATGAGCTCCGCAGCCACCGCTCGAGCTGCTGGCAACACCTCGGCCTTGGCGACATCGATGGCTATTTGTCGAATCTCTCCGTAAGTATGGCCGTTAAATACGACCGTGCCGTTCTCGACTAGCGCTTGGTTACTTTGGTCCCCCGCTTGTAGCTTGCTCACGAGTCTCTCCGGTTTTCAATACGGATATTCGCGTTCTTGCCAGTGCTGTGGAGCTGTGTTGAGTTATCGCCCGCTACGAATGTTGGTCCCGAGAAACGCAACTTGTTCATTACACGAGCGGGCGAGTCGTCTTCCCTTTTGAACGGAAAGGCAAGAATGGAAGCGATAAGCACCACCGCCCCGATTACGACCAGTGCCCAGTTGGGCACTTGGTTCGAAACCTGAACCGCTCCGAGGAAAATCGAGACGACAGACAGCAGGCTGGTGCTTGCCCATCCGAGTTGTCTAACGAGCATGACTGGAGCTCCTGGTGAGGGCCTGACCGGGGACGCTCAACCTTCTCATGTAGCGCCGACAAACTCTTGTATCCACGCCGGGGTGAAGGTCGCCTAGACGTCAGCAGAGAGCGGCAGATACCCGCTCTCTGCTGTGCTGGTGGAGCCGATGACGGGAATCGAACCCGCGTATTCAGCTTGGGAAAGTGTTTCGGCGTCCGAACGGGTGTGCGGGCCGCCTGCGCCAACGTGAAGCTGAATTGTTCATTAGGCCAGTTGAGAGGCCACTTCTCGCCACCTGCGGCGTAGTAGCGGGCACCGGCGGCACACCGCCAAAGCAGCGCCGGTGGGTAGCACAGGGGTAGCACGGCAGTGGTTCGCCGGTCGGTGCGGTAGCCCTAGCGCACAGCCCAGCGATGGGCATACGGTGGCCGCATACACCGCGTTACGGGGCCGCCCGCACAGCCGGTAGTTGCTCGCCCAGCAGACGAGCGGAGCGCAGCACATTCCGGCGGGCAGTGCCTAGCCGTCTAAGTGAATACCGATTCGGCCTGAGGTCGGGTTTCTCGCAAGGCAGGAGCCGGCGAAATGTCTCGTCCAGCAATCAGTCCGAATTGGAGTACACACAATGACTACCGCACAGCTATTCGCCTTCGGTGGCGATCCCGCATCGGGGTATTCCTCGCAAGGCGATGTCCTCGCTTCGCATACCGCCGACGGCGTCGACCTCAACCGCATCTGGGACGAAGCCGCAGCGCTCATGGCGTCGTGGAACAAGCGCCGCAACGCCCTGGCATCACTCATCAGCTACAGCACCATCAACGTCGGCGATGCCATTCCGCAGACTGTCGGCGGCGATCACTTCGAGAAGGCCAGCGAATTCGGCGAACCGACCGGCCTGCGCGCCGAACCCGACGCGCTGATCCTCGGTTACGACTTTGAGGATTACGACCTCGCCAGCCGCACCACGTGGAAGTTCCTGCGTAGCGCCACCGCCGAGCAGGTACGTTCGGTGATCAACCGCGCGTTGGAATCTGACAATCGCAAAGTCACCGGTACCATCCTCCGGCGGCTCTACAACCCCACCGAGGGTCTGAACGAATTCGCCCACAAGGTCTACGGCCTGTACAACGGCACCGACGGAATGGTGCCGCCGCCGTACGCGGGCCGGACCTTCACCAGCGACCTGTCGCACTACTTGGTGTCGGGTAATGCAGCGCTCGATCCCGGCGACCTGGTGGACGGAATCAACCAGGTGCGTAGCCACGGGTTCGGGACCACGGTAAATAGTCGTCTGTTGGTGCTGTGCCACCCCGCCGACGCCGAAGTGATCGCCACGTTCCGCCGAGGTGTAGAGACCAACGGGGTGGAGGCCAAGTACGACTTCATCCCGAGCGCCACCGCACCCGCCTACCTCACCGACGAGAATGTGGTTGGCCAGGTCGCGCCGGGTGAGTTCGGCGGCCTGGAAGTGCTCGGCAGCTTCGGTCCCGCGTGGGTCGTGCCGAGCTTCTACCTGCCGCAGGGGTACATCGCGGTGGTGGCGACGGGCGGACCGAACTCGCCGAGCAATCCTGTCGCATTCCGCCAGCACGCGAACCCGATCTATCAAGGGTTACGCGTTATCCCGGGCCGCGATCAGCGCTACCCACTGCAGGACAGCTACTTCCAGCGCTCGTTCGGCACAGGCGTTCGGTATCGCGGAGCGGCGTGCATCGTGCAGGTGAAGGCGTCGGGTGCGTACGAAGCTCCCGAATGGGCGTGGACGTAGTGACCGCGCCCGACTTCGGCCCAGAGGCCGGCGAATACTCGTGGGGGTCTGGGAACGTGCCGCCCGGCTTGGAGAACGAGCCACCGAGCCAGGGCGGGCCGTACCGAGGCAAGACCCCACCGGCCACCGACGCCGAAGGGCTACGCGCCCTAGCCGACGAGCTGGGCACTCGCCACCGACGGCACGCACCATGAGTCGCGCCTACCGTCGCGATCGGCGAGGGCGGTTCGCACCGACGCCAGGCATCAAAGTCACACAGCGCAGTGCCGACACGCCGCGGGTGGAACCAACACAAGCAGAGGCCCGGCGTACCGTCCGCCGTCACGCGATGGCCGGAGCGCTCGCCGGGATGGCCGTACCTGCTCCCGTAGGAGTGAAGGCCACCGCCAGTGGTTCGGCCGCATTCGCCGCGACTACGACTGCAGCGGGCTACAAGATCGGCAAGTCGGTCGGTCAGGCGCGCGTCCGGTCGGCGTCGAAGGCCGCAGCCGCAGGGCGAAAGGTCCGCCGATGAACGCAACGACCACTCGCAAGGCCGTTGACGCCGCACCGCGCACCCACGGGCACCCGGCAGGCGGCGCAGCCCGCACACCGACGCACCGGGCCACCCGGACACACCACCGGAGGCCACCCCAGACCGGCGGGAGAGCGCCCTCCCGCCTTGAAACAGGGGACGTCGACGTGTCCGTCCCCGAGTTCGCGCCGCAGACGTGTAGCGCGGGCGACCGAGCGAGGTTGGCACTGCCGTAGTCTCTGCCTCGCTCACGCCGATCCCCCGAGGGCCTGTTCCGGTTCACCTCGGGGGATCGGTTTGTCTCTAGCCGCGTACCGGTGGAAGAGGCTTGACGATCTTGCACTGCCAGCACTCGAACACGGTGTCGGTCTTGGCGATGTTCTGTTTCGCTCCGCAACGGGAGCACTGCACGGCGAGCATGCCCTTCGGTGTCGCGAGTCCCTGCCGGAGTAGCAGGGCCGTCGCGAGCAAGCCGAGCGGTCCGAAGAAGAACCCCGCGAAGAACCACAGTCCGCTGCGATCTCTGCCTAGCGCCATGCCCGCCGTGAGGACTCCGCAGATGAGCCCCACAATGACCGCCACCCCGATCATCCCAACTGCTTCGTTACTCACTGCTGCCCTCCCTGCCGAACGGATTGTCTGTCGCGAGCTATTCAACCTCACCAGCGGATACGACGATTCAGCTCTGGACGATTCAGCGCTAGGCGTTTCAGCTAGACCGGCCATGCCTGCCGAGTACAAACCGTCGCGCAACCCGACGCTTGAAGCGTTCGGGGCACGGGTGCGTGCGCGCCGCGATGAGCTCGGACTCTCGCAGGAGGCGGCAGCCGAGCGGATCGGCGTGCACTGGACCTATCTGGGACAGATCGAGCGCGGGCAGCGCAGCGCGCGAGTGGAGAACGTCGTCAAGATTGCGGCTGGTCTAGGCACGACGCCGGGGCGGTTGCTCGACGGCATCGCAGACGAGTAGCAAACTCCGTGCGGGTTCGGCTTGTTCCACCCCTTCCCTGTATTACCCACCCCCAGAGTCGATCTCGCGTCGCTAGTGGTGCACTGGTAACGGGTTACTAGTGTATGGTTGTGGGTGCCGCAAAGCCGGTACCTACAACTGCAGATTGTCGTAGAAGGCCACATTGTGACGAGGCTCAGCCTGTCAGCGCAACGGACCCGAGCGACGCGCTAAACCACAGAGACTGGCGTGCGTCGAACACACCAACCCCACGAGGGGTGTGTTCGCGGACGCCATTTTCAGTTCTCGACCCGCCCCTCTCCGAACGAGAGGAGTACGCCATGAGCAACGCCGCGCGCACCACGCCAACGCAGCATCGACCGACCCGAGTGGGTCCGGTCAACCGTGAGGCGCTGCCGAGTCATCCCACCCGAAAAGGCCGTGAGGGAGCCCTACGGTTCTTTGAGGAGATCGGCGTGACGGGCATAACACCTACCCGGTTGCGCACAGCCACGGAAGATGGCTCGCTGCGTCGTTTTCGGGTCGCTGGTCACAACTGGTACGCCGACCGCGACCTGTGGGATTGGTTGATGTCGCTCGCGAGCGGCGGTGCGGCGTGAGCGCACCGGTGCCGAAGTGGATAAGCGAGGCATTCCCTGCCTTTACGAACGATCGGTCTTCGAACCCTCTGGCTGATCAGATCCTTGCGTCGATGTTGTCGGAAGGGTGTCTCTCGCCGCTGGCGGGGCGCATCCCCGAGATTGTCGATGGTCTGATGCGTGCCTTAGCCGAGCCGTTGGTGTTCGAATGGGATCAGTGGCCGTTCCCCTACGAGCTGAGCAACATGGGCCGTCGGGTGTTGCCGGAGAAACGTGGCGGCTATACCAGCGATGACTTGATCGACCGTGAGTCGCGTAAGGCTAGGTGTGCCGGGGCCAAGGCAGTCAAGCGCCTCACGCGTAAGCGGTCCGAATACGACCAGACAGCCGAGCGGCTTCGCCTCGGCGGCAGTCCCGTTGGCGTCGTCGTGCTACACAGCAGGAATTGGCCCACGAACGCTTTCGTCGTCCCTCCGACCTGGACGCCGCGACGAGTGGTGCGGGTGGTGGGTTATAGCTGTCGCCACTGCTACTGGTGCGGAAGAACCGACGCAATCGACGACTACCTGATGGTGACCTGCGGCGCGTTCACTCGGGTGTTCCCAAGTTGCGCTGGCTGTCGTCACCGCTTCGATCTTGCGGTTGATCACGGTCCTGGGCTGGACTGGCACGTCGCCAGCGATCGTTGGTGGGTAGAGACCGGTTGCTGCGATGACCGGTACATCTAATGTGCGCGCCAGGTTCTGCGATCGTTGCGAAAGGCGCAACGGACGGCGAGGTTCCTGCCGACCTGCTGCTGGGATACGCCGTGCGGTGGTGTTGGCGCTGGGGGCGGCGAGTAGTCATTGACGATCGCGGCCGAACGTGGTCGGACGTGGAAGTGACTCCGCCGGAGTGCTTTCGGGTGGTGCAGGCGGTGTACCGCTGCGTGCGGTACCCGGCGGTGCGCCCCATGTCCGAGACCTCTGACGTGGCTGTGGAGCCGATGGATCGGGATGACCGGCAACCTGGCCCCGCGCGTACTGCGTTAACGCGCGTGGCGAGGCTGGCGGGTGTCGAACAGGGCGAGGGGGCGCTCCCGGCTCGACCGTGGAACGCCCCCAACCACGCGGAGAGCTGACGCCCTTCTGAGTCAGTAACACTGACGCACCTCAGCATACCTGTTGTAGTGCAACAGGTTTAGCGACCAATAGAGAACGCCGACCCGGAACGTGGTGCGGGCCGGGTCGGCGTCTCACTCAACAAGAAGTACCCCTCGAAAGGCCCTTCAGTGACCAATAGTACCCGCCCCCGGCAGCTGCAGGAATCGCGAAAATCAAAGCAGCGGAACGCGACCCGAAGAGCTGCGCGTGCATGGCGTGCACTCGGTGCGTCTCCCATCCCAGTGAAGGCCGACGGCAGTAAAGCGCCCGCTGTGGGTTCGTGGAAGGAATATCAGGACACACCGGCTAGTGACGAGCAGATCGGCGAATGGTTCCGCTCGCAGCGTCGTGGCCTCGGAATTGTGACGGGTGTTGGCGGCATTGAGCTGCTGGAGTTTGAGGACGACGTCAGCTTCACGCGGTGGTGCCGAGACATGGTCCGTGCGGGGCTTGCCGACGAACTGCGTGCCACCTGCGGCGGCTATCTCGCCCGCACGCCTGGAAGGGGCTACCACCTCATCTATCGCACGGACCAGCCGCAAGGGAACCTTAAGCTCGCCAGAACTGAACCGGGCAAGGGTATTTCGCGCTACATGGAATGGACCGGCGAAAACGACTTCGTGGTCAAGACGTCCGAGGTGTTGATCGAGACCCGAGGCGTGGGCGGGTTCGTAGTGGTTGCGGGAGGGGCTGCGGCGGTTCATCCCGCTGGGCGACCGTACCGACGCATTCGACTGCCGGAGAGTTTTTTGGTTGAACGTATGCAAGTGACGGTGGTCGAAGATGACGGTACCGACGACACGTATGTATCGACGCGGCGCGACCTGTCGCCGGCTCCCGACCACCTCCACTTCGTCTCTGTGGAGGTGCGCGACGAGATGTTTGCGCTCGCGCGACAGCAGGACCGCCGTACCCTGACGGCCAAGAGCGAACGTCGCGTAGAGCTTGGCGGTTCGGTCGGGCAGGGGATGCTCGGTGTGCGCCCTGGCGATGCGTGGGCCGCGGTGACCACCTGGGACGAGATTCTTGAACCGCACGGTTGGCGACGTGACCACAGCACGGACCAGAGCGACCGGTGGACGCGACCCGGTAAGGCGTCGGGGACCAGCGCCACCACGAACTACGCCGGAAGCGGCCTGCTGTATGTGTTCTCGTCGTCCACGGAGTTCGAGACTGGCGACGACGAGACATACACCAAGTTCGGTGCGTACGCGGTCTTGAACCACGACGGCGATCACGAAGCTGCCGCTCGGCACCTGGTGGCGAGGGGTTTTGCAGACCCCATGCGCGCCGAGGCCGATGCACGTGAGCAACTCGTGGTGCAGAGGGCCATCGAACGCGAGATTTACCTGGACGCCGATGAGATGGCGCGCCGCAACCGCGCCTCTCGCGACATGCGCATCCCCATCACGCGGACGATGATCGAGGCCCTTGAATCGCCGCTACCCGACCCTGCGCAGTTAATTGAGGGCTTGGTCATCGGCGAAGGCGTGACGCTGTTGAGCGCGCAGAACAAGACCGGCAAGTCCACCGTTGGGCTGAACGTCGTGCGGGCGGTGCTACACGGCGAGCGCTTGTTTGGTGCCTACCCGACCCACCTACCCGACGACGGAGGCGTAGGAATCTGGAATGCCGAGGTGTCGGCCAGTACCTACGAACGTTGGCTACGCGAGCACGGAATTGACCCGGAACCCGCGAAGCGGCTCGCGATGCTGCACATGACCGGGTACACCGTCGACGTTCTTGCTCCGGCCTGGCACGAGCTCGCCGTGCGATGGCTCCGCGAGCACAACGTCAAGCTGTGGGTTCTTGACCCGCTGTCGAAAATCTTCCGTGGTGACGAGAACTCCGCAACCGAGGTCAACGCGTGGTGGATGGGCATCCGCGCGATCATGGCAGAAGCCGACGTACCTGCGGCGTTCGTCATCCACCACGCGGGGCACACCGACGACGACCGGCGAGCCAGAGCGCGCGGGTCCAGCGCGATTGAAGGCGACCCCGAAGTGGTGCTGTCGTACCGGCATGGCGGCAAGCCGGGAAACTTCCCGCCCGACAACAAGCGATACCTCAGCGGAGTCGGTCGTATAGACGGCATCCCGTCGGTCACGCTCGACTACGACCCGTCAACCCGTCGACTGTTCGTGGACGGTGACAGTCAAGGGTTCGCCGCCGACCGCCAAGTCCACGAGGACGAGGCAATCGCGTCGGCTGCATGGGCGCTACTTGACGGTGCCGAAGCCCACCACGACGACAGCGGGTTGTGGATCTCCAAGCAGCAGATTAAAGACGCCGACACCGGGCTTGGTGACCGAAAGGCGCTTGCGGCGATTGAGCGGTGCGTGGCACGTGGCTACCTGGCTGTGGAGCAGACCCCGAACGGCAAACCCGACAAGGTTCGGCGAGGTCCATGTACACGACTGGGACGCGTCGAGGTGTCGGTCGAGTCGGAGGAATGACCTGATGCGGCGGCACCAACAGGACCCATGCCCACCCATGCCGGACCTATGCCGCATGGGTGCTGCCACCCACCCATGCCGCCCCCCGTAGGGGGCGGCGGGGTGGTGGTGCCGGGGCCAGCACGGGCAGGTAGCCAGGCCCAGCATGGGCATGGGTTTGGCCAACACAAACAGAACGATGGAGAAAGAAATGAACGAGAACGATTCACACACTGAGGTTTCGGTGGAGTCAACGAACGCCACCGAGAGCGAGCGAGTGGAGAGCGAGCCGATCGTCGCGACGAGAGGGTTCGACGCCAACCGGAAACCCAAGGAAGTGGTGTGGGGCGACGGACGCCGACCCAACCCCGACCGAGTGTGCACCGCAAGGAAGACCAACGGCCAGCCGTGTACGCGCATCGCTATTGCGGGCGGCAACGTCTGCCCCGCGCACGGCGGTCTCGCGCCACACATCCAGGCCAAAGCGAGAGCTCGTCTTCAGTCCGCCGCCGATCGGATGGCCAAGGAACTGCTCGGCATCGCTACCGACGACGACGCCCCCGCAGCGGTGAAGCTCGCGGCCATCCGCGATGCGCTGGACCGTGCGGGCCTCAGCGCCAAGACGGCGATAGAGGTGGACGTAACCCCCAAGGGGTTCGAGCAGGTGTTAGACGTGGTGCTTGCGGGAGGCTCTCGCGCTGAGAGTCGTTCGCGACGAGGCGAACCCGACGACGCCGAGCACGACTGGATCAACGACGAACTCGGGGTGATTGACGTTGACGTCGTGGCCGACGACGACATCCCACCGGCACGCCCCACTACGCCCCGGCCACAGGTTGCTCCGTCGCCGGCCGAAACCACACGCCCCGGCTCCACCGGTTCGGGCCTCCTCCCGTTCGAGGAGGCATTGGAGCGGTTGCACACCACCGCGCCGCCACCACAGGCCCCAGCCCCGCGCCGCAATGGGTGCTCCTAGGTACCTGGAGTACGCACACGCAGCCAAACACCACGCGGTGTGCCCACGGGCACCCTGCGCCGTGCGTCAACGGGTCGCGGGGCTTCAAATATCAAGCGAGACAACGCTAGTCGAGTAGTGACCTGCATCACTGTGCCGTACTATGGGGTGCAGGGGGCGCGGTCAGGGCCGCACCCCTCGGACCACCTAGCAAGGGGGACAGGACAAGTGAGAGTCATCGGGTATGTGCGAGTCAGCACGAGGGACCAGGAGGACAGTGGCCTCGGCCTAGAGGCACAGCGCGAGAGCCTGGAGCAGTGGTGCGCCGCGCACGATCACGAACTGCTCACCGTCACGACCGACGTAGTCAGCGGAGCCAAGAGCGACGCGATGTTCGGGCGTCAGGTCGCCGTGGCCGCTGTGGAATCGGGCGTGGCTCAGGGTCTGCTGGTGCGTGCGCTGGATCGCGTCACCCGCGACCAGTTGGATGCGGCTCAAATCATGAAGCGCGCGAACGACTATGGATGGCGACTGCTGGACACCGAAGGTGCCGACAGCGGCGACCCGAGCCAGCGACTCGTCGCGGACGTGCGTCTGGCCGTTGCAGCCGAGGAGCGCCGCAAGATCGGCACCCGCACCCGCGAAGCCCTAGACGCCAAACGCCGTAAGGGCGAACCGGGACTAATCCCAACCAGCACGCAGCGGCGCATCCAGGTGCTGGCGCATCAGGGCCTTGGAGCTAAGGCCATAGCCACCCGGCTCACAACTGAGGGCGTGCCGACGGCCACAGGTGGCGACACCTGGAGCTACAGCACCGTGCGGCGCGTGCTCGCCCGACTCTCACAGGAGGTGGCCTGAACATGGCCTGGATCAAGACGTACGAGACCAAGGACCGCAAACGCGGCAAGGCCGTGAAGACCTACCGGGTGATCTGGAAGGAGACGCGGCGAGACGAGCGGGGACTGCCCATCCCGGCGAGCGAGGCCAACCCCACCGGACGCAAGCGCAGCACCAACCGACAGCGCACGTTCGGGGATCGCGAAGCGGCCGAACAGTTCCGCGACGAGCTGAACGCAGCCAAGCATCAACCGGGCGGGGTGGTCGTTCCGAGGGACCAGCTGTTCGCGCACGCAGCCGACGCGTGGCTCGCCAGCCGCACCGACTTGAAGCCACGAACGCGGGGCGAGTACGAGAACCTGCTCAGCCCGAAGAAGCGCGCCCGAAAGGACGCCAACGGCAACAGCACCGCGCACCTGTCCATCATCGCTACGTTCGGCGGTAAGGCGGTCGGCAGCATCACGCGCCAGCAGATCGCCGAGTGGGTGCAGGCCCTAACCGACGCCGGGAAGAAGCCGAGCACCGTGCGGCACGCGTACTTCGTCGTGAAGATGGTGTTGGAGCAGGCGGTGGTGGACGGCCTGCTGCGCGACAACCCCGCCGACCACGTGAAGCTGCCGAGCGAGCGCACCGCCGACAGTGGGACGCCTGGCGTGGTGGACGACCCCGACATGTTCCTCACGGCAGACCAGGTGTCGGCGCTCGTGGCGGCTACGCCCTGGCCGTACAACGTGCTGGTGCATGCGGCCGCATGGAGTGGACTACGCGCTGCCGAACTGGGCGGGTTGCAGGTAGGCGATGTGGAGCTGCCTACGCGGCAGGTCAACCCCAACGCGAGGCCCAAACCCGGGACGCTGCGAGTGGACCGCACGCTCAGCCCGCGCCCGACGGGCGGGTACGACACCCCCAAGACGCGGGGGAGCCGGCGACGAGTACCCCTGACGCCCGCGACCGTGGAGGTGTTGCGCGACTACCTGGCCCTGCACCCCCGCGCTGACGAACCCACCGCGCCGTTGTTCCCGGCGTTCCGACTGACCCCACCGAAGCAGACAGGGGTACGCGCCGCCGACGAACCCGAGACCGCGCAGGCCAAGGCCGCCCGCCAGGCAGACGCCCTGGCTGCGCTCACCGTGGAGGACGCCGAGCAGCGCCTAGACCTGGACTGGAGCAACCCGGTGCGGCACCAGAACTTCTACAAGGCGGTCTTCCGTCCAGCGGTTCTCCGCGTGGGCACGGTGCCGATCGGCCTGAAGTTCCACGCGCTGCGGCACACCTACGCCAGCCTGTGCGTGGCGGCGGGCATCCCTCCGTTGGAGATCGCCCGATTCATGGGGCACGCCAAGGTCACCACCACGCTCAGCGTGTACGCGCACCTCTTCGAGGACGACCACACCGACGCCATGTACGCCCTGGCCGCGATGGGGGCGCAGACGACCGGCGACAACGTGGTGCGGCTGCGCGGTTAGTCGCGTGGTGGTCCGCCCAGTGTCCAGGCGACCACGTGCGACAACTGAACTCGCATGAATCCGACATCGTGTCGCGTTGGTCCGTGGAAGATCACTGCGTCCTGAAGATGGATGAAACTGGTCAGTTGCTCCTGGTTGATGATCGCCGCGTCATCGCTCTCATCATCGTTCTCGCGAGCTTCGCGCATACGTTCAGCGGGGAACTCGAAGTTGGTGCGGGTCATGCTCTCCGCCACTTTGCGGAGGCCCTCATCCTCGATGTCCTGGGTGCCCTCTCGTTGGAGTTCCGCGAGAGCGAAGAAGAAGTCCTCGGCCGCGATCACTGTCCCGGCGATCGTTCCGGCCGCAGTGAACAGGGTGATTCCAAATCCCGCGCGAGCCCGGTTGGCGAGGGCCGCGAAGCCTTGAAGATGGATGTCGGGCGCGGCGAACCAATCCGCAGTGAGCTGTAGGTCGGTGTATAGGGGCTGCTTGCCGTACAGCGGTTCTTCGGGAGTGCTGTCATTGTCGCTCATGCGGTGATCATGTCAGAGCGGTCCGACACTACGCAGTAACCGCAATATCCCGGGTTCTACGAAGGGGCGCGGTGACCGTCCCAGCGCCAGTGTCCGCATCCAGGCTGGCAGTAGCCTCGGACGTGGGAGACGGTGCGACCAGGTGACAGCCCTGGGCTATGCAACCCGTTCGGCGTGGCAGTTGGCGCCGACGCCCGAGGTTGCCTAGACTAGTAGCCAGTGCATCCCGATGTGGCCGGTGAAACATTACGGCTTCAGTACCAGCATCGGGAAAGGCTCCCACGGGGCCTGTGCTCTAGTCGAACGGTCCCGGCCTCGCTGAAATCAGCTTGAGGCCGGGACCTACCGATTTACGGGGTTGCGAAGGCATCCCAATCGGTCGATTTTGTAAGCTCGAATGCGCCGTCCCTGTTGATGATGAGGCCGTTTGCCGCTGCGGAGCCCCGAGGCCACTCGAAAGCATCTTCAACTGTTTGCAGTTTCAGATCGCTGCCAAAGCTCGACACCAGAATGGCGGGTTTATGGTCTCGCTCTTTCCAGCAACGAGCTAGAAGGTCATTGACACAGTCATCTCGGAAGGAATATCCGACGATCAGCCAATGATCAGCGTTGATCAGATCGATTTCGGCGACGTCATAGGCAACGCTGAAAGGCGGGCGAAGAATGTGCTGGGCCTTGTCGTGCTGATTGGCCAAGACCACAAGTGGTTCGCCGTTGAAGGTATCTTCATCTCGGTACGCTTGCCAGATAGGGTTGTAGCGGACCGTATCGACGTTAAGTTTGACGGCCTGATCGTCGAATCGCCAGAAGGTTAGTGATCCGTGTAGATGGAGCAGACGTAGCCTGCGCTCATCGAGCGACATGAACTGTTCGGGCGAGGTACGAAGCACCCAGGTCGGGTACTTCTGGGTGCCGCCGCTGAAAGAGACTTTCAGCGCGTTTCGTCGTCCATCTGCCATGTCGTTAAGAATCCGCGGATACTTCTCGGTCACGGTCATGATCGCAGAGAGCATCAAAGTGTCGTAGTTGAGATTCGCAATTGTGACATGCTTGTCAAAGCGACTGAGGACGGTATCAAGAAGGTTTATGAGGGGCTCTCGTCGGCCCCAATCGGAGTACGTCCGTTCCATTATTATTTCAAGGGTATGTCCGATACCGCGTCGTTGAACTTCACTTACGAAGCTGCGGACCTTCAAGATCGCGTTTGCCATATCGGCATCGCCGTTCTTAGTTAGATCAGCGAAGGTAGCCAGATCGTCCAAAATGTCGCTCTGGCCACCGAATGCGCCGATCAGTATCTCGAAATCGCTAGCCGGATCGCCGGTAAGCTGGTGCTTTGCGACACTCTGCATGGCCTGAGCAACAGCGTCGCTGCCGGGGTACTGCGAGGTGAAGCGATCGATCATTTCTTCGCTGATGCTCCCCAGGGCAAGTTGATCGCTGAAAGCCACGCTGAGGCCATTGCCTACAAGCATGGCCAGATTGTGGCCGCCGGACATCTGTGGATGACCCACTTTCTCGCGTAACAGTGCTTGCGGCGATTCTACGGCGAGTGTGGGCTCGGGAGGCGAAGCTCGACACGCACGGGGTGGCATGGGGGTTGCATGCGGCCCCGAGGGGCTTCGTGCAAGACCCGCGAAATGCTGGTCTAACTGCGGTGATGGTGGAGCCGATGACGGGAATCGAACCCGCGTATTCAGCTTGGGAAGCTGATGTTCTGCCATTGAACTACATCGGCGTGCGAGTGCTGGACTCGCGAACGACAGCCTAGCAAACCCGTGGCCGGGCCGGTCGCCGGCACGCGCAGATGTCGCGGATCGTGGCGTCAGACGCAACGAGGTGCTACATCTGGGCGGGGCGGGGCTTGTTGGTGTGATCCGATTCGGTTGCGACGCAAGACCAACTCGCCGGAAGGGGTTGCGCATCGGACGACCGGCCGGTAGTCTCGAACGTAGTTTCGAGTAAAGCCATGATGACGGGGGATGAAATCATGGCTTCTACCGGGCCATCTGCACCACCACTTCTTCTCGACCAGTACAAGCGCCTGCATGCACTTATGGACGAGATCGCCGAGACGCAGTCCACGGATTGCTCCGACACCGACCTACTACAGGTCGCGATCGAGCACGAGCGTGCCGAACGACGGATGCTGTCGCTGTTCACCGATCACATCGTCGACATCGACGAGCGGTCGGCGTACCGGAAGATGGGGTGCCAGACCGTCTCCAACTTCCTGTGCCACGCGCTGAACCGGCGCGGCGAGGCGACCCGCCTGATGAACCGGGTCTGGGCCTTGGGCAGGTTCCCGGACATGCAGGGGGTGCCGCTCGAACCGCGCTTTCCCGAGACCGCCAAAGGTGTTGCCGACGGCGAGATCTCGGGACGCCACGTCGACGTCGTCATCGAGGTGATGCGCAAGATCCCCGCCGACGTGGACCCTGCCGACCGGGAAGCCGCCGAGGCAACGCTCGCGCACTACGCACGCGAGTACGACCCGTCGTCACTCCGTGACCTCGGCGCCCGCATCCTGGCCCACCTCGACCCCGACGGAACCATCACCGACGATCGCGACCGCGCCCGCAACCGTGGCCTCAAACTCGGGCCGCAAGACGCCCAACTGATGTCCCGGCTGACCGCAACGCTCGACCCCGTGACGCGCGCCATGTTCGACGTCGTCCTGTCGGTGTGGGCCGCTCCCGGGATGAACAATCCCGCCGATCCCGAGTCGCCCACCGGGAACCCCGCCGCCGCGGACCCCGACGCGCTGGCCGCCGCTGCCGGACGCGACGAGCGCTCAGCCGAGAAGCGGAACCACGACGCGTTGCGCGCCATGCTGCGCTTCGTGCTCGACGCCGGCGCGCTCGGGGGTTCGCACCACGGGCTGCCGCCACACCTTGTCGTGTCCATCACCGAATCGGCGCTACGCGACGCGGCCGGCGACCCGGCGCGGACCGCGACGGGGACCCTCCTACCCGTCAAGGACGCCGTCGACCTCGCCGCGGACGCGCAGCATCATCTCGCGGTGTTCCGGGACCACTCCAGCGAGGTGCTCTACCTCGGGCGGTCCAGGCGATTGGCCTCGCGCGCACAACGAATCGCGGCGGTCGCCCGCGACGGCGGCTGCACCTTCCCGGGATGCACGCGGCCGTCGTTCGACTGCGAGATCCACCATGTCGTCGAGTGGGACGCCCACCACGGCTCCACCGACCTCGACACCCTCGCGACCGCCTGCCCACCACACAACCGAGTGGTCGGCACCGGGGTGGATCAGTGGGCCACCACCATCGCCACCGATGGGGTCGACGCGGGCCGCGCCGTCTGGCACCCGCCCCGGTCGCACCCGTCGTCGACGCCGCGGATCAACCACGCCCATCGCACCGACGCCATCTTCGACCGGATGCGCGCTGATGTCCGGCGGCGGCGCAGTACAGCGGCACCGGAGAGCGGAGGGTCGGCGCCAACCGACACCGGCGCAGATCCTCCCTGACCATTCGATAACCTCGACACCGTGCTGCTCTCCGACCGCGACATCCGCGCCGAGATCGCTGACGGGCGCCTCGCCATCGATCCGTTCGATCCCGCCCTCGTCCAGCCCTCCAGCGTCGACGTCCGGCTCGACGGCCTGTTCCGGGTGTTCAACAACACCCGCTACACCCACATCGACCCCGCACAACGCCAAGACGAACTCACCTCGCTGGTCGAACCCGCCGACGGCGAGCCCTTTGTGCTGCACCCGGGCGAGTTCGTGCTGGGGTCCACCCTCGAGGTGTGCTCACTGCCCGACGACCTCGCCGGCCGACTCGAGGGCAAGTCGTCACTCGGTCGACTCGGCCTCCTCACGCATTCGACGGCGGGCTTCATCGACCCCGGTTTCTCCGGCCACATCACCCTCGAGTTGTCGAACGTCGCGAACCTGCCGATCACCCTCTGGCCCGGCATGAAGATCGGGCAGCTGTGCCTCATCCGCCTCAGCAGCCCGGCCGAGGAGCCGTACGGCAGCGCGTCGGTCGGATCGAAATACCAGGGACAACGCGGCCCCACCCCGTCGAAGGCGTACCTGAACTTCCAGAAGCACGACTGAGGGGTTTCGACTCTGCTCAACCGGCGGGTGGACGGACCGGGTGGGCGCGGCTCCGGAAGTTCACCCAGCCGATGACAACCCGCCACGACGAGGATGGTTACCGGTGGTTCCGCCTGGGTAACCGTTGCCCTCATGAAGCTCACGGTGATCGGATGCGGCTACCTCGGTGCCACTCACGCGGCCTGCATGGCCGAACTCGGGCACGACGTCGTCGGCATCGACGTCGATCCGTACAAGATCGAACGCCTCCAGGCCGGCGAGGTCCCGTTCTTCGAGCCGGGGCTCGCCGACATTCTGCGCCGCAACATCGACGCCGGACGACTCCGCTTCACGACCGACCACCTCGCGGCCGCCGACCACGCCTCGGTGCACTTCCTCGGCGTCGGGACCCCGCAGGAACCCCGCGGGCACCGGGCCGACCTCTCGCATGTGTACTCGGCGATCGACGCGCTCGTGCCGACGCTGCGGGGCGCCCACCTCATCATCGGCAAGTCGACCGTACCGGTCGGCACCTGCGCCGAACTCGCACAACGGATCTCGGTACTGTCGCACGCCGGGGCGGATGTCGAACTGTCGTGGAGTCCGGAGTTCCTGCGCGAGGGATTCGCCGTCGAAGACACGCTCCGGCCGGATCGGCTCGTCCTCGGTACCGGTTCGCTCGACCCGAGCGGCCTCAACACGGCCGCCGACGACCCCGACGCCGGGTCGTCGGCCGGGGAGGTCACCCGCGAGATCTACCGCGAGATCCTCGAGACCGGCGTGCCGTTGATCGAGACCGACTGGGCCACCGCCGAACTCGTGAAGGTCTCGGCGAACGCCTTTCTGGCCACCAAGATCTCGTTCATCAACGCGATCAGCGAACTGTGCGAGATCGCCGGCGCCGACATCAACACCCTCGCCGACGCGATCGGGCACGACCCGCGGATCGGACGCCGATTCCTCAACGCCGGTCTCGGTTTCGGCGGCGGTTGCCTGCCCAAGGACATCCGCGCCCTGACCGCGCGCGCCGACGACATGGGCGCCCCGCGGGCCGTCGGCTTCCTGCGGGAGGTCGACGCCATCAACATGCGTCGCCGGGGTGCGGCGGTGGAACTGGTCTTCGAGGCGCTCGGCGGCGAGGTCCTCGGGCGCAACGTCGCCGTCCTGGGCGCCGCCTTCAAACCGGAGAGCGACGACGTCCGTGACTCACCCGCGCTGACGGTGGCCAGCAGGCTGGCGCTCGAAGGGGCGTCGGTGACCGTCTTCGACCCGAAGGCGATGGACAACTCACGACGCGTCCACCCGAGCCTCGGCTACGCCACCTCGGCGCGCGACGCGTGCGACCGGGCCGACGTCGTCGTCATCGCCACCGAGTGGGCCGAGTTCGTGCACATGGCGCCCGAAGAACTCGAGGGCGTCGTCCGCGCCAAGCGCATCGTCGACGGTCGGCGCTGCCTCGACCCGCAGATGTGGCGCGACGCGGGTTGGGACTACCGCGCCCTGGGCGGCCCCGCTCCCACCCGCCCGGCGCCGCGAAACCACCCGTCCGAGCAGGTGAACGGATATGCGCCGGGGGCCACCGTCCGCTGAGTCGTGCTAGGTTGAGCTCGCGACTGTCCAGGAGGCACCTTCTCGCCGGTGGGGGACATGAGGCGAGGTGCACGTGAGGTGCAGGAATCAACCAGATGACCGACACGGTGGCCGATCCGGCCGTGACACCGACGTCTGCGCAGGCAGAGGTCACGGTCAGTGCTGCCGTCGTCGACGCCGTGCGCGCCGAACTCGCTGAGCGGGGGATCGCGCAGAACGCCGAGGTCGTGCTGTTCGATCTCGATCCGCGGGCGGGCGTCTCGGTGGGACGCCTGGACCCGACTCGAGGGACCGTCGCGGACTCCTACTCCGATTCCGGTCTCACCCTCGCCGTCCTGGATGAGGTGATTGCCGACCATCTCGTTCGGGTCGGGCGGGTGGCGGCACCGACCTCGCGCGAATGGCACGAGGAGGTCCTCGACCTCGTCACCCGCGGCCGCGAGCGGCTCCGCGAGTCCGACGGCACCTTCCTGATGGGCCGCGACCACATCCGGCTGTTCCGCATGGCGCGCCGCGACGTCGCCGAAGCCGGAGCCCCGCTGACCGCACGCGCCGAAGACCTCGCTCGCGCGGCGGTGTCCGGAGCCTCCGCCCCCGCGGTCGTGGTCGCCGATCGCGTGAGCGCATGGCCCGGCCTCCGGGACGCGATTGCGCGAGCCGTACCCGTGCCGGTCGTCGACGTCGATCCGTCGGGAAGCATCACTCGGCCCCCGGCGCACGGCGGACACGCGGCGGAACCGGAGGTACCGCACGCGATCGCAGTGTCCGGCGATGTGATCGAACCAGACGTGGGGGTGGCGACCCCGCCCGCCGAACAGGATGCGGTCCCGACCCGGTCGGATGACGGTTTCTCGGCTCCCGCCGAGATGGCTCCGCGTGGCGACGACCATACGCACGACACGCACGACACCCCCATCTTCGAGTCCGTCACTCAGTCGCCACCGGTGGTGGCCACGGCGTTCGGGGCGCTCGCCCCGTATGTTGCGGCCCCGGAAGTCCCTCGCGCCCAGCCGCTTCGGGACGACCAGCAGTTCGAGGAGCGCTCTCCAGCCGGTCACGATCTGCGCACGCCGACGAATCCGGTTGCCGAGCCGCCGCCGTCGGCCGAGTCTGCGCCACGGTGGACGTCGGCGCATACGCCCACGCCGCCCGTCCGGTCCGGCGATGGGGACGTGAACGTCGATCCGATGGCCGGGTATTCGGCGGACACAGGGTCGGCCATCGGGGCTCCACCGCACTCCGACGTGTCAGTAGCAGGGCCGCATTCGGCCGGCGCGAGCCGACGGCGGCGCGGAGGCAAGCGCGTTCTCGCCGCGGTGGCGCTGCTGTGCGCGGTGGCCGTGGTCGCGGTGGCCACGGCGTTGGCCGTCGGACACGATGAGGCGTCGCCGACCGTCGCCGCGCCGCTTCCCCAACGCACCACCGCCACTCCGGAACCCGAGTTCGCCGATCCCGCAATCTATGCCGAGGCCCGGCAACCGGCGCGCCGGTACACGACTCCTCCTCCGCCGGAGACGACGACGCCCTCCGCGGAGGAGCCTGCGCCCCGGCCTCGTCCCCGGTCGCGGACTCCGCGTCCGCCAGGCGGCGTGACGATCCCGCTTCCCGGTCTGCCGCCGATCGTCCTGCCCTGATGCACGAACCCGATGACCGTCCCCGAGCCGGGTCTCAGTCGCCGGGCCGGGGCGCCAGTGCGCGCGCCACGAAGTCGAGGACGTTCTCGTAGTTCGCCGATGCATCGACGTCGGGGTGATAGGCATGGGCGAGTTCGAGACTCACGGCGCCGTGAACGGCGGACCAGGTCTGCATGGCTTGTTCGACGGGGTCGGCGGACAAGATGACCCCGGCCACCTGGCCGTACCGGATGGTGTCGACGAGGACCTCGAATGCGTTTGCGGCCACGTCGATCTCGGGCGTGCACTGCGCTGAGAACATCAGCCCGTAGAGCACCGGATTGGCGAGTGCGAACTTCCGGTACGCCACACCGGCGTTGCGCAGACGAGTCGCCGGATCGTCATCCCTCGTCGCAATCGCCCGTCCGAATTCGGCGTAACCGTCGGTGACCAGGGCGTCCAGCAGGCCGTCCCGGCCGTCGAAGTGGTTGTAGACGCCCATCGGGGCGACCTTCGCCTCACCGGCCACGGCCCGAACCGTCAGACCGGCCGTGCCATCGCGCTCGAGGATCGTGCGACCTGCCCGGAGCAGCGCGGATCGGACGTCGGCGCCTGCTGTACGCGTGCGCGGCTTCGCGGGAGACATGTTGACAACCTACTGGAACGGTGTTCTTCTTGAATAGAACGGTGTTCTACAACTCTGGAACGTTGTTCTAACGAATCGCCGAAACCGCTTGCGCCACCCGACCAGGAGAAGATCGATGCCAGCCGAACGCACGCATGCTCGCTGGTGGGCGCTGGGCGCCCTCAGCTTCGCCGAACTACTCGTGATGATCGACAACACGATCGTCAACGTGGCCCTCCCGACGCTCGCCCGCGACCTCGGCGCCGGGATCTCGGGCCTGCAATGGATCGTCGACGCCTACACGCTCGTCTTCGCCGGCCTGCTGTTGACCGGCGGCTACCTCGGTGACCGGTTCGGGCACCGTCGGGTGCTCCTCACCGGCATCGGAGGTTTCATGCTGGTGTCGGTGCTGGCGGCGTCATCACAGAACCTCGGGCAGCTCATCGCCGGTCGCGCGGGGCTCGGAATCTTCGCGGCGCTGGTCTTCCCCGCCACGCTCGCGATCATCACGACCATCTTCGTCGATGCCAAGGAACGCGCGATGGCTGTCGGGATCTGGGCGGCGGTCTCCGGGGTGGCGGTGGCCATCGGACCGGTTCTCGGAGGCTGGCTCCTCGAACACTTCTCGTGGACATCGGTGTTCTGGGTCAACGTCCCGTTCGGAGTGGTGGCCCTCGCGATGATCCTGGCGGTCGTACCCGGCACGCGACCGGTGTCGGTGCCCCGGTTCGACGCGCTCGGGGTCGTGCTCTCGATCGCCGGCCTGGGCCTGCTCACCTTCACCCTGATCGAGGCTCCCCACGTCGGTTGGGCCACGGTGCGCACGGTGCTGGGTGTCGTTGTCGCGGTGGCCGTGCTGACGGTGTTCGTGGTCACGCAGCTGCGGATCGCGCACCCCATCCTCGACGTCCGGCTCTTCGCCAACCGGCGCTTCGCGACCGCGGCCGGGATGATCAGCGTGGCGTTCTTCGCGCTCTTCGGCTTCATCTTCCTGATCACCCAGTTCTTCCAGGCGGTGAAGGGATACGGGCCGCTGGCCGCGGGTGTCCGTACCCTTCCGTTCGCGATCGTGATGGCGGCGCTGTCGCCGGTCGCGATGGCACTGTCGCATCGTTTCGGGCCGAGGGTCGTCTCGGTGATCGGGGCCTTCCTGATGTCAAGCGGATTCGCACTCGTCGAGCTCTCCGCGCGGGACTCCGGGTATTGGGAACTCATCATCTGGGCGATGTCGCTGATGGCGGCGGGTCTCGCCTTCATCTCCGGTCCGTGCACCCAGCTCATCATGGACGCGCTGCGTCCGGAACAGGCCGGCGCGGGCAGTGCGGTCAACGACACGACACGCGAGATCGGCGGGACGCTCGGTGTCGCGGTCCTCGGGTCGATCCTGACATCGGCGTATGTCGCCGGGGTCGGGGACCGGCTGTCGGGCAGCGGGTTGCCGGCCGAGGCGGTCGACGCGGCGAAGCAATCGGTGATGGCCGGGGTCGGGGTGGCCGACCAGGCGCCGGGCGCGATCGGTGATGCGGTCCGGATCGCGGTGCAGGACGCCTTCATGGTCGGGTTGCACGACGCGGTCTGGGCCGCGGTCGCCGTCACGGCGGTCGCGGGCGTCGCGGCGGCATTCTTGTTGCGGGGGAGCGGGAACCCTTCGTGGCTCGTCGCTAACGCTCCTCGCACCTCAGGGAGCGGAGGGGTTGTCGCCAGCGCTCCTCACACCTCAGCTCAAGGGGCGGAAGCCTCAGAGGTCGAGGGTGAGGTTCCCGCCGGGACTGCGTGAGACGCAGGTCAGCATGGTCCCGGCCTCGCGCTCGGGTTCGGTCAGGATGTTGTCGCGGTGGTCGACCTCGCCGGACAGCGTCCTGACCTTGCAGGTGCCGCAGAATCCCTGCCGGCACGAGTACGGCACCGACGGCACCACCCGGCGGATCGCGGCGAGCGCCGATTCGTCTGCGGCGACCGGGATCTCCTGACCGGTCGAAGCCAGCGTCACCGTGAACTCGGAGCCGTTCTCCACCGGTGGCGGGCTGAACCGCTCGTAGTGCAGCTCGATGTCGGCGCGTGTCGCGAGATGACGGCGAAGCCCCTCCAGCATGGGAACCGGGCCGCAACAGTAGACGGCGAGGTCGGCGGGGGCGTCGACGGGACCGACCAGATCGGCCATGCTCGGCAGTCCGTGGACGTCGTCGGTCCGGATGGTGACGCGGTCGCCGAACGCGGCCACCTCGTTGAGGAACGGGATCGACTCGGCGGTGCGGCCGGTGTAGATCATCGACCAGTCCAGCCCGAAGCGCTCGGCCGTGGCGAGCATCGGCAGGATCGGGGTGATGCCGATTCCGGCCGCGACGAAGCGGATTCGGCGCGCAGGTGATCCGTGGCCGGGGACCGCGAATGGAAAGGCGTTGCGGGGACCCTTGATCGAGAAGACGTCGCCGATACGCAACGAGTCGTGGACCTCGACCGAACCGCCACCGCCGTCGGGAATCCGGCGCACCGCGATCCGGTAGTGCTCGCGATCTGCGGTGTCGCCGCACAGCGAGTACTCCCGCATGCGTCCCGACGGCAACAGCAGATCGATGTGCGCCCCGGCGTGCCAGTTCGGCAGCGCACCACCGTCCGCGGCGGCGAGGGTGAGCGCGATGACGTTCTCGTCGCGCGCGACCACCTCGCGTCCGACGATCCGGACCCGGGTGGTCCCGTCGCGCACCGCACCTCGGCGCAGCGGTGACAGCGGCCGCCAGACCGGCCACCACGCCCGGAACATCATGGTGCCGACGGTGAGCAGCGGGTCGTGCCGCCATCGGCCGTGCAGGTGGGGCGGTGGTTGCGTGAGCGTTGTCGAATGCGGATGCGCGCGTTGGTTCATGACCCTGCTCTCCCGTCCGCACTCACGCCGCGTTGCGCGCGGCCGGCGAGCTCGCGAGATACGCGACCGCCTGTGCGGTGCTGCCGATGTCCTCCGGCCGGAACCCGGGCCGGAAGTAGCTGAAGGTGGCGAAGACGATCGTCCGCATCTTCGGGAGCACGCCGGCCCGCACCCCACGGTGGTAATGCCAGGTCTTCTGGAAGTAGTTGTACGACAACGACCTGTCCTGGCCCATGATGAATCGGTAACCCCGCTGGATGAGGATCAACAGGATCGGCAGCACCACGAACATCGCCCGGCCGCGACGCAGATATCCGTCGCCGAAGTACGCGGCGACATCGTGTGCGACGGCCCGGTGCTCCACCTCCTCGGCGCCATGCCACATGAACAGGTCGGTCATCGTGGGGTGCGCCCCGACCCGGGTCCAGGTGTTGTTCAACGCGAAGTCGCCGAGGATGGCGGTGTAGTGCTCCAAAGCCGCGATGAGCCAGAGGCGTTCGACGAGGTGTTTGTCGCGGGCCGCCTGGGTGCCACCCTCCAGCGGGCCGAGCACCTTGCGGAAGATCCACTCCATCTGGAGCTGGTAGGGCCGCGGGTCGATGCCGTGGTGATCGAGGAACTCCCACAGGACGTGATCGTGGGCCTCGGCGTGCATCGCCTCCTGGCCGATGAATCCTCGCATGCGAGAGGCGAGTTCCTCGTCGTCGACCAGCGGCAGGGCCTCGTTGTAGGTCTGCACGAACCACCGCTCGCCCTCCGGGAGCAGGAGATTGAGCACGCTGATGAAGTTCGACGCGACCGGGTGGCCGGGTATCCAATGGAGCGGGACATCGTCCCAGTCGAATGCCACGTTGCGGGCGTGCAGTTCGACGGGGCCGGGATCGGCCGAAGCGTCGTCGTGTGCGTGATCCTCGGTGTGCGTCATGTGGTTCACCCCGTGACGTTCTGACGGGCGCCGATGCGCGACAGCCACGGCGCGAAGCGGTAGATCCGGTATCCCACCTTCGCCTCCACGGTCACCGGCACCACCGCCTTGTTGTGCTCGATGGCCGCGACGATCTCACTTGCGACCCGGTCCGGCGTGAACCCCCGGCGCTGGTAGAACCGGTCGAGCCGATCGCGGCGTGCTTGTTCGGTCTCGGCGTCGAGGCCGGCGATCGGCGTCGAGGAGACGATGTTGGTGTCGACGAGTCCGGGACAGATCGCGCTGACGCCGATGCGGTGTTCGGCGAGCTCGGCGCGGAGCGACTCGGAGAAAAGGAGTACCCCCGCTTTCGACGCCGAGTACAGGCCGAGGCTGCGTGACGGCGTGAACGCCGCGGCCGACGCGATGTTGACGATGTGCCCGCCGACCCCGCGCTCGACCATCTGCCGGCCGAACTCCCGGCTGCCGGTGACGACGCCGCGCAGGTTGACGTCGAGGAGCCGGTCGACCTGCTCGTCGGTGGCCGCCAACACCCCACCGGCCAAACCGATTCCGGCGTTGTTGACCACGATGTCGGGGATGCCGTGGGCCTCTCGGACGCGAGCGGCGAAGGTGGCGAACTCGGCGGTGTCCGAGACGTCGAGGAGGTAGGCGTGCGCGGCCGACCCCGCGGCCTTGCAGGCGCGGGCGGTCTCGTCGGCGGACGCGAGGTCGAGGTCGGCCAGGACGAGCTCGCACCCGCGTTCGGCCAGTGCCAGGGCCGTCTCGCGTCCGATGCCGCTGCCCGCACCGGTGATCACGACGAGTTTGCCCGCCAGGGGTTTCGGTTCGGTGAAAAGCCGGGCCCGCTCGATGACCGGGGCCGGGGCCCCACTGTTGGTCTGCACCGCAAGGAAATCCAGGACGAGATCGGTCAGATAGTCGGGGTGGGTGTAGGGCAGCCAATGTCCGGTCGGGGTGTCGCGGCGCCAGAGTTTCGCGACGTACGTCGGCGTGATGTCGTAGATGGCCGGCCGCAGCGCGATGTCGCGTTCGTTGACCACCTGGAGCACCGGCACCGTGGTGGTCCGCGGATCGGGCCGCAGGAGTTTGGCGCGGATGTTCGCGCGGTACAGGGCGAGGCCGCTCACCATGTCGCGGCGCAACGAGTCGGCGACGTCGACGTTCTCCGGTGGCGTGCCCTCGACCGCGCGCAGGAACTGTTTCCACACCGCCGGATTGCCCATCGCGCGCAACAACACGTTGGGGAGCACCGGAAGCTGGAACAGCCCTGTGTAGGCCGACGACATCGACTGCGCGAGCACATTGCGCAGGTGTCGAGGGGTGGGGCTGGCGACCTGATCGCGGACGAACTGACCGAGGTGGTCGAGGTTGGGGCCGGACACCGAGACGAACGAGGCGATGCGGGCGTTGGCGCGCGGGCGGCTGACGGCCTCCCATGTCTGCACCGATCCCCAGTCGTGTGCCACCACGTGTACGGCGTCGTCGGGACTCACCGACTCCGCGACCGCGTACAGGTCGTCGGCGAGCTCGTCGAGGCGATAGGCGGCGACCCGCCGGGGGCGGTCGCTCTCGCCGAAGCCGCGGCAGTCATAGGCGACCACGTGATACTGCTCCGCCAGCCGCGGCGCGATGTGGGTCCACAGGTGGTGGGTGTCCGGCCAGCCGTGCACCAGCAGCACCGTCGGTTTCGACGGATCGCCCAGCTCGTAGGTGGCCAGCCGGATCCCGTTGTTGCTGACGGTCCCCGGACGCCACTCGGGTCGTCGAATCGCCTGTTGAGCCATCTGTCACCTCGTTGTGTGTGCCCCGCCGATGGAGGTACACGTTACCAACGGTTACACAAATGTCCAGACCCCGGAAGAGCAGTGAGGGCCCGGTCGGATGACCGGGCCCTCACCTGGGACTACTCGCGGGAGTCCGCGGGATCACTGCCGATACGACGACAGGAAGTTGCCGATACGCTCGACGGCTTCGGTCAGATCCCGGGACCACGGCAGGGTGACGATGCGGAAGTGGTTGTGGTCGTCGAGGTTGAACCCTGTCCCCTGGACGACGAGGATCTTCTCCTGCAGCAACAGGTCCTGGACGAACAGTTCGTCGTTGTGGATCTCGTAGATCTCGGGATCGAGGCGGGGGAAGGCGTACAGCGCGCCCTTGGGCTTGACGCAGCTGACCCCGGGGATCTCGTTCAGCTTCTCCCAGGTCACGTTCCGCTGCTCGTACAACCGGCCGCCAGGGGAGACCAGGGCCTCGATGGACTGGTAACCGCCGAGGGCCACCTGGATCGCGTGCTGGCCCGGCACGTTGGCACACAGGCGCGTCGACGCCAGGATGCCCATGCCCTCGATGAAGCCGCGCGCGTGGTCCTTCGGTCCGGTCATCACGACCCACCCGGCTCGGTAACCGCAGACGCGGTACGCCTTCGACAGGCCGTTGAAGGTGAGGCACAACAGATCCGGCGCCAGCGAGGCCACGTTCACGTGCTCGGCGTCGTCGTAGATGATCTTGTCGTAGATCTCGTCGGCGAGGATCAGGAGCGAATGCTCGCGGGCGAGTTCGACGAGTTGCTCGAGGACCTCGCGGGAGTAGACCGCGCCGGTCGGGTTGTTCGGGTTGATGATGACGATCGCCTTGGTGCGGTCGGTGATCTTCGCGGCGATGTCGGCGACGTCGGGGTTCCACCCGTTCTCCTCGTCGCAGCGGTAGTGCACGGGCTGCCCGCCGGACAGCGAGGTCATCGCGGTCCACAGCGGGTAGTCGGGCGCCGGGATCAAGACCTCGTCGCCGTCGTTCAGCAGCGCCTGCATCGTCATCGTGATGAGCTCGGAGACGCCGTTGCCCAGGATGACGTCGTCGACGTCGAAGTACGGGAAGTCGGGGATGAGCTCGTAGCGGGTCACCACGGCACGACGCGCGGAGAGCACACCAGCGGACTCGGAGTAGCCCTGCGCGTAGGGGAGGGCGTGGATCATGTCGCGCATGATCACGTCGGGGGCCTCGAAACCGAACAGCGCCGGGTTGCCGATGTTCAGCTTGAGGATTCGATGGCCCTCCGCCTCGAGCCGCTGCGCGTGCGCGTGGACGGGACCGCGGATCTCGTAGCACACGTTCTGCAGCTTGAGCGACTGCTCGAGCGGCTTGAGGTTCTGGTTGAGGTGCGAAACATGGGGCCTACTCACGGGTACATTGTCGCAGCCGGTGGCAAATGCGTTTCTGGCGCGTGCCGGGGTGCCTGTTTCCCGGCACGCTGGTCGTCGGCTAGTAGTCGACCGCGTCCCTGATGAGCGGACACGTCATGCAGTGCCCGCCGCCCCGGCCGCGCCCGAGTTCGGCCCCGACGATGGTGATGACCTCGACGCCGGCCTTGCGCAGCAGGGTGTTGGTGGTCGTGTTCCGGTCGTAGGTGATCACCACCCCGGGCTCGAGGGCGACGGCGTTGTTGCCGCTGTCCCACTGCTGTCGCTCGGACTGGTACACGTCGCCGCCGGTCTCGATCACGCGTAGCGAGTCCAGGTCGAGCGAGCGTGCGACGGTGTCCACGAACGAGCCGGTCCCGTGGTCGATGACGTCGACGCCCGGTGCCGCGTCCGACGGCAGCAGCGAGAAGGTGTGCACCGCGTCGATGATCCGGGGGTAGAGCGTGACGATGTCGCGGTCGGCGAAGGTGAACACCGTGTCGAGGTGCATGGCCGCCCGCAACTTCGGCATGCCCGCGACCACCACCCGATCGGCTGCGCCCTTCTCGAACAGGGTCTTGGCGACCTGGGTGATCGCCTGACGCGAGGTCCGCTCGCTCATGCCCATCAGGACGACGCCGTTGCCGACCGGCATGATGTCCCCGCCCTCGAAGGTGGCACGGCCCCAGTTCTGTTCGGGATCGCCCCACCAGACCGTGGAGTCGACGAAATCGGGGTGATACAGGTAGATCGCCTTGTAGATCAGGGTCTCCTCGCGCCGCGCCGGCCAGTACAGCGGGTTGAGCGTGACCCCGCCGTACAACCAGCAGGTGGTGTCGCGGGTGTAGAGGGTGTTCGGCAGCGGCGGGAGAAGATACTCACGTGCGCCGACCTGCTCGCTGGCGAGCTTGAGATAGCCGGAACGGAAATCGTCGGGCAGATCATCGGTGGCCAGCCCGCCGATCAGGACCTCGGCGAGTGCTCGCGGAGTGAGCGACTCGAGGTAGCTCCGCGTGCTGTCGACGAGGCCCAGGCCGACGCGGTTGGCGACGATCGTCCGGTCCAGCAGCCAGTCACGAGCTCCCGGTAGCTCGAGCGTCGCCGCCAGGACGGCGTGGAGTTCGAGCACCTCGACGCCCCGCTGGGTCATCTTGTTGACGAAGTCGGCGTGGTCGCGCTGGGCGTTCTCGACCCACATGACGTCGTCGAAGAGCAGGTCGTCGCTGTTGGTCCGGTCGCCAGCGCGCCGATTCCGAGCACGGCGCCGACGACGAGGATTCCGCAGAGCGCGGCCTCGGCCGGTCGGAAGATCCGCGCACCGTTCTCGCGGCGCGCCATCACGTACAGGATGGCCCCGGGCGCATAGATGATGCAGGACAGGATCAGGAACTCCGGACCGGCCGCGAAGACGAGGAACACCGTGTACACGGTCGCGAGGACGGCGATCGCGAGCGCGCGACGTGCCTGCGTCCCGGACCCTCGTTCGGGGAACGCCACCTTCACCGCGAAGGCCGCCGCGAGGAAATAGGGGATGAGCGACAGGCTCGTGCACAGGTCGAGGAGGAAGTCGAGCGAGTCCTCGGCGAACAGCACGACGATGATCAGCGTCTGAACCATCAACGAGGTCAGTGCGAGTGCCGCGATGGGGGCGCCGGCGCCGTTCTGTCGGGACAGGAAGCGCGGCATGTCCTTGTCCTGGGCCGGGATGAACAACACCTCGGCGGCCATCAGGGTCCACGCGAGGTAGGCGCCGAGGACCGAGATGACGACCCCGAAACTGATGAACGCCGTCCCCCAGCTGCCCACGATCTCGGCCAGCAGCGGAGCCATGGACGGTTGCCGGAGCGCCGCGATCTCGGCCTGCGGGAGTATCCCGTAGGAGAGCAGGGTGACCGAGGCGAACACGCACAGCACGCTGACGAAGCCGAGGATGGTCGCACGGCCGACGTCCTCGCGTCGTCGCGCGTAGCGGGAGTACACGCTCGCGCCCTCGATCCCCAGGAACACGAACACGGTGATGATCATCGTGTTGCGTACCTGGTCGAAGATGGCTCCCGCGGTGACGTCCTCGGTGCCCCAGAAGTTGTCCGTGAAGACGCCGACCTCGATGGCGACGGCCGCGACCGCGATAACACCAGGATCGGCACGATCTTGGCGACGGTGACGATCCGGTTGATCGCGGCGGCATCCTTGACGCCGCGGGCGATCAGGGCGGCGAAGACCCAGATCCCGACGGTCGAGAGCAGTGCGGCGATCACGGTGTCACCCTCACCGAGCGCGGGCCAGGCCTTGCCGATGGTGCTCATGATGAACACCCAGTAGAAGGCGTTGCCCGCACAGGCGCTCGCCCAGTATCCGAACGCCGAGTTGAAGCCGACGTAATCCCCGAAACCGGCCTTGGCATAGGCGAATACGCCCGAGTCGAGCTCTGGTCGGCGAATCGCCAACCGCTGGAAGACGAGTGCCAGGGTCAGCATCCCGACGCCGGCGATGGTCCAGGCGATGATGGCCGCGAAAACGCCTGCGGACGAGCCGAATCGGGCAGGCAGGGAGAACACCCCGGCACCGATCATCGAGCCGACCACCATCGCGGTCAGGGTCGGCACACTCATGCCGGGTGACTGTTTGACCGCGTTGTCCTCGACTGCCGAGTTCGCCTCCCGCCGGTCGGATTCAGTGAACTGTTGCCTTGGCTCACGATGTCACAGTCGACGGCTCCCGGCAGGATGTCGAGACACGACATGTCGATCGGGTGGTCGCGTCCGGACGGCCCGCCCGATGCAGAACGGGCCCCGACCGAATGGTCGGAGCCCGTTCTGCGGTACTGCGATCTACTTGTGGCCGGGCCGCTTCTTGCCGGCCGCGATGCCGAAGCCCTTGGCCTTCGACGCCCCGGTCTCGGCGACCGTGCGAGCGGCGGACGAACCGTTGCTCGACGCCGCAGGCGCCGCCTCTGTGTCGGCGTCGTCTGCGTCGCCCGCGGTCTCGACCTCGGCCGTCTCCGCGTCGTCGGCCTCTGTTACCGGAGCCTCGGCGGCCGGGGCCTCGTTCACAGGCGCTTCGGTCGCTGCGGCCTCGGCTGGTGCCTCCTCGGCCTGCGGGGCCTCGGGTTCTGGCTCAGCCGCTTCCGGAGTCGGAGCAGCTGCCGGTGCGGCCTTGCTCGCGCCGCCCGGTCGCTTCTTGCCCGCGGCCATGCCGAAGCCCTTGGCCTTGGCCGGCTTCTCCTCGGTCAGCACGGCGGCCGAGCCGCCCTGCGATGCCTCGGCGGCTGGCGTCTCAGCAGCCGGAGCCTCGGCAGCGGGTGCCTCGGCGGTCTCGGCCGGTGCGACGTCCGCCTCGGGAGCGGGGGCGTCCGCAGCCTCGGCAGGTGCCGCGGCCGGCTTGGCCGCGGCCTTGCCGATACCGCCGGGCCGCTTCTTGCCCGCGGACATCCCGAAGCCCTTGGCCTTGCCGGGCTTCTCTTCCGTTGCCGCAGCAACGGGTGATTCCGTCGCCGATCCCGCGGTCGCCGACTCCGCTGTCGTCGTTCCCGCTGTCGCCGAGGCCGATTCCGTGTCCACGGTGGGGGCGGCGTCCGGGGCCGATTCGCTTTCGTCGACCTTGCTCTCGGCGGGCGCGGTCACCCCGGCGGCGGGGGCCGCCGCGTTGGTGGTCTTCTGACCCGGGCGCTTGGCCTTGCCCATGCCGAAGCCCTTGGATGCGGGCTTCTTCTCGGCCTGCGGCGTCTCGGTGGTGGCCTCGGCGACCTCCTCCTTGACCGCCTCGGACGACTCGGTCTCGGCCGGCACCGGCTCGGCGGTACCACCGGCGGGCTTGCTCGCGGCACCGGGACGCTTGGCGCCGCCCTTCATGCCGAAGCCCTTGGCTGCGGGCTTCTTCTCGGCGGGTGCCTCGGCTGCGGTCTCGGCTGCGGTCTCGGCGGCTGCCGACTCCGGGGCGGCCGACGCCGCTGCGGCGCCGGGCTTTTTGCCGCCCTTCATGCCGAAGCCCTTCGATGCCGGCTTCTTCTCGGCGGGTGCCTTCTCGGCAGGTGCTTCTGGTGCCGCGGTCTTGGCCGCCGCGCCCGGCTTCTTGCCGCCCTTCATGCCCAGGCCGACCTTCGGCTTCGGCGCGGCCTCGGTGGCCGCGGCCGACGCAGTCGCCGCCGCGGGCACCTTCTCGGGCTCGGGTTCCGGCTCCGGTTCGGCGAGGGTGGGACGCGGTCCGAGGAACCGGCCGCCGAGTTTGACCTCGGTCCGGTCGCGCTTCACCGATTCGAGCAGCAACTGCGCGACGTCGACGACCTCGACCTTGCCCTCGGACTCGGTACCGCTCGTCCGGGCGGTCACGCCGTCGGTGAGCATGACGCGGCAGAACGGACAGCCGGTCGCGACCTTCTTGACCTGATCGCCGGTGGTGTCGCCGAGGGTGTCCAGCGCCTCGTCGACCCGGTCGATGTTGATCCGCTTGCCGATCTGCTCTTCCATCCACATCCGGGCGCCGCCGGCACCACAGCACATGGACCGTTCGCCGTGACGCGGCATCTCGGTCAGCGTCGAACCGGCCGCACCCATCAACTCACGCGGGGCGTCGTAGACCTTGTTGTGGCGGCCCAGGTAGCACGGGTCGTGGTAGGTGACGCCCTCGCCGAGCGGTGCGACGGGGACGAGCCGCTTCTCGCGCACGAGACGGTTCAGCAGCTGCGTGTGGTGGACGACCTCGTATTTCGCGCCCAGCTGCGGGTACTCGTTGCCCAGCGCATTGAAGCAGTGCGCACAGGTGACGACGACCTTCTTGCGCTGCTCGGGCGCGGTCGCGAAGACCTCGCCGAGCATCTCGATGTTCTGCTGCGCGAGCATCTGGAAGAGGAACTCGTTGCCGGCGCGTCGTGCGGAGTCACCGGTACAGGTCTCGCCCTCGCCGAGGACCATGAAGTTCACCGCGGCCATGTCGAGGAGCTCGGCGACGGCCTTGGTGGTCTTCTTCGCGCGGTCTTCGTAAGCACCGGCACAGCCGACCCAGAACAGGTACTCGAAGCCCTCGAACGACTCGACGTCCTTGCCGAAGACCGGGATCTCGATGTCCATCTCGTCGATCCAGGCGGTGCGCGCGGAGGCGTTCTGGCCCCACGGGTTGCCCTTGTTCTCGAGGTTCTTGAACATGCCGGCCAGCTCGGTCGGGAAGTCCGACTCGATCAGGACCTGGTAGCGGCGCATGTCGAGGATGTGGTCGACGTGCTCGATGTCAACGGGGCACTGCTCGACGCAGGCACCGCAGGTGGTGCAGCTCCACAGGGTCTCGGTGTCGATGACGGCACCGAGCGCCTCGGGATCGAACTCACCCTCCACGGCTTCGACGACCTGACCGCCGCCGAGATCGCCCTTGGACTCGCCGACGAGCTTGCGGGCCGCCTCGGCACGCGCCGATTCCGGGATCGCGTTGAGCTTGTCCTCGAGGACGTTGCCGTCGGCATCGACGAGGCCGACCTCGTCGCCGCCCATGTCCTTGCGGCCACCGGCGAGCAGGTACGGGGCCTTGGCGTTGCCGTGGTCGCGCAGCGACATGATGAGCAGCTTCGGGCTCAGCGGCTTGCCGGTGTTCCACGCCGGACACTGCGACTGGCAGCGGCCACACTCGGTACACGTGGTGAAGTCGAGCCAGCCCTTCCAGGAGAAGTCCTCGATCTTGCCGGCGCCGAACGCGTCGACATCGGGATCGGCGGTCTCCATGTCGAGGACCTTGCCCTGGCTCATCATCGGCTTCGCGGCACCGAGGGCGACGCCGCCGTCCTGCTCGCGCTTGAAGTAGATGTTGGGGAAAGCCGAGAAACGGTGCCAGGCAACGCCCCAGCTGATGTTCATGCCGACCATGGCCAGCCAGACCATGCCGCTCATGAGCTTGATGACGGCGAAGATCGACACCAGCGTCGGGGACGCCGGGAGGATCTTGGCGACCTGCATCGTGAAGAAATCGGAGTAGGCGTTCGCGTGGCCGTAGGTCGCGATCTTCGACGCCTTGACCAGGATCATCCCCAGGCCTTCGAGCAGCACGATGGCCTCGACGAAGTAGGCCGGTCCGAAGCGCGAACCACCGAAGCGCGACAGCCGCTCGGGGACGCGCGGGTGGTTGAGCTGGCGGATCACGATCAGCACGATGATGCCGACGACGGTGGCGATCCCGAGCAGCTCGTCCCAGAGGTGCCACGCGAAGGTGTCACCGAAGACGGGCCAGTGGAACTCCGGGTTGATGGACTGTCCGTAGGCCTCGAACCACAGCAGGAATCCGCCGAGGAAGCCGACCATCACGAGCCAGTGCGCCCAGCCGACGGTGCGGAACTTCACCATGCGCGTGTGGACGATGAATTCCTTCATCATCGTCAGGAAGCGCGGGAGGATGGGCCAGAAGCGGGAGCTGTCGACCTTGTGCCCGAGCTTGATGGTGCGGAAGATCCGCACCATGCCACCGAGGAACAGGTACCAGCAGAGGAGGCTGATCACCGCGGCTGTCGTGCCGATGGCAATCGTCGTGGTAGTCACGGGCGCGTACCGGCCTTTCGTCTAGGTCGTCCGCCCCCGGTCGCGGAACGCGAGGCTGGGTACCACGGGGCGGTGTACTACAGGTAACCGTAATTCGTTGCGCCACCGGCGCGCTGCCAAGGCTGGCCTAATTACGCTGGTCTACCTCATATCAGATGATACTCGCGAGTAACTTACTGTCGAGTCAGGGTGTCCGAAGCCACGTCCGGGCCACGGCCGCTCGGAGACGTCACCGCGTTCGCGCGACCTTCTCGAGTTCCTCGAGCGCCGTATCGAGGTGCGTGAGCAGGCGTTGCAGGCTCGGGAGCTGGGCCCGGGCGCCGATCAGCCCGAAGTTGATGTGCTCGGCGGTGCTGGTCACCGTGATGTTGAGCGCGAGACCCTGCGTCGGGATGGAGACCGGGTACACCCCGTCGAGGCGGGCGCCGTTCCAGTACAGGTGCTTCGACGGCCCGGGGACGTTGCTGATGATGATGTTGAACTGCGGGGGGACGTACTGGACGAAGCCGGGCACGGTCGCGAAGGCGAGCGGCGCGAAATTCGCCGCTCCCAGCGCGAGCGCCTGCAGCGGACGAAGGCCCCGGACCACCGACTTGCTGTGGCGCGCCGACTCGACGAGTTTGTCCAGGCGGCGTTCGGGATCCGGCTCATCGGTCGCGAGACTCACCAGGATGGCGGTCACCGCGTTGCCGTCGTCATCGCCGTCGGTGTGCATCGACACCGGCACCGCCGCGATGAGCGGGGCGTCGGGCAGGGCGTCCTGGTCGATGAGGTACGACCGCAGGGCTCCTGAACACATCGCGACGATCACGTCGTTGAGGGTGATGTTCCGGGCATCGGCCACTGCCCGAAGACGGTCGATCTCCCACTGCTGCGAGGCGAATCGGCGGGCGCTCCCGATCGCGACGTCGAGAATCGTGCGCGGGGCCCGTCCAAGTGGGGCGACGAACTCCGGGTCGCGGAGGCCGGCCACCGCGACCTTCGCGGCCGCGGGCCCGAGGCCGGCGACCTGGCCTGCCACGTTCGCCAGGCCGGACACCCGGCTGCGCAGACTCGGCGAGGGGCGCGGGGGTCGACGCTCGACCAGCGCCGGGTCCCAGGGTGCAGTACCCGACCGGTCGTCGGGGTCGTCGGACAAGGTCCGCTGGAGCAGGCGCAACGCGGAGACGCCGTCGACGACGGAGTGGTGGATCTTGCTGTAGAGCGCCACCCGGCCGTCGTCGAGACCCTCGATGACGTGGATCTCCCACATCGGTCGGAACCGGTCCATCAGGGCCCCATGGTTGAGGGAGACGTATCGCAGCAGCTCGCGGACGCGGCCGGGGCGGGGGAGCACAGTCCGGCGGACGTGGTAGTCGAAGTCGATCTCGTCGTCGAAGGACCACGCCACGTTGCCCAGCAGGGTCACCGGTACCGCCGGCCGCTTGCGGAAGGTCGGATGGACTTCGGTGCAGCCGCAGAACGCCTCGATGATCTCTTCGGCGAGTTCGCTCGACGACTGGCCCTCGCGCGGTACGAACAGTTGGAGTCCGCCCACGTGCATGGGCTGCTCCCGCGTCTCGGCGAGGAGGAACATCGACGAGGTGACCGGCATGTACGGCATCGCACCATCACTTTCACACCACGAAATGGATGCGCGCACAGGCTGAGCGCGACCGAGGTCCCCTCAGTATCACGGGGCGACTGCCGGGTCGGGGCTCGAATGGGCATGTTGGGAGTCGGTCCCCCTACGTTGTAGGGGTGAGGTCAGGTGCTCGTCTCGTCGTACCGGTGCTGCTGGTGCTGGTCGAACTGTGGATCACCCTGGCCGTCACCTGGATGTACTTCTCGTCGGTCGGCAGGATCGACGACGCGACGGCGCCGGCCCGCCGGTCCACGCTGCTGGTGCTGGGTTCCCTCGTCTACGACGACGGCTCGCCCGGCGACTACGTGCGAGGCCGGCTCGACACGGCGCTGGAGCTGTACCGGTCCGGGGGAGTGGACCGGATCATCAACTCGGGCAACGGTTCCGAGGAGGCCGGAAACGAACCCGCGGTGATGCGAAGCTATCTCGAGGAACGTGGTGCCCACCCGCGGGCGATCGTCGACGACCCGGCCGGCCTCGACACCGCGGCGAGCTGCCGACGCGCCCGCGAGGTGTTCGGCGTCGACGAGGTGGTCATCGTGACGCAGAATTTCCACCTGCGCCGTGCCATCGCGTTGTGCCGCGACCAGGGCGTCGACGCGCGCGGTGTCGCGGCCCGATGTGACTGTCCCGCCTGGACTCTCGCCCGGAACCACGTCCGCGAGACGGTGTTCGCCGGGCCGCGGGCGGTGCTGACGGCGGTCACATCTCCCGCTCCCTGAGGAGCGAGCTTGCGAGCGTCACGAAGGGTCACCACCAGCCCAGCGACCGCTGGAGATCGGCTTCGACGGCGGGGATCAGGCTGCGGACGAAGGTCGCCGAGAGATGGTGGAAGTCGTGCCACACCAGGATGTTCCCGACGACCGCGGGGCAGTACTCGTCGTCGCACATGGCGTCGGTGTAGTCGAGGAAGCTCATGTTGGGGAACTCGCCGGCGAGCGCGGCGGCGGGGTCGGCCGGCGCCATCGCCTGTGCTCGGGGCACGCCGCACACCTCGGGTTTGCGTCCGCTGGCGAGACACTCCGGCGGCTTGAGTTGTCCGGTCGCCCAGGGGTTGTCGCGGACCGCGACGACCCGCTGCCCGCGGTCGCGGAACTCGGCGAAGATCTCTTCGTAGTCCTTGGGGACGTAGTCGCCGTCGCCCGACTCGACGGGCCGGGTGCTGTTGGTGAACACGACATCCGGCTTGTCGACGGCGAGCCGCTCCATGACGCGACGCGACCAGTCGTTGCACTGGTAGTACTTCTGGCCGAACCACGTGAACACGTGCTCGGTCGTGAGGGCGCACCCGACCTTGAGGTAGGTGGTCACGCGGAAGTCGTGGCGCTTGCCGATGGCGTCGAGCGCGGTGATCCACTGTTCCGCATGCGAACCGCCGACCAGCGCGATGGTTCGGGTGGCGTTCACGTTGCCGTAGTACCCGACCTTGATGGACGGGTCCTTCCAGCCGCTGATGATCGAGTCGTAGGAGGTGATCGGCCAGTCCATGTCGACGACTTGGGGACTCGGTTGTGCGGTCACGTTCGGTACCGGAGCGCCGTCGAGGAATGCCCGCGCACCCGGGTACAGCCGTGGGTCGAGGTTCTGGGTGTCGAGGGTGGCGTTGGCGGCGTCGCGCTGCCAGGTCACCGCGGCGGCGCCGGCTGCGACGCTGATAACGACCAGTACCGCGACGAGGGCGCGCCGGTAGCCTCTGGTCTTCTCGAACGGCGGCCGCGCGACCACGCCATCGGCATCGGGCGGCACCGGGGACTGCTTCCGCTTCGCCGACCCGGCACGCAGCGGCGCCTCGACGTACTTCGTGGTCAGCCAGGCGAGCAGCACGGACACGGCCAGAATGGCGGAGCCCTCGAACCACGAGACGTCGTCCTGATAGCGCCACGCCAGGTAGAAGATGAGCAGCGGCCAGTGCCACAGGTACAGCGCGTAGGCGATCGAGCCCAGCCACACCAGCCGGGGATGGGCGAGACCGCGGCTCACCCCGGATCGGATCGAGGTCTGGCCGGACGCCGTCTTCTGATCGACGGGGGCCTGATCGATGGGGGCGGTCTGGGACGAGCCGACCCAGATGAGGATCAGCGTCGCTCCCACGGGGACGAGCGCCCACGCCGCGGGGTATTCCTGGACGCCGGCGATCCACCAGCCACACGTCACGATGAGGCCCAGGGCCACGAGTCCCAGTAGGTCACGCACCCGCTGCGACAGCGCGATCCGCGGCATCCACACCGCGAGGAGTCCGCCCACGAGCGGTTCCCACAGACGGGCCACGGTGTCGTAGTAGGTGAAGGGCTGGTTGATCCCGTGGCGGTAGTTGGCCCACGCGAAGGAGCCCAGTGCGACGACGCCGAGCGCGATCCCGACGACTCCACGGACCACCTTGGGGTCGGCGAAGAATGCGGATCGCCGGCCGAGGGCACGCAGCACCGCGCCCAGTGCCAGCGCGCAGACGAGGGTGAGGACGAAGAACTGGCCCTGCATCGACATGGACCAGAGATGCTGCATCGGGCTGTTCGCGGAGTCGGCGGCCGCGTAGTCCTGCGACTCGAACGCGAGGTGCCAGTTCTGGTAGTACAGGGCACTGGCCTGCAGTTCGGCCCCGAGCGGTCCCCAACGCGTCGTCGGCATGATCAGCGCGATCAGTCCGGCGGTGACCGCGAGGACCAGCAGCAGAGCGGGCAGCAACCGGCGCAGGAGCCGGGAGAATCGCGGCCACGGATTGATCGCCGCGCCCCAGGAACTCGTCGTGGGCTGGGTCGCCAGGACGTGCTTGAGCAGAGACGCGACGAAGAAGTAACCGGACAGGGTCAGGAAGACGTCGACGCCGCCGGACACCCGGCCGAACCAGACATGGAAGATCGCGACCAGCGCGATCGCGATGCCGCGCAGCCCGTCGAGGTCCAGCCGGTACCCGGACGTGTTGCCGGTCGCGGCGTCCTCGTTCGGGGTTGCGACGGGTGTCGCATCGGTCAGGGGCGTACGCACAGAGGGCGATGGTACTTGCCCGCACCTGAGGGAAGCCTGGCACGAGCGGGGTGTCGTCGGACCTCACAGCAGACTCGTGGATTCACCTGCTGCGTCGGAGTCCGCGACTGTGTCGGCGAGGCGTCGTAACATCCCCGCATGCTGCTCTTGTCGATGGGCGTCTCGGTGGACGGCTTCATCTCCGACCGCGACGGCAACTTCAACTGGTCGGTCCCCTCTGACGATCTGTTCGCCTTCCACACCGAACGGGTCGGCGAACTCGGTGCCTTCGTGTGCGGGCGACGGCTCTACGAGACGATGCTGGTCTGGGAGACCGACCCGCGGATGCGTGAGAACGACGCGGATGCCGCGTTCGCCGACATCTGGTCGGCGCTGCCCAAGGTGGTCTTCAGCCGCACCCTCACGTCGGTCGAGGGCAACGCGCGGTTGGCGCAGGGATCGCTGGCCGACGAGCTCACCGCGGTGCTGGACTCGACCGACGGTGACGTGGAGATCGGCGGCGCCGACTTGGCCCGGCAGGCAATCGAACTCGGATTCGTCGACGAGTTCCGCATCTTCCGCTACCCGGTCATCGTCGGTGGCGGTACCCCGTTGCTGCCGCCGGTCGCCGACACGATCCGGCTGTCGCTCGCCGAGACCCGGACCTACGGCGGACAGGTGATCTACGAGCGGTACCGCCGGGTTCGCGACGACGCGTAGCGTCCCCACCCGAGCCGGCGCCGACGCGCCGATTCGTTCTCGGTGCGTCTAACCCTTCAGCCACACCGATCGCCCCGGCACGCTGTCGAGCAGTCATTCCACGGCGACAACCAGGGGAGATCCACTCATGACAGCACGACGATCGGTCGCGATCATCGGGGCCGGGCTGGCCGGGACCAGCGCGGCACTCGGATTCGTCGACGCCGGATTCGACGTCACGCTCTACAGCGACCGGGACCGCGAGTCGCTGCGCGACAAGGTGCCGCCGACCGGGGTCGGGGTGCTCTTCGGAAAGCCGCGCGAGTGGGACGCCGAGATCTCGACGACCTGTACGAGGTCGGCAACACGACGGGTATCAGCGCTCGTCTGTACTCGGGTGCAGGCGACGAGCGCGCCGCGGTCCTCGAGTTCAATCCGGACTACGGCTACGTCGCACAGGCTGTCGACCTGCGCCTGCGTGCCGACGACCGCCTGGCCCGGTTCCTGGACCGCGGTGGACGATTCGAGGTGGGGCAGATCGGGCTCGACCGCCTCGACGCGATCGCCGCCGACGCCGACATCACCCTCGTCGCGACCGGCAAGGGCGGTTTGTCGACGCTCTTCCCGGTCGACGAATCACGTAGTCACTACCGGGAACCGCAGCGTCGTCTGCTGCAGGTCACCCTGACCGGCGTCGACCACGGCCCCGAATCCTTCGCTTACCGCAGCAGCGCGGGCGGCGAGCACTCGCTGTTCAACCTCGATGCCCAGAACGGGGAGATCTTCGTCGGACCGTTCCTGCACAAAGATGCCGGGCCGACGTGGTCGTTCATCGTCTTCGCCAAGTCCGACGGAGCGTGGGCGGCCCGGCTCGATGACGTCCACGACGCGGTGTCCGCCCGGCAGACGATCTCCGGCATCTTCGCGGAGTACTTCCCGGAGGACGCACCGGTCGTCGACCAGCTCGAGGTCATCGAGTCCGATCCGGTCTCGTGGCTCAAGGGCGCGGTCACCCCGACTGTCCGGCAGGCTGTCGCGACCACCGCGGGTGGACATCCGGTCGCGGCGATCGGTGACACCGCGATCGCCGTCGACCCGGTCGCGGGCCAGGGGGCAGCCAACACGCTGTTCCAGGTCGCCGAACTCGTCAAGGCCGCACGGGACCACGAGGGTGAGTTCACCGCCGAGTGGCTGTCGGCGGAGTTCGAGAAGCACTGGGAGCGACGCGGACGGGCCGCGGTCGAGGTCACCCGGCTCTACCTGGGCGACCCCGACTACGCGACCCACCTGGAGTTGTCGTTTCCGGCTGCCGCCGTCAGTCCCGCCATCGCGTCGGCCCTGTTCGGTCTCCTCTCCGAACCGAATCCGCTGCTCGGTCTGCGGACCCGCGAGGACGTGGAGGGCTTCATCGCCGCGGTGGCCGGAGAGCCGCACGACGAGGTCCTCGCCCGCTTCGCGCCGGCCGGACAATTCAGCAGCGCCGCCCCGGAGGCCGTGAGCGCCTGACTCTCGCTCCCTCCGGCGCCATGTGATACGAACAACATCGTCGTTCGAGCCGGTGCCGGAGGGGGCAGATGTGAAGTCGGGGTGGACGTTGGCCGACGCGCCTCCGCAAACCGGACGGGTCGCGGTGGTGACCGGGGCGAACTCGGGGATCGGGCGCGAGATCGCGCTCGGGCTGGCGACTCTGGGCGCGCGCGTGGTGCTGGCGTGCCGTAACCCGCAGACGTCGGCCGAGGCTCGCGACGACATCGTGGGCAAGGTCCCCGGGGCAGAGTTGGAGCTCGTCGATCTCGACCTTGCGAGTCTCAATTCCGTCCATGACGCCGCCGCCGAGATCCGGCGGCGTCATCCTCGGCTCGATCTGCTGGTCAACAACGCCGGGGTCATGCGGGCGCGGCGCGAACTGACCCCCGATGGTTTCGAGATGGACTTCGGCACGAATTATCTCGGTCACTACGCACTCACCGGGCTCCTGACCGATCGCCTGCTCGCCGCGGACTCGGCACGCGTGGTCACCGTGGGCAGCCATGTCCACCGGGCGGGCTCGATCGACTTCGCCGATCTGCCGATGGACCGCAGTTTCAGTACCGCCGCAGCGTATGCGCGTGCGAAGCTCGCCCAGATGCTGTTCGCAATGGAACTCGACCGCCGGATGAGAAGTGCTGAGGTGTCTGCGATCTCGCTGGCGGCCCACCCCGGAGGCACCCGGACCGGGGTGATGCGTGAGCAGAGCCGGTTCCTCCAGTGGGCCTACCACGCGCCGTCGCTGCGCTGGCTCACCGACCGGTTCATCATGGACCCGCCCGACGGTGCCCTGCCGGTTCTTCGTGCCGCCACCGATCCGAAGGCTCAGGGCGGCGACTACTACGGTCCGGTCGGCAGTCTCGGGCTCGTTGGTCCGCCCGTACTGGTCGAGCCGTCGGTGAAGGCCAACGACCGCGACGTCGCCGCACGGCTGTGGGACATCGGTGCCGAGCTCACCGGGGTGACCATCGACCTCGGTTGACTTCTTGTCAGAGCTTGAACCGACCCCCATTGCTCCCTGAGGTGCGAGGAGCGAAGCGACCATTATTCTTGCTCCCTGAGGTGCGAGGAGTGCTAGCGACGAGCCACGAAGGGTCGCAACACGTTCCGTCAGATCGCGAACCGCCCGGCGAACGACCGCAGCGGGAGGTCGGCGCTCGTCACTATGCCCGGCGCGGCCGCGACGACGGACGTGATCGAGTTGAGGGCCGGGAGTCCGGTGACGGTCATGCCGATGGATGCGAAGTTCTCCGGCTTGCTGAGGTCGAAGCCCTTACGCGGGAAGATCATGTGCTTGGAGTAGATGTTCGGGTCGCCGGTGACCTGGGTGATGTAGCAGGCCTGGATGTTCCACGACGGATCGGTGTGCGGTGTCATCTGCCATTCGAGGTGGGATTCGACGCGCGCCACACCGTCGACCATGCCCTGGTATTTGATGTAGCTGCCGCCCAGCGAACCCTCCGGGAGCTGATACCAGCCGAGGTCGACGTCCTTGGTGCAGGCGCCCAGCTCGTAGGAGAACGCCACCTCGTCGAGTTCGAGGTCGAAGGCGTCGGCCATCAGGTAGACGGAGTCCGCGAACACCGCGGTGTACTTGTACAGCGAGTCGGGGATGCTCGGATCGTCCACGGGCAGGCCGTAACCCACCGCCTTCCAGGTGTCCACGGAGTGGTGGCAGGAAACGTCGACGGACTCGATGACCGTCACGTTCTCGATGTCGGCCACATCGGCGGTGTGCACGATGCCGAGGATCTGCGCGAGACCGGGGTTCATGCCGGTGCCGTAGAAGGTCGCGCCGCCGCGCTCGCAGGCCTCGGCGATCACCTCGCTGACCTTGCGTCCGGAGTGGTGGGGGTGATTGGTGTCGCGATGGAATCCGGTGATCCAGTCCGCCGTGGTCACGACGTTGATTCCGGCCTCGAGAACCTGGACGTAGAGGTCCTCGTCGGGGAAGACGCCGTGGAAGGTGAGGACATCCGGACGGGCGGCGATGATCTCCTCGACCGTGCCGGTTGCGGTCACACCGACCGGATCGAGGCCGACGATCTCGCCGGCGTCGCGACCGATCTTGTCGGGCGTATAGCAGTGCAGGCCAACCAGTTCGAGATCTGGATGCGACTGGATGCGCCCGATCATCTCGGTGCCGAGATTGCCGGTGGCGACTTGGAAGACCCGGACTTGTTCGGTGGTGGTCATGACAGATCCTCTCGGGCTGAACGTATGTCAGGATTGCGTGGCGGCGCGTAGCGCCTCGAGCTCGGAACGGCGGATGCGGACGAAGTCATCGCCTTGTGGCAGCACCGCTCCACTCGACGACGACGGATCGGCATCGTCGGGCCCGCCGTCGGGGTAGAACTGTCGCGCCCACTTGCGAAGTGCCGTGAAGCCCTCGAACTCCTTGCGGGACAGTGCGGGTGGATCGGAGTAGCGCTGGTGTGCCCAGATGTCGATGTCAGCGGCGAACTGCTCGATGACGAGATCGGCCATGACGGTGCCGTAGCGGGTGATCTCGCCGGTCTCCTCGCCCGGTTTGCGGCCGATCCACACGGTGAACCGGACGTCGGAGGTGTGCTCGTCGACCGGGGTGACCGCCGGCATCGTGCGATTGTCGACCATGCCCCAGCTCTTCGTGACCGAACAGCCCAATCCGGCATTGATGGATTCGACTCCGCTGGTGGCGTTCTCGAGCGTCGCGCCCTCGTCGAAGGCGATCGTGAAGTCGACGTGGGACACCGGGCCGTCGAAGTCGTGCCGGGTGAACTCCGGCATGAACGGGGTCTTGTGGACGAACTTGAAGTGGGCGAAGTCGACGCCGTTCTCCATGATGTACTGCGGATGGATCTCGAGTCCCGGCCGGAACAGGGTGGCCGCGGGGACCGGCGGATAGTAGTCGGCCGCGGTGCTGTCGTCGCCGAAGTCACCGAAGATGTCGGGAACATCGAAATATGGAGGGCGACCGTCGGTGTCGTGCCAGATCCAGACGGCCTCGTTGCGTTCGAGGACGGGGTAGCTGCGGATGCGGCGTCCCCGGTTCGGGTGTTTCTCGTACGGGATGCACACGTTGCGCCCCTCGCGGTTCCACTCCCAGCCGTGGAACGGACACACCAGGTTCTCGCCCTCGACGTGGCCGCCGTGACCGAGATGGGCGCCGAGGTGCTCGCAGTAGGCATCGAATACGGACACCTGGCCCGACCGCGACCGCCAGGCGACCATCTCGCGCCCGAAGTACTTCGTCGTGTGGACCGCCCCGACCGGGATCTCCGAGCACCAGGCGACCTGGAACCAACCGGTGGGTGTCATCGACAGCGGCGTTCTCGCCATGCGGCAACCGTAGGTCCCGCGCGACGAGAATGCAAGAGGGCTCTATGAAAAAGGGCGTGCCTGGTCAGCTGGCGGTTTCGGCGAGCTCCGGACTCGGTGACGCGGAATGCATGACCCGATGGATCTCGGCCGTGAAGTCCTCGGCGGCCTCGATGTTCGACGCGTGACCGGTGTCGAGGACGACCAGGCGATCGAGGTAGCCGCGAACCGACAGGGCATGCGCGATGCGCTGGGTCATCGCGTGGGGGAGAAGGAGGTCGTGCCGCCCGCCGATGACCGTGGTCGGCACGGTTATGGCGTCGGCGCCGGCGGGTCCCATCGCCAACTGGAGAAGGGCCACGGCGGACTTCGCGCGGGAGCTGGGCGAGCACGAGCGGGTCATCGCGAGGACGAACGCGGCGTGATCGACGGTCGCCGATCGGCCGTTCAGGATGCGATGCCGGATGACGCTCCGCGTGAACCGATCTCCCGGGAACGGAACCGGTATGGACAGCGCCATCTGCAGCAGCCACAGCGGCGCCTTGATCGGGCCGTTGACGAGCGGCAGGACCCGGCTCTCGGTGGCGACCCCGCCCCAGGTGGTGTTGGCGAGAACCATTGCGGTGGCTCGTGACTCGGCCTGACCGCGATGCCGGTGAGCCCAGGCCTGCAGGGTGATGCCGCCCATGCTGTGCCCGACGAACACGGCTGTGGCTGCTTCCGGGAGCGTCTGGGAGACCACGGTGGACAGGTCATCGGCCAAGACGTCGGTGTCGAACGCGCGACGGCCCCAGGTGCTCTCGCCGTGGCCGCGCTGGTCGTAGGCGATGACGTGGTAGCGCTCGGCCATCGCATTGATCTGCGGATTCCAGTACTCGACACAACACGACCAACCATGCACGAGAACGAGTACGGGAGCGTCCGCGGGTCCGTGATGGACGACGCGCAGCCGCGCGCCGTCGTCGGTCACCGCCCATGAGGTCCGTTCGGGTTCGCGGCTGTTGAACAGCGTGTCCTTGTAGACGCGGTTGCGGAGTCGGCGACGCGCCTCGGCCGGCAGCAGGCCGGACAGGGCGTGGCGGGCGGCTCCGATGCCGGTCGCTGCATTCATGTCGTCCCCCTCGGGCCACCGGTGACTTGTGTCACATCGGCTGCACAACGATACAAACTCTTGCTGTCTGTATCTACCGCTTCGGGTAACGGTTTGTGCCAAATGTCGGGTTGTGTCCGAACGGGCCGGCTGCCTCGTCGGACGATGGTCGTCCGCACTTCGTCGCGATCGACCCGACGGACGGGTAGCCGAGCGAACGATCGCCAAACATCGCGCCGGTCAGCGCATTGCCGCTACGCCATGACCGCGGTCAGCAGCGGCTACGATCGGCAGCCATGGTTCCCGGCGAATCCCGCACCTCCGACGTCCGCGTGGACGACGGATCCCCCGACGGCGGTACGGGCAGCGTCACCCGGCGGGTGAACAGGCGCGGCCAGGCGACGCGCGAGGCGATGCTCGACGCCGCGCTCGCCTCGTTGGCCACCGGCGACCCCGCCTCCGTGTCGGGCAATCGGATCGCCAAGGACATCGGCGCGACGTGGGGCGCGGTCAAGTATCAATTCGACGACATCGACGGTCTGTGGGCGGCGGTGCTGCATCGGACCGCGGAGCACCGCGGCGACCTCCCGATGAGTGTGAAACCCGATGCGCCGCTGGCGGAGCGGGTCGCGGCCATCGTCGACCTCATGTACGACGGACTGACCGCGCCCGAATCCCGTGCGATCGAGACCCTGCGGGCGGCTCTGCCGCGCGATCCGGACGAGTTGCGTCGGATGTTTCCCAAGACCGCCGCCGAGTTCGCGTCGTGGGGGCCGTCGTGGATCGATTCGTGCCAGCGCGCTTTCGCCGACCTCGACGTCGATCCGGAGCGGGTACGTGAGGTCGCGGCGTTCCTGCCCGGGGCCATGCGGGGCCTGGTGTCGGAGAAGCAGCTCGGCACCTTCCAGGATCAGCAGTTGGCCCGACGTGGCCTGGCGAGGGCCATCGTCGCGCTGCTCGCGGGCTGAGGAACCGCCCCGACGGGCCGAAATCCGCGCTCGGGGGCATCGCCGACCAGTGGATTGCGCATGACCGGTGCCGGTTTCGCTCGCCGTCCCGCGGGCTATTCCACGAGGCGGCCTGTGGCGGACGCGGACCGCCTCGACGCCAGGACGCGACAGAAGGGGACGGTGATGCTGCTGCCGACCGGGCTGACGGCCGGATCGACCACGCTGCGCGCGGTTCTCGCGTGCGGACTGTGTCTGCTCCTCCTCGTCGGGTGCGCCCGGCAGCCCGGCGGCGTGACGGCCGAGCTGTCGCATTCGTCCGGCGACGTGGTGAGCTCGGTCGCCTCCGGTGAGGAGGGGCTGCGCCTGTGGGCCGAGGACCGCGCACCGCGACAGTATGTGCGCGTCCTCTTCGACGACCTCATCGAGCAGTCACTGTCCGCCTTCGGGGCGGTCGTCAACCTCGACATCGACAACGTGGCCGATGAACCGATGCGGGCGGGCGTCGAGGACGCCATGGGCGAGGCCACCCGGGTCCTCGTCGCGGCCCGCTCGGTGACGCTGCTCGACCGCGAGGACCCGCGGGTCGCGGAGTCGCTCGACGCGTTGACCAAGGTCGGCGAGCGGCTGCAGCGGATCGTCGACGACCCCCGTTCCGCAGCCGGCGGGAGGGGATGAACCGGTGAAGACGATCTTCGGCGTCGCGCTCGGCATCCTGACCGCCATCGGCGGCTTCCTCGACATCGGCGACATCGTCACCAACGCGGTGGTCGGCTCGCGATTCGGCTTCAGCCTGGTGTGGGTCGTCGTGGTCGGCGTCATCGGCATCTGTCTTTTCGCCGAGATGTCCGGGCGGGTCGCCGCGGTGAGCGGACGCAGTACCTTCGCGATCATCCGGGAACGACTCGGCCCGCGGATGGGTGCGGCCAACCTCGTCGCCTCGCTGTTCGTCACCGGACTCACCCTCACCGCCGAGATCGGCGGAATCGCACTGGCGCTGCAACTGGCCAGCGGGGTCGCGCCGCTGCTGTGGGTGCCGGTCGCCGCGTTCGGTGTGTGGATAATCCTGTGGCGGGCCAACTTCAAGATCATGGAGAACGTGACCGGCCTGCTCGGCCTGTGCCTGGCCGTGTTCGGCGTGGTCTTCTTCCTGTTGCAACCGCCCTGGGGTGAGGTGTGGAGTCAGATGACGGCGCCCTCGATCCCGTCACAGGAGTCGGTACCCACCTACTGGTACTACGCCATCGCGCTGTTCGGTGCGGCGATGACACCGTACGAGGTCTTCTTCTTCTCCTCGGGCGGTATCGAGGAGGGTTGGCGGCGTAAGGATCTCGCCCGAGAGCGATGGAATGTGCTGGTCGGATTCCCCCTCGGCGGCCTTGGTTCGATCGCGATAGCCGGCGCCGCAGCGCTCTACCTGATGCCCGCCGACATCTCGGTGGACTCGCTGTCGCAGGTCGTCTTACCCGTGGCGCAGGCCGGCGGACAGCTTGCGCTCGCCTTCGCGATCATCGGGCTGGTCGCGGCGACGACCGGCGCGGCCCTCGAGACGGCGCTGTCGACCGGCTACTCCATCGCCCAGTACGCCGGATGGCCCTGGGGCGCAGCCAAGAAGCCGTTCCAAGCGGCACGGTTCCACCTCGTGATCATCGTGTTCCTCCTCGGGGGAGTGCTGATCCTGCTGACCGGCGTCGATCCGATCATGGTCACCGAGTATTCGGTCGTGTTCTCCGCGGTCGCCCTGCCGTTGACCTATCTACCGATCCTCGTGGTGGCGAATGATCGAGAATACATGGGAGACAGAGTGAACGGGCGAGTGATGAACTTCTTCGGAACCATCTACCTGGGCATCATCGTGGTCGCCTCGGTGGCTGCGATACCACTGCTGATCGTGACGGGGGCGGGGCGGTGAGTGCGCGGGACGACGACCGCGGGTTGTCGCGCCGGGCCACGATCGATCTCCGACTCCATCTGCTGGACAGGCAGATCCATGATCGGGATGGGGTGCCGCTCGGCGTCGTCGACGACGTCGAGATCGAGATGCCGGAGGATGGTCCGCCGCGGGTCTCCGCCCTGCTCACCGGCCGCGCGCTCTTCTACCGACTCATCGGCGGCGGGCCGCACATCAGCGAACTCGACCGCATCCCCTTCGACCGCGTGCGCGACATCGATGTGCGCGTCGCGATCGACGACGCGCAGGAGGAACTCGAACTCGCGTGGCCGGAACGATGGTGCCGGGATCACATCGTCGCGCGCATCCCCGGGAGCGGGAAGCGATGATTGCCAGCGACCTGTTGAGCTGCACCGTCCGAGGATCGGACGGCGATCACGTCGGCCACGTGATCGACCTGCGCTTCGAGGTGGAGGACGACGCACTGAGGCTGGTCGGGTTGCTCGTCAACCGCCGGAATCGCGTGTCCTTCCTCGGGTACGAACGCCAGGGGGTCGTTCGGCCATGGGCGCTGAACCGGTTCTTCGCGTGGTTGCACCGCGGCACCGTGCTCATCCCATGGGACGACGTGGAGACCGTCGAGGACGGGACGGTCTACCTCCGGGACGGCTTCCATCGCCTCGACGCCTCGCTCGACACCGCCGGCGACCGCGGCTCGTCCTGAGAGTCCGGGACGCACAGACGACGGTTTGGTCAGCACGGTCGACGGGTAGACCGGGAGCAGCCGACGCCGCGGTCCGCCCGGCGTGAATCCGCTGTGGTGAGAAGAGTCGTCGCTGATGTCCCGGGGACCCGATGATGACGTGCAGGAAAGCGCAGGCCAAGTGACCACGACGCCGCGTCTGGCGCGAGCAGGACTCCTCGACACCGGCCGCATCCTGGCCGGTGTGCTCGCCCCGGTGATCGCCGAAGGTGTTGTGGCGCGGCGCAAGTCGATGGTCCGCCTCGGTGGGCGATGGGACACCCACGGTCGCGCGGCGCGGGTGCTGAACGGTCTGCGGTCCAGATACGACGCCGACGCGCTGGCCCTCACCTTCCCGCGTTCGATGGTGCTCGCGTTGCGACCTCCGGCGGTGACCGCGACCCTCGACGGCACGCCGGACCCGTTCACCCCGGCGTCGAAGGAGAAGGTCGCGGCCCTGTCGCGCTTCCAGCCGACGGGAGTGCTCATCTCGGACAACCGGCATCGCCGAGCCCGTCGTGAACTGAACGAACTGGCGCTGCAGACCTCCTCCGACGTGCATTCCCTGCACCGACGATGCGGACAGATCGTCGAATCCGAGATCGCGGAGCTGCTCGCGACCCTCGCCGACGGCCGTCTGACCTGGGACGCCTACGCCGTCGCGCACTGGCGCATGGTGCGCCGCTTCGTCTTCGGTGACGCGGCCCGCGACGACGAGAAGGTGACCGACCTGCTGACGGCGCTGCGTCGAGATGCCAACTGGGGCCCGGTCTTCCCGTACCGGACCACCACCTACACCAACTTCCGGCGGCGTCTCGACCACCTGGTGGCCGCCGCGCCCGACGACTCGCTCGCCGGGGTCACGAGGGACGCACTGGACAGTCCGGGCTCGCTGGACCCGACCGGCCAGATCCCGCACTGGCTGTTCGCATTCGACGCGGTCGCGGTGGCCGTCCACCGATCGCTCGCGCTGTTGGCCGCCCACCCCGCGACCGCTGCGGCGGCGCGGAGCGAGATCGCCGACGGGGATCCCGGCGAGGCGCGCCTGCTGCCGACACTCCGTGCGACCGTTTTGGAATCGCTTCGCTTGTGGCCGACGACCCTCGCCATCCTGCGCCAGGCGAGCAGGGATGTCCCGTGGGACGGCGGCGCGGTCTCCGAGGGTGCGACCACGATCGTGATCGCGGAGTTCTTCCAGCGCGACGACGACGCGATGGACTTCGCCCAGCGTTTCACCCCCGAGGCCTGGACCGACGGTCGAGCGCAGAGACTCGCCGGTGTCGTCCCCTTCAGCGACGGCCCGGGCGAATGCCCGGGACGCAACGTGGTCCTGATGTTCAGCACGGCGGTGCTGGCGGCGATCTGCCGGGATCACGAACTCGACGACAACGTGCTCGCGCCACGTGTGCGCGGCGGCGACGTCGAGATGCCACGCGCCTTCGACCATTTCGATCTCACCGTCTCGCTCCGAGCCGCGCCCTGACATCCCGGGTCACGCAGGGTTGACGAGAGCCTGTCCTGGGTATGAACAGCGCACCGATCAGCGGTTGACGTCGGACGCCCGGACGCCGAGACAAGGACAGGGCGGTCCACGGACCGCGATGCCCAATGGTGGGTTTCGGTGCGGCACGATAGGAGACGACCGATGGGGTCTCACTGCAGGACGACGCGCGATCACGACGAGATCCGAGAGTGGGCGACCACCCACCGGGGTGTGCCCGCCCGCGTTCGCGACATCCGGAGCGTCGGCGGAACAGGAATGCTCCGCATCGACTTCGACGGTGCGGTCGACGGCGACCTCGAGCACATCACCTGGGACGAGTGGTTCCAGAACTTCGAGCGCGCCGAACTGGCTCTCGTCTACGAAGCGGAGAAGTCCGACGCCAGCAGGACCTTCGCGAAAGTCGTGCCTGCGCCGGACTTCTGAACCGACTCAGACCCGCCGGGCCGCGTACCGGGCGCCCTCGAGCGTCATGCCGTTGACCGAGTAGAGCACGTGCAGGGCATTCGGGCCGCCGACCGGCGCGCCGTCGCAGATGGTGTCGCCGGGGATGCAGTAGCGAACGGTGCGGCTGCGGTACGGTGCGGCCACCTTGACCGGGGGAGCGCCGATGTCGTCGATGAAGCGATCCGACGGCGCGCCGTAGAGCACGATCGCGGCGACGTTGCGCGCCATGTTCGCCGGCAGCGGCGGCGGCACGAACCGGTCGTAGGCGGCGTACCGGGCGGGCAGGTCCAGCCCGGCGTGGACGGCGTAGCCGGCGACGACGGCGCCCTGGGAGTAGCCGCCGAGGACGACCTTGGTGTCCGGGCACTTCGCGGCCAGGTACTTGATGCGGTTCTGGGTGGTGCGGACGCCGTCGGCCACCGTGCGCGCGAACTTCAGCCGGTTGTTGAACTGGTCGCTGGCCGGGTACTTGACGCCGTAGGCGCTGACGGACTTGCCCGGCAGCTGCGAGCGAACGGCCTCGACGAAGGAGATCCCGGTGAGGCCCAGCGGCGGAGAGGTCTCCACGGTTCCGCGTGCGAACACGACCTCGACGTCGGAGCACGATGGTGCGGCCTGCGCCGTGGGCGTGCCGACGGCCACCGCCCCCGTGATCGCCGCGATGACACAGAGGACGGAGACACTGAACCGTTTGATCACCAGGCCAATGGTAGAGATCACCTCGCGCGGGGATAAGGGCCTGATCGTCCCAAAGATTGAGCCGATCCAGGGCCATCCGAGAGTCGGTTCGGCACGAACAACCGGGTTGAACGTATGAGAGGTTTGTAGAATCACGGGGTTCGCCGGGCTGATCCGGCGCATCGAATCGAGGTTGAGTGCCGGTGGCAACAGACGTCCATTTCAAGATCGCCGAGCTGGCGCGGCAGATGCATGCCGTTCCCGAGTCCACGGAGGACACGTCGGCCGAGGTGCTGCCCTCGGTCACCGCCGGTGCCGTCGAGTACGTCCCCGGTGCGCAGTACGCCGGCGTTCTCGTGGTCGATCAGAAGAACAACTTCGACACGCTGGCGCCCACCGACCCGCTGATGAACCTGGCCGACCGAATCCAGAAGGAAACGGGTGAGGGTCCGTGCCTGCAAGCGGCCTGGGATCACCACACCGTGCTCGTGAACGACATCGCCCGCGACGAGCGATTCCCCGCCTTCTCCGCTCGCATCCTCGACGAGAGTCCGCTGCGGTCCAGCCTGTCGTTCAAGCTGTTCACCGACAAGGGGACCATCGGCGCGCTCAACATGTTCGCCGATACGCCCGACGCCTTCGGCGACGAGTCCCTGGAAGTCGGCCTGTTGTTCGCGACCCACGCCGCCCTGGCATTGCGTGCCGCGCGGCAGCAACAACACTTCCGTAGTGCGTTGGCCAGCCGGGACATCATCGGTCAGGCCAAGGGCATGATCATGTACCGCTTCCGCATCGATGCGGTCGCCGCCTTCGCTCTGCTCCGACGCCTGTCCCAGGACACCAACACGCCGCTGGCCAAGGTCGCCGAACAGCTCATCGAGAGGGAACTGGCCGAGCCCACCGACGGGAGCGCGGAGTCGCTCTCCTGACCGGGCAGATCGGCGTCGGGGGCTGCTAGATTCCCCGGGTGAACCTCGAGCAACTGGGGCCCGGAGCCCGTCGGCGTCTCGGCTATGCCTGATTCGCCGGAATCGTCGTCGTCTACCTGGCCATCATCCAGCTCGGGGGCCTGGCGATCGCGCGTCTCGCCGACGACAGCGAGCCGGTCGCCACCGCGGGCGTGGTCTTCGGGATGATCCTCCCGCTCGGGGCGGCGCTCGTGTTCACGATCCTCGTCATCGTCATCCTGGGATGGCAGAGGCCCGTGCTGCGCGACGACCGGCCTGTCCGGCGCTGGGTCTGGATCGTCCCGGCGGTTTTCGTCGTGGCCATCCTGGTCGGCATCGATTACAGCTCGCTGGCCCAGAAGGACCTCCTATTCATCCTGACCCTGTTGATCGCGACGCAGTTCGTCGGCTGGGGCGAGGAGGCGATGTTCCGGGGCATCGGTGTCACCACATTGCGCGATCACGGGCTCAGCGAGGGCAAGGTCGCCTTCTGGTCCAGTGCCGTGTTCGGAGCGGTGCATCTGACGAACGCGATCACCCACGGCGTGAGCGCGATTCGCAGGCCATCGCCGTCAGTTTCGCCGGATACTTCTTCTACCTGATCCGGCGGGTGTCGGGCGGCAACGTCCTCAACTCGGTGATCCACGGGCTCTTCGACTTCACGATCATCACCGGCACCGTCATCCTCGTCGACCAGACGGCGTATGTCGGTGCGTTCGCGCCGATCCTGGTCTACGTCGTGCTCGGCATCGTGCTGTTCCTGGCCCGCCATCACATCGAGCCGGTGGACACGTCCGCCACCACACCGACCGCTCCCCCCGCTGGTTGAGCCGGCTCCGAGCGTAGCGAGGCGCCGTGTCGAAGCCACTTGGTGACCACCGGCGCGGCGACTACGTTGGCCACATGCGCAGCCGGCACGTGAGTGTGGTCATCAACGCCGAACCCGCGAGGGTCTACGACTTCGCGGCCGAACCCGACAACCTGCCGCGGTGGGCCGCAGGGCTGGCGAAGTCGGAGGTGGTCCGGCGGGGTGACGAGTTGCTCGTGGAATCGCCGATGGGCACCGTCACCGTCCGCTTCGTCCCGCGCAACGCGCTCGGCGTCGTCGACCACGAGGTGGTGCTCCCCACCGGCGACACCGTGCTCAATCCGCTTCGGGTGTTGGCGCATCCAGAGGGCGCCGAAGTCGTGTTCACCATCCGGCAGCTGGCCATGTCCGACGACGAGTTCGACCGCGACACCGAGATGGTGGAAAAGGACCTCGCACAGCTGAAGTCGCTGCTGGAGACGGCCGGTTCGGCCTAGTGTCCGGCCGGGCCGACCCGGCCGGCGTCACTTTCGCTGCAGTGTGAAGTCCGCGGAGTCCGCGTGCCGCAACGCTTCCCACGCCGCCGAGCTGCTGCCGAGTGCGTCGAGCAGATAGGCGGCGACGGCGTCGGCGACCAGGCCGACCCGGTCCGCGTCCTCATCGGTCGTCTCGCGTACCGCCTCGCCGGCGATGCCGCCGAGAGTGTGTTCGCCGTCCGGAATCCACAGCAAGTCCGTCGCGCCGGGGGAGAGGTGGAAGGCGTCGGTCAGCCATTCCGGGCCACGCGTCGACAGGGCCGAGTCGTCCTTGCCGCCGGCGACGACGAGTGCCGGGGTGGACATCCTCGAGAAGTCCGGCCGCATGAACGGCAGGTGTTCGCGCGCATACTCGCTCAGGCTGTCGCCGGTCTCCGCCGTCGCGATCAGTGCGCCCGCTCGCACGGCGGGATGTGCGAGATCCGGGCCGACGTCTCCGTCCGGCCCGACCACACGCGCGCCGAGGAGCGTGCCGACGGTCTGGCCGCCCCACGAGTGGCCGGCCGCGGCGAGCAGGCCGATGTCGACGCGAGCGCGGAGGTCGCCACCGGCCGCGACGAGTATCTCGTCGAGGTGATCGATCACCGCGTGCGCGTCTTGCACTCGCGTACTCCAGATGGATGCGAACCGCGGGTCGTCGAACCCGATACCGTATCGCCGGGAATCGAGGTGCGTCGGCTGCACGACGACGAAACCCGAAGCGGCCCATCGATCGACAAGCGGTGCATAACCGTCCATCGACCAGGCGTTGCCGTGGGAGAACACGAGGACCGGGAGGTGCTCGCCGGTGACCGGGGCGGTGACCTTCACCGTCAGCGGGAACGGTCGGTCCGAGGTGGGGACGACGATGGGCTTGACGGCGACGATCTGACCGGCGAGCGATTCCGTGGACATGAGAGTTCCTTCGGGACGGGGAGCGGGACGCGATAACCTGGACGGAACGATGTTCCGCCAAACTAGCGGAACAATGTTCCGCGAGCAAGGGGTGAACGGTGTCCGCAGGACGAACCGCACGTCAAGTGCAGGCCGAACGGAGTCGCGCGGCCCTTCTCGAGGCGGCGGCCGCGGCCTTCGTCGACGCGGGCGTGCAGGCCCCGGTGCGCGACATCGCCGCGCGCGCCGGGGTCGGCGTCGGCACTGTGTACCGGCACTTCCCGACCCGGGCGGAACTGGTCACCGCGGTGTACCGGCATCAGGTCGACGAGTGTGCGGCACTGGCGGAACAGCTGCTGGCCGAACAGGTCCCGCCGCGCGCGGCGCTGTGCCGGTGGACGTCGGCGTTCACCGACTTCCTCGTCACCAAGCACGGCTTGAGCGACGCGCTCAGCTCCGACGATCCGAGCCTGGTCGATCTGCACGCGCTCATCTTCGACACCCTCGTGCCGGCATTCGCCTCGCTGCTCGAGCCGGCCCAGGCGACGGGAGAGGTCAGCGAGGACATCTGCGCGCTGACCTTCCTACGCGCGATCGGCAACCTGTGCATCATCGGACCCGGGTACACCGACGCCGACGCCAGGGCGATGGTCGGTCTGTTGCTGATCGGCTCCGGTGCATCGTCGGCAGGAGAGGAGGGCGCGGGGCGATGAGATCCGTCATACGTCGCGGTCAGCCTTCGAGAACGGAACGCGACTTCGAGGAGACCCAATGACGCACCGTCGGCTGTTCTTCATCCACGGCGCGGGCGGGTACGCCGACGACGGCCCGCTCGCCGAGGCGCTGGCCGCGGCACTCGACGCGTCGCTGGACATGCCTCGTTTCTCTGACGACGACATGTCGATCGAGGCGTGGGCCCGTCCGATCCGGGAGCGTCTCGAGGGGCTGGACGCCGACGATCACGTCGTCGCGCACTCGTTCGGGGCGACGGTGCTGATGCATGTTTTCGCCGACGCCGATGTCGCCTCGAGAAGTGCTGTGCTTCTTGCGATGCCGAACTGGGGACCGGACGGTTGGGATGTTCCGCAGTACGTGTTCCCCGGTACCGGCTCTCTGCTCCCTTCGTTCCACCATTGCGTCGACGACGACGTGGTGCCCGTTGAGCACCTGGACCTGAACGCGGCGTTCCTTCCGTCGGCGCCGCTGCATCGTCATCCGGTGGGCGGTCACCAGTTCGACGGGCTCGCCGACGTCGTCGCCGCCGAGCTCATCACCGCCGAGAACCGATGAGCGAGAACAGCGCGGCCGACGCCGACGCCCGAGGAGTGCCGGCCGCGTCGGCGGCGGGGCGGTGGCTGATCGTCGCCGCGGTGCTCGGTTCGGGTGTCGCCTTCATCGACGGCACCGTCGTCAACGTCGCACTGCCGGCCATCGCGCGCGACCTCGATACCGGTCTACGCGGTCAGCAGTGGGTACTCGACGGGTATCTGCTCACGCTGAGCGCGTTGTTGTTGATCGGTGGGGTCGCCGGCGACCGGTATGGGCGCCGGCTCGTCTTCGCCGGAGGTCTCGCCGTGTTCGCGGTGGCCACGGTCGCGTGCGGGCTGTCGCCGACCGTCGAACTCCTCGTCGCCGCACGGATCGTGCAGGGGATCGCCGCGGCCGCGGTCGTGCCGGGCAGTCTGGCGTTGATCAACGCCGAGATCCGGCCATCCGATCGGGGCGCCGCGGTCGGTCTGTGGGCCGGGATGTCCGGCGCGACCACGGCTCTGGGCCCGTTCCTCGGTGGCTGGCTCGTCGACGCGGCGTCGTGGCGGTGGACATTCCTGCTCAGTGTGCCGCTCGCCCTGGGAGCGTTGTGGATCGCGATCCGGCATGTCCCCGAATCGCGAGGCGCGCCGTCGAACGCCCGGCTGGACGTGGCGGGCGCCCTGGCGATGACCGTCGGGCTCGCGGGCGTCATCTACGCCCTGATCGAGGGGCCGTCGAACGGGTGGAACGGGGTAACGGTTGCGGCGGGGGTGGTCGGAGTCGTCGCGCTGGTGGGCTTCGTGGTGATCGAGTCGCGGGTGCCGGCGCCGCTGCTACCGCTGGGGCTGTTCCGGTCGTCGCAGTTCACCGGCGCCAATCTGACAACGCTGCTGGTCTATGCGGCGCTGGGCGGTGCGCTGTTCCTGCTGGCCCTGCAGTTGCAGCAGAGCCTCGGTTACTCGGCGTTCGAGGCCGGCGCGGCGATGTTCCCGAGCACGTTCATCATGCTGTTCGGGTCGCCGGTGGTCGGCAAGCTGGCGCAGCGGACCGGGCCACGGCTGCCGATGACGGTCGGCCCGCTCATCGCGGCCGGTGGTTTCGCGCTGATGTCCCGCGTCGAGCCGGGCTCGGGCTACGTCGACTCCGTGCTGCCCGGGGTGCTGCTGTTCGGCCTCGGCATGACGGTGACGGTCGCGCCGCTCACCTCAGCGGCGCTCGCCGCCGTCGACGACGCGCTCGCCGGTACCGCGTCGGGCGTGAACAACGCGGTGGCGCGGCTCGCGGGGTTGCTTGCGGTGGCGGTGCTGCCCGCCGTGGCGGGGATCGATGCGGGCCCCGGCGATCCGCTCGGCGACGGCTTCCGGACGGCCATGTACATCTGCGCGGCGTGCTGCGCGGTCGGCGGGCTGGTGGCGGCGTGCACGATCCGCTCGAGCACTGATGTGCGGCCGCAGGTCCGTGCGGGTGTGGACACCGCCTGTCAGGATGCGGCTACCCGGGCAGGTTAGGCCCGGCGTTCGCCCGTGCCGGCCGCGATGGCCCAGAGCACCAGGACGGGCTGGAAGAACAGTCGCGTCAGGCGCTTCTCGTCGGTGTCGAGTCCGAAGGCGTCGATGTGCTCGACGTACTGGTTGATGTTGCCGGGGAAGATGACCACGAAGAACGCGGCCACGATCCACGACACCACCTTGCGGTGGCGGGGCAGCGCGATCAACGCGGCGCCCAGGGCGATCTCGACGCCGCCGGAGGCCAGCACCACGAAGTCCTTGCTGAACGGCACCCAGTCGGGGACCTGTGCCTGGAACTCCTCGCGCTGGGCGGTGAGGTGGCCGACGCCGGCAATCACCAGCACCGCTCCCAGGGCGATCCGGGCGATGGCCCGGCCCAGCGGCTGACGAGTGGTGGTCGGCGTGACGATCGACATGTGGGCTCCTCGGGTGGGTGTCGGTTCGGTTCTACCGCACTTCGTGGCGGGCGGGGTTTCGGACGGTCAGCGCCGGAGAGTTCGGGTCGGGATGAGTCTTGATGACTATTTGTGGCACAGAAGTACTTACTTGTGATTGAGTGTTGTGACTGCGACCACAACGGTGTGGTCGCTCGTTGTATGCAGAGGACCGCCCATGACCCCCGATGTCGCACCCGCACACCGACTCTCCGTGTCCTGGCTGCAAGCTGTGCCGGGTGCGCTGCGCGGGGCGGCCGGTGTCGTCGTGACCACCGCGGCGTTCTTCGTCGCGGTCGCGGTTCTGGTGATCGCCCAGATCGTCGTCCTCGCTACCCGCGCCGCGGTCGACCTCACCTGAGGTTCGCGACCGGTCAGGAATCGAGAAGCGTCCGGCCGGGTCGGCGTCTTAGCGTCGAAGCATGACGAACATCAACGCACTCACACTCGACGTCACTGACATCGCTACAGCACAAGCGTTCTACGACAAGGCCTTCGGACTCGGCGACCGACTGCGGTTCCGCGCGGGAGACTCGCCGACCTCGGGTTTCCGCGGTTTCGTGGTCTCTCTCGTGGTCGCCGATCCGACGGTTGCCGACTCCTTCCTGCTGCCGGCGATCGAGGCCGGCGCCACGGTGCTCAAACCCGCCAAGAAGTCCTTCTGGGGATACGGCGGTGTCGTCCAGGCGCCCGACGGCGCGATCTGGAAGGTCGCCAGTTCGTCGAAGAAGCCGACCGGCGCGCCGGAGCGGGAGGTCGACGATCTGGTCCTGCTGCTCGGCGTCGACGACGTCGCGGCGACCAAGGGGTTCTATGTGAGCCGCGGATTCACCGTGGCCAAGAGCTTCGGCCGTAAGTATGTCGAGTTCGAGAGTGCCCCGAACTCGATCAAGCTGGCACTCTACGGCCGCAAGGCCGCGGCCAAGGATGCGGGTGTCCACCCGGACGGTTCGGGTTCCCACCGGCTGATGATCGGCGGCGACGCCGGCGAGCTGACCGATCCGGACGGCTTCGCGTGGGACGACTGAGGGTGTGAAAAGCGCAGTAACGCCTCCCCTGGAGGCGGACCTAGGAGCATCAGCCTGGCCGGTGAGCAGGTTGGTCGACACGTGCCTCGCAGTCAGATACGGGCTTATGAACCGGTTACCGCGATGCGTTGAAGCACCTCCTCGGCGTGTTGCAAGGCATCTTCGGCCGTGGCGTATTCGCCGATATCTGCTCGCAGAGTTCGAAACCCCCTCCCGGATACATCTCGGCGGACGTTGAACACGAAATCCCCAGATCGGTTCTTACGCTTTATTGTGGCCTCCCAGCGGGTTCCCGAGAGCTGGGTGCCTCGCCACTGAGGGGTGGCTTGGGGTGCTGGTGACCAACTAACCACTGGCCGGGCGTGTTCTAGGTCGTGACGAAAATCGCGTGCCGACGGGGTTCGTCTCGTCGGGTCTTTGTGTAACGCCTTCGTTACGGCTCTTCGCAGCGATTTATGAACGTATGGTTGCCAGTAATCGGTCTTTATATGATGTGCGTCGGGGTTGTCCATCTTGCCGCGGACGTGTCGATCGCCGTTCAGGAGGCGATAGGTTGTCGCGCCCAATCCGTACACGTCCCCTAAGGGGTCTGTAATGCTGCCCTGATCGCGAGACTCAGGCGGCAGGTGGGGAGTGTAGGGTATTGGGGTTTCTTCGATTTCTCCTGCGCGACAGGCCAAGCCGAAATCGCTGACTTTCGCCACGTATTTATCATCGAGGAGGAGGTTTGCAGGTTTGATATCCCGGTGGAGTAGTCCAACCGAGTGGATGTGCTCAACCCCTCGACACGCCGCCTCCACAATCAGCAGTGTGTCGAGCACGGGTGCCGGTTCTCGACCGTACTTGGCGGCCACACTGCCTTGCGGCAGGTATTCCATGCGGATCACCGGTACGTCCTCGATGAGGTCAGTTGAGAAGATCTCAACAACATTATTGTGCTTTCCAAGGCGCATTGCTTGGGCTTCGGCATGCTCTGTGACTAAAAAATTGTACTCCGCAAGGTACTTTACTGCACAATAGTCGCCGAGGCCTTTGTCGTATTCGAGATAAACCTTGCCGAAGTGTCCTTGCCCGAGCAGTCTTTCTCTCTCGAACTGTGTCACAGTTCCGAGGAGAGTTGAGACAGGCCAAGTGCGACGATCTCTCGGTGGGTTTTCGGTAGACCGTCGATGCAAGGGAATGTGTCCAAAAGTGCGTCCAGTTCGTCCTTCTTGACGTTGAACCGCTTAGCTAGAGAGACGCTTTTGATTGCCTGGGTTGGAATTCGCATTGATCCTAGGGTGGCTAGTATTACGCCGTCGACTTCGATTCGTTGACTAAGCGAGTCGCTGAAGGTCCCGCCACCGACCCTGAGGATCGCTGCGCGTGAGGGTGTGTGTAAACGTAGTAGTTCTTCAACCTCTCGGAAGATCCACGCTAGTTGAGCTTCACGCTCATCAACTGGCGCAGGCGACTTGCTGCGCTCGATGATTGTTGCATTAGCGCGATGGTCCCCCTCGAGGAGCGCCCAGTCGAACCCGCCCTTGTTCCCTTTGAAAGCAATCGCTTTCATCTGTCCTCAACTCTCGCGGTTTGTGGACGGTCCAGTGTCTCAGCTGCATTTCGGCCGATGGTTCAATACAGAGCCTGGGCGTCCGGTAGACGTGTCAGAGGTTATCGGACGTCAGGCGGTTCGGACGCCAGGCGTGCGGCAGCGTTGAGCATCTCGGGCGGTGGTCTCCATAGTTGCATCGCAAGTCACCCGTTACTGCTCTGTGCTTGAGTGTCGTTGCGGTTGGTCGCTGTCTGGGAGTCTGGAGATGGTACCGCTCGGGACACTGCGCAACCCTTGCATCAGCCTTGACCACTCTCGTGAACTGTCGGCCGCACCCCGTTCGCTCCTGGCATAAATCGCCCGGGAACAAGATTCCTGCCACCTTGGTTGAGTCGGTCAGACTTAACTCTGGAGGTTTCATGTCGCAGACATATTCACTGCCGGTTCTCTTCGTTCCCGACGTCGTCGTCCTGCCCGGCATGGTCGTGCCCATTCCGCTCGACGATGCCGCACAGGCCACGGTCGACGCCGCCCGGGCGAGCGAGACCGGGAAACTGCTGGTCGCCCCACGTCTGGACGACCGGTATCCGACCTACGGTGTCATCGCGTCGATCGTGCAGGTCGGCCGTATCCCGGGCGGCGGCATGGCAGCCGTCGTCAAGGGTGAGCAGCGCGCGCAGATCGGGACCGGGACACCCGGTCACGGTGCGGCGCTGTGGGTCGAGGTGACCGAGGTCGACGCCGTTGACGCCACCGACGAAGAACGTGAACTCGCCGGCGAGTACAAGAAGCTCGTGCTGGCGATGCTGCAGCGCCGCGAGGCATGGCAGCTCATCGACGCCGTCAACAAGATGTCCGATCCGGCGGATCTCGCCGACACCTCGGGCTATGCGTCGTGGCTGTCCGACGAACAGAAGCGTGAGCTGCTCGAGACGCCGGTGACCGCGGCGCGGTTGCGGCTGCTCATCGAGTGGACCGGCGATCATCTGGCCGAGTCCGAGGTGACCGAGAAGATCGCCGAGGACGTCCGCGCGGGCATGGACAAGCAGCAGAAGGAATTCCTGCTTCGCCAGCAGCTCGCCGCCATCCGCAAGGAGCTCGGCGAGGACGAACCCGAGGGCGCCGACGACTACCGCGGCCGCGTCGAGGAAGCCGACCTGCCCGAGAAGGTGCGCGAGGCCGCGCTCCGCGAGGTGGGCAAGCTCGAGCGTGCCAGCGACCAGTCGCCGGAGACCGGATGGATCCGCACCTGGCTCGACACCGTCCTCGACCTGCCGTGGAACACCCGGACCGAAGACTCGACCGACGTCAAGGGCGCGCGCGAGATCCTCGACGCCGACCACCACGGCCTCGACGACGTGAAGGACCGCATCGTCGAATATCTCGCGGTGCGTGCTCGTCGCGCCGAACGCGGCCTGCAGGTCGTCGGCGGACGCGGGTCGGGCGCCGTGATGGTGCTCGCCGGTCCTCCCGGGGTCGGCAAGACATCGCTCGGTGAGAGCGTCGCCCGGGCGCTGGGCCGCAAGTTCGTGCGCGTCGCCCTCGGCGGTGTGCGCGACGAGTCGGAGATCCGCGGCCACCGGCGTACCTACGTCGGCGCGCTGCCCGGCCGGATCGTACGGGCGATCGGTGAGGCGGGATCGATGAATCCCGTTGTGCTGCTGGACGAGATCGACAAGGTGGGCTCGGACTACCGGGGCGACCCGGCCGCCGCGCTGCTCGAGGTCCTCGACCCCGCGCAGAACCACACCTTCCGCGATCACTACCTCGATCTCGATCTCGACCTGTCCGATGTGCTGTTCCTCGCGACCGCCAACGTCATCGAGAACATCCCGTCGGCCCTGCTCGACCGTATGGAGCTGGTCACGCTCGACGGGTACACCGAGGACGACAAGGTCGCCATCGCCCGCGATTACCTGCTGCCCCGGCAGGCGGAGCGGGCGGCGCTGACACCCGACGAGGTGACCGTCACCGATGCGGCGCTGCGGGAGATCGCGGCCAACTACACCCGCGAACCCGGTGTGCGGCAGTTCGAACGGCTGCTGGCGAAGGCGCTTCGCAAGGCCGCGACCAACCTCGCGGTCGAATCGGGAGACGGGGGAACCGCGACGGCGCCCGTCATCATCGACGAGCCCGATCTGCGCGACTACCTGGGGCGTCCGCGCTTCACGCCGGAATCGGCGGAGCGGACGGCGGTCCCCGGTGTCGCAACCGGTCTCGCGGTCACGGGCATGGGCGGCGACGTCCTGTTCATCGAGGTGAACGCCACCGAGGGTGAGCCGGGTCTGAAGTTGACCGGCCAGCTCGGCGACGTGATGAAGGAGTCGGCGCAGATCGCACTGTCGTACGTGCGGGCGCACGCCGAGCAGCTCGGCGTCGACCCGAAAGCGCTCGACAAGACCATCCACGTGCACGTTCCGGCCGGGGCCGTGCCGAAGGACGGTCCGAGCGCCGGCGTCACCATGGTCACCGCGCTGGTGTCGATGGCGACGGGACGTCAGGTGCGCAGCGATGTCGGGATGACCGGCGAGGTCACGCTCAACGGGCGGGTCCTGCCGATCGGTGGGGTCAAGCAGAAACTGCTTGCCGCACAACGCAATGGGCTGAAGACCATCTTCATCCCGCAGCGCAACGAGCCCGACCTCGACGACGTGCCGGCCGAGGTGCTCGACGCCCTCGACGTGCGGCCGATGACCGATGTCGCCGAGATCGTCGCGCAGGCGCTGGAAGTCGCCGTCGACGCGCAGGTCTCCGCGGCCTGATCCCGCGCGCTGTAGCCCAGGCCCAGCCAACACCCCGGTGGTACGTGGACGATCACGTTCCGCCGGGGTGTTGGCGTCTGTCAGAAGGGTGGCGGGTCGTCGGGCGTGTCGGGTTGATGGCTGGCTGCCTCGGCTCGGGCAAGTCGATCCGCTTCGCGTTGTGCCTTGTTGCGGGCACGTTCTTCTCGCCGCTTCGCGTGTTTCGCGGCGGTGCGTTCGGTGATCGTGCGCGGTTGTCGGCCTTGCTGTTGTCTGCCTTGCCGTTCGGGCACGATGATCCGCGGTGTCGGTGGGGCTTTCGCGGCTTGTTCGAATCGGATGCGACGCAGGTTGGGGAAGAGGTCTTCGAGGGTTTCGGCCTCGCCGGGGATCACAAAGCCCTCGGGCGTGACGTATTCGGTGACCAGGCGGCCCTCGTCGTCGCGGTACTGCACATCGATCCAGTCACCGTGGGTCTTGTGCAGATGACCGGGACGGCATTTGGCGTTGAGGTTCTCACTCGAGGTCGCACCCCCGCGGGCGGGTCGGGCGTGGTCGTACTCGGCGACGTGATCGACGTCGCCGGTGAATGCCGAACGCGTGCAACCCGGCTCGGTGCAGTAGCCGTCGCGCACCCGCACGAACTCCGCGCACGCACTCGTCGGACGATACGGGTCACCAGGCAGGGCAGCCGGGTAGACCACCACCATCTCCGACGACGGCGGCTCCGTCGACGGTGTGGCCGAAGTCGGGGGCGTCGACGCGTCACCCGCGCCGCCGGCGTCGGTGTTGGTGTTGGTGTCGGCGTCATCTGTAGCCTGCTGTGGCGCGGCGATGTTCGCCGTCCGCGTGGGCTCGTCGTCGTATCCGCCCTCGCCGGCGACGACCTGCGACGGTGGTGTGCGGACCGGGGTGACCGGTCTGATGGTCGCGTCGGGCCGGGCGGCGAGGTCGCGCACATGCTCGTCGGAGATCACTCCGTGCCCGTCGACCCAGCCGGGTCCGGACCCGCCGGCCAGGGTGTCGGCGTCGGTCACCACGTGAATCACGATCTCGGTACTCGCCGCCGAACCTCCAGGATCGACAGG